>DASZTX010000056.1:0-203282 GCA_035547875.1 Mucilaginibacter sp. | reverse complement strand
TCCACCACCCAGGCAGGTGATTAACCTTTTAAAAATAAATCCCTTCTTTAGTGGAAGGGATCAGAGCGAAAGACGAGATTCGAACTCGCGACCCCGACCTTGGCAAGGTCGTGCTCTACCAACTGAGCTACTTTCGCAAATATAATTGCCGCTTTTTGCCGTATGTTCACTTGCTGAACATCTTTTCGCGTTTGCGGAGTGCAAATATAGACAGAAATGGATATTCTGCAATATATTAAACATATTTTTTTTCAAATTTTCATAAGTCATTGTCTTTCAAAACATCAGAAATCAGATCAGCTTCAAATCCCCTGCTCATCGCATACTGTTGTAGTTTATAGCGGCGCTTCAGCGTATCCGTTTCTGCAAGTGTCCGCGCTTTTTTTTCCAGTATGCCCTCCAGCGACCTGAAATAATCCTCTCCCGAAACAGCCTGCAGCGCTTTTCTGATCAGCACATCCGGCACCCGTTTAAATTTAAGGCCCTGCTTTATTTTAATCCTGCCCCACCCTTTCTGGTTAAACTTACCCAGCGCGTAGGCCCGGGCAAAGCGTTCCTCATTTAAAAAATTAGCGACGATCAGTTGGCCGATGATATTTTCCACAGCTGCCTCCCACAAACCCCAGCTATACAGCTTATCCCTCACCTCCTGCTGCGACCGCTCCTGGTAGGCGCAAAAATGTTCTGCTTTGGCAAGGGCAACTTTTTCATCGGTGATTTTAATTTTTTTTGGACTGTCCATCAAAACCAAAAATCGTTAAAAATTATTCTATGTTCAGAAATATAAGCAAATTCGTCCCATGCCCAGCAACCAATACACCATCGCGGAAATACAGCAGATCATACACGCTGCCGGAACCATTGTTAACGATCAGATGATCAATACCCTCCTTACCGATAGCAGGCGCATCAGTAATCCCGCAGGCGCATTGTTTTTCGCACTAAGCGGCAGGCGCAACGGTCACGAGTTTATTGCGGCGGCCTATGCGGCAGGCGTGCGGAACTTCGTGGTGAAGGAAAGCAACGTCTTTACCGCTGCCGATGCCAACTTCCTGGTGGTAGGCGACGTTTTGGAAGCCTTGCAGACGCTGGCCGCTTTTCATCGCCGCCGTTTTGATCTTGAGGTGATCGGCGTAACCGGCAGTAATGGCAAAACCATCGTAAAGGAATGGCTGTACCAGCTGATGTGTGCAGACAAAAATATCGTCAGAAACCCCAAGAGTTATAACTCTCAGATCGGCGTACCGCTTTCGGTATGGCAGATCAACAGTAATAACGACATCGGCATTTTCGAGGCTGGCATCTCTACGGTGAACGAAATGGAACGCCTTGAAAGGATACTTAAGCCTACAGTCGGCGTTTTGACCCACATCGGCACCGCGCACGACGAGGGTTTTGAAGACAGGCGGCAAAAGGTGACCGAAAAATTAAAGCTCTTCAAAAACTGCAGGTTGCTGGTACACAATTACGACCAGATGATCGGATTTGAAGATGACATTAAGGTAGAGCAGCGGTTTACCTGGAGTAAAGAGTTTAAGGATGCCGACCTGTATGTTTTCAGCAGTACGGTTATCGCCAAGCGATATTATTTGCGGGCGATATACAAAAACGAAGAAATAGAATGCCTTATCCCCTTTCTGGACGAAGCCTCCATCGAAAATGCGACACTGTGCTGGGCTGTGATGCTGGCTATGGGCTATTCGCCAGTCGAGGCGGACAAACGGATAGAACATCTGACGGCGGTAAGTATGCGCCTCGAACTGAAAAACGGCATTAACGATTGTTCCATTATCGACGACTCCTACAATTCGGATATCCAGTCGCTCGAGATTGCGCTCAATTTTTTAACGCAGCAGCATCAGCACCACAAAAAAACGGTTATTCTTTCGGATATCTATCAGTCGGGCCTGCAGCCGGATGTGTTGTATAAACAGGTCGGCGATCTGATGAAAATAAAGGGCATCGACAAATTTGTGGGTGTGGGACAGGACTTGCAGCAGCATCAGGACTACTTCGATACCACAGAGAAATTCTTTTTTGCGGATACCTCATCCATGCTGCAGCATTTGCGCGGGCTGAATTTCCGGGATGAAACGGTACTGATAAAGGGCTCACGCAGTTTTGAGTTTGAAAGGATAAGCCGCGCGCTGGTACAAAAAGCCCATGAAACCATTTTGGAGATCAACCTGAACGCGCTGGTAAACAACCTGAACTTTTATCGTGCTAAGTTAAAGCCCGGCGTAAAGGTTATGGCAATGGTAAAAGCGTTCTCCTATGGCAGCGGCACGTTCGAGGTAGCCAACACGCTTGAATATAACAACGTCGATTATCTTGCCGTAGCTTATATCGATGAGGGCGTAGCGCTGCGCAATGCCGGGATCAGCCTGCCTATTGTCATTTTAAACCCCGAAGCATCGGCTTTTGAAAAGCTGACCGAATATAACCTCGAACCCGTCATTTACAGTTTCGGCCTGTTTGATGATTACATCAGGCACGCAAAAGGGAAAAACATTCTGAACTACCCTATCCACCTTAAAATAGACACAGGGATGCACCGGCTTGGCTTTGAGGAATTCGAGATAGATTTGCTTTGTGAGCTACTGGAAGTGAACCGTTATATACGCGTGCAATCGGTATTCTCGCATCTCGTTGCCAGCGAGGACGGCAAACATGACGACTTTACCCGGTCGCAGATCAGCAGCTTTGAGAAGATTTGCAAACGGGTCGAAAGTACGCTCGGCTACAAAGTGATCAAACATATCAGTAATACTTCGGGCATCATCCGCTGGCCGCAGGCACATTATGATATGGTACGGCTGGGCATCGGGCTTTACGGGATCGACATGGGCATGAAACCACAGGAAGGCGGCCTGCAGCCCATCGCCAGCCTGAAAACCAGCATCGCACAGGTAAAAAAGGTGAAGGCAGGAGAAACCATCAGCTACAGCCGCAGCGGCAGCCTTGCAAAGGACGGCACGATCGCGACCGTGCGTATAGGCTACGCCGACGGCTATCTCCGGGCGTTCGGCAACGGCGTCGGCAAGATGCTGGTCAAAGGCAAGCTTGCGCCCACCGTTGGTAACATAACAATGGATATGTGTATGATCGATGTCAGCAATATCGAGGTTAGCGAGGGCGACGAGGTGATCATCTTTAATGAAGAGCAGCGCATCAACGATTTGGCTGCACAGATCGGCACTATACCCTACGAAATTTTAACGAATGTTTCACAAAGGGTAAAAAGAGTGTACTTTTATGAATAGAATTTAAAATGAGCGGATGAAGCAGATTGCGCGGGTGCTTATAAGGTATTTTGTAAAGGGACTATTGATCGTCGTACCTGTCGGGGCAGCCTTTTTTCTTATTTTCTGGGCGGTTAAAACGCTCGACAATGCACTAAACCTGAGCGATTACCTGTGGACGGACGCGAAGGGTAAACCGATCTATATTCCCGGGCTGGGGATTTTAAACGTGGTGGTCATCATCCTGATCGCAGGTATTTTGGTTACCAACGTCGTTACCGACCCGATCAAAAGATGGTTCAGCCGCTGGCTTAACCGCCTCCCCCTGTTTAAATTTTTGTATTCCTCTATTAAAGACCTGACCGAGGCCTTTGTTGGTGAAGAGAAAAAGTTCAATGAACCCGTATTGGTTGAGGTAAATGAGTCCGGCCTGAAAAAAATCGGCTTCATGGTGCAGAAGGATCTGTCGTCGCTCAATCTTCCAGGCGAGGTCGCCGTGTATTTTCCCTGGTCATATTCCTTTGCCGGTCAGGTGGTGATAGTCCCTGCCGAAAAGGTGAAGCCGCTGGACAAGAGCGCAGCCGATATGATGAAATTTGTGATATCCGGCGGCGTCAGCGGGCTGGATTAACTTTCCTGCGGTATCCGTTCCTGAAACTCCGTACCGCCAGGTAGGTGCTGATCAGCATAAGCAGCGCTCCAAGCAGATAGGCCGCACCGGGGTAATATACCAGTGAATTTTTATGGGTAAAATAAGAGAACACGTAACCGAAGATCAGCGGCCCGACGATGACGCTGAAGCTGTTGATAACGGTTATCGCACCCTGTAATTCGCCTTGTTCGTTTTCTGCAACTTTTCCCGTCAGCAGGCCTTGCAATGCTGGTCCTGATATTCCGCCAAGACAGTACGGAAGCATAAATGCATACATCATCCAGCCATGAGTTGCCAGCGCGATAAGGATCAGCCCGGCCGCATAAAAGATCAGCCCGGCCACGATATTCTTCTCCTGACCAAAGCGCGGAATGGTATAGCGTATCAGCCCGCCTTGTATGCCTACCAGCATCAACCCTATAAAAATCCCAAGCGTTCCCACGCTGCTCAGTGTCCACTGGAACTTCTCGTATAAATAGAACGACAATAAATATTCAACTGCTTTTTGCCCGATATATACCAGCGTCATGACCCACAGCAGACCGGTCAGCGCAGGTTGCCTGGTAAAAACCCTGATCAGTGCGCTCACGGGGTTAGCGCGTTTCCAATCAAACTTGCGCCGGTTTTTAAGCGGCAACGATTCAGGCAGCACAAACAATCCATACATGCCATTAAAAAACGCAAGGCCAGCCGCCGCCATAAACGGAATTTTAATACTGATGGCGCCGAGATAGGCGCCGAGGGCGATACCGATAATAAACCCCATGCCCGAAGCTGCCCCCACCAGACCGAAATTTGCGGCTCTTTTATGTCCTGTACTGACATCGGCTATATACGCAGTTGCCGTAGCGTTGCTCGCACCGGATATTCCGGCGATAAATCGCCCCACAAAAAGCCAGACTATTGATGGCGCAAAGGCCATAAAAAGATAATCGATACTAAAACCGAACAGTGAGATCAGCAGAACTGGGCGGCGGCCATAACGGTCGCTCAGGTTACCGAGTACGGAAGCAAAAAGCAACTGCATGGACGCATATACAAAGGTCAGCCAGCCGCTGTATTGCGAAGCCACACTAAGCGATATATGACCGAGCGTTTGCAGCAGCTTCGGCATCACCGGGATGATGATCCCCAGCCCCAGCACATCAATAAAAATAGTAATGAAAATAAATCCGAGCGCAGCTGATCTTTTGCTTTTTGCCATATTGCTAAATCACAATGAAAAGGATATTCACAACAAAAGGTTTTATCTTAAATAAAATATGATTGCAGTCGCAGATCAAACCCTTGCCCCTTTCTTAAAGCTCCTGACTGCCAGCAACGCACTTAAAAGCATCAATATCGATCCGATGATAAAGGGCGCGCCGGGAAACTGAAAAAACGGGTTAGGCTTTGTAAAATAATAAAAAGATTCCGTCATCACCAGCGGCCCGAATATCGAGCTGACGCTCATCAGTCCGGTAAGGCCGCCCTGAAGATTCCCCTGTTCGTTTGCAGGTACGCTGTTACTCATATATCCCTGCAAGGCAGGTCCGGCTATTCCGCCAAGACAGTAAGGTATCAGGATGACGAACATCATCCAGCCTTTACTTGCAATAGCGAATAAACCGAGGCCCAGGGCATAAAGTACCAGACCGATCCAGATGCTCCGCTCCTGCCCCAGTTTCGGTATGATCACCCGGATAAGCCCGCCCTGAACCAATGCAACCATCAGCCCCACAAAACCAAGGGAGTATCCTACCCAGGCTTCATTCCAGCTAAACTTCTCCATGGTATAGAATGTCCAGACACTTTGTACAGACTGCACCGAGAAATACACAAGGAACAGCGATGCTGCAAGCCCTACCACCGACTTATATTTTTTTAGCTGAAACAACGAAGTGAACGGATTGACTTTTCTGAAATCAAGCGGCCTGCGGTTCTCCGGCAAAAGCGACTCCGGCAATATAAAATAACCGTAAGCGGCATTAAGCAATGCAAGAACGGCTGCAGCAATAAAAGGATAATGGATATCGTATTTACCCAAAACACCGCCAATTACAGGGCCTATGATAAAACCGAGCCCAAACGCCACGCCAACGAGGCCAAAATTCGCGGCCTTCTTTTCTGGAGTACTGATGTCCGCGATGTATGCTGTAGCGGTAGTAAAACTTGCACCGGTAACTCCGGCCAGCACGCGCCCTACGAACAGCCAGCCGATAGTGGGCGCAAAAGCGGAAAAGGCATAGTCAATGCTAAAACCGAGCAGTGAACACAGCAACACCGGCCGTCGGCCAAACTTATCGCTGAGATTCCCTATGAGCGGAGCAAACAGGAATTGCATGACCGCGTAGGCGGCTGTCAGCCAGCCGGCATATCCCGAAGCATCGCTTATATCCCCGTGTATCAGGTGTTCGATCAGTTTGGGAATAACAGGAATAATAATCCCCAGACCGCTGACGTCAATCAGTAAAGTAGCAAAAATGAACCCGAGTGCGGCTTCTTTTTTTGGTTTATGCATGGCGCGCAAAATAAAAAATATAATGCGGTTTTACGGCCCTGCCTTTGTAAAGAAGATGCGGAAGGTTACCGCGTCGCGCGGCATCATGGCAAACGCAATAACCTGATTTAAAAGTTTGGCTTCAGTACGTACTTGTTATAAAAACGGAAAATGTGCTCTGTCGCTTCTTCAGCGGTATCAACCACGCGATAAAGCATCAGGTCGTCCGGATGAATATTATGCTCCTTGTCGAGCATGGTCTTTTCAATCCAGGTGAACAGGCCCTTCCAGTAATCCACCCCGACAAATATGATCGGGAACCGGGCGATTTTTCCGGTCTGTATCAGGGTGATCGCCTCAAATGACTCATCCATCGTTCCGAACCCGCCGGGCAAAACGATAAAGCCCTGTGAGTACTTCATAAACATCACCTTCCGTATAAAGAAGTAATCAAATTCCAGCAGCTTATCCCGGTCGATATATTTGTTATGAAATTGCTCAAAAGGCAGGTCGATATTCAATCCTACAGATTTACCTCCCGCCTCAAACGCACCCTTGTTGGCAGCCTCCATAATGCCGGGGCCTCCACCCGAGATCACGCCATAGCCACGCTCCGTCAGTAAACGTGCGGAATCCTCCGCGATCTTATAATATCTATTATCGTTGTGTGTCCGTGCCGATCCGAATATCGAAACACATGGGCCGATCTTTGCCAGTTTCTCAAAACCATCCACAAATTCAGCCATGATCTTAAATATCTGCCAGGAATCGGTTACTTTAATTTCCTGCCAGTTTTTATTCTCAAATGCTTGTCTTATTTTCTCTTCACCTGTCATAGTTCTTATTTAACTAAAGCTCCGGATTCGGTAAAATCCGGAGAACATATTATTTGATTTAAGTATGATATACTACAATAAACAAGGGCCTTGGGTTTTAACAATTGAACTTCAGGCCGCAGCTACTGCTTTAGGTGGCCTGCCCGTTTTGGGGCTTGAGGCGATCCACAGTCCGGCAAACGTGATAAAGCCGTTAACGATGATCAGTTCGTTATCAAACACATACCCACCCAGCAGTTTTGCGGAATTGATGCTGAGATAATAACAGATCGCCGGGGATATCAGGCAGATAAACGGCGTGAGTCTATCGGCAACCTGCCTCCGGCTTAACAGTAAACCGAACGAATACAAACCAAGCAGCGGGCCATAAGTGTACGACGCTACCTTAAATATGGCGCTTACTACTGCGCTGTCATTAATGCTATTGAAAATAATGATCGTAAGCAGCATACACCCGGAGAACGCGATGTGAACGTAATGCCGGATGCTGACCATCTTCTTTTTATTGGGATCGGTCTTTTTATCAAATCCCAGAAAATCAACGCAGAATGACGTGGTCAACGCGGTTAATGCCGAATCCGTTGTTGCAAAAGTGGCAGCGGTAAGCCCAAGCATAAAAACCATGGCAGGGATCAGCCCAAGATATTTGAGCGCGATAGTTGGATAAAGATAATCGGTCTTTTCCACAGAGATGCCAAATTTTGCGGCATAGATATATAATAACGCGCCGACACACAAAAAGAATATGTTGATGATCACAAAAACAGCGGTAAAGCTGAACATATTTCTTTTTGCCTCCCGGATATTTTTCAGACTCAGGTTTTTCTGCATCAGGTCCTGATCAAGCCCGGTCATCGCAACGGTGATGAAAAGCCCGCCTAAAAAGGCCTTGCTGAAATGGAACCGGCTCGTCAGAAAGTCATTAAAGAAAAATATTTTTGAGTAACTGCTGTTCTTAACCGCCTCCGCTGCCTGAAAGATATTGTAATCGAGGCTGCGGCAGATAAAATAAATGGACAGGAACACCGAAGAAACCAGGAACAGCGTTTGCAGGCTATCCGTAATGATGATGGTTTTCAGCCCGCCCTTAAATGTATATGACCAGATCAGTATTAAACAGATCAGGCCGGTTATCGCAAAAGGCACATGGTAACTGTCGAAAATAAATTTCTGCAATACGATCACCACGAGGTATAATCTGAAGGCGGAGCCGATGATCCTGCTGATCAGGAAAATTCCGGCGGCGGTCTTGTAACTCCATACGCCCAGCGCGCCTTCGATATAACTATAGATCGACATCAGTTTTAACCGGTAATAAAGCGGCAGCAAAACCATAGCGATCACGACGAAACCGGCTGCATTCCCCAAAACAAACTGAAAGTACTCAAACTGATCGCCGGTCACGGCTCCTACCTTTCCCGGAACGGAAATAAACGTCACCCCACTTAAAGCCGTACCGATCATTCCAAAGGCCACGAGATACCATTTTGAATTACGGTTGGCAATAAAAAAGGTGTCGTTATCTGAGGATTTTCTCGACGTGAGCCAGGATATAGTAAGAAGAACTAAAAAATAGCCTATAATAAACGATAGCAATACTCCCGGAGACATAGTCAGTTCACAGATGATGATGAAACGTTCGCAGCAACACCTCCGGATACGCCTCTCAGGCGGAAGTATTAACCATGAACTACAAGCGATTTACCTATTATTTTTTAATTTCGCAACATGAACTTTTCATCGAAGTTGCTGGAAGATGCAGTTGCCGAATTTGCAAGGCTGCCCGGAGTCGGGCAAAAAACTGCCTTAAGGCTGGTGTTACATCTTCTGAATCAGGATAAAGGCGACGTGGAAAAGTTCAGCAAAGCCATAAGCAGGCTGCGAAATGAAATACAGTTTTGCCGCACCTGCCTGAACATTTCAGACCAGCCCGTATGCGCCATTTGCTCGTCGCAAAAACGCGATCATGCAACGATTTGCGTGGTAGAAGACACCCGCGACGTAATGGCAATAGAAAACACCAATCAATATAATGGTGTGTACCACGTATTAGGGGGGCTCATCTCGCCCATGGATGGCATCGGCCCTGCAGACCTTCAGGTGGACGCTCTTATCGAACGTTTGAAGAGCAGCGACGTAAAAGAGGTGTTCTTTGCATTGAGCGCTACCATGGAAGGTGACACGACAATTTTTTACCTGGATAAACGGCTGAAACCCTTTGACGTTACCATCTCGACCATCGCACGCGGTATTGCGTTCGGTGGCGAAATAGAGTATGTTGACGAAATAACGTTAGGCCGCTCCATCGCAACCCGCGTTCCCTACGTTAATTCGCTGACCAAGTAAAAGCTCCTTTTCCGATAAACAAGCCTTCCGCTTGATTTTACCCGCTTTGACGACCCTATTTTCCAATAATTCGTAAATCCTGTTGGATTTCCCATTTTGTAAAAAATACTGGCATGGCTTTTGGAACTGTTTATACATCGGTGTTACATTATACCGTATGTAACCGTAATCTGTTTATATACTTAAAACCGTCAAACTATGAAGCTATCCGTAATAATAGTCAATCACAACAACCGGATCATGTTAAAACAGGCATTAAGTTCCGTGGTGGAAACCTGCAAAAACGTTGATTATGAACTGATTGTAGTTGACAACGGTTCACAGGATCATTCCATCGCGATGCTGTCAGAAAATTTTCCGGAAGCAAAACTTATTGTGAATGAAACAAATGCCGGGATAGCAAAGGCGGGGAACCAGGCTTTAGCCCGCGCAACCGGGGAGTATATTTTAATGGTCAATGCGGATACAATAACCACCAAAGGCTCGGCAGAAAAAATGATACGTTTTATGGATGAACATCCTGATGCAGGCGGCATCAGCGTAAGGATGCTGAGTCCGCAGGGGCGATTTTTGCCGGAATCGATCCACGGCTTGACCAAAATATGGGAAGGCTTCCTGAAATTTATCGGGTTTGCCAAATACCTTTCAAAAACACGACTTTACGACCGCAACCGCAAATATTGGGTGGAGGAGTTTCGCGTTTCCGAAATTGATATCCTGAGCGGTGCCTGCATGATGCTCCGCAGATCGGCGCTGAATGAAACCGGGCTGCTTGACGAACGCTTTGTAATGACCGGCGCTGATATCGATCTTTCGTACAGGCTCAGGCTTGCAGGGTATAAAAACTACTACTTCCCAAAAACATATATTATCAACTTCGAAAGCCAGCGTAAAGAAAAATTTAGCTGGGAATACTTTAAGTATTTTTATGGCGCGATGTTTATATTCGCCTTCAAATATTTAATACGGATGCCTGAGATCAGGATTAAAGGCATGCCGCAGTTATTCCCGTCAACTTATGAAGTTAAATGATAAAGTAGTGATCATCACCGGGGCATCCTCCGGTATCGGAAAATCACTCGCTATCGGACTCGCCAAACGCGGTGCCAATCTGGTTTTAGGCGCAAGGCATTTTGTTAACCTCTGTACCATCTCGCAAAAAATTGAACAGGATTACGGCGTCAAGGCTGTTTCCGTTCAGTGTGATGTTACCATCGAAGAAGATTGTAAACTTCTCATCAATCAGGCCTTGACGACTTTTGGCAAGATCGATGTTCTGATAAACAATGCCGGTATATCCATGCGGGCGCTGTTTAAAGACACCGATCTTAAGGTTTTAAAATCCGTGATGGATGTTAACTTTTGGGGTACGGTATATTGCACAAAATATGCATTACCTGCAATCACCGAGTCCAAAGGCGTTATCGTAGGCATTTCTTCTATCGCCGGTTATAAGGGCTTACCCGGCCGCTCAGGCTATTCCGCATCAAAATTTGCGATGAATGGCTTTTTGGATGTGTTAAGGGAAGAAAATCTGAAGACCGGGGTTCATATTCTAACCGCCTGTCCCGGTTTTACAGCTTCAAACATCCGCAATACCGCTCTTGATAAGGAAGGACATGAACAGCGGGAAAGCACGCTGAACGAAAATAAGATGATGACCAGCGACGAGGCGGCCGAAATAATTGTTCACGGAATTGAAAAGCGCAAAAGAACTTTGATCATGACCGGACAGGGAAAGCTGACCGTTTTGATCGGCAAATTCTTTCCAAAACTGCTGGACAAGCTGGTTTATAACACCATGGCCAAAGAAAGGGATTCTCTACTGAAATAGAACTTATCCGTTAATCGTCCCCAGATCAAAAATCTCGTACGCACTTATTTTGCTGAGATCGAGCACAATTCTGCCCTGATTGTCGCGATCAACAACGGGACTGAATTTAGCGCCCCAGATGATGTCATGCGCCTGGTATTGCGTGCGGGAATGAACGGTTTGCGAAAAAGTATCGTCAAAAGCCCGCAGCAATACGGCAAAACCTGCTTCCGATCTGAGCATATCCTCCCTCGTCATATCCTTTAAGGGGCTTTTTTCATCAAGGGGATGCACCACCGTCCAGTTTATGGTGAGTACGCTCACGTTCCGGCGTTCCAGTTCAAGTGGATAAAACCTGCGCACCGTTTTTTCACCGACGATTTCATTATAGGAAAATATGATCTCTATCTCCAGGTCGATCAGCATATTGCGGCGTAAATTGGCCAGCCTGAACATGATCCCCTTATCTGTAGGGGCGTAAGGAGCTACCAGAATATTTTTGCTGTAGGTTATCTGCGCGGATGGCCTCGAAAAACGACCGTAAAGCAAGCCGGTAGCCAAAGCGAAGGCCAGCAAACCCAGCATGGACTCCAATGCGGAGACGCTGTTCGCCGCCATTCCCTTCGGACTGATATGTCCGTATCCAACGGTGGACATGGTTTGCGCGGAAAAGAAAAAGGCATCCATGAAATGCTCAAAAGAAGAACTTGGAGCCGTTCCGTCAAGGCTATCCGGCCCTAATGAAGTATAAATACCCGCGAAAATTATATTTACAACCAGATAACCGCTGAGCACAACCAGCCAGAAACGTTTCCAGCTCATAGTAATTAAGGTATGATAGCTGTTTGAAGTATTAAAAAAAGACAGACCGATACGTTTCACGTTCGGCGAGCCGTCTTTATTCATCAAAGGCTGGTTCTTGATAACGGGTTGAGGTCCAAAGCCAAGATCATCCTCGGGGTTTATTTTTCGCGGGTGTCTAACCATAAAAAAGATGTATTAGCTTTATGCCTGGGTAAAAATATCATTCTGCTTGCTTTTCGTAAAAAGTATTTACATATTTGCGCCGTAAGATTCTAATGATAGTATTAAACAACAATTGGTGGTGGCTTAACGAGTAATCGTAAGGCAATTCCATTTTTGTTTTTTTTAAATATACAGAAGGGTTGCCATATACGGCAGCCCTTCCTTGTTTATCCGGGTATCGGATTGATTTTACCCGGAGATATGATAACTCAGAATATGAAAGAAATATTAAATCATCTGTTTGAGCATAAGACGTTCAGTCGCGAACAGTCAAAGGAGATACTTACCGCCATCGCGCAGGGAAAGTATAATAATTCACAGATGGCCGCATTTATGACCGCTTATTGCATGCGGAGTATTACCGTTAACGAGCTGGAAGGCTTCCGCGATGCCATGCTCGAACTTTGCTTGCCCGCAGATCTGGAAACCGGACAGATCATTGATCTGTGCGGAACAGGAGGCGACGGTAAGGATACCTTCAACATTTCTACGCTGGCGTCGTTTGTCGTGGCAGGCGCTGGTTACAAGGTTGCAAAACATGGGAATTATGGCGTTTCATCAGGTTGCGGCTCGTCAAATGTGATGGAGTTTTTAGGCTGTACCTTCACCAATGATACAGACACGCTGAAAACAAACATCGACAAGGCCAATATTTGTTTTCTTCATGCTCCGCTTTTTCACCCTGCGATGAAAACAGTAGCGCCTATCAGAAGGGAACTCGGCGTGAAAACATTTTTTAATATGCTTGGGCCGCTGGTGAATCCGGCCAAACCTAAAAATCAGCTGGTAGGTGTTTTCAATCTTGAGCTGGCCCGCGTCTATGCCTATTTGTACCAAAAATCAGATGTAAAATACACCATTTTGAACGCGCTGGAAGGCTATGACGAGGTTTCATTGACCTGCGACTTTAAAACCTTCTCAGCAGCGGGTGAAAAAATCAACAGCATTGAAAAGCTTGGCTTCGATCGCCTGGAACCTGCCGAGATACTGGGCGGGAGCACCGTTGCTGAGTCCGCAAAGATATTTACAGACGTGCTTGAAAATCGCGCAACCACGGCCCAATCCAACGTCGTATTGTGCAACGCGGCACTGGCCATCAACACCTTAAAGCCGGAAACACCATTTGCTGATTGTTTTTATGAAGCGGAAGAAGCGCTGATCAGCAAAAAGGCATTGAGAAGCTTTGAAATCCTAATTGCCAACTGATGAAAATAAAGGTTTGTGGGATGCGGGACGCAGCGAACATCCGGTCGGTCGCTGAATTAAAACCTGATTATATGGGTTTTATATTTTATAATGGTTCGCCGAGATTTGCAGGCGACCTTTCCCCGGTAGTCACGGATGGGCTTTCGGCTGAAATTAATAAGACAGCTGTGTTTGTGGACGAATCCCTGCAAACCGTTATTGACGTACTTGACCAATACAACTTTGACTTTGTGCAGCTTCACGGCAGTGAATCGCCGCAATTTTGCAAGCAGCTGCGTGACCATGCCTTGGTCATTAAGGCGTTCGGCGTGGATGAAAATTTTGATTTTGGCCAGCTCAAAAAATATAAAAACAAAGCGGACATGTTCCTTTTCGACACAAAGACAAGCCAGCATGGAGGATCAGGTCAGTCCTTTAACTGGGAGCTGCTCGACAAATACGATCTGGAAATTCCCTTTTTCCTGAGCGGCGGCCTTAGCCGGGAAAACCTGGGTGAAGTGACCGGCATCATCCATCCCATGTTATACGGCGTCGATCTGAATAGCAGGTTTGAAGTATCGCCGGGAATAAAGGACATTGAAAAATTAAACAAGGCATTCAGCATAATTAAGCAGGACATATAAATGAACTACGGGGTTAACGAAAATGGCTATTATGGAGATTTCGGCGGAGCTTACATCCCCGAAATGCTATATCCCAACGTGGAAGAATTGAGACAGCAATACCTGTCCATCATCGGCAGCACAGCGTTTAAGGACGAGTTTGAACAGTTATTAAAAGATTACGTAGGCCGCCCGTCACCGCTGTACTACGCAAAAAGATATTCGGAAAAATACGGCGCGAACATTTTTTTCAAGCGCGAGGACCTGAACCACACCGGCTCACATAAGATCAATAATGCCATTGGTCAGATATTGCTGGCGAAAAGGCTGGGCAAACGGCGGATAATTGCCGAAACCGGAGCCGGACAGCATGGTGTTGCAACGGCAACCGTCTGCGCGCTGATGGGCATTGAATGCGTGGTTTATATGGGTGAAATTGATATGGCGCGGCAGGCACCAAACGTTTCACGGATGAAGATGCTGGGTGCAAAAGTAGTTCCGGCAACTTCGGGTAGCAAAACACTGAAAGACGCCACCAACGAAGCGCTACGCGACTGGATAGGTAATCCGGTAGATACACATTATATCATCGGTTCTGTAGTTGGGCCATACCCCTACCCGGATATGGTCGCCCGCTTTCAATCTATCATATCCCTCGAAACAAAAAAACAGCTGCTTGAGCATACCGGCAGCGAACTACCGCAATATGTAATGGCCTGCGTAGGAGGCGGAAGCAACGCAATGGGCATGTTCTACCATTTTCTGGATGATGAAAGCGTAAAACTTGTTGCGGTTGAGGCTGCAGGAAAAGGCGTCGATAGCGGACATTCTGCAGCAACCACACACCTCGGTCGTGAAGGGGTGCTTCACGGAAGCAGAACTATCTTGATGCAAACTGATGACGGTCAGGTAGTGGAACCTTATTCTATTTCTGCCGGGTTGGATTATCCCGGAATCGGGCCGCAGCATGCGCATCTTTATAAGATAAACCGCGCTCAGTATGTAAGTGTGACCGATGATGAAGCGTTAAAGGCCGGCCTGCTTTGCTGTCAGCTGGAAGGAATAATTCCGGCGATAGAAACTGCACATGCGCTGGCGCAGCTCGAAAAAATGCACTTCAGCAAAGATGATAACGTGGTGATCTGTATATCAGGCCGGGGCGACAAGGATCTGGATACTTATATCAAATATTTCGGTTATTAAAGCAACCTGTCGATGGTCAGATGATCAAAGACTATAATTATTTATAAAAACAGTACTTTCCACAGGCTTCGGCCTGTGGGCTATCGACTAACATCATGAACCGTTTAAACCAGCTTTTTGCATCCAAAAAGGACAATCTGTTATCCATATACTTTACGGCCGGATACCCTGAATTAAACACAACGCTTGATATCGCCGAAGCTTTGGAAAAAGCCGGGGCTGATTTTTTAGAGGTCGGCTTCCCCTACTCTGATCCGGTGGCCGACGGGCCGACCATCCAGCACAGTTCTGAACGGGCACTTGAAAACGGTATGAACCTGAACCTCCTGTTTGAACAACTGAAAGACCTCCGCAAACGTGTCAGCATACCGGTGTTATTGATGGGCTATACCAATCCGGTGCTTCAGTATGGTGTGGAGCGTTTTTGTAAAAAAGCTGCTGAAGTCGGTGTGGATGGAATTATTGTGCCCGACCTGCCGATGTATGAATACGAAACTTTGTATGCTGACACTTTCAGGGCGCATAATCTGAGCAACATATTTTTGGTAACGCCACAAACCTCAGAGGAACGCATCCGGAAAATCGACGAACTGACAAATAGCTTTATCTATCTGCTGTCGTCCTCTACCATAACCGGCGGCAGCCTAAACGTCTCCGTTAATATCGAGGATTACTATAAACGCGTTAAGGCTATGCAGTTAAAAAATCCGGCGATCATAGGCTTTGGTATTTCGGACAACAAAACCTTCAGCAAAGCCTGCGAGTATGCGGCGGGGGCCATTGTAGGCAGCGCTTTTGTAAAGCTTTTGGGAGGGGAAAACTATATGGAAAAAATTGCCGGGTTTGTTAAAAACATCAGGCCGACAACATAAGTCGGTCATAACACCGGGCTTTTTGTAAAAAATCTTTAAAACTATAAGTTTTAAAGCGGCTATCGTATGAATTGGCAAATTACTTTATTAAATTTAACCAATTCATAGCCATGAGCCCGACTTTATCCAGATTGCTTGCCTGCTCCTGTATAATAGTAACCTTATTTTCCTGTAATCAGATACCCCATAACGATAACGCTCCCTCCCAAAATAGTAGCGAAACAGCTGCCTTGATCTTGCACGGCAAGGATTTTCAAAGCGGAAATATCGACTCTCTTAAACAAATAGCGCAAAAATTATTAAAAATAGCCGAACCCGGTAACGACAAAACCGCTCTGATTTATGGAAGGATATTCACGGCGGAGTATTACTGGCAGTCCGGCGATCACAAAACGTCTATGGCGATGGCAATGGAGAGCCTTGCAGACGCAGAAAAGGCAAATCTCAGATCGGCCTATCCGGAAATTTACGGGCTGATCGCTAACCTCCATAAAGAAAACACCAATTTTGACATGGCCTTCAGTTCCGCGGAGAAGGGGCTGAACTGGGCAAAGGCAAGCAGGGACACCAACGGAATCATCTCACTGCTCAATCTAAAAGCAATGCTGATCCACGCCTATGCGCAGACTGTGCCCACTGCCGTAAAGACTGACAGCTCGATAAACCTGCAATTTGCGGCATTGAAGATTGCAGAGTCCAATCCGAAATTTGAACGCCTGTGTATTAAATTTTATGATAACATATCCAAATACTACCTGGATACGAAAGATTATGAAAAAGCCATATTTTTCGGAAGCAAAGGAGCTGCGCTGGGGTTAAAACACGGACAACAACGTTCCCTTACTTATAGCTACGATTTTGTCGGCAGGGCCTTCTATTACAGTGGTAATAAACAAAAGGGGCTTGATTATTTATTTAATGCATTAAAAATTGCCCGAAATATAAAAGAACCGTACCGGGAAATGGAGATTTATACCGCACTTTATGATTGCAACTATCTTTCGGGAAATTACAAAAAGGCCATACAATACGACCGTTTATCGGAGAATATACGGGATTCGTTACAGGTAAATCTGAATGAAAAGCAGATCAGCGAACTGGAGATTAAATATGAGACGACCAAAAAGGACAAGGAAATAGCGTTGCTGGACCGGGCAGGTAAAGTAAAAAACCGCCAGTTGTTGATCGTCATAGCAGGTAGCATACTCGGCATTATATTTTCGATCATACTCATATTGCAGTACAGGGTGATCAGCCGGAATAATCGCGCCATAAAATTAAGCAATAAACAAAAGGACACAGCACTTGAAAATATTGCATTTATTCAGGCGCATGAACTGAGACGCCCACTGGCGTCAATCATGGGACTGATCAACGTTATTAAGGCCACAGATTATGAATTTGATGAGGATTGTCTGAGCAATTTGGAAAAAGCAGCGCTCGAGCTCGATGAAAAGATACATGACGTGCTTGATTACGTCCACATGCATGCTTAATGACGATTAAAGATACAGTTCCAGTTCGCCCTTTCCTTCGCGGATGACCTCAAAATCTCCGCCGGTACAATCAACAACGGTCGAAGGAACATTCTCTCCATATCCCCCGTCGATAACCAGGTCAACCATATCTTCATATTTTTCATGGATCAGTTCCGGATCGGTCGAGTATTCAATGATCTCGTCATCGTCCTTAATAGACGTGGACAAAATTGGATTGCCCAGTTGTTTTACTATTTCGCGGGCTATGTTATTATCAGGCACCCTTATACCAACCGTCTTTTTGTTGGAGCTCAGCAACTTGGGCACGTTATGGTTGGCATTGAAAATAAACGTGAACGGGCCGGGCAGCGCCTTCTTTAAAACGCGGAAGGTATGGTTGTCAATCGGCTTTATGTAATCGGATATATGGCTCAGATCATAACAGATAAAGGAAAAATTAGCCTTTTCCGGTTTGATATTTCTGATCTTGCAGATAGCCTCAATGGCGCGGTGGTTCGTAATATCACAACCAAGGCCATAAACCGTATCGGTCGGATAAATAATCAGGCCGCCTTTGCGCAGCACCTCAACAACCTGGTCAATGGCTTTTGGATTGGGGTTTTCGGGGTAGATCTTTATAAGCATGATGCGACGCAAATATAGTATAACACTGGCTAAAAAAATAAAACCATCCCGGTTGCAGAATGGTTTCATTTTTATCCAAAATCGTTCAGGCGTTCAAAGCCTCCCGGATTATTTCTGTTTTGCAAATTGAATGTTGATCAGCAATTTGATATCTTCTCCTACTACGATTGAACCAGCCTCGGTAACACCGTCCCAGGTTAAGCCGAAGTCCTTACGGTTGATCTTACCGGTTACTTCAAATCCTGCTTTGGTGTTGCCGTAAAAATCGTCAGTCGAACCGCCGAATTCAGCAGCCAGCTTTACCGATTTGGTGATACCTTTAATGGTCAGATCGCCAACCAAATCATATTCATCGTCGCTTGTCTTTGTAAACGAAGTTGATTTAAAAGTGATCTGTGGGAATTGAGCAGAATCAAAGAATTCAGGTGATTTAAGGTGCTCATCACGCTGAGTCTGGTTAGTGTCAATACTATCAATATTAATAGCGAAAGAAATTCCGGCATTTTCAAAATTGTCGCCTTCGGTCTCCATTGTTCCTTCAAAACTTTTGAAAAAACCGCTGACAGTAGATATAACAAGGTGTTTAACTTTAAACTGAACCTCTGAGTGCATTGGGTCAACTGCCCATTTAGTTGTTGTTGCCATGACTTTAATTTTTTTGATTGTTTTAAATTCATAACAAAGTTAATACAATAGATGTTTAAACATGTAATTTACATGTCATAATAAAAGTTCAAACATGTGCTTTTCGATCAACACAAAAAATTATTATAAGTAAGCCTGCAAGGGGCTTTTATCCATTGATAAAATCGCATAATATACGGTGGAAATGATGCGTCCCCTGCTCCCGGTTAACAGAATAACGTCCCTGATTATAAAATCTTGATCTCACCCCGCGCTGAACGTTCTCCACAATTTCTTCGTCTTCCTGTTCAACTTTATCAAGTGCGGAGCCAGCTCCTTTCCCAAGACGTGAAGCATCCCATACATAGGAAAAAAACTTCACACGGCATTCTCCGGGGGAAACCGGTTCAACCACATTTACAGACAATCCCCAGGGATAGAAATTGAACATCATATTCGGAAAGACCCAGAAATAATAGGCCGCTACATTTTTACCATAATCCGGAGAACTCTCCGGCAATGTAAAGCAATCTTCACCTGTTTTCGCTAAACCAAGCTGCAAACTGGAATAGGGAAAGAAAAGTTCTGTAGCGTATTCACCGAAATCTATTACGCTGTTTAACCCTGAATGTACAAAAGGTATATGAAAACCTTCAAGATAATTTTCACAATAGAGCGCCCAGTTGGCTTTTACATGAAACGTTCTCGAAAGATCAGGTTCAAATTTGAACAATTCCAGCGGCATCCATTTTACCCGCTCTATCATATCGCGGAAGAAAACCGCTGCGGACAGTTTATTATTTAATGATGTAAAAAGCAGGTTCCCCCATTTAAAAAGGTTAGACTTGTGCAGGTCGTCGTCTGCCGTTGGAAAATTTTCAACCCCTTTAAACTCCGACATCGAGATAAACTTCCCGTCAAGCCAGAACATCCGGCCGTGATAACGGCACCTCAGATTATTTGTTTTACAGGGTTTATCGGCTACGAGATTTCCACGGTGCGTGCACACGTTCGACAGGATATTTATTTCCCCGGCTTTGTTTGTCAGGATCAAAGGTTCGTCCAGGTAATTCTCCAGTAAAATGAACGGATGGACACTTCCCGGCTCATTTACCAGGTCAATGCTGTGCGCAAATTGCCACGAAGATGCAAATATCTTTTCCTTGCATTGTTCAAAAATATCTGCGTCCAAATAAAAATCGACATGAAGCGTTTTAGCAATAGCGATATCGGGATCTACAATATACCTGGGCATGTTAGTTGCTGTTGATTAATCAAATCTTAAAAATTACCGGTCATTCCGGGTCGGCCTGAAAAGCAGGGATAATAAATCCCCAAATTGTGTAAGTTATCCCCTGTTTTAAAAATATAACCATTTTGAATGTATTTGCGTATTACAACCGCGTATGACTCAGGGGGCGAAACTTGCATATTTAACTTGATTTTTTGCCTTTGAGTTTAATTTTGAACAAATGTTAACATCACGGCATATAAAAATAACTTGATCAGTAAACGTTTTTATTGTCCGGTTTAATTCAATTACAATATTTGGCTTACTTATTGCCAATTTTGAACGTAACATAATTATGAAAAGACTTTTAGTTATTATTTCATTTTTACCATATCTGGCGTCTGCCCAGTCATTTGATGATTA
Organism: Mucilaginibacter sp.; assembly: GCA_035547875.1. Lineage (GTDB taxonomy): Bacteria > Bacteroidota > Bacteroidia > Sphingobacteriales > Sphingobacteriaceae > Mucilaginibacter. The sequence continues at coordinate 182,604 of DASZTX010000056.1, read as the reverse complement.
TTTGAAAAAGGCGAATGAACTGGCCGCACAGAAAAATTATTCTGCCGCGATACCTGAATTTACCAAAGCTATTGAATTAAACGGGAATAGTGCAAAAGCGTATTTATACAGGGGAAATGCCTACAGTAACCTGAATGAAAATACGGAGGCGGTAAACGACTTTACAAAAGTCCTGGCTATCGATCCTGATAATGCGACCGTGTACTATTATCGCGCCAACGCCTACAACAATCTGAAATCATACCAAAGCGGTATTGCTGATTATGATAAGGCAGTGGAGCTTGGATTGCGTAACGCAGATATTTATCACTACCGCGCAAATGCAAAAGCCAACGCTGGCGATAATTCCGGCGCAATTGAAGATTTTACAAGAGCGATCTCGATTACGCCAAATGACCCGGACTTATATGAATACCGGGGTGTAGCAAAAGCGAATGTTCATGATGACAAAGGCGCTATCGTCGATTATGATAGATCGCTTAAACTACGACCTAACAATGCTGATGTATATTTTTACCGTGCCAATTCAAAGGGTACCATCAGCGACTATACCGGTGCATTGGCTGATTATAACGCGACGATCAGATTGAACCCCTCTAATGCTGAGGCAATTTTTTATCGCGGGAATATTAAGGTTAACCTTAAAGATTATGACGGCGCCATTGAAGACTATAAAAGGGCAAATGCACTTAAACCGGGGATGCGAAACCTCTACTATTATCTGGCAAAGGCGATCAGCAATACATCAGATAACAAGGGGGCAATTGCCTACTTCGATAAGGCCATAGCAGAAGATCCGTCAAACCCCGAGCTTTACCTGTACCGGGGAATCTCACAAAGCAAGGATGATAATAAGGATGCAGCCATGGCCGACTTCAATAAATCGATCGAGCTTGATCCGCATTTCTCCGAAGCGTTTCAGAATCGTGCCGATTTAAAGATTGATCAGGAAGATTACGACGAAGCGCTTGAAGATGCGGACAAGGCCATCGAATATGATAAAAACCCTGACGGTTATGCATATATCACCCGTGCAAAGGCAAAAAGAGGCCTGAACGACACGACCGGGGCATTGGCTGATTATACCTCGGCAATAAAGATCAACCCTAAAAGCACACAGGGTTATTTCGGAAGCGGGGAAATGAAGATCATGTTAGGCGACTATGAAGGTGCTGTAACTGACTTTAACACGGCGATCAGCCTGGACCCAGGAAATGCGGATGCCTACTTAAACCGGGGTATTGCCAAAAGCCGGCTGGGAGACAAGCAGGGCGCCGTAGCGGATTTCAGAAAGGAAGTTGAGCTTGATCCAAAAAATCAGCAGGCTTATATCAGGCTCGGCAAGCTGCTGATCGATAACAGGCAATATACCGAAGCCTTATCGATGTTTAATAAGTATGTAACACCTTATACCAAAAATGGCAAGATATTGGTGTTGCGGGGAACAGCAATGGCCGGGACAGGTGATGTAAGAGGCGCGCTGATCGATTTCGACCGTGCAATAGCCGTCGATTCTGACGCCATGTCGGAAGCTTACGCAAACCGTGCAAATATCAAGATTGGATTGAAAGATTACGATGGAGCTTCGGAAGATATTGCCAAAGCTATCCAAAAGGATCAAAATAATGACGACGCTTATTTTTACCGCGCCAATCTGAAAATGATTCAAAAGAACTATGAAGGCGCCGCTTATGATTATATCAGCGTTCTGCTCATCAACCCGGACAATATCAAGACCTACGCCTATCGGGGCCTCGCTGAAGCTTATATGCGTGACACAACGGCTATGAACGGGGACTTCAAACGGGCCATGAAACTTAGTCCAAAAGATGCGAACAATTACGTGTTGCGGGCAAAGGCGAGAATGTTTATGCGAGATTATGATGGCGGCCTGAAAGATTTTGCTACGGCAATAGACCTCGATCCGAATAATTCTGACGTATGGCTTAGCCGCGGTGTAGCGAAGTTAAAGGAAAATGATAAATCCGGCTGTCAGGATTTGAGCAAGGCCGTTGAGTTGGGCTCCAAAGAGGCGGTTGAGGAGCAGAAAAAGTACTGCAAATAACTATTTCAGCACCCCGCCGGATGCATCGTTAAAGTTGTCTTCATAACTGGCTTTGTCGCTGCTTAGTTTGACATAATCAACCGATCCCGTCCCCTGGAAGGTGTAATCTATTCCAATGATCTTTGCTTTGATGATATCGTGATCTACGGTATAAACCAGTTTATCGTTCAAAAATATTTTCGCTTTCCGGTTCATCGTTTCTATCCTTACCTTTACGTATGAGCTAAAATCAACCCCGAAAGAGGAGAGATCAGCCGTCTTACCGGAAACGAAGTAATTAGTGAACAAAAGATCCAGGTTCGATATACAGCCTTTACTGCAAAGCGGAATATAAATGGCTGTGCCCTCGCAAAGCAGATAGATCTTGCTGAGCTGACAAACGGAAGCCCCCTCCCGGTAGTCATTCTTTACTGATGTCTCGAATACAAAATTATCGCTGTAAATATTGCCAAAGTCGCGCACATTGGCATACAATACGTCAGGGGTAACGGGCTGCAGCTTCACATTTTTAGCTTTTATCTTGTCAACTGAAAGTGACATTTTACCACCGGATATAGCTTCCTCCTTTGAGAAATACACCGGCACGGGCGATTGCGTGACCGCAGGGAGCCAGCCATCGGATTTAATGAGTAACCTGTGCATACTGACGATCTTCCCGCCCACAATCAATTTAGCCTTATAGTAATCAGGGTAATAATAGATGGAGGTATGCTGATGGTCATATTTGGAGACCTTAACCTGAAGATGTCTGTCCCAGGATTGCTGAATGATAACGGAGTCGTACGGGGCTTTGGTAGCGTCGTAATTAAAAACGACCGAATTTGGCAAGCCCTGGGAAACCACCTTTTTACTGCTGAATTTATAATCGCTGTCCGTAACATGGGGGCGTTTCTTTTTCTTAAAAAAAAGTCCGGAAACGGCGATTGCAATAATACAAATGATGAACAAACCTATTTTTAGACGTGTGTCCTTTTTTTCGGCAATCGTGGCCTCGTTTGTTGTCTCAATATTATCAGGAGATGTCTTTCCCTCGCCGCCACCCTGCTGGCAGGCCGCATGCTGCGTTTTAAAATCGCGCCAGTTCTCATAATCCAGAAATTGCACCAGGGTATCCAGGGTGTGCGTATTGGGCAGACTGTCATATTTTACTTTTCCCCAAACTCTTTTCAAGGTAACGTGGCTCAACGCGACATTGGTCTTTTCCTGTATTTTCTCGCTCAGAATGATAAAGTCCTGATTGGTCCAGTCCCTGCTGTCACCCCACCCGGTATTCTTTTCATACAGTTTTATAACCTTTTCTATGAAGAACTCGTCGTTATGCATGGTAATAATTCTTAAGCAGACAAAAATATCCGGTTGCGGGTGAAAGACGGTGTTTGAACAAACTTGTACAAACTTGTATAGGCTATGAATATATTAATCGGCTGGGCCTGCGTAATTTTATTTTTATATGATAAATGTATCAAATCTACGTCAAAAATATAGCGTGAGCATTGATAAAAAGTCAGCGGCGAGGGGTAATTTTCCGGCGGTCGCTCACAGCTTGTTGCGCTTGTTTTACGGAATTTTTTTTCGTAATATTGATAGAAATACTACCAATTATAAACGCGCTTTTCTAAACGCGGCAGGAAACGACAGATACATTTAAAAATTACGGTAAGCAGTCCGGATGCGCAGTTGCAGCATTTGTCTGATCGTACCTTAACTTTTATTGTAAATTAATTTTTTTGTTATGTTAAGTAAAAATACACACCGGTTTATGTTGTGGCTGTTGTATTTAAGTTGCTTTATTTTAACAACAGCTCAGGCTCAGACATTTGATATCACCGGCAATCGTCGCAAAGTAAAGATTCCGTTCAGGCTTGTCCGTAATATGGTTGTGATCAAACTGTCCATTAATGACAAGGGGCCTTTTAATTTCGTGATGGACACGGGCGTAGGCCTGATGATCATCACTGATCCCAGCCTGGTGGATACGCTGAAGGTCAACAAAAACCATGTTCTGAAATTACGCGGCTTTGGCGAAAACGATGCCTTCGACGCTTACGCATCTCCTGTTCTTAACATAGACATTCCCGGGTTAACGAGCTTCGGCATCAACGCGGCGGTGATGAAAACGGATCAGTTTGGCCTGTCAAATTATGCAGGAATGCCGATCCACGGTCTGCTCGGTTATGAGTTCTTTAACAACCTGGCAGTCAAAATCGACTTTGGAGACTCGACCATGACGGTTTACCGTCCGCGTGATACCCGCCGGTTTGCAAAAGGTGAACAGATACCGATTACCATTGAAGACCGGAAACCCTATCTGGAAACAAATGTCACCATGCCCGGAGAAGTTAAAAAAAAGGTAAAGCTGGTTGTCGATCTTGGGGCTGGCCATCCCCTTTCTCTTGAGAATATTCCACCGAAAGCTCAATTGCAGAAAAAATGCATACATGCCAACCTTGGCGTTGGCTTCAGCGGACCTATCAATGGTTTTATCAGCCGCATAAATGAGATTGACCTTGGTAAATATAAAATCAAAGACGTTATAGCATCATTCCCGCAGGATGATTCGGTTAAGAAATATCTGAAGGTAAAAAGAGACGGCAATCTCGGTTTGGGTCTTTTAAAGAAATTTACGGTAGTTTTTGATTATCACGGCAATGCTATTTATCTCAAACGCGGCCCTAATTTTAAAGCGCCTTTTGAGCAGGACATGAGCGGCCTGGAATACTATGCGGATGGCGATAACTTCAAAAGGATCATCATCAGCCGGGTCGAACCGGGCTCAGCGGGAGATAAGATAGGTCTTGAGAAAAACGACGAGATCGTCTCCATTAATTTTAAACCGATCGCCAGCATGAGCCTCGAAGAGGTAGATGATCTTTTTAAGTCAAGGGACGACAGAAGCCTGTTGCTGGAGGTTTACCACGACAAACGGTATGACAATGTGATCATTACCCTTAAACGGCGGATTTGACTAAGTTTTTCACGGTTGTTAATTCACCTCTAACTCGTCTTTTGACGGGAGAATGGGAAATTTTCCATGAGGTTCGCTCTGATACCAGAAAGCTACTGACGCCAGATCGTCCTGCAAAGGCATATAACGGCCATCATGATGCCAGCCCAAATCCTGCAGCGTGACTTTCAGATCGGATTCAAAACGGATAGGGTCCGCAATATGCCAGCGATAAAGGCCAAATCGCTGAGCGATGTTATAATGGCCGTCTCCCCTGATCACCTGAGGAAGCCCGGTATAAGGCCCGCTGAATTCCGTGTATTCGGTGGTTTCTGTACCATCCGCATGCTTTTTCCGGCTGTCGAAATCATAGGCGCCGCAAAAATAATCCTCTGTACCCGTCCCGTTTATGGTGGGAAATTTGGTATCGCCGTCCATAAAGAATTTAATCTCACCCTCTCCCCACCAGCCGTTCTTATTCGAGCCATAAGCAAGATACGTCCCCACATATTGCCCTTTACCCTTAATTCCGTCAACCAGCACATAATCCTGCTTTAAAGGCAGCGGATTCACCCTGCGGAACTGTGCATGAAAATAACCTGCATCCTTAGGAACGTCGGTAAGCGTATAGTCAACCTGGTAGTATAATATCATATCCTCGTTATCTATATTCTCCATGGTTATGCGGCATTTTTTTCGGAATGGCATCGGCCAGTAACAATTCAGCCCGCTTCCGGGATTTACGGCCACGGCAAGCGAAGTTACAGGCGCGAATTTGCCCCAGCCCATACAGAAAAAGTCACCTACCGGTACCTCTACTGACGGGGTAGTTTCATCGTCCCAATAAAACCGCAGAATGGAATAACGCCAGTTACCGGTCGGCGTCATCCAGATATGCTGGATCGCTCCGGGGCCGTCAATTTCAGCAACTGTAAATGTTGTATGTTTTTTGATGACAACGCTCGGACTTACCTTCCAGGTCTGCCCTAATTCACGTGCAGGACCGGCTCCTGTCCCGGTTGTAGCCATACCTCCCTTGCCCTTTTCGCCCGTAAAATTCTCCGGACTGATAGACCTCGTCTTGGCATCCGACATCAGGTAAAGATTTCCCATGTTTACACCAAGTCCGTTAAATTTCTGTTGAGCATTCGCTGCAACAGCTACAAAAACGCTGATTAAAACAATAAAAGCCGACCTTTTCATTTTCCTTGTTTATTTAAGTTTATAAAATTCTGCCGCGTTAAGTCCCCAAAATCGGTCTTGTTCATCAGGAGATAGTTTGGCAATATAATTTTCAACAACGGTCATCATTCCTGAATAGCCTCCCGCTACATTACAAACGGGCCAGTCCGAGCCAAACATTACGCGTTTACTGCCGAAAGCCTCAAAAACAATATCGAGGTAAGGATTAAAATCCTCCTGTTTCCAGTTTTTCCAATCAGCCTCGGTCACCATACCTGAAATCTTACACCAAACATGCTCATGCCGGGCTATCATCCTTATACTATGTGCCCATTTATCGATATTCTGGTTTTTAATATCCGGTTTTGCGATATGATCGATCACAAACTGAACGCCCGAAATATTTTTTACAAACTGATTGGTATATCCCAACTGATCAGGAAAGATAAGGATGTCGTAATTTAGGTTATAGTCTTTCAACGCGGCTATTCCTTTCATAAATGCCGGGTTAAGCATATACGCTCTGTCAGGTTCGCCCTGCAAAACATGCCGCATGCCTTTCATTTTTTCAAAGCCTGCATAGTAAGCTATCCGCTCGCGCACATGCGGATCTAAAAAATCGACCCATCCAACCACACCTTTTACAAAGTCGTTTTGTGCTGCGAGCTTAAGCAGGAATTCCGTTTCCGCTTCCGACTGGTCTGCCTGAACTGCAATGCAGCCATCGATATCGTGTTTCTTTAAAAAAGGCAGCAGATCTTCCGGATAAAAATCTCGCTGTATAACCGACATGGATTCATCTATCCATGTATCCCTGATCGGGTCAAATTTCCAGAAATGCTGGTGGGCGTCTATTCTCAATACGTATTTTTTAAAATCTTAACTTATCAGTTTAAGCGTTGGCCAGTGCTCTGTCGAGATGAACATACCCCCCGTCCACATAAATCAGTTGACCTGTAGTATGGCTCGATCTCCCCGACAACAGAAAAACCGCCATGTCGGCTATTTCGGCAGCTGTCGTCATGCGGTTTCCAAGGGGAATTTTTGATTCAATATCCTTCAGCTTTGCATCAGGGTCAGGAAGCCCCTTGATCCAATTCTCGTATAACGGTGTCCAGCACTCTGCTACAACGATGGCATTTACCCTGATGCCGTATTTCAACAACTCAACTGCCCACTCCCGTGTAAGCGCATTTCTGCCTCCGTTTGAGGCTGCATACCCCGAGGTATTCCCCTGCCCGGTATCTGCCGTCTTAGAGGTAATGTTCAATATCGCGCCTTTCGATTCCTTCAAAGCAGGCAGGGCATAATGAGCCATCAGGTAATAATGAACGACATTTTTATGCAATGATGCCATAAATTGTTCATAGCTGCCACCTTCAAGGCCAATGCCGTCATTCACCCCCGCATTATTAACAAGACCTTCTATCCGGCCGAATTGTTGCAAAACTACGCTTACGGCTTTTTTGCACGCCGATGGATCGGTCAATTCGGCCACAACCTGATACGCCTGACCTCCGGATACTTCGATCTCTTTTACCATTTGCAGGTTGTCCGTCTCGTTTCTCCCTACAATCACCGGGATCGCACCCTCGGCAGCGAGGGACTTTACAATACCCGCGCCTATGCCTTTCGCTCCACCGGTTACTACTATTACTTTTTCTTTCAATCCTAAATCCATCGCTGTCGTTTTGTTTCCTGTGTTAGTGCGCCGCTGTAATTTCCACGTGTTTAACATTCATATTTCTTCTTGCAAAATAAAAAATATACAGGAAGCATATAATAGGCACCAGGTAAGCGTAGCGTATATCGCTGATATCCGATACCCAACCCATTACCGGAGGTATAGAGGCGCCCCCCACAATACCCATAATCAGAATCGATGAGCCTAACTTTGTTTTGGAACCCAGCCCGACAATACTCAGCGAAAAAATGGTCGGGAACATGATAGACATAAAAAAGGCAACACCCATCAGTGCGTAAACCGTAAACTCACCTTTCAGAAAAAATATTAATATCAGCAAACCAACATTTATGGCGCAATAAAAAGCCAGCAGCTTAACGGGGTTAAAATATTTCATCATAAAGGTGCCGCTGAACCGGCCCAGCATAAAGCAAAAAGTGGCAGCCATCAGGAAAAAAGAGGCGGGTTTCTCTTTCAGATGAGCGACCTTTTCGCCATACTTTATAAAAAAGCCCAATATGCCCGCCTGCGCCCCGACATAAAAAAACTCACCAAAAAACCCGGACAGAAGACGTCCGTTCTTTAACAGTGCGCCGATCTGCCTGAATAATGATGTTTTTTTGTTGTTATCATCGATCCCGTCATCTTCCTTAATTTCCGGTAAGTGCGTAAAATATATCAGCGTCGCTACCAAAAGCACAAATATGCCGATGATCAGATAAGGTAATTTAACCGACGATGCCTCATTACTGAGATAGGCATTTAATTCCGTAGGTGTCATCGCCGCTTCCTGAGCTGGCGTAAGTTCGATCCCGGAGAGGATCACGATCCCACCCATCATAGGTGCCAGCGCAGCGGCGAGCCCGTTAAACGACTGTGAGAAATTAATGCGCCGGGTAGCCGTCTCCGGATCGCCTAAAACTGTTATGTAAGGATTTGCAGCCGTTTCAAGAAAAGCTGACCCACTGAATAAGATAAATAATGCTGTCAGGAAAAAGCCATAATTGCGTACGCTTGCCGCAGGATAAAACAAAATCGCGCCGGTGGCAAATAAGATCAGGCCTAATAATATCCCGCCTTTGTATCCGTATTTATGCATAAAGCGCCCGGCCGGGATTGCCAGGATAAAGTAAGCGATATAGGACGCCGAATCGACCAGCGAAGACTGAAAATCGGTGAGCTGGCAGGCCTTTTTCAGGTGAGGGATAAGAATGGGGTTAAGGTTTAACGCAAATCCCCATATAAAAAAAAGGGACGTGACCAACGCTAACGCCACTGTGGTCTTATTTTTTAACATGAATACGGTTTAAATCGGTTTTATAATAATTCGCGTCTCAATATAATTTATTTAAACGCATCTTGTATGTCATGCAGCGAAATTCCTAAAGTTTTTACAGCAATAGTATTCAGTTCATCCTTATTGCCGGTAAAATGAAATACGCTGTGGTGATGCGATAATGTCCCCCCGGGTTTCAGGAATGCCGCCGGGGAAACACTCTCCAGTTCATAAAACGGCCCCATCTGGCTACCGTCGGCCAGAGGTCCGTCATTGTAGGCGTTAACTGCATCGCCTGTAAAAGGATCCCGATCCGTGCGCCACTCCTGATTAAGATAGGTGGCGTTTTTATCCGTATCGAACAGGATAATGGTCAGCACATTATTTTCACCGTCGTAGTTACCTGCTATATTTTTGGCTTTCGCCGCCTCCATACCCAACTTACCGCGCGATTTTCCGTCCGCTTTGAACAACAGGATGCCATTATCCATTTTTATCCGGTCTTTCGGAATTTCACCGAAATAATCGGTCGTCGCCACTTTTCCCGGCCCCGGATTATAGGGAACTACAGTTACGGTTTTAGACGAGGGCGAAAACATGTCCAGATTCCAGATGCAGGGCGCTCCCGTTTGTTTATCCCACGTACTACCCCCATTGTTGGTCAATACCGTTGTGGTGCGGAATGCCACCGACTGTACACTATCATCAAAAGTAATGTTCAGTAATTTTTTTATTTCAGCAGGCTCTATAATTGCAATGGTTCTGTCGATTGATAAGGTCAATGTTGTTCCGGCATAATTTAGCAATTTTGCCGACTTGCGAAGCGTTGCAGTTTTGTCGGTATTCGATAGCAGTTTCCAGGCTTCATTATCTACCGCAGCAGGCGTGTGCCAATTGGCAAATTCCATTTTCGTCCGTGGCTTAAAAAAAAGCGAAAACTTTCCGCCTTCCGGCCCAAGCCACAACCTGTCCTCACCGCCGTATGCGTTCATGTGGTCGTCCGGCTTTTCCTGATCAAACGTTTTGTAATTTATCCATCCAAAGCTTTTTCCGCCCGCGCCGTCAGCTGTAGAGGTAAAAACCTTTGCCTGGTATCGCGGCGATATGATGATCTCCCCTTTACCGTCTTTGCTGTTTAAGACAACCACACTGTCTTTGGTCTTCAGAAAATCCAGATCGTAACCAAAAGTTCCTTTTGCATAAGGGCTTTCAAACAGGCTGGATTGTTTCGGCGTTTCATGCTGCTGACAAGCGGTCAGGCATAATCCTACCAGTACGGCGGGCAAATATTTTAAGGAAGTCATAAAAACTCAGGTTGTATGCTTTGGATTATATGCAACGGTATTTACAAGTTTACCAATTTTATCGATATCAATCTCCACTACATCACCTGTTTGAAGGGTAAAATCGCCGGCTGGAACAAGACATGTCCCCGTCATGAGATAACATCCCTGATCAAAATCGCATTCCGCGTACAGATAGCTTACCAATTCCTCAAACGTTCTTTTGATACGGGAAACGGTTGTTAAATCATCAAAGACCACGCCTCCCTGTCGTTTGATCTTTAATTTTATGTTTGTTTCGCCGCCGATGGGCTGGTCGCTTACATATAAACAGGGGCCTATCGCGGCACTCTTTTCATATATTTTTGCCTGCGGCAGGTACAGGGCGTTCTCGCCTTCAATGCTGCGGCTGCTCATGTCATTGCCGATGGTATATCCCTGAATATTGCCCTTAGAATTGATGAACAAGGTAAGCTCCGGCTCCGGAACATTCCAGGCGGAATCCCTACGGATATAAACTTCCTGTCCATGGCCGGAAACTCTCGCCGATGTCGCTTTAAAAAACAATTCCGGTCGTTGCGCGTCATAAACCAGATCATATAAACTCGCTGCACCCGAACTTTTTGATTCTTCCATGCGGGCGTCCCTGCTTCTCAAATAGGTTACGCCTGCCGCCCAAACCTCCTGACTCCCGATTGGCGGAAGGATTGTATCTCCGGTCATCAGCAAATTCACTTCATTGTCCGGCAATTTTTTATTGTGACTGATTTTTGTGGTCAGATACCCTTCCAGACCGTTCCTGTTAACGAGCGCATCCCACTGCTCGTCGATTAAAAACACCTGGTCATCAACCTCCAGCAGAATGCCATTGATTGTGTTATACAATTTCATGATCAAGTTTAACGAAAAATCCGGTTATAAACGGGCTTGCTGTTTAAGAATATTCAACGCAGAACTATTCCGGTCAAAACTGACAGTTCGCCTGCGGCGACAATCCCTCTTTATCCATCGACAGATGACCCTTTCCGTTTTTAAACGTAACCACCCAGATGCTGTCGTAGTCATTGTCGTCCCATTTTTCTCCGTGTGTCTTCACGTCAAGCGCCTTCAGGATATTGTCCATAGACTTGTGTTCCCACACCACGAGTACAGTTCCGGACTGCGATTCAAGGCTCTGAGCAAAATCCTTGTAATCATCAACGTCGAATTTTGAATTAATGCTCAGACCGTACTTTATGGCAAGAGGACTGGCTGTTTGGAACATTCTTGCATGTCCTGTTGATTTTTTTGAACTGACCGACGGCACATAAATATGATTCGGGACGCCATATTTTCCAACAAGCACCTTTGGAAGTTGCAATGCCCGGTTCAGCCCCTGGCAACTCAGGTTGTCACCTTTGTCTTCCTTCTCGCCGTGGCGGATAAAAATTATCCTCGTTGGGCCTCCTTTTTGTGTAGAGGCGTTTAAACAGGAAAGATTGCAGATAAAAATGATCACCGAAAGGCTAAGCAGGTATTTTATCACCGGCCTGAAATATAGTTTATTCTTCATTAACGTGCTTTTTAATAGTAATATAGATCAGTTTGGATGTAGGCGTATTGCTTTTTTCAGCAACGCTGTCAATCGGAACCAAAACATTCGTTTCCGGAAAATAGGTTGCGGTGTTTCCTTCGGGTATTTTATAAGGCACTACCACAAATAGCCTTGCGGCCCGCATTTTACGACCATGATGGTTAAAAAGATCAACCCGCTCCCCTGCGCGGAATCCTTCGCGCAGCATGTCTTTTTCATTCATCAGCACCACCCTGCGTTCGTTATCAATCCCCCGGTAACGGTCGTTAAGTCCATAAATGGTCGTATTGAACTGATCGTGACTGCGAATTGTCGTCATCGCGTAAGTCCCGGCAGGTTGTTTTGTTTTGGGGAGAGCAGTGATGGTGAACGGCACCTTTCCGTTAAATTCAGTTCCTTCAAATGCCCCGTCCCTTGCGGCATTTGGCAGATAAAATCCAGCCGGTTGTCTTACTTTTTCATTATACCCTTCACACCCCTTTATCACTTTTGCAATAGCATCACGCACCGAATCATAGCTATTCGCAAATTTATCCCAATCGACGACGGAACGTCCGCTAAGCGTAGCTTTTGCAATACGGCATACAATTTGATTTTCGCTGATCAGATCATCTGAAACCGGCGTAAGGATGCCTTTTGACATCTGAACAACACCCATCGAGTTTTCACAGGTTATAAACTGCGCCTCTCCATTGATCACGTCCTTATCGCTGTGCGAAAGTGTTGGCAGTATGATCGCTTCCTCGCCATGTACCAGGTGGCTCCGGTTCAATTTTGTGGAGACATGCACCGTCAGCTTTAGCTTCCGCATTCCTTCAGCGGTGTAAGAGGTATCAGGAGTGGATGAGATAAAATTGCCACCCATCGCAAAAAACACTTTCAGCTTACCCTCATGCATCGCCTTTATCGACTCCACCACATCGTAACCGTGTTTGCGCGGCGGTTCAAAGCCAAACACTTCTTTTATTTTATCCAGCCAGGCTTCCTTGGGTTTTTCCCATATCATCATTGTCCGGTTTCCCTGAACATTGCTATGCCCCCTCACCGGACAAACTCCTGCGCCCGGTTTGCCAATACTGCCCTTTAGTAAAATCAGGTTAACAATTTCCTTGATGGTATCAACACCGTTAACATGTTGTGTGATGCCCATTGCCCAGCAGACGATCAGTCTTTTTCTGTTTTTTAACAGCTCCGCAGTTTCCTGTATTTCGACTGGACTTAAACCACATTCACCGGCAAGTTCTTCTAAAGAATAATCATCCAGCCGCTTCAGGAAATCCTCGCAGCCTACCGTTTTATTTTGGATAAATTCCCGATCAAATACTTCTCCGGGCGACTCTCTTTCCGCTTCGTAAAGCAACTTCTCTATGGCTTTTAGCAACGCCATATCGCCGTTAATCTTTATTTGCAGGTAAATGTCTGCCAGTTGTGTGCTGATCCCCATCAGTCCCTTTACTGTCTGCGGATTTTTAAACGCGATCAGCCCTGCTTCACGCAAAGGGTTAACCGCTATAATTTTAGCGCCTTTTTGCTTCGCCTTTTCAAGAGCGGTAAGCATTCGCGGATGGTTGGTGCCGGGATTCTGCCCCATGATCATGATCACATCAGTATGGCTGAAGTCTTCCAGCGTAACCGTACCCTTTCCGATACCAATGGTCTCAGACAACCCTACCCCCGACGACTCATGGCACATGTTGGAACAATCCGGCATATTATTGGTCCCGAATTCTTTTACAAATAACTGGTAAGTGAACGACGCCTCGTTACTGGTTCGGCCGGATGTATAAAACACTGCCTCATCCGGCGAATCAAGACGGTTCAGCTCCCGTGCAATCTTTTTAAAGGCGTTATCCCAGCTGATCGGCTGGTAATGCGAGGCACCCCTGGGCAGATACATCGGCTGGGCGATCCTTCCCTTTTTACCGATCTCAAAATCATTGAGGGCCGCAAGGTCGGCGACTGAATTTTTGGCAAAAAAATCCGGGGTAAGTTTTTTGGTTGTAGCTTCCTCTGCAAGCGCCTTAGCGCCGTTTTCGCAATATTCGGCTATTGGCGACCTCTCATCATCCGGATCGGGCCACGCGCATCCGGAACAATCAAACCCTCCTTTTTTGTTCATGTGGAACAGCCCGTTCATTCCCCGTACAAAACCCGCTTCAGCTAAAACATCTTTTCCGGCTTCATAAACTGCTGGAATACCTGCCGCCCAGGTTTTAGGATCGTGCTTCTCTAAATCCAGCAGCTCTTCAGGATTTTCCGCTGCCGGGGTGTCTGTTTTCTTACTCATATTCTTTCGCAGCTAAGGGGTTGGGGTAATTATCACTCTGATCTTCTGTCACATTGTCGAGGCAGGTAAAATCCTTTTCCACCAGCAGATGCGGAATATGCCTTTCGTTTTCAAATCCAACTTTATCTGTTTCCGCCATTTCCCGGATCATTTTCTCCGGCATATACAGCGTGATGGTATGATTGTTATAAGTTGAAGACAGCAGATGGTCATCAACGATACGTACCTCGTAAACAAGTTTTTGCATGCCGAAATCTACGCTGTCTGCCAGTTGCCTGTTTTTCAGCAGGGAGGCGACATCACTTTTTGTAAGCCTGTACCTTAAGGCATTTCCTTTAATCCGAATTTTCATGTAGGGGTAATAAAACGCGGCGAGCCGCTGTATAAATATTAAACCGCCGATCTCTTAAAAAGCCGATCAGCGTAACATCAAACTCTTCTGCAAGTTCCACGGCAAGACTTGAAGGCGCACCAACGGAGGCTACGACCCTGATCCCGGCCATTACAGCCTTTTGGATCAGTTCAAAACTTGCCCTGCCACTTAGCAATAATATACGTTTATCCAGAGACAGCATGTCCTCTCTCAAGGAAGCGCCAATGAGCTTATCGAGGGCATTATGTCTGCCTACATCTTCGCGCATCGCCAGCAACTTCCCATTATGGTCAAATAATGCCGAAGCATGCAACCCGCCGGTAGTTTCAAAAACATGCTGTTCTTGTCTTAAAAGATTGGGCAGTCTGTACAACATAGCACTTTGGATCAGAAGCTCTTCACCGGCTGGCTTTGCAAATGTTCCCACAGTCCTGATCGCATTGATCGAACCCTTCCCGCAAACGCCACAACTGGATGTGGTATAGAAGTTTCTTTCCAGGTTTCCGAGGATCGGTGTAACACCCGCATTTAATTGAACTTCTATTATATTTCCCCGGTTTTCAATACAAGCGATGGATATATGTCCCGCATCTGTGATGTCAGACGGCCGTTTAATTATCCCCTCGGTGAATAAAAATCCGGTAGCCAGCTCCAAATCATTTCCAGGGGTCCGCATAGTTACCGATATATTCCGGCTTCGCTTTTCACCATTTTCTATATAGCCCAGCCTTATTTCTAAAGGTTCCTCAACGGCCAGGGCGTCGTTTGCCTCATCACTTCCGGTATCACTTACCCTGGTTACTGATATTTTTTTTATCGACATTGGCTTGGACGCAGCGGTTGAAGAATGCTTGAAATTGCTTTATAACAAAGGAACGATTGTTCGCTTATATTGTTTTTTTATAAATATACGGTCTATTATTTCAATCCGTCAAAACATATTTATTGCTAAATTTGAGACATGGAGATTAAGATTCTCGCGTTTGGCATAGCGAAGGATATTATGGGGAGTTCTTCAGTCGATCTGGAGATGACAAACGATGCCACGGTTTATAATTTACGCTATATTTTGGAGCAGCAATACCCTGCACTGAAGCAGTTGGCTTCCTACATGATTGCTGTTAACAATGAATATGCCCTGCCGGGTGATAACCTGCACGAAAGGGATGAGATTGCAATAATTCCCCCGGTAAGCGGCGGATAAAGCTAAATCTTTTATTTTGACAACAAATATCCGGATATTTAATGAAGCAGCGCTTAATGCGGCGGCTGCGATTGAGTGGGTCATGTGCCCTGAAAGTGGAGGGATCGATGTATTTATCGGCACGGTGCGTAACACTACAAAATCCAAAAAAGTATTACGCCTTGAATTTGAGGCATACGAGCCGATGGCGCTTGCTGAAATGAGCCGGATAGCAGACCGGTCTGCTGAAAAATGGCCGGTTCAAAAGATACTTATCCATCACCGCACGGGCGTCTTGCAGGTCGGCGAAATACCCGTCATCATAGCGGTATCCGCCGCACACCGTGCAGCCGCGTTTGATGCGTGCAGGTATGTTATTGATACATTAAAGGAAACCGTTCCGATCTGGAAGAAAGAGTTTTTTGAGGATGGCGCTGTTTGGGTGGCGGCTCATCCATAATTTTTACACTTTAGGCTGGCCAGGCATTAAGTCCACCCAAAAGGGATGCAGCCCGTACACCGGGGAACCTGGTTTTCAACAGTTTAACTGCTTCTCCGCTGCGTTTTCCGGTAGCGCAATAAAAAACGACCTCAGCGTCCGGAGAAAACTCATCAAGACGATTCGCAAGTTCATTTACCGGAATATGCTCGCCGCCGATATTAAATTGATCTCTTTCGGCAGTTGTCCTCACATCAACCAATCGTATGGAATTCTCCTTCAATTTCTCCTGAAGTTCTTCTGTAGTTATCTGCTCAACAATAATTGTTTCCGTTAGCTTCAAAATGCTTATCTGAGTAACATCCCGGATTTTGATCACCCGGCTTTGCATCGACCTCGCGTCAAAAACCATAATTCGCCCTGAAAGTAATTCACCGCTTCCGGTGAGATACTTGATCACCTCGTTAGCTTGTATGCAGCCGATGATTCCGGCCAGCGTGGGGATAACGCCCCCTTCCGTGCAGTTAGGTATTTGTGAAGCGTTTACAATTGGAAAAAGGTCGCGGTAATTGGGTGAGCGCTGCCCCTCGTCATTCTTGACGTTCCATACCGCTACCTGCCCCTCAAACTGGTAAATTGCACCATAAACCAGCGGAATACCTTTCAGTACGGCCGCGTCGTTTAACAGGTACCGTGTTTCAAAATTGTCCGTCCCGTCAACGATGATATCATAACCTGCTACCAGATTCATCACATTGGCAGAAGTTATCCGTATATCGTGCTGAACAAGTTTGATACCCGGATTTTGCCGCTGTAGCCGCTCACATGCAACTGTCACCTTCTTTTTACCGCTATCCTGAGGTGAATACAAAACCTGGCGGTGCAGGTTACTTTCGGAGACCAGATCAAAGTCAGCAATTCCTAACGTGCCAATGCCCGCTGCAGCAAGATATTGTGCGGCTGGACAGCCAAGTCCTCCGGCGCCCGCAATAAGCACCCGCGCATCCTGCAATTTCTGCTGGCTTACCTCATCAAAGCCGGGTAACGCTATCTGACAGCTATATCTTAAAAATTCCGGATTCATGATACAGTCGTGGTTGCATCAAGTTTTTGCTTCACCCGGTCAAAGTCTTCCGGAGTATTAACATTGGTGAGCACTTCGGGATTTAAGACGTTCACCGGTGTGACATCGCTGTTTATCAAAACCTTGCGCGGACAGGAATACCCCTGCGCCAGAAACGAGAGTAATACCGGATAACTCCGTGGCTCCCAAATTGTCACCAGCGGCTCCGGAAATTCGTTCTGCGGACTTTGATAGGCTGTAGCTATTGATGACAGATCACGCCGGTCCACAAGATACTGAAGTGCGGAAAGATCCATTAACGGAAGGTCGGCTGCGATTACCAGCCAGGCAGTATCCGGAGACTCCCTAAACGCCGACAAAATCGCACCGTACGGTCCGAGCCCGGTGAAGGTATCAGGAATTGTTTTAAATCTGTCATCGATATCGCTTTGCTGATCTGCGCGGCAGGAAATAAAGACGTCCTTGCACAAATCCTTCAGCATATCAGCTATGTGATAACGCTGCTCACGACCATGCCAGTTGATGGCGCCTTTATCAAACCCCATGCGCTGACTTTTCCCACCCGCCAATACAAGTCCGTTCAATTTCGGAGCGTTGCCTTTTAATTTGCCGCTGAAAAACTTCGTAATATTTTCTATATCGTCTATTTGATAAAGAGGCAGTTCTTGCCAGTGAGGAACGGCTTCTTTTACAAAATCAAAAACGTCACCCGTCTGATCAGCGAGCAGGATCATTTGTACATTGGTGAGCTGCCCGACGCGTTTCTGAAGGGATGCTCTTTTGTTTTCCGAAATAATTACCACCTGCGCCCTGCATTCATGGTGATTACCATTCGCAAGCACGATATCAGCCTGATTAAAAGTTTCTCTGAGTCTGAAACTGTTAAAATTCTCGGTATAATTTACCTGACGATAGGTGATCTGATCGCAATAATCCAGTATCGCACCGTTAGGCAAACGTCCCGGCATTAATGCAACATCGTCATTATGGGCGGTATCAACGTATGCACACTTATATGTTGATGACAGAACACCTATGATCTGATCGGCCAGCAGTTTTATCGTCGTGCAGTTTCCACCTACTATTGCCCATTCATTCCGGCCAAAAGCGCCGAAATCGGGTCGCGTAAGTTTAGCATGTTTTTGATGCTGCTTATGTTCGTTTAAAGTCACGTTTACCTCCTGTTTTTTCGATAAGCATAGTTTCTTTGATCACTATATCATGGCTCATCGCTTTACACATATCGTAAATGGTAAGTGCTGCTATCGAAGCGCCCACCAAAGCCTCCATCTCTACGCCTGTTTTTGCGGTGATGGTAGCCTTGCAATTTATAACTATCTCTTTTTGTTCGTTAATACTTACCGCAATATCGCAGTTATCAAGTCCAAGAGGATGACACAACGGGATCAGGTCTCCGGTCTTTTTTGCGGCCATTATCCCGGCAATGATCGCAGTCTGAAATACGGGACCTTTTTTGGCATACAGCTCGCCGTTGCTGAGGTATTCCAGAATCTCAGCCGGCAGTGAAATAACGCTTCGGGCAACAGCCGACCGCTGCGTCACTGCCTTTGCCGTAACATCCACCATTGTCGGATTATTATTGGTATCAATATGGCTTAACATCAGTTTGTTTTATTTTTTTGGGATAAGTATTATTTGTAAAGATACAAAGCGAATCAGGCAAACGGCCATATCGTAAATACTTCGCCTTTTTTAAATTCGTTTCGTTGCGAAGGCAGTTCCATAAAAGCATCTGTTTCGGTTAGATTGGCAAAATCACCCGACCCATTTCCCTCCACCGGCGTGGCAACCAACTGGCATACCTCATTCTGATGCAGCGTTACCTGTAAAAAATATTTGAGCGGAAAGTGAAAATGCACACGCTGATTGAGGATCGCCCGCATTTGAAGCGGCGTTTCCTTTTTAAGTGATGCAGTTAACCAGGGTAAAAAGTAACGATGCAGACACATAAAGGTTGCAACCGGGTTACCCGGAAATGCGAATACAAGTTGTCCCTTGGGATGCTTGCCAAACCAGAACGGCTTTCCGGGTCGCTGCTGAACCTTGTGAAAAAGCTGATCAACGCCAAGCGCATCAAACGCCTTGGGGATGTAATCAAACTTGCCCATTGATACGCCGCCGCTTAAAAGCAGTACATCATAGTTCTCCAGCGCGTTTTTCAGCTGCTTTTTTATGATATCTTCATCATCGGGCAGGTGTAGCATTCCCGGCTCAATATGGTGCCGCTCAAGCACTGCCTTAACGGTATAATTATTTGACCTCCGGATCTGAAATGCCGATGGCTGATGATTGACGTCCACCAGTTCATCACCCGATGAAATAATTACTACCCTTGGCAGTTTCCTTACGCGCAATTCCGTCTCTCCGACCGAGGCAATCATACTGATGACAGCAGGTGTTATTACCTGACCAAAAAAAGCAACCTCATCATCCTTCTTTTTATCCTTACCCTTATCATGTATGTTCTGCCCCTTTTTTATTTCATGGGTCACCAGTGTAGCCAGCCCGGCCCTCAGCGAAAGGTCCTCGTACCGGATCACCGTATCCGCCGAAACAGGTAAAATTGCCCCTGTCATGATCTCAACACATTCGTCAGATTCGCTGATCTCAACCGGCTCATCGCCTGCCGCTTGTGTAGCCTTGATCTTAAACGTACTGATCCCTTCTTCAACGGCTTTATAGCTTATGGCAATGCCATCCATTGTTACACGGTCAAACGGGGGCAGATCGCGGTCAGCCTTAATATTTTCAGCCAGCACCCTGCCCAAAGAATGCTCAAATGGAACGATCTCGGCTCCGTAGTCTGCAGCTTCTGCAAGTATAATTCTCTCCGCTTCTTCAACTGTTATCATAACCCGGCTTTTTATCCTCCAATGGTCGCCATAGATTCATGCAGACCAAAATTTTCCGTTCTTTTCTTTTCTGCTTCCCAACCATCTTTCATACGGTTGCCAAACGCATTCAATAAAACTTTCTCCAGTTCTTCTGTTTCCACGCCTTTCCGCATCAAGTCCTTAATATTTAAAACTCCGTTATCATACAGGCAGGTTTTTAGAGTTCCTTCCGGTGTTATTCTTATCCGGTTACATGTACCGCAAAAAGTACGCGAATAAGCGGCTATAATTCCAATATTCCCCATATGCCCCGGAATATGGTAATTATAAGAGGTCGAATATTCCGGATCAACAAGTTTTTCCATGTCGCCGTATTTATTTTCAATCTCCTGCAGTATCCGCTGGTAATTCCACTGCAAGCCGCTATAAATATGTCCGTCGCCGTTGAAAGGCATTTCCTCAATAAACCGTACACTCACCGGAAGATCCTTTGTCATTTCGACCAGCGGTATAATATCTTCGGTATTTTTACCATCCATCACCACCGCATTGATCTTAACGTCAAAGTCGTGCTTCAGCAGTTCATCAAGCGTATTCATCACCGCGGAAAATTCATCCCGCTTGGTAATGCTGAAAAAGCGCCCTGCGTCTAATGTATCAAGGCTCAGATTGACCGATTTAACGCCTATCTTTTTCAGATCAGCTACATATGGTGCGGTCAATACGCCGTTGGTGGTTATCGTAAGTTCATTCAGCCCGGGTAATACCGACAAGGCCGTGAGCAGTTTCATGATATCCCTGCGCACAAATGGTTCGCCTCCCGTTATCCTGATCTTTTCGATCCCCATCTTTACCAGCAGTGCACAACATTCCAGCATTTCTTCGTAGGTCATTAATTCCGCCCGACTAAGCCAGGTAAGACCATCTTCCGGCATGCAGTAAAAACAACGCAGATTACATCTGTCGGTCACCGCCAGGCGCAGGTAATTAATTTTCCGTCCGTGATTGTCTGTTAACAAGTGCTAGGCTTTTAAATTAAAGGGATCATCCCCATTTATTCGTACTTTTTTGTAAAGGTAAAGAATACAAATTAGCACAATGTTTTTCTTATTGTACTTTTTGTGTGATAAACAGGTATAAATTACAAAACAGTGAAATTAGCAGGTATTATACATGTAATCTTTGTCGGCAACCGTTATATTTGTTAATAACCTTAAAAATTGAAAGAGCTTGCTGATATCGTAAATGCATTTGACAAGGCGTGTGAAACCGGCCTTGAAACCGCACTGGCTACAGTTGTACTGGTAGAAGGATCATCCTACCGGCGGGCTGGCGCACGAATGCTTGTAACGGAAGACGGACAGCTAACCGGCGCGATCAGCGGTGGCTGCCTGGAAGGTGATGCACTACGAAAAGCCCGGCTTGCCATGGCGGAAGGCCGCCCCATGCTGGTAACATATGATACCACCGACGACGATGACGCGAAATTTGGCGTCGGACTGGGCTGCAACGGCATTATTCATATTTTGATCGAACCGCTTTCCAATAAACAGTCCGTCTCCCCTATCGTGCTGTTCAGACAATTTTTAAGTAAGCGTGAACCTGTAGTTCTGGTAACGATGTTTTCGCTGGACAAAAGAAGCGCCGCCCAACCCGGCACCTGCCTGCTTATGACAGCAGATCAGCGCATTACCGGAGAGATTCCGGACAGCGAAATCAATGACGCTGTAATTGCCGACGCACAGGATGTCCTCAACAATGGCAACTCCGTCACTAAAACCTATATTTATGGCAATGGATATACCTGTTTTATAGAATTATTACAGCCATCTGTATCACTCATTATTTTTGGTGCAGGTAATGATGCTATTCCGTTAGTACAAATGGCTGCGGTATTGGGCTGGCATGTTACCCTTATCGATGGCAGGGCCAATTATGCCGTTCCGGAGCGATTTCCTTCGGCAAAAAAAATAATTGTCGCTAAGCCGGAACAGGCCATGCAGTCAATCTCATCTGACGAACGGACTGCCGTCGTCCTGATGACCCACAATTTTAATTATGACACGGCAATGCTGGGGCACCTGCTACCGCTTCGGCTCCCTTATATAGCTGCTCTTGGCCCTGGAAAAAGGCTGCGGCGTATGTTGAATGAACTCCGTGAAGATGGCATAGAAATAATGGACGAGCAACTAAAAGGCGTTTATGGACCGGCTGGAATAGATATTGGTTCTGACAATGCCGATGAGATTGCGTTATCTATCATTGCTGAAATACAGGCCGTACTGAATCACCGGTCCGCCTATTCGCTACGCGACAAGCCGTCGGTTCACAGCCGCCACATACAACAGGTCTTTCAGGAAAGCCCGTCTTCCGATAATTTCCAAACGCTATAATACGCGATGACCGGGATAATTATTCTTGCAGCCGGTGCATCAGGGCGGTTTGGCAGTCCCAAACAGAATTTAATTTACGAGGGGCAAACGCTGATCCAAAGAGCCATAGATACCGCCATAACTACCGGATTTTCGCCCGTGATTGTTGTATTGGGAGCAAACCATAAGGTCATCCGTCCCGGTGTTCAGAACAAAAATGCAGAAGTAGTTATAAATGACGACTGGCAGGAGGGCATGTCATCATCCATACGCACAGGGATCGATTATCTCCAACGAACTCAAAAGGATATCTCTTCCGTTATCTTAATGCTTTGCGATCAGCCATTTGTCACATCCGGCTTACTGCTTCAGCTTGCTGAAAATTGCAGCGATGACGATATCAGGGCCTCAGCTTTTAGTGGTTCTATCGGGCCGCCGGCATGTTTTGGCAGTAATTATTTTCCTGAACTGCTTTCACTTCGGGGCAATAATGGTGCAAAGCAACTCTTCCGGAAATATCCGCATAAAGTAATTACTGTGCCGTTTCCTTTAGGTGGTACCGATATCGATACCACCGACGATTTCAATCGTTTGAAAAGACTCTAAAATTTATTTTTCTGTTGAGAATTTATAGATGGTCTGTGTTTTATAGACCTGGCCGGGTTTCAGCAACGTTGAAGGGAACGAGGGCTGGTTCGGCGAATCAGGGAAATGCTGTGTTTCCAGTGCAAATGACGTGCGGTATTCATCTTTTTTGCCGTGTTTCATCGCGTTCATTCCTTGCATAAAGTTGCCGCTGTAAAACTGTAGGCCGGGTTCTTCGGTGTACACCTGCATTTTAATGCCGCTTTTGTCCCCTATAACAGTAGCAACCGACGTATTCATATCATGCTTATTCAATACAAAATTATGATCATACCCCTTGCCATTCTTTAATTGCACATTGTCGTCATTTATGCGGCTGCCGATGGTCGCTGGTTTGCGGAAATCAAAGGGCGTACTGGCCACAGATTCTATTTTCCCGGTTGGGATCAGCGTCGAATCCACAGGCGTGTAATTGTCAGCATCTATCTGTAAGCTATGGTTAAGGATAGTGCCGCTACTTTCCCCGTTAAGGTTATAAAATGCGTGGTTGGTCAGGTTAACTACAGTTGTTTTGTCCGTAGTTGCCTCGTACTGACATTTAAACCCGTTGTCATCCGTCAGTGAATAAGTTACTTTCACCTTAAGATTACCAGGGAAGCCTTCTTCCATATCTTTCGAAAGATAACTCAATTCCAGTGTTGCAGAATCGATCTGTTTAGCGTCCCAAACCATCTCCTGAAAACCGTTCTTACCGCCATGAAGTGTGTTTGGCGGATTATTGATGCTTGACTGGTATGCCTTGCCGTCAATTTCAAATTTCCCTTTTGCTATCCGGTTACCATATCTTCCGATAGTCGCGCCATAATAGCGTTCAGTAGATTTCTGAAAGCCGCTTACACTGTCAAATCCGAGCACCACGTCTGTAAGCTTTCCATTCTTATCCGGAACCAATATACTTACAACCCTGCCGCCATAGTTGGTGATGGCGGCTTCCATACCATTCTTGTTTTTTAAGATATACAAATGTGTTTGTTTACCGTCAATAGTTTTTGAATAAGCCGCAGTATCCGGCAAGGCAGCATTTGTTGTACTGTCAGTCATGGTGTTTGTTTTATCAGTTGATGATTGGTTGCACGCTGCAATGGCTAACATGCAGGCTGGCAACATAATTGCAGAAATATTTTTTATCAGGTTCATAGGACTGGCTAAATTAGTAAAATGGTTTATTTAGGATATAGATTATTTGCCGTTTAATTTTTTGATCAGATCAACTTCTTCCTGTTTATAGGGCTGACCGTTCTTTCTGAAAACATCATGAAACCATAACTTCGGTTCGGAGCCATCGGGTATGGGCTGATCCCATGCATAAATGGTATTGGTTTTTCCGCTGACAAAACCCCAGTTTATGGCGCCGACATTTTCCTTCTTCAGTAACGGCATCGTGTTCTCAAAAGTACTGTTGCGCGGACGGGCCATATATTCGGTACAGATCACCGGGCGACCGAGCAATTTAAGCATTCTAACCATTAACAGATGGGTGTCGGGCTCACTGTAACAGTGGTAAGTGATCACATCAGAATTTTCAACCTGTATTTTATTCAACGCTTCCAGATCCGAATTCCATACGTCGGAACTCACGGGCTGATCAGGATTTATGGCGTGCGCCCAGGCAAATACTTTGGGTAAAAGTCGCGATGATATCTTATTCTTATCACCGTTACCCGGTTCATTATAAAGGTCCCAAAGCAAAATACGTTTGTCGTGCCTGAAAGTCGTCAGCATATCATCAACATAGGCTTTAAGTGCCATAAAATCGGCAGTTGTTGTGAGTGGTCTTCCGGGGTCCTGCATCCATCCCGAATTGTGAACTCCGGGTTTGGGATCAGGCTGTTTGCCGGGCCTGGGGTTAGGATTCCAGCAGTCATCAAAAAACACAAATATCGTCTGAATATGGTGTTTATCCGCTATCGTTAAATATTTATTTACCCTTGATTTGAACCCCTTCGGATCTTCCTTCCAGGCCACGCTATGTAAAAATACACGCATCGCATTAAAGCCTATACCCTCGGCATAACCAAGTTCACGGTCAATCGTTTCCGGATCAAACGTATCCGCCTGCCACATTTCCAGCTGGTTTATTGCTGTGCTGGGAATAAAGTTTGCTCCGTTAATCCATTTGTGGCGCGCGTACCAAGCATTAGCCTTTGCTTTTGGCCACACACCGTTAGTTGTCTGCGCATTGACCGTTACAGCGATCATTGTGCAAAGCCCGGCGATCAGTAAATATTTTATTTTCATAAAAAAGATATAAGCAATTAAGAATTATGATCCGGATGGCACAGCCAGTTGAACATCAACGCTGACCGGAATACCAAAATCCGGTGTCCCATCCGCATTCCAGTGAAATTGTTGCATCCGTGGCGACCTTTGTCTGCCACACCCTAAACCGGGCGCCGAATTTGCATGATACAATATCCAGTCCTCTTTACCATCCGCCGATTTAAAAAAAGAATTATGCCCCGGGGCATACACCTTGTTCTCCGGCGATGCCTTAAATACGGGTTTTGCTGATTTCTTCCACGAAGGAGGGTCGAGCAGATCATTATTTACCGAAGTGCTCAGCATTCCCAATGCATAATAATCTGTCCAGCAACCGCTTGCCGAGTAGATCAGAAATAATTTATCTCCATGCTTCAACATTTCGGGTCCTTCATTTACATTCACATGCGGCGGATTGCTGTTTGCGCCTAAGTCGCCATATTTTTCCCAGTCATATTGCGGGCTTGATATTTTAACTCTGCGGCTTCCGATCGTCCACGGATTTTTAAGTCGGGCAATATAAATATCCTGCTCCCCGTTTTCATCGCCTTCCCAACCAGCCCAGATGATATACCACTTTCCCTTATTCTCAAACACCGAGGCGTCTATCGCCCACTTATCGGTATCGTCAGAGATTTTTCCTTTGAATTTCCACGATCCTGAAAGCGGATCGGGCGACGGGTTTTCAATTACATACAAGCGATGATGATTGTTATCCCCATCGTCGGCAGCAAAATACATGTACCATTTATGATTAATAAAATGCAGTTCAGGCGCCCATAGCTCTTTTGACCACATCGTATGAGGCGGCGGTGTCCAGACAGTTTTTCTCTCCGCGGCTTTCAGGTCGGCCATGTTTTTGGTTTTATATAAAACAAGCCTGTCCCCCATCGAATTGGTGTAGTAATAATACCCGTTATGGAAGATTACCCAGGGATCCGGACCCGACGGA
This sequence comes from Mucilaginibacter sp., assembly GCA_035547875.1. GTDB lineage: Bacteria > Bacteroidota > Bacteroidia > Sphingobacteriales > Sphingobacteriaceae > Mucilaginibacter. The sequence goes on along the minus strand of DASZTX010000056.1, from coordinate 156,148 downwards.
AGTAACGGATTGGTAAATGTCCGTTGTGCGTTACTTTGTGCAAAAGTGGAATTAAAAAGCAGAACTGTTAAAAGTACATTTATAACTTTTTTCATAAAAAAAATTGCCGCAGCAACTTGAATTTTTAAGTCTGAAATTGGTTGATTTTAAAGGTAGGTTTTTAATTTATTTATCCCGCATTTTTTTTCATTTTTATATACCTTGATTTAAAAACTGAACCCGCCGAGGTCAACCACCGCCGAATTGCAGATATAGGTCGGTACGATACCTGTAGCAGTTATCCGGTTATCTGCGTCCTTTGCCAGCGTATTCCCCGAAAGCACGAGCACGGTATCCAGACCAAATTTATTCCCTCCAAGTATATCTGTTTGCAGCGTGTCCCCTACCATAACGATCTGTTTTTTACTGATGGATCTGTACTCACGGATAAGATCATACGCGAACATGAACATCTGCGAATCTGGTTTTCCAAATCGTATAAACTGTTTGCCGATAATACTTTCAATCATGGCAGCAATGCCCCCTATCGCAATACCCACATCGTTCAACGATACTGGATAAGCCTTGTCAGTGTTTGCCACAATAACGGGGATAGTACGTTTGCGGAGGATGTTTACTGTCTTGTTGAGGTCGTTGCACCAGTCAAATCCTTCATCATCCAAAAAAGCAAGTGCATTCACCCTGTCGATATTTTCAGGTGTTATTTCGCTTACCGGAAGGGTATGAAGACCGGAACTGTCAATATAGTGCGAGGATTCCGGCGTACCTAAAAACGCGACGATGCCGTCATCTACTTTGAGATCGAGATATTCTTTGGTCAGCATCCCCGAAGAGATGATCCGGTCAGCTGTGATCGAATGCAGACCGTGACGGTGATAACTTTCGGCAAGCTGCGCCGGGCTCCGCGATGCATCATTGGTAACGATATAATATTCCTTACCTTTCTTTTTAAGGTATTCAAAGGTCTGCTCAATGCCGGGTACCGGACCCTGGTGCGTTTTAATAACGCCAAAGGCATCAAAAAAAATGATGTCGTATTTATCTATTATCGATTTAAAATTTTCGATACGGTGCATATTTCTGGTTCCTATTTTAGCCCAAGAGCGTCAATGATCTTATCGGCATTAAAGTCCCGGTCAACTGACGGAAGATATATCTCAAATGCTTCCGACTGAAGTTTTCTGGCATAATGTTCGTTAAAAAAGTATTTGCCGTCCTTTATCACGTAATTTAAAATAAAGAATCGATATGCTTCCTTCAAAAACCGGATTTCGTCGGCCGTGATCGGGTTTACCTTATGATATTCTTTTAAAAACAGGATAAACCTGTCTTCCATCATCGTGGTAATAACATAGCTAAAAACGGTGCGGTCACCTTTATCGGAACATACGCGACTAAAAAAGTAGAAGTCGAGAATCCGGTAACTCATTCTGAACCAGTCATAATCCCATCGCGAATATAACTCAAGGTTTGGCGTCACAGAGAAATTACCGATATTCCAGTCTATAAACACTGGAATGATCTCGAACGAGTGCATGTTATATTTAGAGCGGTTTCGCAGAAAGGCTTCGCAATGATACTTCAAAAAGTCAACCTGCATAGCCGTACCAAACTTCTTTTCGTTGGTTTCCAACTCACGCTGCAACGAAAAAATGTCAGTTCGCAGCGTTTTTGAAGACTTTGGCAACACGTTCTTCACCCTCGAACAGGCTTTGTGAAACTTCCCGAACTGCTGCCCCAATTTGATGATATGATGGTCTTCAAGCCTGCGCGGCAATCGCTCCAATATCCTCGTAGGATTGTAAAAGACCACCCATGCGTCGGTCTTTCCCTGTTTAAACCGGTACACATAAACGCGGTTGTTTTTTAATAACGATTTTGAAAGCAGATTTTCAAAGGGATATAACAGGTTATTCGACAGGGCATGAATAATCCTATGATCTTCCTTAAAATGTTCATATATGCCAAAGTAAGCCAGCTTGGCTATAACAATATCATCATCATGAAAAGTGATCCTGAAAACATGGTTGGTGGATACCATCGCGCTGATATCCTCAATCTCCTTAATGGATTTCGAAGCATCATAACCTTCCCATGCTTTTTTAAGTATCAGGGTATAATCTACAGGGGTGAGTGCCTTTGCTTTGGATTTTAGCGGCTGCTCCAGCTCCGCTATCGGTGTGCTACTCATAAAGTATTAAATAATTTCTAAATATCTTTTTAGCTCCCAGTCGGTAACGCTTTTGCCATATTGCCTGCATTCCCACAACCGTGTATTGGTAAAATGGTCAACAAATGGTTCGCCAAAGAGTTCTTTGGCAATGTCCGAGTTTTTCATCAGTCTTGCCGCGTCAAACAACGTTGGCGAGAGGATGCCGTTACGTTTATCGGCATACCCGTTCCCTGTAGTCGGCTCAATGTCCAACGGGAGCTTATGTTTTATACCGTATAGACCTGAGGCAAGTGCCGCCGCCATAGCAAGGTATGGATTAGTATCCGATCCGGGAATACGGGTTTCAAGCCGGGTATAATTTTCGGAAGTATGGATCACACGCAGGGCCGTAGTCCTGTTCTCCACTCCCCAGGTGACTGTCGTGGGCGCCCAGGCCCCTTCAACCAAACGTTTGTAGCTGTTAATGGTCGGCGCGTACATGGGCATAATATAAGGCAGACAGTGCAATTGCCCAGCAAGATAATGCTTGTGCAGATCACTCATATTGTACTTGTCATCAGCACTGTAGAATAAATTCCGGCCCTTATCTTTATTCCATAAACTTTGGTGGATATGGCCGCTGCACCCCGGCAGGTTTTCATTCCATTTTGCCATAAAAGTGGCTATAATACCGTGTTTATTGGCAATCTCCTTTACCGCAGTTTTAAACAACGTCGCTTTATCCGCAGCAGCCAGCACGCCGTCATGTAAAATAGCCGCCTCATAAACTCCCGGCCCTGTCTCCGTATGTAAACCCTCTAATTGTACGTCAAATTGATACAGCAGGTCGAACAGGTCGTTATAAAAGCTGTCATTCAGCGAAGTCCGCAAAATGGAATACCCAAACATACCCGGTGTCAGGCTTTCCATGTTGGTATGACCTTTTTGCTTCAGGCTTTGTGGTGTTTCGCTGAAATTGAACCATTCAAACTCCTGCGCAAACTCCGCGTGATAACCCATCGATTCACAATCGGTTGCAATGCGTTTCAGCAGGCTGCGCCCGCAGGCAGGTAAATCGTTTCCGTCTGCTTTGCTGAAATCCCCTAAAAAGAAAGGAATATTCTCATCCCAGGGCACATTGCGAAAGGTGGACAGGTCGATGCGGCACATTTGGTCAGGATAACCGGTATGCCAGCCGGTAAGCTCCACGTTATCGTAGCACATATCATTACTGTCCCAACCCCAAACCACATCGCAAAAACCATAGCCGTTTTCCAGTCCGTCGAGAAACTTTTTGGTATGAATTACCTTGCCACGCAAAACACCGTCGATATCCGCAAAGGCAAATTTTATTTTCTTTATATCGTTTTCCCTGATATATTCTTTAATCTGTTTTTCATTCATGGCAAGCGGATGTTAATTGGCGCGGCAAGTTAAGCAACTTAACTATATCGAATTTAAATATTGTCAATTTCTATACGGCGCAGCAGCTACCTTTGTTTATGCAAATATAAAATGACGGCATCAACATCTTATCTGTTTGTTTACGGCACTCTTCTGGATCGTCAAAATGATTTTGGAGATTATCTTCACAAAAACTGCTCCTTTTATATTGCGGGAAAGATAAAAGGCAGACTGTATGATTTCGGAGAGTATCCGGGTGCAGTATTAGATAAAGACAGCGACACCTGCATTCATGGAAAAATCTTCCGAATAAAAGAGGCGGACGAAGTGCTAAAAAAGCTCGACGAATATGAGGGATATGGGCCGGACGAGGAACAACCCCATCTTTTTGTGCGAAAGTTAGTTTCCGTCAACGCTGGCGGGAATACTTTAAATTGCTGGATCTATTTATACAACAGATCCGTTGCCGGTCTCGTTCCTGTTCAAGGGGGTGAGTACCATCAATAAATTTAAAATAGTTTCTGCCTCCTTATTTTAAAAGCAAAATCCCCGGCTTTGAGGGCCAGGGATTGAGAACATATTCAGTTTAGTTAGGAAATTAAACTTTAGCCGTTTTAACGGTTTTGATAATAACTGCCGCCACTTTGTACGGATCAGCAGCTGAGTTTGGACGACGGTCTTCCAGGTAACCGCTCCAGTTGTGTTCAACGGCATAAAGCGGGATACGGATAGAAGCGCCACGGTCGGAAACACCATAGCTGAAGTCGTGGATAGAAGCGGTTTCGTGTTTACCTGTCAGACGCTGATCGTTATCAGCACCGTACACTGCAATACACTCAGCAACAGCAGGACGGAACGCTTCGCAAACTGCTTCGAATTTCTCTTTGCTGTTAGCAGTACGCAACAGGCTGTTTGAGAAGTTAGCGTGCATGCCTGAACCGTTCCAGTCTAAAGCGCCAAGCGGTTTACAATGCCAGTTAACAGCAACTCCGTATTTTTCGCCGATTCTTTCCAGTAAATAGCGTGCAACCCAGATCTGGTCACCAGCTTCTTTAGCGCCTTTCGCAAAGATCTGGAACTCCCACTGACCAGCAGCAACTTCGGCATTGATACCTTCAACATTTAAACCAGCATCCAGACAAGCATCAAGATGTTCCTCAACAATCTCGCGGCCGTAGGCATTTTTAGCGCCTACTGAGCAATAGTATGGACCTTGCGGACCTGGGTAACCACCAGCAGGGAAGCCTAACGGTTTGTTGGTTTCAGGATCCCACAGGAAATATTCCTGCTCAAAGCCAAACCAGAAATCGTTATCATCATCCTGAATTAAAGCACGGCCATTTGATTCGTGAGCCTTGCCGGTTGAGTCAAGTACTTCGCACATTACCAGAAACGCACTTTTTCTTTGCGGATCAGGTACGACAAAAACTGGTTTCAGGATACAATCAGAAGAGCCGCCCGGTGCCTGCTCGGTTGATGAACCGTCAAAACTCCAGTTATCTAAATCTTCCAATTTACCGCTGAAATCTTTAACAATTTTTGTTTTGCTGCGCAGGCTTTGAGTTGGTTTATATCCGTCAAGCCAAATGTACTCGAGTTTAGTTGCCATTGTTTAATTAATTAATAATATTGGGTTGAATTCTTAAATTTTCTGAGATACTTTCTACAAATATTGATGCGAATTTAAATCATTTTTATAAATTTCATCATAATTTATTAAAAAAATTTAAATTTTTTTTAGAAAAAATTATTTGAAGCATAAATTTCAAATAAAAATCAGCCAACATATCCTTCAACCTTGACAATCTCCCGAATCTGTAAAAAACGGACTGCTTTTTTTTGCAACAAAAGTTCCAGGTTAAAAAAGTTCCCGCCTCTTCAATGATTTTTTGCGTAAAGACACATCAAAATATCTCTTATCTATCCGGCCATAAAGCATGATCGTAAAATTCCTTCCAGTTTCCATGAAAAATCATCCTTATTCAGACAGAAAATTTATCATTAACGGTTATTTCAAAAATATCCAAATATCCTGACCATTGATTTCAGATGTTTTTGATTGAGTTTTGCTGTGTGTTACCCTTATTGAAGAACCCGGATCGCCCGCATGGCTCATTAAAACAGCTGAGTATTTAATTTTATCCGGGGATGATTAAACATTCCTTTCTTTTTAACTCGCTTGTTTATGACAAACAGATCATTCCAACCGATCCTTTCCTTTTAATTGCAGAATTTTTACAGTTAAAAAAAATATAAATTTCTATCTTCGCCACAATTCGTTTTACCATCTGCAAATCAAATATTATGAAAATAACTGTTGTTGGCGCCGGGGCTGTTGGCGCTACCTGCGCTGATAATATCGCCAGGAAAGAATTAGCTGAAGAACTTATTTTGCTGGACATCAAGGAAGGTTTTGCTGAAGGCAAGGCTATCGATATGATGCAAACTTCTGCACTGCTTGAGTTCGATACTAAAATAAAGGGCGTTACCAATGATTATGCGGCAACCGCAGACTCAGAGGTGGTTGTCATCACATCCGGCTTACCCCGCAAACCGGGAATGACCCGCGAGGAATTGATCGGCACAAATGCTGGTATTGTTAAAAGCGTTACGGAAAACATCCTTAAATATTCTCCCAATACCATTATTATCGTGGTTTCCAACCCGATGGATACCATGAACTACCTGACATTGAAAACTTCGGGCTTACCAAAGAACCGTATCCTGGGTATGGGCGGCGCGCTGGATTCAGCAAGATTTAAGTATTACCTGAGCCAGGAATTAGGCTGCTCTCCTGCCGACCTGAACGCCGTTGTGATCGGCGGCCACGGCGACACGACCATGATCCCGTTAATTAAACATGCTACCTGGAACAGCGTGCCTGTAACGCAGTTACTAACCCAGGAGCAGCAGGACAAAGTTGTCGCAGCTACGATGGTTGGCGGTGCTACATTAACTAAACTGATCGGTACTTCAGCTTGGTACGCACCGGGTGCAGGTACAGCGTTTATGGTAGAAAGTATCGTCCGCGATCAGAAAAAATTACTCTCCTGCGGCGTTGCCCTTGATGGCGAATACGGCCAAAGTGATATTTCACTGGTTGTTCCGGTTATTCTCGGCAAAAACGGTTTCGAAAAAATAATGGAATTTAATTTGAGCGATTCGGAACAGGCTGCATTTAACAAAAGCGCAGACGCTGTGCGTAACATGAATAACGTATTGAGCGATTCCGGTTTAATATAATTTGTGATCCGCTTCTCAATTAAAAGTAAACGGCTCCCCATCATAGGAGCCTTTTACTTTTAATACGAATCCTGGACCTTAGCCTTTGTCGATTTTTGATTTTTCCCTTATTCGGACAAAGAGAAACCTAAAGGCATAGAAAAAGCCACCCTGACCGGCTTGCCATCTTTTATTCCGGGATTCCATTTCGGTGACAGCTTCATTACTCTGATTGCTTCTGCGTCAAGATCCTTGGATACAGACCGCTTGATATGAATAGCCGATAGTGAACCATCTTTTTCAACAATAAAAGCAACAGTCACCGTTCCATGCTCATCATTCATCCGTGCTGAAACCGGGTACCTGATTGTTTTACTGAGGAATTTATATAAATTTTCAAAACCTCCCTGAAAAGAAGGCACTGTATCGACATCTGTATAAACCTCACCTGTATAAACAACAGCCGGAAGAGAATCAATCTGTTTATTAACAATCCAATCGCCAGCCTTCTTCCCTTTTTCTATTTCACCTTCCTTAGTTACGCTCTTAAAATCATCGCTATATTCCACCCAATGCCCCGTCCCGTTTTCGGCCAGCACCTTTCCGGTAGAATCCCGGCAATCAACATATAAGACCTGACCAAGTAAGGGATAATTTATTGAATTATAAAATTTGCCGTTAGGAAAGTAACTTATAACATGTCCTGTCAGATTTCCGTCAGCAAATGTTCCGATGTTACTTTTCTTTCCATTGGGGAAAAAAGCAATAAAACGTCCCTGAAACATTAAATTTTTGTCGTTTGTTTTTGAATTCGTCACGAGGCGTATATCTCCATTCATATAGTATTCATATACAATGAATAATTTGCTATCTATACTTGTATCCGGCGGTAAAACTTTTACAAAATAATCCGCGCTGTCTTTTGTTGAAACCAACCGTCCCGAATTTGTCAGGTAATAAATTACCGGCGTATCCTGACTATAGACAACCGAAACAATAAACAGGCAGGCCAGTAGAGAAAATAATCTTTTCATTGGTGTCAAAAGTTATCAATTAATTGAAAATTTTATCGGGAAAGTGGTGATTTTTCTTATCGGGTGTCCGTCTTTACTTGCAGGAACCCATTTCGGCGACAATTTCATTACTCTTACCGCTTCCGCATCAAGGTCGGGCGATACAGGTTTTAAAACTTTTATATCGGAAAGAGAACCGTCCGTTTCGACGACAAATGAAACTACGACTGTTCCGTCGGTACGATCTCTGAGCGCCGACATTGGGTATCTTATTGTTTTTGCAAGAAAAGGCATAAGAGCTTTTACACCCCCGTAAAAATAAGGTTCAGAAACGGAAGTCAGCCAATAATGATGTTCCTTCATTTTACCGTTTACATAGATATTTTCAAACCTGATGGTATCATTTACCTTTCCCTTCCAAACGCCATCCATCAGGCCGTTTCTTATTTTACCAGTTGCTGTCGTATCCTTAAATGCCCTGTCGAATTCGACCCATGTTCCGTTCCCGTTTTCCGCGAGCTGTGCCCCCGTTGAGTCCCTGTACTCCTCGAATCTGACACTGCCATCAGCCTGATAGTCCTTAATATTATAGATATTACCATTCGGATAATATTCTGTTTCGGGCCCGGAAAATTTACCGTTTACATATGCTCCCGAACGCATCTTGCGACCATCGGGATAGTAAGCTATATATTTTCCGTCATAAGTCAAATTCAAATCATTGGTTTTCGAGGTTGTTTGCAGACGTATCTTTCCGTCTTTATTGTATTCACGAACAATATATAAATGATCGTCCGCGCTGCTATCGGGCGGCGAAACTATCATCCAATAGTCTGCACTGTCTTTTGTCGAAACTAACTGTCCGGTATTTTTAAGATAATAGATCAAACTTCTATCCTGCGAATGGGCAATAAAAAACGAGGAGAAGACAAGTAATAAGGTTAGTAAATATTTATTCATAAAAATTATCCTATGAAGATAACACAAGTTTATGATTGTGCCAATTATAATGTTTGATCATGTGGACGCAACCGCTCAGTAATTAAAATATTACAATCATAACTCACACCAAATCAAACATTTTCGATCGAACCAATATTTAGCACTTAAATCAGATCATAGTCAAAACATTTAGCCGATACTGATTGAAGTTATGCCGTTTAAAATGAAAAATGTGTTGATATTACTGCTGATATTCACAGCCGTCAAAAAAGCAGCCGCACAGGATAGTACGCTGATCGGCAAAAGCATAAAATGGGACCTGGTTAAATGCATTGATTATGCCAAAAAGAACAATATACAGATAAACAGCCTGCGCTTGTCACAGCAGATCAGTCAGCAGGAATATTTACTGGCAAAAGCATCCCGGCTGCCAAATCTTTCGGGCAGCGCGTCGCAAAATTTCGAGCACTCACGTAATAATTTCAGCCGGGTAGATGGTAACGGCAACGTTATCGGGGGCGGAGGCAGCAGATCGGGGATAACTTATTCCGGTTCATATAACCTGAATTCTTCCGTAACTATCTACAATGGCAACTATATCAATAACGATATACAGCAGAAAAACCTTTCTGTTGAGGCTGCCAACCTGGATATTATCCAGCAGGAAAATGACATCACCCTGCAGGTAACGCAAGCGTATCTTACCATTTTATTGGATAAGGAGAATATAGTGTATGATTCGGATCTGGTAAATACCACCACAGCGCAGGTAAAGGTGGAACAGCAGCGCTACGACGCCGGCAGCGTAGCGCGGGCATCGTTAATTCAATTACAGGCGCAGCTCGCGAACGACAAATATACGCTGGTTAACGCGCAGAATACGGAACGAGTCGATCTTCTTACGCTAAAACAGCTGCTACTGCTGCCCGCTGACGTCGATTTCGATATCGTCAAACCCGACACATTGCCGCCGGTGGATGTTATCGCCCCGTTTGATTCCGTAAAGGACATTGCATTAAAAAACAGGCCCGAAGTAAAAAACGGTGAGCTGGGGTTAAAAATAGCCCGGTATGATGTCGCAAAGGCACAGGCAGGCTATAAGCCGACGCTAACAGCAGGTGCGTCGGTAAACAGCAGCTATGTGAGCGGCCAGGGCAGTTTCCCGTCACAACTGAACAATAATTTTAACCAGCAGGTTGGCGTGACACTGAATGTACCGATCTTCACCCGGCGACTCGTAAAAACACAGGTCGAGGAGGCAAAAATAAATGTCAATCAGGCCCAGCTTAATCTGGACAACACCAAAATTACCCTTTCGCAAAACGTCGAGCGCGCTTTTATTAACGTTCAAAACTCAAAAAGCCAGTATGGTGCGGCGGCCGAACAGTATAAATACAGCAAGGAGAGCTACCGCATTGCAAGTGAACAATTGAAAGTCGGTGTCGCCAACACAGTGGAGTTCCTTTTACAAAAAACTCTCTTTGTGCAGGCACAACAGGCATTTATCCAGGCGAAATACAACGAATTATTAACGTTAAAGATCTATGATTTTTACCGAGGTATTCCCATTAAATTATAATCAGAAGCTATCATGAAACCTGTTTTAAAAAGATCATTAATATTAGCCGCAATACTGATAGCTGCAGTACTTATCTGGCTCATATTTTTTCATAAAAAAGAAACCCCTATCACTGTCGTCGCTGAAAAGCCGGACACAGGGTATATCGCGCAAAGCGTTACCGCAACCGGAAGGATCGAACCGGTGGATACGGTGACGGTCGGCACGCAGATCTCCGGTATTATCTCCTCTTTGTACGTTGACTTTAATTCCAAGGTAAAAAAAGGAGAATTGCTTGCAGAACTTGACAAATCCTTACTACAGGCAACGGTTGATCAGTACAAAGGAAATCTTTTGAATGCACAAAGTCAGCTTACCTATGCTAAAAATAATTACGACCGCCAAAACCTGCTCTTCAAAACCGATGCGATTAGCAAGGCAGATTATGACGTCGCACTTAACACATACAACGCTGCAAAAGCCAGTGTCAAGAGTGCACAGGCACAAGTAAGGTCAGCGGAAAAGAACCTTTCCTATGCGGAGATCTATTCACCAATAGACGGTGTTATCCTGAACAGGAATGTAAGTGTCGGGCAAACCGTTGCCGCCAGTTTCAGCACGCCTACCCTGTTTGTGATCGCAAAGGATATTACCAAAATGGAGGTGCAGGCCAATGTTGACGAGGCGGATATCGGCAATGTGCAAAAAGGGAACCGCGCCTCCTTCACGGTTGATGCATTTATAAACGACTCATTTGGCGGCTCGGTTGAGGATGTCCGACTTCACCCTTCGGTTTCATCGAATGTGGTTACCTATACCACCATCATCAGCGCGCCCAATAAGGATGAAAAGCTTAAGCCGGGCATGACAGCAAATATCGTCATATACACCAAAGAGGTTAATAATGCAATGCTGATACCCGCGAAGGCGCTTGCCTTCACGCCTGATTCATCCGTAATGGAAGATTACGAAATCGTAGGCAAGGTCAGTCGCAAAAAAATGCGCAGGGGCAGTGCAGAGGCAGGCGGCAACCCATCGGCAAATCAGGTATCGCATACAGCCAAAAGCCGTTCGGATAGCTCCGGTATTACCAAACAGCATGCTACAGTCTGGCTCTTACAGGGCACAAAACTCGTGCAAAAGCGGATCACTATTGGTCTTAATGATAATACGCACGTCGAGGTATTATCAGGCCTTAGTCCGGAAGATCTGGTGATCACCGATGTAACCGGCGGAAAAACCGGAAAAGTATCAGATGCAGCCTCGACTGGTGGTAGTCCTTTCTTACCGTCAAGACGCCGTGGAGGAGGCCGTGGCCGATGAAAAAAAACGATAAAATACTGGAGCTGAAAGATCTCAAGCGCAATTTTGTAATGGGCAGCGAGACCGTCCACGCGCTGCGGGGCATATCGTTTACGGTGAATTCAGGCGAATTCGTTACGATTATGGGAAGCAGCGGTTCAGGTAAAACCACCCTCCTGAATATACTGGGCTGTCTTGACAAGCCATCAATCGGTAACTATTATCTGGACGGCGTGGATGTAAAGGCATTATCGAGGGATGAACTTGCGCAACTACGTAATCATAAAATAGGCTTTGTATTTCAGGCTTATAACCTGTTACCGCGTACCACCGCGCTTGAAAACGTGGAGCTACCCTTGCTGTACAACAAAGAAATCAGCTCTTCGGAACGCAGAGAAAGAGCGATTCACGCGCTGGAGTCCGTTAAGCTGGCGGAAAGGCTTGACCATACGCCAAACCAATTATCCGGCGGGCAGCAGCAACGCGTCGCCATCGCGCGGGCGTTAGTGAACGAGCCTGTTATGATACTGGCGGATGAGGCTACGGGCAACCTTGACAGCCGTACTTCGTACGAGATTATGGCATTGATGCAGGAGTTAAACGCCAGCCAGGGCAAAACCATCGTTTTTGTAACCCACGAACCCGACATCGCATCGTTCAGCAGCCGAACGATACAGCTTAGGGACGGTATCATCCAGAAAGATACCGTAAATGAAAATATACGCAACGCAAAAAAGGTATTGGAAGATTTACCCGTTGCCGATGATTATTGATGTTAATGAACCGAATAAACAATTGCCATGAGTTTATCCAATCTGTTACGAATAGCGCTAAAAGCATTGCAGCGTAATAAGCTGAGGGCATTTTTAACCATGCTTGGTATTATTATCGGTGTGGGTGCAGTGATTGCCATGGTAGCGATAGGTCAGGGATCTAAACAGAGCATACACGACCAGTTAAGCAATATGGGCACCAACATGATCACAATACAACCTGCAAGTAACCTCAACGGAGGTGTACGGATCGCGGGGTCGAGCTTTCAGACGCTGACGTCAAAGGACATCACCGCACTCCAACGAAACGTGCCGGATATCAGCGCGATCTCACCTGCAGTGAGTTCAAAGGGGCAGGCCATCAACGGCGCACTCAACTGGCCGACCACCATTTCCGGCGTCAGTCCAGAATATCTTGATATACGAAAGCTTAGCCTTAAAGACGGAATCGCTTTTACGGATAACGATGTCCGGACTTCAGCAAAAGTCTGTCTGATCGGTCAAACCGTTATCGACAATCTGTTTCCGGACGGAAGCAATCCTATCGGTAAAATTATCCGTTTCGGGCATATTCCCTTTCAGATCATCGGCGTATTAAGCCCTAAAGGCACCAACGCTTTCGGGCAGGATCAGGATGATATACTGATCGCGCCTTATACCACCGTTCAAAAACGTATTTTAGCCACCATCTACTATTCCGATATCTATGCTTCCGCCGCAAATGAGGCCGTTACCGACGATGCCGTTACCGAAATCACTCAGGCGCTGCGTGATTCTCATCGCCTAAGGTCAGACGAAGAAAATGACTTCAGGGTGCGAACCCAGCAGGAACTGATCGCGACTTTAAGTTCCACGAGCGGGCTTTTAACCGTTCTTCTTACCGTTGTTGCAGGTATTTCGCTGGTGATCGGCGGTATCGGAATTATGAATATCATGTATGTATCCGTTACGGAAAGAACCAAGGAAATCGGCTTGCGTATGTCAATCGGCGCACGCGGCAAAGATATTTTGATGCAGTTCCTGATGGAAGCTGTACTTATCAGCATAACCGGAGGCGTTATCGGTGTATTATTCGGCTTTTTGTCAACGCAGATTGTTACGCTTACGCTGGGCTGGCCTACAATTGTCTCTGAATCCTCCGTCGTCTTGTCGTTCGTGGTCTGCGCCGTCACCGGAATATTTTTTGGTTACTACCCTGCACAAAAAGCCTCACGCCTTGATCCAATAGAGGCGCTGCGGTACGAATAACGTTCTTTTTCAGTTTACGATAAGCATATCCGCTGCAAAGGTGGTTCCGAGATAACTATCCATATTGATAACGTCGAGGCTATGAAACTGGTAAAAGGAAGGTGTTGCCCGCGGATCAGGGTTTTTTAACATAAAATCAAGAATACCGGGTGCATTCACCTGGCTCAGGCCTACAGTGTTGACCCCGTAATTTGATTCCCATTGAAAAGTATCCATATCCAGATAGTACTGATTCTCCTTTACTATTGATCCGTCAACGCCAAGTTCAGCATCAATGAAACCCGGGGAATTATCATGATTTGGCCCGATTGAGGCTACCATCCGGACATAAGCATACGCGGTATCCTTCCCGTTGGCAACGGTATCATAGATCAACCTGAAATCATTAAAATGAGTATGTGCCGCGAGGTAGAATTTTATATTTTTCCTATGATCTTTAATGATGGAGATCAATTGGTTTGTACGTTCCTGGGGCATATCATTTCCGGGAGGGATATGCGAAACTATCCATAAATTTTTCTTTGATCCGGACAGTTCCGTTTTCAACCATGCGAACATGGCCGAATCCCGTTTGGTATTATTATCCGGCGTATTCTTGCTGAGCAATGTCGTGTTGAGAACCAGGAAAGTACGTTTACCGATGACGGCCTTGTAATACCCACCCTCCATAAAAGAAGACATATCGACTTTTAGTTTTCGTGCCCTTGAATTATTCAATTTCCAATCGCGCACAAAGGCTTGCAAAAAGGTATCAGTCGGAAACTCATAATCGCCCAGGTCGCTGTCATTATTACCCAATGCAGGAATCACCTGCACGCCGGGAAATTTTTGATGGATCAAACCGGCGATAAATGCCATTGTTTTAATTTTCAGAAGATGTTCCTGCGCTTCGCTTTTAAATTTAACCTGCGAATATTGATTGTAGTAGCTATGCCATATAAAATCGCCGGAGATCACAATAAAATCAGGCTTTGACGGTAAGTTTCCCATTGCATTTACCGCAGATCTGACAAGATTATAATTTGCGTCATAACCACGCGTAATGCCGCTTACAGTGTCTTTTTGATAATTATTTAAGATCGTCTGCCATTGTGCAACATCTGCATTAGTCAGCGTCGTCATCAGGGCGGTATCGATATTGTGTTGTCCATCGCTGGTATAAAACGGATTCAGGTGCATATCTGAAACAATGATACAATGCCCCTGGCCAATGCTGGCCTTGCCAAAAGCGATAAGAAGAAAAAACAGGATAACGGGCTTGGTTAAGCGTAACATGATAAGTGGATTTAGGTTATTTATTTCGATCAATTGCAGCGTTGACAGGTTATTAAAATGCGCACTCGCTGCTACGTAAATGTACACTACCGTTTTCTAAAAAACAATTTTTATAAAACAAAAACAGCCGGAATGATCCCGGCTGTTTTTATCTGCGTTTAACTGTCGGTCAACCTTTTACATTTTAAATATGTCATCGCTAAGACCGGTATTAACAACGGCGCTTTTCACCTTAAATTCTATCGGCAAGCCGTTTATACTGTTCATTTCCGTAAATGGGATTTTGATGCCGGTTGGAACGTTTTGATAATCGCTGAATTCCATGACCGTTGCGTTTGCTACATCGGCAGCCTGTTTGATCTTGAAACCGGTTTTCGCATCGTAATAATATTTTACAGCAGTTCCATCGGGCGACGATACCGTAATAAGATAAGCAAGCTGACCGTTGATGACCTGATAATTGGTATCAAGCATGGCCATATATCCCTGTTTGTTAAAATCAAGCTCTGGGAATAACTTATACCTGGCCTGTACCGCTCCTTTTTCCACCTTAGTTTTTAGTGCTGTTGGCCGTCCGTTTATTTTAATGCTGATACTGTCGCCATTAATAATAATGTGGTTAAGGTTAAAATTATTGTATTTCGGAACAGAAACATCCAACAGCATTTTATCCGGTGTTTTATACTTGCTCTCCTTTACAATGTCATAACCCTGAATATTTCCTTCCTCCTCAATAGTCAGATCCTTAACATCTTTTAATCGTTGTTCGCCACCGACGGCATCAAAATATTTCTTTATCACGGAACCTAAGGTTACGTCTTTCGGCATTGACACGCCGCTCATTGAGTTATTATCGGGCTTTACGTCCGGTAAAACATGATCCGGGTCAAGGATCACATAACTCAGCTTCGACGACGATTTATATGCAAATGTCCAGGTACCACCACGCTGCCATATTTCAGCGGGTAATTTTACGGTGTCGGCGTTGCCGTTTTCTTCCTTAATGGCAACAGTAACAGGCAGGGCCATGCCACCAAGGTTTTCTATAGTTATTAATGATCCCTTTGATGGGTCATCGTCAACATAATCGATCGATTTTACAGCCTGATCGAGTTTGAGCGTAGTGGTAAACCACTCATTCCAAAACCAGCTCAGGTCCTCACCAGCGGCGTTGTCCATCGTATGGAAAAAATCCCATGGGGTTGGATGTTTAAACGCCCAGCGCTTGATGTAGGTTTTAAAGGCATAATCGAACCTTTCCTTTCCCAATATCTGTTCACGCAAGATCTGCAATCCCAAGGCCGGTTTGTCATACGCAGCGAATCCAAGATACCCCGGCTGAATAACGTCCGGTGTACTCATGATCGGATCTGCATCAGGCGAAAACATAGCCGGTGCAACTTTTTGCTCATCGGGCTTCTCATAAAACTCACCCTTATTAAATACTTTGGTATCCACACGGTTTATGAAGGTATTAAAACCCTCGTCCATCCAGGCGTATTTACGCTCATTTGAACCAACGATCATCGGGAACCAGTTATGACCAAATTCATGGTTTGTCACTTCCCAAAGACCGCCGCCCTGACTTTTCGAACTACAGAATACGATACCGGGGTACTCCATCCCTCCTACTATACCGCCTACATTGGTCGCGACCGGATAAGTATATTCAAACCATTCTTTTGAATATAGCTCGATACAGCCCTTTACAAACTCGGTAGAGCGGCTCCATGCATTCATGCCTTTGCTTTCAATCGGGTAAACCGACTGTGCAAGCGCCTTTTTACCACTTGGCAGATTAATACGTGCTGCGTCCCATAAAAATGCCTTTGAAGCAGCCCATGACACATCCCTTGCGTTCTTACAGAAAAAATGCCAGGTCAGGTTTGCTTTTTGCGGATAGGAATCCTTACTGAAAAGATCGACAGAATCTTTGATCATCACCGTTTTGTCGCTCGCTTTGGCAACCTTAAGCCGGTTCATGATCTTGGTGGAATAAACTTCTGCCGGATTCACCAATTCTCCCGATCCGACAACTACCAGATTGGACGGCGCCGTGATCGAATAATCAAAGTCGCCATATTCAAGGTAAAACTCCGACGCGCCCATGTAAGGAATTACATTCCATCCGGAAATATCATCATACACTTCCATACGCGGATACCACTGTGCAATCTCATAGATCCACCCGTTTTTGGTGAGCTCTCTTCCCATTCGGTCCGTTCCATATTCCAGTACGTCAAATTTATAATCGATTTTAAGCTGTATTTTGGCGCCGCCAGCAGCAAGTGCATCCTTCAGCTTAATCTGCATGCGGGTGTCGTTCACCAGGTAGTCAACCTTTTCAGCCTTACCGTCTTTTATAATATAAACGCCTTTAATTTCATCTCCCTGAGTAAATGTTTTGTTATTGAACCTGCCCCCTTCTACCGGACTGGTCGCCTCTCCTCTTGAATCCTTACGGTAAATATTCTGATCTACCTGAAGCCACAAAAAACCAAGCGGGTCGGGACTATTATTGGTATAAGTGATCAATGCGCTGCCACTAATGCTGTGCTTGGCGGTATCCAACGTAACATTGAGTTTGTAATCAGCATGGTTTTGCCAGTATTTCGGCCCCGGCGCGCCTCCTGCCGTGCGGAACTCATTTCCTCTTCCCGGATAAAAAAGCGGATTAAAGATTTTGTGCTGATCGTAATTAGATTTAGGTTCTCCATTGTTTTGTGCATTTACCGTAAACGACCCTGCAAACAACAGCAGCGCCAGGCATAACTTAATGTATTTCATTTGTGGAATGTGATTAATTTCTAAAAAAATAAAATTATCAAAGCTGAAGGCAATATAATGATTATCAATTGCAAAACTGAAATATGTGATCTGAAATAATAACTACTGGTTAAAGTTATCTGTTAAGAGAACCAGGCGAAGAGGTCATTTTGCCTCAAATTTTTCTTCTCTTCACTGGCGATATCTTTTTGGATTTGCCCATCACCCATCAAAACGATACGGTTACCATAATTGAAGGCATCTTTTAGGTTATGAGTGATCAGTATGGCGGTTAGCCGGTAATCCTTTATCAGTTCATCGGCGGCCTTCATAACGATGTCAGCTGACCGTGGATCAAGCGCCGCCGTAGGTTCATCAAGCAGCAAGACCTTACAACTGTCCATTACGCTCATTAATAGCGTCAAAGCCTGCCGCTGCCCGCCCGACAGCGTACCCATTTGCTGGTCGATCTTATTTTCCAGCCCAAGCCCAAGCGTACTTATTTTTTCTTTGACCTGATTTTTGAAGGTGTCATTTATCCCGATGGAAAGGCCCTTTGACCTGGTACGGATAGCAGCCAACCTGAAATTATCAAGAATACTGAGATCAGAGGCAGTTCCGCTCAGCGGATTCTGAAAAACACGGGCGATCCATTTGCTCCGGCGGTAATCCGCCATCCGGGTTGCATCCTTGCCGTCGATAATGATCGTTCCGGATGTTGGCAGAATGCTGCCTGCAA
Source organism: Mucilaginibacter sp. (assembly GCA_035547875.1). Taxonomy (GTDB): domain Bacteria; phylum Bacteroidota; class Bacteroidia; order Sphingobacteriales; family Sphingobacteriaceae; genus Mucilaginibacter. Next base: position 137,754 of record DASZTX010000056.1, on the reverse strand, counting down.
TCAGGTTAAGTAAGGTGCTTTTTCCCGACCCATTGGCACCAACGATCACTAAGAACTCTTCAGCTTTTATTTCAAGATTGATCCCGTTTACGGCATCAACCTGATTCGGTCTGCCGGTATTGAAAGTCTTATACAGGTCGGTAATCTCAATCATAGCTCTTTGTTCTTCCCGTTGAGGATTTTAATAACCTTAGTCGGTCTTTTTAAAATTAAGCCGCGGTAAACTCACAATTAATAACACAAATACGGCTGTTATCAATTTTAGCAGGTTTGCATCAACACCGATATCAAGTGTTACGGCGAGCACCAGTTGAAAAATGACCGCCCCTGCAAGTACCAGAATCAGGCTCAACCAAACCGATGTGATGCGCAGCCAGTTTATCAGCGTCTCAGCGATTATCACCGACCCAAGACCAATGATCACCACACCAATTCCCATACTGATATCAGCAAAGTTCTGATTCTGGCTGATCAGATATCCGCTGACGGCGGTAAGTGCGTTAGCGAGGGCAAGGCCAGTAATTTTCATCCTGTCGGTATTTACACCTAAGGCACGGATCATGGACTCGCTGTTGCCGGTTGCGCGCATGGCAATGCCGAAATCTGTTTTAAGCAGGTATCCGATAATCAGTACCAATCCTCCTGCAAAAGCAGTCACTATCCAAAAAGTATTCTGATTAGGGTTATTGCTTAAAATAAGAACGTTAAAAATCGTGGAGAGGTTATTCAGCGGGATATTCGACGTGCCCATAATGATCAGGTTTACCGAATAAAGTGCCGTCATGACGAGTATGCCCGCCAGCAGTGCATTTATTTTTAATTTGGTATGTATAATTCCTGTTAACGCCCCGGCTATTGCTCCCGCTATAACTACAACTGGCAAGATAACATAAGCAGGCTGCTGATGTGCTATCATGACTGCGGTTACTGCTGCACCAAGGGTATAGCTGCCATCAGTGGTAATATCCGGGATATTGAATATCTTCATGGAAATGAAGATCCCCAACGCCAGCGCCGAGAAACATACACCCTGCAATAAAGCGGTCAGGTAAAATTCCATTAGTTAACGGGGTCGAAATTTGAGGGAACGTTGATATGATATTTTTTCGCAGCGGCCGGATTATATACCCGTCTGCGAACGCGCACCATCTCAGGCTTTAATCCTTCTGTCGTCCCGGTTTTAAGATATTGAGCCGCCTGTTCGCCTGCCTGATATCCCCATTGATAAATATCTGCGCCAAAAGCAGCTACTGCGCCACGCTGCACCAGACCGGCCTCACTGGTAAAAATTGGTACATTTTTCTGATCGCAACTTTTAAGGATAGTTTCAAATGATGCAAAAACGCTATTATCCGGATTAGCAAAAAAAGCATCGATATTTTTATTGAGCAACGATTCCGTCACCAATTGCGCGTCTGCGGAAGAATTTAACGGCAACGCAACAAGCGTTATCCTTAATTTATCAGCATCTGTCTGGATGCGCCTTTTCGCGTCAACAGATTGCGGTTCCGATTGGTTATAGATCATGCCTACCGTCAGTTTACCAGACTTAGGCTTTAGAAACTTGGGGATGTTTGAAAATGAAGTATCAATATAGTTCAGGTCCTCAACCGCGCCGAAAAGATTGGCCTGCGGCCTACCATTGGCATCTTCCATATTCATTAGTTTCACAGTGGGTGACACCATCATAAAGATAGGGATGGTTTTGGTTTTCTGCGCCGCAGTGATCGAAGATAATGTTGTACAGGTAGCTATGAGTTTCACTTTATGCGAAACAAAGCGGTTGACGATCTGGGTTAAGGTCGGGATACTGTTCTGTGCATTGTTGTACTCAAAATCTATGTTTTTTTTATCCTCGAAACCGTTCTTTTTCAAGGCATCTAAAAATCCCGTTTTTGCGGGGGCAATTGAAGCATCCTGAAATGCATCGACAAAACCAACTACCGGGAGATTATTTTTGTTGCCGCATGAGGCGGCGGCAAGAACTATGAAAAAAAACAACGGATATTTTAGAAGCTTCATGGGCACTAAGGTAAATATTTTTAGCAGGAAAGGATAAACAGCAAACAGGCTCTTTTAACTTTAAAACATTGTTTTTGATTGGTTTTCCGTAATTTCGCCTTCGCATGATACCTGTCATCTCTAAATTACCCCAAACGGGTACGACTATCTTTACCGTTATGTCTGCCCTGGCGGCCGAGGTCGGCGCTATCAACCTTTCGCAGGGTTTTCCTGATTTTGAAACACCTGCTCCTTTGATAAAACTGGTAAATAATGCCATGAAAAAGGGGCATAATCAATATGCTCCTATGCCGGGAGTAATGGCGTTGCGTGAACAGATTGCAAAGAAAACAGAAAAGCTTTACGGGGCTGTATATAATCCAGATACGGAAATAACGATTACTGCCGGCGGAACGCAGGCGATCTTCACTGCAATAACGGCGATGATTCACCCTAATGATGAGGTGATCATTTTTGAACCGGCGTTCGACTGCTATGCCCCCGCGATCAGGTTAATGGGCGGGATCGTAAAATCGCTCGAACTGGAGCCACCCGACTATCGCATTCCATGGAACATGGTGAAAAGGCTGATCAACAGCAAGACCCGGATGATCATTATCAATACGCCGCACAATCCAACAGCAACAATTCTGCAAAAAGAGGATATTGATGAACTCAGCGCGATCGTCAAAAATCAGGATATCCTGATACTTAGTGACGAAGTTTACGAGCACCTGATCTATGACGGTCAGGTTCATCACGGCATGGCCCGCTATCCGGAACTTCAGCAGCGCAGTTTTGTCGTCGCCTCGTTCGGGAAACCGTTCCATGCCACCGGGTGGAAGGTGGGCTATTGCATGGCGCCTGCTTTTTTAATGCAGGAATTCAGAAAAGTCCATCAGTTTCTGGTGTTCAGCGTGAATGCCCCGCTGCAATATGCGATAGCTGAGTATCTGAAGGATGAAAACACTTATCTGGCATTGTCTGACTTTTTTCAGCAAAAACGGGATCATTTCCGGGAAGGACTGAAACAAACCAGGTTTGATTTGTTGCCATGCGCAGGCTCCTATTTTCAATCAGTGACCTATAACCGTATTACTGGTGAAAAGGACGGCGACTTTGCGCTCAGGATGACCAAAGAAAACGGTGTGGCATCCATACCGACATCGGCTTTTTATACACAGGGTACAGACCACCATGTATTACGTTTTTGTTTTGCAAAGAAACAGGAAACGCTTGATAAGGCAATTGACCGCTTAATATCGGTGAATACTGTGTAAATAACCTTTTTAGACTGTGGCGCTTTTATACATATAATAATTGCTTATGGAATAACTCTACCTGTTGTTATTTTAATTGTTTACCGGTTGAAGCCCCCGTTTCGGATCATTTCCCGGAATTGGCGAATCGACCTTGAAATTGTTCAATATGGATAATTTAAAAGTTACTGTTTTCCAGGGTTATTTATTCTGGGAAAATATCGACAGGAATCTGAAAAACATTGAGCTGAAGCTTTCCAATATCCGCGAAAAGACCAACCTCATCATTCTGCCTGAAATGTTTAATACCGGTTTCTCCATGGAAGCTGAAAAGCTGGCTGAGCCAATGGGCGGCAAGACGATGAAATGGATGCAAAAAATAGCTGCCAGGTATGAGTGCGTGGTAACGGGTAGTCTAATCATACGTGACGATGATAAATTTTACAACCGTCTCATCTGGATGCGGGCCGACGGCAGTTACGAGTGCTACGATAAACGCCACCTTTTCGCTTTGGGAAAGGAACATCAAACTTACACTCCCGGACACGCAAAACTGATCGTAGAAGTAAACGGTTGGAAGGTTTGTCCCATGATTTGTTACGACCTGCGTTTCCCTGTTTGGCTGCGTAACGTTAATGCTGCATATGATCTGTTGCTGATCGTCGCAAACTGGCCGGAGCGCCGGATAGCGCATTGGCGTTCGCTGATACCCGCCCGGGCCATAGAAAATCAGGCTTATGTTATTGGCGTCAACCGGGTAGGCCATGACGGAAATGAGATTTACCACTCCGGTGATTCTACCTGCATAGATCCTAACGGAAACGTTGTTTATTATAAACGCGATGAAGAGGATATGTACACCTTTACGATCATGGCAGATGAGATAAAAAAAACAAGACGTGCGCTGCCGTTTTTAAAGGACATGGACGAATTTTCGATCAAAACCTGATCTATTGAGAATATACGCCTTGCAGACAGCGGTCCGTGATTATTAATGGCTACAATTAAATCGTGAACTATCCGGCATGTCAGAGAGATTCTCGGGCTGTTGCAATGGCCCGCTTTTGTATTAAATCTGTTAAATAAAGTCGCTGCTGTCCGCCTTCAAACAATATTTATATTTTTACCGCCTTTAAATTATCCATTACACTATGAAGCTTTCGCTCCGGTTCGTTTTAATTCTTTTAGCCTTATTCTTTACAGGTGTTACATCTTTCGCCCAAAAGAAAAAAGATTACACCAAATATGTGGATCCCTTTATTGGTACGGGTGGACACGGGCACACCTACCCCGGTGCGGTTGTACCATTTGGTATGGTACAGCTCAGCCCTGACACCAGACTAACCGGTTGGGACGGCTGCTCTGGCTATTATTATAGCGACACCACAGTTTACGGCTTTTCGCACACCCATCTGAGCGGAACGGGTATCGCAGACTATTGCGATGTGCTGTTCATGCCGACAACGGGTGAGCCGAAGTTTAAAAATACCGATTACATGTCCAGCTTCCAGAAAAAAAACGAGGAAGCGTCACCGGGCTATTATAAAACACACTTAGATAAATATGATATAGATGTGGAACTAACGGCAAGCACCCGCGTCGGAGTTCATCGTTACAAGTTTCCGCACACAAAGGAAGCCAATATCATTATTGATCTTCAGCATCGTGACCAGGTACTCGACTCATGGATAGAGGTAGTTAATGACCATGAAATAAAAGGATTCCGGCGTTCACGATCATGGGCTACCAACCAGTTTGTTTATTTTTACGCAAAGTTCTCAAAACCTTTTAAGTCGTACGGCATAGCAAGCAATGACGAATTGCAACCGGGTAAAAATAAACTTGACGGTAAGAACATAAAAATGTATATCCGCTTTGACAATCCCGGAGAAGTCATAGCTAAGGTCGGTATATCATCTGTCAGCGCTGATGGTGCGCTCAAAAATCTTGATGCAGAAGTGCCTGATTTCGACTTCAAAAAAGTGGAACACAAAGCAAAAGCGCTGTGGGTTGATGAGCTTGCGAAAATTGAGGTAGAAGGAGGCGCGCCTACTGCATCATCGCAGCAAACTCCGCAAAATACGCAGGATCCAAATATTGGTTACGATAGCCGACACAGCTCCAGAAAAGAGCCTGCTGCCCGGAAAAAGGCACCAAAGATAGATTATGTGAAGCAAAAGCATACGATATTTTATACGGCATTGTATCATGCGATGCTTGCGCCAAATGTTTATAACGATGTTGACGGCCAATACCGGGGCATGGATCAAAACATCCACAAGGCTGAAGGCTTTAACTATTACACGGTTTTTTCACTGTGGGACACCTATCGTGCAGAAGATCCGTTGCTTAACCTGATAGACCGCAAGCGTACACTTGACTTTATCAAATCTTTCCTGGCAATGTATGAACAGGGCGGCCTGCTGCCGATCTGGCCGCTCGCTTCAAATGAAACTTATTGCATGGTAGGCAATCATTCCATCCCGGTGATAGTGGATGCTTATGCAAAAGGAATACGTGATTTTAATGCGGAGGAAGCGTTCACTGCCATGAAGGCAGCGGTTAACCGTAATCAGTTCGGTTTGGATTCGTACCGGAAGAATGGTGTTGTATTATCGGACGATGAGCACGAATCAGTTTCTAAAACCTTAGAATATGCTTTTGACGACTGGTGCATTGCACAAATGGCCAAAATATTGAATAAACCACAAGACTATGCAGTATTTATTAAACGTGCCCAATACTGGAAAAACAACTTTAATGACCAGAACGGGTTTATGCAGGCGCGGGCAAATGGTGGCTGGTACACACCGTTCAAGCCGACCGAGATCAATAATAACTACACCGAAGGGAATGCGTGGCAGTATTCATTTTTGGTACCGCAGGATGTTGAAGGCCTTGCCGAAAGAATGGGCGGCAAACAGCGTTTTGAAGCGAAGCTTGATGAACTTTTCACTACAGACTCGAAGCTTAGCGGTAGGCAGCAAGACGACGTAAGTGGCTTGATCGGGCAGTATGCTCACGGCAACGAGCCCAGCCACCACATGGCTTACCTTTACAACTTTACAGACGCATCTGAAAAGACACAATTCTATATTAACCGTATTCTCCGTGAAGAATACAGCGACAAACCGGACGGTTTATCCGGAAACGAGGATTGTGGCCAGATGTCGGCCTGGTATGTAATGAGCTCGCTTGGCATTTATAACATTGCGCCGGGTCAGCAACAATACCAGATCGGTATTCCCCAATTTGATAAGGCCATTATTCATCTGGAAAACGGCAAAAAATTCACCATTACCAATCCGGGAGCCGGAGTTAGCCGTGCCAATATTTATTTGCAGGGACTTACATTGAATAAAAAAACATATAACAAGCTTTATCTTGATTTTGCAGATGTAGCCAATGGTGGTGATTTTGAAGTATTCACCGGAAAGCTGCCTAATAAATTATTTGTACAATCGCTTGAAAAACCCGAATCAAAAATTACCGACAGTCTGATCGTTTCGGACCCTTATATTATCGCTCCCTCAAAAACGTTTAAGCAGCCAATGAAAATTGAGATTGGCGCAGCCGATAAGAATGCTAAGATCTATTATACGACCGATGGTTCTGACCCCGATGCAAATTCGTCAGTCTATTCACAGCCCTTTACCATTTCGTCTAATACAACAATTAAGGCCATTGCTGTGGATGGCGCCCGGAAGAGTTTTGTCGTTAGTGGAACGTTTTTAAAGATTCGCGACGATCTGAAACTTACGCTGGTCAACAAATATTTATCAAACTATGCAGATCAGGGAGACAACACCCTGATAAATGGCATACGCGGCAAAGCCAACTGGCGACTGGGCAATTGGCAAGGATATCAGGGAAATGACGTGGTGGCCCTTCTCGATCTGCAACAGGTCAAGCCTGTAAAACAAGTAACATTCGGGGCTTTGCAGGACACACGTTCATGGATCGTCTTTCCACCGCGGGTAGAATACTGGATTTCCGATGACGGCATTAATTATAAACTGGCTGCTACGGTAAACACAAAAGTTGACGTAAAAGATCTAAACGTTCAAACACAGGATTTTACCGCCCAACTAAATGTAAATACCCGGTATATTAAAGTGATTGCCAAACAGTACGGCCCGTTACCCGATTGGCATGAAAGCAAGGGCAGCCCATCGTATATTTTTGCAGATGAGATATCAATAGAATAAATACCGGACTTTTTTGAATTGAAGAAAAGAAAGTAAAATTTCCTGAGCAAATAAAGCGCCCGGCTCTGCCCGGGCGTTGCTGTTAAATAAAAATTGTCCAAAAAAGCGAGCTCCACATTTTGACATAAAATTTCTCAAACTCATATTAGCTGAAAAACAAAACAAACTATATCTTGGTTAACCTAAAATTTACCTGCCGAATCCGCGTTGTTAATATTTGTTAAAATGGCTATGATTTAGGACCATTATTTTCCATCTTTACCCCATGTTCAGACGTATAAAAAACCGATACCTGAGATATTTAACGATATTCATCTACTTTGTCATTCTATTTTTCTGCTCCATTGAGTTAAATTTCCTGTGGCTATTCGGTTATTCACCGGATATGCATGATATCAAAAATCCCAATTTGTCTGTTGCATCAGAAGTTTATTACGCCGATGGCTCGTTGATGGGGCGTTATTATAAGGAGAACCGGTCTCCGGTAGAGTTTAAGCAGATATCGCCCTATATTGTTCATGCTCTTATCGCTACAGAAGACGTAAGGTTTTATCATCATAACGGGGTGGATTTTTATTCATTTTTTACCAGTATGCTATCCACCGCATCCGGTGACAGACGAGGAGCAAGTACCATTACCCAGCAGCTGGCAAAAAACCTCTTTTCTACTCGCAAACGAAAATCTCAGGGTATTTTGTCACATGTCCCGTTATTGAGAACCATCGTTTACAAATGCAAGGAATGGATCACCGCATATAAAATCGAACACGTTTACACCAAAAACGAAATTCTTACGCTTTATCTTAACACCGTTCCTTTTGGAAATAATTCCTTTGGCATTAAAACGGCCTCGCTAAAACTGTTTGATAAAAATCCTGATGCAGTAACACCGGCCGAAGCTGCCACATTGGTAGGTATGCTCAAGGCAACTTCTACCTATAATCCTATTAATAATCCTAAGAATTCAATGGAACGCCGTAACGTTGTGCTTGGGCAGATGCTCAAATACGGCTATCTTACTAAGACCGGCTATGATACCAGCGTCAGTAAGCCGGTGAAGCTCGATCTTAGTTATGTTGAAAATGAAGGTCAGGGTGATTCTTACCTGCGTCAGGCGGTAAGCCGCTGGCTAAAAAAATGGCTGAAGGATAATGATTATGACCTTTATGAAGATGGTTTGAAAATATACACAACTATTGATCCGCGTTTGCAGCAATACGCTGAAGAAGCAGTTGCAGAAAAGATGAAAATGCTTCAAAAGCGTTTTTACGACCTTTGGGGTAATAAAGAACCCTGGCGGGATTCAAATGGCGTAATCATCAAAGACTTTTTACTCAAAGCGGAGCAGCACCTCCCTGTTTACGCTGTACTCAGGAAAAAATATGGTGACAATCAGGAACTGATTAACCAGTATTTTGAAAAACCCAAGCGCATGAAGGTATTTACCTGGAACGGCGAAAGGGACACCACTTTTTCCACCGTCGATTCGATAAAATATTACGCTAAAATATTAAACACCGGCATGATGACTATTGAGCCGGTAACGGGAAAGATAAAAGTATGGGTTGGCGGGATCGATTATAAGTATTTTAATTACGATCATGTAAACCAGTCGCGCAGACAGGCGGGGTCAACTTTTAAACCGTTTGCTTACCTCACGGCGCTTGACAACGGCTATACGCCCTGCGATAAATTTACTGATAAGCCGGTTTCCATTAAGTACGTCGATGAAGGCCGTCAACAGGTATGGGAGCCGAATAACGCAGATTTTCATTTTACCTACCAGGATATGTCGTTACGCTGGGCAATGGGGAAATCGGTAAATTCCATCACCGCGCAGTTAACGGAAAAAGTAGGCTGGGATAAAGTGGTTGACTACGCACACAAATGTGGAATTGAAAGCCCATTAAAATCAGTACCATCGGTTTCGCTCGGATCGAACGATGTTTCCGTATATGAAATGGTGAGGGCCTACAGCACATTTCTGAATAAAGGCAAAAAGATCGACCCGCTGTTGGTGACCAAAATAACCGACCAGGACGGAAATGTATTAAAGGAATTTACCCTGAAAGAAGAACAGGTCATCAGCGAAGAAACCGCATGGCTTATGCTTTATATGTTCCGTGGTGGTATGGAGGAACCGGGAGGTACGTCTCAGGCTTTATGGGAATATCCCGGACTCTGGAAGAAAAACAGCAATCAGATCGGCGGAAAAACAGGCACCTCGTCTAATTATGTGGATGGTTGGTACATGGGCATCACCAAAGATCTGGTAACCGGGGTATGGGTGGGCGATGATGACCGCAGCGTACATTTTACCACGTCCGAAACCGGCGAAGGTTCGCATACCGCGCTGCCGATATTTGCACGGTTTATGGAGAAAGTATATGCCGATCCGAAATCAGGCTATTCGCCGGGGCCGTTTCCAAAACCCTGGGTAAAGATCACAAAGAGTTACGACTGCCCGTCGCCACGGCCTGTTATTGATACCGCGGAGACAGACAGCCTGTCCAATCCTTTAGATTCGGTAAAACTGCAGCCGGTTCCGGCCGCAACTCCGGCTAAAACTGAAACGACACCGGTAAACAAATGATTTAGCTGCCATGCCTGTGGATTATTTAATTTTCAGGTAAAAACTGTATTTCAGCGCCATTAAACAGGCTCTATTAAATCAACATAGCCAACAATTCATTATTTTAGCTGCATGAAGAGAGCTCTCCCACTTTTTTTTAAAGTTAAAAGATACCTGTTTTTATTAGCCGGAACGTTCGCAGTTCTTTTGATGTCGAAAACGGCTGACGCACAATATTTCGGGCAGAATAAGGTCCGCTATAAAAATCTAAAATTCAAGGTTTATAAAACCCCTCATTTTGAGATCTACTATTATCTCAAAAATGACAGCATGATGAAGCGTTTCGCACAGGAAAGTGAGTTGTGGTACACGCTGCATCAGCAGGTATTCAGAGATACGTTCAGACACGTTAACCCGATCATTCTTTATGCTGATCATCCCGATTTCCAGCAAACAACCGTGTTGGACGGAGATATTGATGTCGGCACCGGCGGTGTTACGGAGGGATTGAAAAACCGCATTGTAATGCCGGTTATGGAAAGCAACCAGATGACGCGGCATGTGATCGGCCATGAGCTGGTACACGCATTTCAATATCATGCGTTGCGGACAAGCGATTCGACCACATTCGAGAACATCGGTAATATACCGCTTTGGATGATCGAAGGTATGGCAGAATACCTTTCAATTGGGAAAAAAGATGCTTACACGGCCATGTGGATGCGCGACGCCTACCTGAACCACGACATTCCTACTGTCAGAGATCTTACGGAAACCAATAAATATTTCCCCTACCGTTATGGTGAAGCCTTTTACTCCTTCATCGGCTCCACGTATGGGGATACGGTGATCGTCCCATTCTTTAAGAATGTAGCAAGGTTTGGATTGGAGTATGGCATAAAACGAACGTTTGGATATGATGATAAGACCTTATCGAGTTTATGGAAAAACGCTGTAGAGACAACCTATAAACCTTATCTGAAAGACACCGTTCAGACTCCTGTTGGCACCCGGATAATTGATGAACGTAATTCCGGAAAAATGAACCTTGCTCCCGCCATTAGTCCTGACGGAAAGTACCTTGCATTTCTTTCTGAAAAGAACCTGTTTACGGTGGACTTATTCCTTGCTGACGCCAAAACGGGGCAGGTTATCCGGAAGCTGACGAGTAAGGTTTCAAACAGTCATATAGACGAATTCAATTTTATCGAATCAGCAGGCGCGTGGTCGCCGGACAGTAAAAAATTCGCCTTTAGTGTGTTCAATAAGGGGATCAACCGGATGCTGGTAGTTGATGTTGCATCCGACCGGATTATTGATGATATCGCAATGGGCAAGGCCGAGCAATTCAGCAACTTGTCCTGGTCTCCCGATGGAAAAAAGATTGTTTTTCAGGGTTTGGCCAATGGTCAGGGTGATTTGTACCTATATAATTTCGACACAAAAGAAGTTAAACAGCTTACTGACGACAAATACACCGATTACCAGCCAAGTTTTTCGCCTGACGGTAAAAAGATCGTATTTGCGACAGACAGAAAAACGTATGATCAGTCGTTATCTTATGATATAACCTTTAATCTTGCAGAACTCGATCTCGCATCAGGCAAGATCACCAACATCAACGTTTTTGACGGTGAAAATAATTTAAACCCGCAGTACTCTTCTGACGGAACGCAGATCTATTTCCTGTCAAACCATGATGGATTCAGGAACATGTATCGCTATACGCTCGCAACAGGAAAAGTTGAACAGATGACAGACCTGTTTACCGGGGTGAGCGGAATTACCGAATATTCACCGGCGCTTAGCCTGTCCGCAAATAATGACGTAGTTTACTCTTATTACAGCAAGCAGAAATATGCTATTTACAATGCCAAGGTAGCTGACTTTAAGCCACATGAGGTCAGCGGTCTTGCCGGAAATTTCGGTGCAGGCATTTTGCCTCCGGCGCGGTCGGTAGGAGTCGATCTGATAAATTCCAACTTGAACAATTACCTTGCTTATCCAAAGTTACCGGTTGATTCAATAAAGCGGGTTCCCTATAAACCGATGTTTAAGCTGGACTATCTGGCCAGCAGTGGAGTTGGCGCATCGGTAAGTCAGTTCGGAGCGGGTTTATCAAGCGGAGTCCAGGGTGTGTTTAGTGATATACTCGGTCGAAACCAGATTTATGCAGGATTGGCGGTAAACGGTGAAATTTATGATTTTGGAGGGCAGTTCACTTATATTAATCAGACCGGCCGCTGGAATGTGGGGGGCAGCATATCACATATCCCCTACCAAACGGCCAATTACAGCGTCGTTAATTCTACATACCCGATCAACAGCACGACAACCATCCCTGCAGAGGAAGAGCGATATGACCTGATAAGAATCTTTCAGGATCAGGCCTCCCTGTTTACATCTTATCCTTTTACGAAGAAAACCCGCGTTGAATTTGGTACAGGCTTCGCTCATTACTATTACCGGGTTGAACGGTACAGCACTTTTTACGACACGCTTGGAAATATTTTGGATTATACCAAACGACATGTATCTAATGCGGATTATAATTCCGACCCTGCAAATAATGGCTATAACCTGAATGCCTTCACAATTTTCAATGTCAATACGGCGTTGGTCGGTGATAATTCTTTCTTTGGCGTTGCGTCGCCGCTGGAGGGATACCGCTATCGCTTACAGGCTGAATATGATTTTGGCACCTATCGCTTTTTCGCACCAACTATTGATCTGCGCGGATATTTACGGGCTGCGCCGGTGACATTTGCTGCACGACTTTATGGCTATGGGCGATTTGGAAATACGGGCAACTTATACGAGTTGTATGCAGGCTATCCATTCCTGATCCGGGGATACGAAGCGCAAACCTTTTATAACGGCAACAGCAGGAAGCCAACCAATGGCTTTACCATTGACCAGCTGTCGGGAAATCGTATCGCAGTGGCGAACTTTGAAGTCAGGCTACCTTTCACCGGACCTGAACGACTTTCACAATTCAAGTCAAAGGTGCTTTTTACTGAGTTGAATGCGTTTTTCGATGCCGGCCTGGCCTGGAATGCAGGAAATCAAATTAAATTCCAAAGCAGTCCCGATGCAATAGGAACCGATGCAAACGGTAACACCCTGTATAATACCAATCAACGGGTTCCGGCATTAAGTGCGGGTATATCGTTGCGGGTAAATATGTTCGGTTATTTTGTGCTGGAACCATATCTTGCCGTTCCATTCAACCGAACTGACGTTACCAAGCCCGTATTCGGACTTGGTTTTACTCCGGGCTGGTAAAACTACTGTCAGGACGAAGAAAAAGGCCGCTGAGGTTTTATTCATTCTGGTTGTACGATTGATTTATTTGTCGTCATTTTTTAAAACTTGCAATTTTTTGATGCTTGTTTCGTAATGCATTTGCATTACCTTTGCGCCCATGAAAAAGTGGTTGTTCGTTTTGTTAATAGCCTTTGGTGCGCATGGTTTATTTGCCCAAACCACCGATACCGGCCATGTGGTTATTGACTCCGTAAAAGCAAAGTGGGGAAAGGTAAAAAACGTGAATGGCACAGCGATGACCTCATCCAATAACATCATCGAAAACATTGAATTATCAAAAGAATATAGTGTACTGGTAACTGCTATCGAAGATGCCGGACTAACGGAAACATTTAAAAGTAAAGGCCCGATAACATTCTTTGCTCCCACCAATCAGGCCTTTCAAAAACTACCCGCAGGCGAGCTGGATACGCTGCTAAAACCCAGTCATAAATTTGATCTCAACTATCTGATCACCAGCCATGCCGTTGTTGGCAAGCTAACTGTGCGTGATATTCAGAGAAAAATAATTTCAAATAATGGCGAAGCAACGTTTCGTACCATTGCCGGTTCGACCCTTACAGCTAAGATCGACTCAAACCGAAACATTGTGCTACTGGATGATAATGGCGGTGAAAGTATTATCAGTAAATTTGACATTCAGCAGAGCAACGGGATGCTGCATATAGTGAACTCGGTTTTGATGCCGAAAACCAAAAATATTTAATCAGACTTCCGCCTGACAAACCTGCTGTTACAGAACTTCGTATTTATTTGTAAGGAAAAGCTATTGTTTCCGACTAATAAAAAAAATCAAACAGCATGAAAAGATCATTTTTTGCATTAATTACACTCTGCGCCATTACGGCTTTTGGTTGCCAGCTGAGCAACGGCCAGGTAAAACAATATGACCAAAAACGTAAAATGAGTAAAACCCCGGCGGAATGGAAAAAGGTTTTGTCGCCAAACGCTTACCACATCATGGTGGAAAGCGGCACGGAAGCTCCCTTTCATAACGCTTATTTTAATAATCATGAAAAGGGCGTATATGTAAGCGCTGCCACCGGGGAAGTCCTGTTTTCATCAGAAGATAAATTTGACAGCGGCACAGGTTGGCCGAGTTTCGTCAAACCGGTCGATCCGAAAAAAATTGAAATCGTAACAGATAACAGTTACGGCATGACACGCGACGAAGTGATCGAACGTAGCACGGGTCTTCATCTTGGACACGTATTTGATGACGGCCCGCCAAGTCGCGGTGGCAAACGTTATTGTATGAACTCAGGTGCTTTAAAATTCATCAAAAAATAACAGCATTTCTGCTTGAAGAAGCGATCGATGGCCGCAGTTGTGGCCTGGTGCGAACACCGCTTTCGTAATTTAAGCCAATGGTCAGATCTATCCAGTCGGGATTAACGGATCTGATCATTTTTTCTTTTTGAGGCCGGGTGTAAGTGCTCACAATCTTAAAACGCTCCATGGCCAGTTCTTCATTGTTAATTTCTTCAAAATAAACAAGCCTGTTCAATTGTTTTGAATTATCAAAAAACAAAGTCGGCATCTGGCGGTAAAACTCAAGCGTTTTCAACAGGTCGGAACACAGGCCAACATGCAGGTTATTGCGGTTTCTGTCGGTGATTATATATATATAGCGTTTCATCTTGATAAATAAAATTTGCTGTTCAGAAAATAATTACTAATTTTATGAGCATAAAAATACTAATTATTTTAGCAATTCCAAATTTTTATGTCAAATATTCCTTCAAATATTAAATTTCTTCGCAAACAGAAAGGCTTGACCCAACAGCAATTTGCTGACGAGTTAGGAATAAAACGCTCATTAGTAGGAGCTTATGAAGAAGAAAGGGCCGATCCAAAATACGATCTGCTAAAAAAAATAGCATTATTCTTTGATGTGTCTATTGACGATTTTATCAATGACGAAATTGATGAAAAATGGGTTCCGAAGCCAAAGAGTAATGCAGCCAACCTGAGAATACTGACTATTTCGGTCGATAAGGATGATAACGAGAACATCGAACTGGTTCCGACGAAAGCCGCGGCGGGATATTTGAACGGTTATGCCGACCGCGAATACGTTGCAGCGCTTCCTAAATTTTATCTGCCCATGCCAGCATTCAAACAGGGAACTTTCCGGGCATTTGAGATCAAGGGAGACTCTATGCTGCCGCTTGAATCAGGCAGCATCATCATCGGGGAATACGTGGAAAACTGGACGGATATTAAGCAATCGGAAACTTATGTAATAGTCTCTAAAAGTGAAGGCGTTGTTTATAAACGGATCGGCAACAAATTCAAGGATAATAAAAAATTAAAATTGGTGTCAGACAATCCGGTCTATGAACCTTATGACGTAAGCGGGGAAGACATTCTCGAAATATGGAAGGCAAAGGCTTATATATCAACACATCTGCCTGTCCCATCGCCTGAACCGACACTGGAAAGCCTGACAGGTATGATGGCGCAAATGCAAAAATCAATATCCAATCTGCGTGGCACAAACTAAGTGTATGTAAAGCCGTACTACCTGCAAACGGCACACTAATAGAGATAGCACACGGATGTTACATTACTGATTCGGCTTCAACTCACTGACTGTAAGATAATTACATTTTATACAACCGTAACTCACGCAACAATTAAGTTACATCGTTACGATTAAACCCTGCAGCATTTATCTTTATCTAAAGATCAAAAAACTTGAAAAAACAATGAGAAAATTTGTGTTAATGTGCTGCTTCCTTATTGGAATAACAGCAGTTTGCCGTGCACAAGGTGGCGGCATGAGAAGAAGTCCGGAGGAAAGGGCTAAGCAGTTGCAAACACAGCTTAAGCTTACCGATGATCAGACCACAAAGATCACTGCAATTTACCAGGCTCAGACCAAGAGTATTGACAGCTTACGTGATGCTGGTGGTGACCGGTCGGCTTTCCGCCCGATTATGCAGTCAGCAAATGACAAAATCAAAGCGATCTTGACCCCGGATCAGGCAGCTGCATGGCAGAAGATGATGGATGAAAGACGCGCCCGCATGCAAGGCGGTGGCGGTGGAAAATAAACCGCAATTTGTAATTTTTTAACAGAAGCGCCCTCTTAAACGCGGGCGCTTCTTATTTTTGAAGAAATTTAATCATTTGACATCAGCACTCGGTTTTATAGAGAAAAGGTTAGCAGAGCGAAAAATTAACGGGCTGTACAGGGAATTAAGAAAAGATAATGATCTGATTGATTTTTCCTCAAACGACTACCTTGGTTTCGCCCGCTCGGTTGAATTAAAAAGCGAGGTTGAAAATGAATTAAAAAACTCGTCTTTGTATAAAAACGGTTCGTCAGGATCAAGACTTTTGACCGGCAACTCGGATTACATTGAAAATACAGAGCGTTTTATAGCATCGCTTCATAGCAGTGAAGCTGGCCTGATGTTTAATTCGGGATATGATGCAAATTTGGGCTTGTTTTCGTCCGTTCCGCAAAGGGGCGATGCCGTCATTCTGGATGAACTGGCGCATGCTTCTATCATTGATGGCACACGTTTAAGCTTTGCCAACCGTTTTAGTTTTAAACACAATGATCTGGAAAGCCTGGAAAGCAGGCTAAAACAGGCAAAAGGGACATGCTATGTGGGAATCGAGAGCGTTTATTCGATGGATGGGGATCTCGCACCGTTAGAGGACATCTCGCAGCTTACAGAAAAATATAGTGCGAATCTGATCGTAGATGAAGCGCATGCTGTTGGTTTGTTTGGATTTGGCCTTACAGACAACACCGTTAAAGAAAAAATATTTGCGCGTGTGGTAACCTTTGGAAAGGCACTGGGCTGCCATGGCGCCATTGTGCTGGGATGTACTTCATTACGTAATTTCCTGATAAATTACGCACGTTCATTTATTTATACCACAGCCGCACCGCCGCATCAGGTCGCATCTGTTAAAATGGCGTATGAACGCTTACAGCGATCTGACGCAGAAATTGAAAAATTAAAGGAGAACATCCGGTTGTTTAAACAACACGTACATTATAGAGACCAGTATAAATTAATTAACAGCGATAGCGCAATACAGTGCCTTTTGCTGAACAACAACGAAAAAGCCAAAAACGCGGCATTACAGTTGCAGACTGTGGGACTCGATGTAAGGGCGATCCTCTCCCCCACTGTTCCGGAGAACAGCGAAAGGATAAGGATATGCCTCCACTCATTTAATACACAAGAAGAAATACTTTTATTAACCGATACGATAAATAAGATTACAGATGCCGAATAAAGCCATTTTTGTCACCGGGATAGGAACCGGAATAGGAAAAACAATTGTATCCGCTGTGCTGGTGGAAAAGCTTAAAGCTGACTACTGGAAACCGGTTCAATCCGGCGATCTGGAAACAAGCGATACACTTACAGTAAAAGGGCTCATATCAAATTCATCTTCGGTATTTCATCCTGAAACGTACAGGTTAAGCCAGCCATTTTCACCGCATAAATCAGCCGCGATCGATAAGGTCATAATCGACGAAAATCAGTTTAAACTTCCGGAAACCCAAAACACCTTAATAGTTGAAGGCGCAGGAGGTTTAATGGTGCCTTTGAATGATGGATTTTTGATAATCGATCTGATCAAAAAGTTAAATACCGAAGTTATACTCGTTTCACAAAATTACCTGGGCAGTATAAATCATACGCTTCTGTCAATTGAAGCCTTGCAACGCCGCGATATTCCCATAAAAGGTATCCTATTTAATGGCTTAAAAGATATTTATTCAAAGGAATATATTTTGAATAGTACAGGTGTCGAATTGTTAGGCCATATTCCCGAATTTCCGCTGGTCAACAAAAAAACGATAATCGCTGCAGGTGACTATGTCGATCTTTAACTGTTCAGAGGTGGCAGCTTCACTAAATACGTTAACTTTACCTGTTCAATTTAAACTTAATACGACGATGGAAAATATTACCGTAATAGGTTCCGGAACAATGGGCAATGGCATTGCGCACACCTTTGCGCAACATGGCTTTAAGGTAAACCTGGTTGACGTGAATCAGGATGCATTGACAAGGGCAATAAATACGATAACAGCCAATCTTGACAGACAGATTAAAAAAAACGTCCTTGACGAAAGTGTTAAAAAAGCTACCCTTGACAACATCTCCGTCTTCACCGATCTCGCCGCCGCAGTTGCGCAGGCGGAACTGGTGATAGAAGCGGCTACAGAGAACAGCGAGATCAAGCTCAATATATTCAAACAGCTAAGCACATTGTGCGGCGATGAAGTGATACTGGCATCCAATACCTCTTCTATATCCATTACACAAATTGCATCGGTGACGAGCAATCCGGGCAATGTGATCGGTATGCATTTTATGAACCCCGTACCGGTAATGAAACTGGTTGAGGTTATTCGTGGTTATGCCACAACTGATGAAGTCACCAGCAGAATAATGGAACTTTCTTCAAAACTGAATAAAATCGCTGTCGAAGTGAATGATTACCCGGGTTTTGTGGCCAACCGGATCTTGATGCCGATGATCAACGAGGCCATATACACCTTACATGAGGGCGTGGCAGGTGTTACGGAAATTGATACCGTTATGAAATTAGGTATGGCTCATCCGATGGGCCCCCTGCAACTTGGCGACTTCATAGGTCTGGACGTTTGCCTGGCTATCCTTAATGTTTTATATAGCGGTTTTGGGAATCCGAAATATGCTCCTTGTCCGTTGCTGGTTAATATGGTAATCGCTGGACATCTTGGCGTTAAATCGGGGCGCGGATTTTATCAATATACGGCAGGCAGTAAAGATTTGGTAGTCGCCGATAAATTTGCCTGACCATACTATCCTTTCAGGCTGTTTTTCATACACTTAAAAGAAACCTTTCCCGTCGGTATTTGTCTTATCCTTAAATATCATTTACCGATGAAAACAATTAGGAATTTAGGAATTATTGCAGCCTTAGCCGGTTCATTATTCCTGGCATCATGTGATGGAGAATATTATGTTGCTGAACAACCGGTCGAGCCAGTTTATGAAAGGCCGGCCCCCCCTTATGAAGGCGCTATATGGGTTGATGGCGGCTGGCATTACAGAGGCGGAAGGTATGTTTACCGTCGTGGTTATTACACACGTCCCCGCAGGGGCAGGGCTTACGTAAGCGGCTCATGGTCGCATACCAGCCGGGGTTATACCTGGCATAAAGGACACTGGAAAAGATAATGATAAAAATACCGGCAGACACAGATAAACGCCTGTGTTTGCCGGTTTATTGATGATGACCTTACATCCGCTCAGGCACCTCGATACCGAGCAATGCCATGGCGCGCTTAATTACTTTTCCGGTCGCGTGCGAAAGCTCAAGCCGGAATTGTTTTACATTCTCCTCTTCCGCCTTGAAGATCGGTTTATCCTGGTAAAACTTGTTATAAATCTTGGCAAGTTCATAAACATAATTGGCGACAATAGCCGGGCTGTAAGTATCTGCAGCCGTGGTTATCACCGACGGAAATTGCGCTAACGTCACAATAATATCGCGCTCCTCCGGTTCCAGAAAGTCCGGAGCGATCGCGTTTGCCTGCCCATTGAACTTCGCTTTATTTAACACCGAACGTATCCTCGCGTGTGTATATTGAATAAATGGCCCTGTATGCCCCTGTAATTCAACCGACTCAGCCGGGTTAAAAAGGATACGTTTTTTCGGATCCACTTTTAAAAGAAAATATTTCAAAGCCCCCATGCCGATCATCGTGTACAAATGCTCTTTTTCGGCTTCGCTAAAACCCTCCATCTTACCGATTTCCAGAGCCTGCTCTTTAGCCGTTTGCTCCATCTGTTCCATCAGATCATCGGCATCGACTACCGTTCCCTCACGCGATTTCATCTTACCCGAAGGCAAATCAACCATACCGTATGATAGATGGAATAATCCATCGGCTCCGGCTTTATCCAGTTTCCTTAAAATCGAAAACAGCACCTTGAAGTGATAGTCCTGCTCATTTCCAACCACATAAATCGATTTATCCATCCGGTAATCGTTGTACTTCAGCTGCGCCGTACCCATGTCCTGCGTTATATAAACGGAAGTACCATCCGATCGTAAAACCAGTTTTTCGTCAAGTCCTTCCCCGGTAAGATCGATCCAGACCGAGCCATCGTCCTTTTTAAAAAAAACGCCTTTTTCCAGCCCTTCTTCAATAATATCCTTACCTAATAAGTAAGTATCCGATTCGTAATAGAACTTATCAAATGTAACCCCCATTTTCTGGTACGTTTCTGCGAAACCGGTATAGACCCAGTTGTTCATGGTCTTCCACAAAGCGATCACTTCCTGATCTCCTGATTCCCACTTCTGTAGCATTTCCTGGGCTTCCTTTATTAAGGGAGCATTTCTCTTTGCCTCGTCTTCTGTTTGTCCCTGACCTTTTAATTCATCGATCTGTTTTTTATAGGCCTGATCAAAGATCACATAGTACTTTCCAACGAGATGGTCACCCTTCATACCTGCCGATTCAGGGGTTTCGCCGTCACCAAACTTTTGCCAGGCCAGCATCGATTTACAGATGTGGATGCCGCGATCATTTACCAGATTAGCTTTTACAACTTCATATCCCGCTGCTGCCAGTATTTCGGCAACTGAAAATCCCAAAAGATTATTACGCACGTGACCGAGATGAAGCGGTTTGTTCGTGTTTGGCGACGAATATTCAACCATCACCTTTTTCCCATTTGACGGGGCGACCGCAAACGTATCCGGTAATATTTCAGAGTGTAGTTGACTGATCCAATAATTGTCCGCCAAAGAAATATTTAGAAACCCCTTCACAACATTAAATGCAGACACCTCCGGCAGTTCATTTTTTAAAAAATTACCGATATCGGTCCCTGTCTGTTCTGGAGATTTTTTAGAGAATCTGGTAAGCGGAAAAACAACAAGGGTAACCTGGCCTTCAAATTCCTTTCTCGTTTCCTGCAGGTTTAGATCGGCGGTAGTAATATCTGTATGATAGAGCTGGCTTACAGCTTTTATGGCAGCGTCAATAATAAAATTCATCGCGCAAAAATACTATTTTTACACCGGATTGTCCGAAAATTACAACGGCTCATCTCGTTTCCCCGACAAGCTTTTCAAACTTTTATGGAGGTTTTCAGACTTAGACACTTTCGGAGTATCTTTGTCATTCTATAAACCGTTTATGACACTTTCCAACAGCGAATTTAAATTAGATGTAACATCAGAAATAGGAAACCTCCGCGCATTGTTAATTCACAGCCCGGATAACGGGCTGGGCAAAGTGGTGCCATCCAAAGCGCAGGACTGGCTCTTTGAGGACATCGTTCACCTCGATACCATGCGCAAAAACGAATACGACTACTATGTAAAGTTGTTGATGTATTTTCTTGACCCGCAGAAAATAAAGGGACAACTTGACCGGATAGATGCCGACGACACGGACCGTGCGTTCTACAAACCCGATGACGCTGACTTTCATGCCTCGGGCAAGGTGATAGAAATTCAAACTTTACTGAAAGATATTCTGAACGAGCCCGATATCTGTAAAAAACTGGTGGCATCCGTATGTGCCATCGAGGGCTGCAATTACCGGCTGCAGACGCAACTTATCGCAACCGAACCGTCGGAACTTGCCAAGATCATTATATCGGGATCACTCAATAAAGATGAAATGATCTTTGCCCCTATCCCCAACCTGATATTCAGCCGGGACATCGGCGTCGCCGTGAACAACTATATGCTATTAAACAAGCCGGCGAAAAAGGCACGCGCAAGGGAAACCCTGCTGGCGAGGTATATTTTCTTCAACCACCCGCTATTTGCCGCCTATCGTGATAATATTCTTGAAATTCCGGAGACTGTACAGCACTTTCTGCGCCCGGGAGAAGATAATGAACAAAAGACAACGCTGGAGGGCGGCGACGTGATGATGGTAAGCCCGGAACATCTGATTATTGGCTGCAGCGAACGCACATCGGCCAGTGGCGCAAATGAGGCCATCAAGCTGCTTTTTGAATATAACGTGGTGAAGAAAGTGACCATTGTAAAAATCCCTCACAAAAGGGATTATATGCATATTGATACCATCTTTACCCAGGTAAAACGAAACACATGGGTGTTGCTGCGGTCTTTAGCGATCACGGAAAGCCCGCTTGAAATGGATGAGCCTATCGCCCTGTTCAGCGATAAAAAAACAAAAGACAAGGTTGAGATCGTTCAGTTCAGAAAAGATAAAAAGCCAAAAACATTCGGCAGTATTGAAGAACTGTTAGCATCAGTCAGTGAAAAAGATCTTGGCAGTAAAGAAAAGACCGAGTTCATTTATTCAGGCGGCGATATATTCCCTTACAACTCGCGTGAACAATGGACAGACTCCTGTAACCTGCTCGCATTAAAAGAGGGTGTAGTGCTGGGTTATGACCGGAATGATAAAACCATCGAAGCATTTAAAGAAAAGGGATTTGCAATTATAAAGGTTGCCGACCTTCTTAAACAATTTGAAAATAACGAGCTCAAACCTGAAGATATGCAGGACACCTTGATCCTGATGCCGTCGGCGGAGTTGTCAAGAGCACGTGGCGGGTTCCATTGTATGAGCATGCCATTACAGCGGGACATGATTATATAAAAAATATCTGCTTGATTTCACAAAACCTTTTATAGTGTCACATCATCACCTATGAAAAACAGCCAAAAACAATCTACCTCGCATGTTCTGATGATTCGCCCTGTCAGATTTGGCTTTAATGAGGAAACTGCCGAGAGCAACGCATTCCAGCACAAAAAGTCCGGCATTGATGAAGTAAACAAAAAGGCACAGCAGGAATTTGACAGGATGGTCAATAACTTGCGCGGCAGTGGCGTGGAAGTCACCGTTGTTGATGACACGCTGAATCCTCATACCCCCGATTCTGTATTCCCTAACAACTGGGTTTCTTTTCATGATAACGGAAATGTTTTTTTATTCCCGATGCTGGCAGAGAACCGAAGATTGGAGCGCCGGGAAGATGTAATTTCCAAATTGGAAGACAAGTTTCTGATAAATCATATCGTAGATCTGAGCCGTTTTGAAGCAGAAGGCAAATATTTGGAAGGCACCGGCAGCATGGTTCTCGACAGGATAAACAAAATTGCTTATGCATGCCTGTCTCCCCGTACCGATCCTGAGGTTTTAGAATTCTTTTGCGGGCAAACGGGATATAAGGCCGTAAGTTTTGATGCTGTTGACCAGACCGGAACCGCTATTTACCACACCAATGTGCTGATGGCCGTGGGAACGCACTTTGGAATTGTTTGTCTTGAAAGCATTGCCAACCCGCATGAATGGATCGTGGTCAGAGATTCGCTGCTGTCAACACAAAAGGAAATCATTGATCTTACTTTTGAGCAGATGAAAAATTTTGCAGGAAATATGCTTGAATTACAAAATGATAAAGGAGAAACTTTAATTGCGATGTCCAGAAGTGCTTATGATATTTTGACAGCTACCCAGAGAACAACGCTCGAAAAGTTTGGCAGGCTCGTTTATTCGGATATTAGCACGATAGAGACCATTGGCGGCGGCAGTGCAAGATGTATGATGGCCGAAGTGCATCTTCCTCTTCTTTGATCAGATATTTACTGCCGAACCAAAAGAACACCTATTCTTAAAGAGGCTAAGCCATAATAAATTACATTTCTACTATAAATTTTAGGCTAACAATATGTCATTTATTCTGTTTAAAAATTACATTTGCCAAAATTTTAATAAATGCAGAGTTACGAGGAATTTCTTGACCTGAGTGTGGGATTTCCACAGGATGGTTTCGAGATCATTGAGGATGAACTTTATTTTCATGACCTCAATTTAATGGAAATGATTGAAACGTATGGTACTCCCCTGCGTTTTACCTACCTGCCTATTATTTCAAAAAAAATACAATGGGCCAAGCTGTTGTTTCAGCAGGCTATTATAAAAAATAATTATCGGGGTAGTTATAAATATTGTTACTGCACCAAGAGTTCGCACTTCAGACATATTGTGGAAGAGGCTTTAAAAAACGACATTCACCTTGAAACATCGTCTGCCTTTGATATGCCGATGATCGATGCGCTGGAAAAGAAGGGTGCGGTAAGGAAGGATGTGACGGTGATCTGCAATGGTTTCAAAACCTTTCAGTATAAGACTTACATCGTGGATATGCTGCATGATGGTTTTACCAACATCATCCCGGTACTGGACAATAAGGAGGAGTTCAATCTATACGATGACGAGATCGAAATGTCCACGCCATGCAATCTGGGTATCCGTATTGCTGCTGAAGAACAACCCGACTCGCAGTTCTATACCTCCCGTCTTGGCGTGCGTATGGAAGATGTTATCGATTTTTATCATAGCAAGATCGAGTCGAATCCGAATTTCAGGGTAAAATTGCTTCACTTTTTTATCAATTCCGGCATTTCGGATACTCCTTACTACTGGAATGAACTGGAGAAATACGTCACCCTGTATTGCAAGTTTAAAAAAGTAAACCCGCATCTTGATACGTTAGACATTGGCGGCGGGATGCCATTCAAAGACTCATTGGTTTTTGATTTCGACTATGAGTACATGATCAACGAGATCGTGAGCCGTATTAAGGAAATTTGTGCGGTCAACGATACAGAAGAACCCGATATCATAACGGAATTTGGAAAATATACAGTAGCCGAGGCCTCGGGAATTTTGTATAAAGTATTGGGTCGCAAGCAGCAAAACGACAGAGAAAAATGGCTGATGCTCGACGGTTCGTTTATTACCAACCTTCCGGATGTGTGGGCGCTGAACCAGAAGTACATACTTTTACCGGTTAACAACTGGGATAGCGAATACGAACGGGTGAATTTAGGGGGCATTACCTGCGATGGACAGGATTATTATAACCAGGAAGCGCACATGAACAGCGTTTTCATGCCAAAAACCCGGAAAGTGCAATATCTTGGTTTTTTTAATACCGGAGCGTACCAGGAGGTATTAAGCGGCTACGGTGGCATTCACCATTGCCTTTTGCCTTCTCCGAAGCACGTTATCATCCGCCGAAACCGCGACGAAACATTTAATTTTGAAGTATTCGGCGAAGAACAGAACAGTAAGCAGGTACTTAAAATACTTGGCTACACAACCTGATTAACAGTTTGATAAAATTCCAAAGGCGCAAATTCTGCGCCTTTGGAATTAACAGACATTCGGCAAAGAGATCTGCCCCAGCTAAATACCATGAAGAATATTCCGCTGCATAAAATCCGGGACCGCGTTGACACCGGTTTCGAGATTTATTATACCAACGCAGAAAAGCTGCGCCGCAAAGGTGATCAGTTGGGTATTCACCGTGATGATCATTACATATTCTTTTTTATCGAAACCGGCACAGCAACTATAGAGGTGGATTTTACCGATATCATGATGCCTCCAAAATCGGTTTATTATATACTCCCCGGACAGGTACATCGGCGCCTGAACGAAAACGACGCCAGCGGCTGGTTTCTTGCGATCGATGCTTCGTTAATATCCAACGAGTTTCGCGAAGTTTTCGAAGATCATCTGGTATTACAGAAACCGAATTTATTGGAAGACAACCGGCATGAACAGTGTTATCAACTGCTCCGATTGTTGAACGATATACACAAGACAGACGCGCAGGCGCCTTTCTATTTACAAACAGCCCATTCGCTGATAAATACATTTTCAGGAATAGTTGCAGGAGCCTACAGCAGTGGCTGTTGTACCGAAAAGTCGTCAACGAGACCCAAACAGATCGCTCAGGATTTCAAACGTATTTTATCTGAAAATTTTACGACTGATAAAAGTCCCTCGTCCTACGCGAAAAAATTAAATATCTCCGGATCATATCTTAACGAAGCATTGAACAAAGTAACGGGGCGGCCGGTGACTTACTGGATAACACACGAGGTAATGCTGGAAGCGAAGCGTCTTTTGTATTATACACAACTCACCGTGAAGGAAATAGCGCATCGCCTTGGATATGACGATCACACCTATTTTTCAAGATTGTTTAAAAACACCGAAGGCAAAACGCCACTTGAGTTTCGCGAAGGATACCACAAATAGTCCAATACCTACCTTATTTTATCTATTTCTTTAAGCTTAAAAACCGTGTTCTTTTGTAACATAAAAGTTATCAGATATGAACGCGTTAGGCAGACTGAGAAAAAAAGCATCCGATATATTAGAAAATAAAGTCCTGAAAACAGCAGTGGTACTTGAGGTGCGTAAATGGCCGGCCTCAGAGATCGTGGAGATCGATCTGCACATGCCGGGCGCAGTTATGAACGGATGGAACGAAGTTAACTACATGAAATGCAAAGTTGCTGATTTTACCTATCGCGATTATACCCCTTCAGGATGGGACGCTGAAACGCAAACCTGCACTTTGTACATCGATGCCGGTCATAAAGGGCCCGGGAGCGTTTGGGCCAATCGGTTGAGCAAGGGAGATGAAATAGGTTACATGAGTGTTAAAACAACCCGCCAAACCCCTGTAAATACATCAGCGGTGATTTGCCTGGGAGATGAGAGCAGCATCGGACATCTCTTCGCCATGCAACAACTCGCTATGCCCGCGTCCCGTTTCTCCGGCGCTGTGCTCATGAATAACGAGCAGGATAAATCTTTATTTAGGGAGTATTTCAGAACTCCGCTCGAACCTGTTCTACGGGAAGATATTTATGGTCATCATTCCTTAACCGAATGGCTGCTAAAACAGACCTATCATCTGGAAAATACCATGTTTTATATCACCGGAAATAACACCATGGTAAGCCAGCTCAGAAAAACGCTGAAACAACAGGGATATCACCATCATCAGATAAAAGTGCACGGTTTCTGGTCGTAAACCTCTATAAATGAGCCGGTAATTGTGAAAAAAGTTACAGGCTTCTTTTGAATTGCAAATGCTGTACATGCCGCGGAAGATCATCGGTTTTTGCATCCTTCGCAGATGGGTCGGTTGAAATGCCGCTGGTATCAGGCAGTTGTTCATCAAGCTTTGCAGAGATATTTTTTATCGCCTGATCCATGCTTTCCGCCGAACTGAAAAGCAAATTTTCAACCTGCTGATATTCCTTTTCGCGGTTATCGCTGCTTTTAATAACGTCGATGATTCCCATGATGTTTGAAAGGTGTTTCCTTACCTCATGAGAATTAATAAAAGCCAGTTCCTCTTTCTGGGCCGTGAACAATAATTTTTCGTAATGCCGCTTTTGTTTGATACTACGGTAAAGCACAGCTATTAAAACTATCGTAAACAAAGCAACCAGCACAGCAAACACAAGCCAGATGCGCTCGCGCTTATAGGTTTGGTCTTTTTCGAGATAGGAACCCTCAATCTCATCGACCTTTATCTGGGATGAGATGGTGCCCACCTGTGTAAGCCTGTTGACCACGTCCTCCGCCTGTTCCAATGACATTTTGAAATTATAGGCGGCAAGTTTTTGATCTCCTTTTGAAGCAGCAATCTGGCCAAGTATTTTATACAGGTGGTATTTTATTTCAGGGTGATTGATTTCGAGCGGCTGTTCAAGCAATTTTTTAATGATTACCGTTGCCGAATCCGGCTGCCCCCCGTTAAAATAAGCGTCAGCGAGGTTTTGCTGATCAAGGTCTGTGTATTTATATAAGGTATCTTTCTGCAATGACCTTATCATATTTATGGCACTCGGGAATTGATACCTTAGCATTTCGAGATAATACTTCGTTCGCTTCCGGTAGGTATATAACTTATAAATATTTTCTTTTATTCCCATTAGTTTCCTGTGATAAAACTCCAGGGAATCCGGTTTATTCATCCTGAAAAAATTCTCGGCTTTGTTGTAGTAGATCAGCTTACTGATATTCTCGTCATTCGGAGCGTATTTTTTACTTAAGACCTCCGCCTGATTCAAATAGAAAAGCGATTGGCTGAAGAAATTATTTTTGTAATAAACATCAGACATATTGATGTCTATTTGCAGTTGCATATGAGGATCGTCAAGTTTCAGTGCCTCCTTTTTTGCCAGCCCGTAGCTCGTCACGGCGTCTATAGCATTTCCCTCATCTGTCTGGATAAACGCAAGATGGCTGAGAAAGGAATACATCAGGTAGTTATTGCCATTTCGGCCAGCTACGCCAATAGCCTTTACCATCGCAGCTTCGGCGTCATCCATGTGCATTAGCTTGCGCTGATAAATACTTTCTGTAAAATATTGAAAAGCCGCGGCATTTTTTACCGCGAGGCTACCGAATAAATTATTCAATTTATTCTTGATGGGTAGAAGCGCGGGATCCGGAGAATCCAGGAAACATAGTTTAATGTAACTAACTAATTGCTTATCACGGTCGATAGGATTTTCAACTTTCAGAATAGTTTTAATGGCATGAATATCAACAGGAACCCCGGCCCTGGTTTGCGAAAGGCAGGTTAAGGTTAATATTAAAAATAGAAATCGTTTAAGCATTCTACCCGGTCTCCAAATCTCTCTCCGAACACATTATACGGTGTGTATTTTAGCTTAACGCCACCGGTCAAATTCCTTTTAACGAACTTGTTATATTATGTTTTCGCAGGCTTTAATTGGCTTATACTAATATTACGGGCGAAAGGTTACAAAGGTTGCGATTTATCCCGGCAAAGATGATTTTTAAATTTACAAATCAAACTTCTCCAGCTGCTTGAGGAGCGTTTCAAAATCTTTTGGGTATGGGGCGTGAATCGTAACACCTTCTCCTGAAGGCAGTTTAAAGGATACTTCATAAGCGTGCAGGGCAAAACGCTTCATAATGGGTTGTTCTTCCTGGTCTTTACCGAGATGATATTTCCGTTTTATTTTGGAAAGAAATACAGGTTGTCCCTTATACATCTCATCGCCTGCAATCGACGCCCTTTGCGTAGCCAGGTGAATGCGGATCTGATGCATGCGACCGGTAACCGGACGACACTCTACCAACGTATAATGTTTAAAATATTTTAACGACTGAAACCAGGTTTCTGCCCGCTTGCCATCCTGACGGCTTATGGTTACGTTGCCTTTGCCTACATTTAGAATCGGAAGATCAACTAAAAGATTTTCAAATACATGTGTACCATCGATCACGGCATGATATACCTTTTTTACCTGCCTTTTTTCAAATTGCATGGAAACCGTACGATAAGCGTCCGGATTCTTGGCGATGATCAATGCTCCCGAGGTTTCCTTGTCAAGCCGGTGACATATCTGGGCATCATCTGAATACTGTTTAGCCAGGCGCAGCATGTTTACTTCTCCCCCTTCACGTTCGTCCAGCGAACTGATAAAAGGCGGCTTATTTACCACAATTACATCATCATCTTCAAACAGTATCAGATCGGCAAACCTTGGAATCTTCATAGCGGGCAAAAATACGGTTAAAATTTAAGTTTGAGAACCTCGTGACCTTTATACTATACAATTATTCCCTTCGTGATTAAATAATTGACTTAATGATATCAAAAAGAGCCATTTATAAGCATGGAATAATATTTGATTAATTGCGATAAGAAATCTAACCATCAAAAACATGAGTAAAAAATCAACCAAACCTGAAGAAAAGGGATTTTTCGAAAAGGTTAAAGAGACAATCGAGGAGCTTTGGGAAGGAACCAAAGATAAAGCCGAAGATATAAAAGATATAGCCGAAGAAAAGTTTGATGACGTAAAAAAAGCAGTTGTCGCTAAAAAGAAAGCCGCCCCCAGAAAAGCCAACGCAGTAAAAAAGGCCGTTGCTAACAAGACTGCCGATGCAACCACGCAGGCAAAAGCAGGCTCAAAAAAAGTGGCAACTGCAGCTAAAGCAAACACCAGGGACGAGGCTACAAAGGCAAAAAAGGCAGCGGCAGGAGTAAAATCGAAGGCAGGCAGCAATGCCAAAGTAGTGGCAGCTAAAGCGCAGGCCACCGCAACTCAGGCGAAAAAAGCAGCAACCGGAAAAACAGATTCTACAAAAAAGAAGGCGGCTGCTTCACATTAATGCAGGGGCTCAAAACAACAAAGACCGGAAAATTCCGGTCCTTGTTGCTATTTATCTTGCCTCAAACTTGTATCCAACTCCTTTTACCGTCGAAACACAGTCGTCGCCCAGTTTTTCGCGGAGCTTGCGAATATGAACGTCGATAGTGCGATTGGTTACAACCACGGAGTCTTCCCATATATTTTTAAGAATCACCTCGCGCGTATAAACCTTACCGGGTTTTGACGCCAGCAAATAAAGCAACTCAAACTCCTTTTTTGCTAAAACAACCTTTTTACCCTTTTGAAATACCAAATAAGCCTCGCGGTCAATTACCAGGTCAGCAATTTCGAGCTTGTTATCGGTAACATCTTCAGCTGGCGCATTACGACGCAATATTGCGTTGATCCTGCTTACTAACGCCCTTGGTTTGATCGGCTTTGCGATATAGTCATCAGCGCCAACATTAAAACCTGCAATTTCAGAATATTCCTCACTCCGGGCAGTTAAAAATACCATAAAGGTATTTTTAAACTCAGGCATGGTACGCATAATGCGGCAGGCTTCAATACCATCCATCTTAGGCATCATGATATCCAGAACAATAAGGTCGGGTAAGGTACGCTTGGCCTCAGCAACTGCTTCCTGTCCGTTTCGGGCCAGAAAAACCTGGTATCCTTCCTTTTTTAAATTATATTCAATAAGTTCCAGGATATCCGGTTCATCATCAACTATTAAAATTTTTTGTTTGGCAGAAGTACTCATGTACGGTCAGTTTTTTCGTAAAAGTAGTTGCACAAAAGAAGATAATAGTTAAAAATACATTAACAAATTGTTAAATGTTACTTTATTTTAACTATTTGTTGAGATTTATTAAATGTCTTATTTAAAAATTCTTCAAGATCGTCACCCATAATGTTTTTCGCGACGATAACTCCCTGCGGGTCAATAATAAAATTTGTCGGGATCTGGTAAATATGATACAGGCTTTCTGTAGGCCCTTCAAAATTTTTCAAATCCGAGCCATGATTCCAGGTTAGTTTATCTGCCTGCACGGCCTGTTGCCATTTACCCTTATCCTGATCAAGCGAAATGCCAAGTATATTTAAGCCCAGTGGATGGTATTTAGCATACATTTTTACCACATTGGGGTTTTCTCTTCTGCATGGCACGCACCAGGAAGCCCAGAAATCCAGCATGACATATTTCCCACGAAAATCCGAAAGCTTGATGGGCTTCCCGTCAACTCCGGCAATAGTAAAATCAGGCGCTTTGTGACCGATAGTAACAGGTTCCAGCGACTTTTTGCTTTGAACAAATTGCTGCACCATCGGATTATCCTTAAAATATGATTTGATGGAATCGGCATAAGCGACCAATTGCGATTCATATTTGATGGAATCAACCTGATTGGCTGCATAAAATCCCGCCAGCGATTGTTTATTATCGTTAGCGAATTTCATCGCTGCCTTGTTATAATCGTTGATGATACTCACATAAATTGGCTTGTACTGAGCAATAAGTTCCGGTGACTCTTTGCCGAGTGCCTCCGCCTTTGATTCGTATTCAGACGCGATCTTGGTAGTCTTTTCGATATAAACGTTACTGAGTTTATTGAACTCCCTCATCTTCTCCGACTCATCCGACCCTTTGATCTGATACGTATTTTTCTTGTCCTCAAGATCGGTGTCAAA
Source organism: Mucilaginibacter sp. (assembly GCA_035547875.1). Lineage (GTDB taxonomy): Bacteria > Bacteroidota > Bacteroidia > Sphingobacteriales > Sphingobacteriaceae > Mucilaginibacter. The sequence continues at coordinate 105,718 of DASZTX010000056.1, read as the reverse complement.
AGTTATTTCATCTCCGTTTTTTGCAATCAGATCGAAGATGGTGCCTCCCAACCTTAATTTAAAGAAATTGGCATAGGGCGAATGTTCTTTAAACTGAAACTGATGTTCATCGCTCAGCGTTGCGGAATCAATCGCGGAACCGCTTACGTTCAAAAGATAAACAGTGCGCAGACTTCCGGGATTTTTAACTGTTCCGGCAATGGTAAAAGCCTCTTTATCCTTACAGGCGAAAACTGTCATAGAAAGAATGGCGGCAACAAACAGTATTAAATGTCTTTTCATAAATTTTTAATTGATCCGGCGTAAGCGATGCTATCGCGCCCCGGTTAATTTTAAGATTTTTCTAACTCCTTTATCAGCAGCTGGTTAGTCTTTTTAGGGTCGATCTTCCCTTTTGATGACCTCATAATCTCACCCATAAATAACCCTAAAACGCCCTTTTTTCCTCTCTGGTATTCCACTACTTTATCGGGATATTTAGCGATCGCATCCTGAATAAAACGGGTTACGTCATTTCCGTTCAGATTGATCAATAAATTCTGCTCTTTTGCAATCTGCATAGCATCTTTGCCAGGATTTGCGATCATTTCGGGGAACAGCTTCTGCGACGCAACGGTATTGTTGATACTTCCGTTATCGATCATTTTTATCAGCCCGGCCAAATTTTTCGGTTGCAGTTTAAATTCAGTGATGGAAATACCTGTATCATTCAGATACGATTTAACGGGACCCATAACCCAGTTCGACGCAGCCTTATAGTTATCGGTATCAGCAATCAGTTCCTCAAAATAGCCTGCAAATTCCTTTTCCGCAGTAATTACACCGGCATCGTATTCCGGCAATCCCAGGGTCTTAGTATATTTATCGTAAAGTTCGTTCGGAAGCGAGGGCATATCTGCCTGAATCGCGTTTAAATATTCCCTGCTCAAAAACAACGGTGTAAGATCGGGTTCAGGAAAATAGCGATAATCGTTGGCCATCTCTTTTGACCGCAAAACCGATGTCTCTCCGGTGTCGGCGTTAAAATTCAGTGTATTCTGTTCTATGTAGCCGCCATTCTCAATAACATTAACCTGACGTTCAAATTCATGGGTAATGGCGCGCTGCACATTACGAATGGAGTTGAGATTCTTTACCTCGCAGCGGTTCCCGTATTCCGTATCTCCTTTTAATCGTACAGATATATTGGCATCACAACGCAAACTCCCCTCCTCCATGTTTCCATCGCAGATGTCCAGGTAACGCACCAGTTTCCTGATTTCCGTCAGGAACTGACCGGCTTCTTCCGCACTTCGCAGATCGGGCTCGGTCACAATTTCAATCAATGGGACACCCGCCCTGTTCAGATCGATCAGCGAATCCGCATGATGCTGATCGTGCATGCTTTTGCCAGCATCCTCCTCAAGATGAATATGATGAATAGCAATAGTTTTAACCCCCGAAGGTAATCTCACGGGCACCGAACCGCCAAGGCAAATCGGCTTCTGATCCTGGGTAATCTGATACCCTTTGGGCAGATCGGCATAAAAATAATTTTTCCGGGCAAAGGTATTGTTCAGGTTAATGGTACAGTTACAGGCCAACCCCATTCTTACCGCGAATTCAACCGCTTTTTTGTTCAGCCGCGGCAATGTTCCGGGATGACCAAGGGATATCGCACTGACGTGTTCATTTGGTTCTGCACCAAAAGCAGCGGAGTCTGAAGAAAAGGCTTTACTAAATGTGGACAGCTGCGCATGAACCTCTAATCCTACAATTACTTCGTACTTGTCGCTTATCCCGGTGGTAAAACTTGTCATATAAAAAATGCGGCGATGGTTTTATCCGTAGTCGTGGCCAAATATAAAATTTATCCTTGTTAATACGATATTTTTAGTCGGTTAAGCCCGTGTTAAGAAATGAAAAAAGCCCGCAGAATATGTAATAAGCAGGTAAAAATTGTAAAACCTCAAAACCGCAGTATAAGGTCTTTTGTTCAATTTTCATAATTCGACTACGGTGTTCCCCTCCGCCGTAAAACGAAATATCTAACTATCAAAAACAAAAACATGGGCACCGACATCCTCAAAAAGCCGGTATTTAAAAAAGCCGGAACCGACGATTTTTATCACGACCTTCATAAAGAGGTACAACAGAATGTACTTTGCAAAAAAAGATACCAGACACAGCTATATATAAAATCAGTTTTTGTAACCTGTCTGTATTGTGCCGCATACGCCGGTATCCTGATATTCGGCGACAACAATTACCTGCTGCTTTTCTTTTATATTTTAACAGGTATTTCCATGATACTTGTATTTTTAAACATCTTCCATGACGCTGCGCATGGCGCGATATTCAAGAGACGCAAATACAACGAGTATCTTACGGTAATATTGGAAATATTTGGATGTAACAGTTATATCTGGAAAAAAAGACATCTGATCCTACATCACCCCTATCCCAATATGCAGCATTGGGATATCGACGTAAAACAAAGCGATCTGGTCAGAATATTTCCTGAAAGCAAATGGTTTTCATTCCATAAATACCAGCATCTTTATATGTGGCTACTTTACTTTTTTTACACGCTCAACTGGTATTTTGTAAGAGATTTCAAGGACTTTTTTGGGCGGGAAGATAACTATGTAAAACGGATAACTACTATTCCGAAAGCTGAATATGTAAAAGTATTCGCTGCCAAGATCATTAATCTCGGTGTAATGCTTGCAATCCCGATGATAGTTTTAAACCAGCCCTGGTATAATGTGCTATTAGCTTTTATAGCTATGCATCTTGTAGCAAGTGCGTTCGGGATAACGGCGCTGTTATCAACTCACGCCGATGAGGATGCTGAATTCCAACTCCCGCCCGAAAACGGCGAAATGGATGTCACCTGGGCAATGTATCAGGTGTGTTCAACTAAAGACTTCAGTACCGAAAGGAGGATCGCTAATATTCTTTTTGGGGGATTTAACCACCATGTGGCACATCATCTTTTTCCTACCGTACCGCACACGTACTATCCCGCTATAACGCCGATAATAAAAAAGTACGCAAAACTATACAATCTGCCTTACCGGTCGTATCCCCTGCACCAGGCTATCCGTTCTCATTTTATGTTGCTCAGAAAGAACGGAAAGGCTGAAAATCTTTTTGTTACAGGTGATTTATAAAACAATCAAACAGTAACGGCACGGGTTTTGGGTATTTCGGGCAAAATATATTAGCTATGAAAAAATTTATTTTGAACTTACTGGCGGCAGCTTTACTGCTGACGGTAAGTAATGCCGAAACAAAAGCACAAATAAGCGTCGGCGTAAGCGTTGGAATCTGGACGCCGCCGCCGGAATACGCATCCGTTAATTATTATTATCTGCCAGATATAGAAAGTTATTATTATGTTCCTACTCATCAGTACGTATATCTAAGCGGCGGCCGCTGGATTTTTAGAAGATCACTCCCCCCACGCTACCGTTATTACGATATCAGGACCGGTTACAAAGTAGCTGTTAACCGTCCAAGGCCTTACCGCTATTTTTCGCATGACAGGGCCGCCTATTCGCATTTTAGAGGAAGAAGAGACGGCGTAATTGTAAGAGACCACTATCGTACGCGTGTAATTAATCGCAATCATTATACGAGTCATGCAAGACCAGCACGTCCGCACACGGTTTACAAACCGGTGCCGCATCATACGGCACATGCTGTAAGACCGCACGCCGTCAGTCATTCAAGACCGGCTCCCGCGCATCACGATGCAAGCCATCATGGCGGCGGCAGACCGCATGGCGGTGGTCACGGCCATCATTAATCGGGAACAGAATGAACAAAAAAGGACCGCAAATAGTCGGTCCTTTTGTTTTATGGTATAAAACTCTTTGCTTTTTCTAAAGCCTTATCCAGTCCGCTGGAATCACTTCCTCCTGCCGTCGCAAAAAACGGCTGACCACCGCCGCCGCCTTTTATTTCCTTAGCCAGTTCACGGATGATAGTTCCTGCATTGAGCTGCTTCTCCTTTACAATATTTTCAGCGATCATAACAGTCAGTGACGGCTTTCCCGCAAAATCAGCAGCAAGCACCAGGAACAGGTTCGGCACAATGTCCTTAAGCTGATAAGCAAGCGTTTTTACCGCATCAGCATTGGGCATATCAACCTTTTCGGCAATGAAACTGATTCCGTTGATATTCTCCGCCTTTTTTGCCAGGTCGGTTTTTAATCCTGCCGCCTTTTCCAGTACAGATTTCTCTATTTCCTTTTTCAACCGGCCGTTTTCTTCCAACAGGCTTTCAACGTTTTTTGAAATATCCTTTGGGTTTTTAAGCAGTTCCCTCAATTGCCGGATCAGCTTATCCTGCTCTGTAATATAATTTTCAGCGCCGACGCCCGTGATCGCTTCAATACGCCTAACACCGGCTGCGACGGCACTTTCACTAATGATCTTGAAGTAGCCGATCTGCCCGGTCGCCTTTACATGCGTTCCCCCGCAAAGCTCCTTGCTAAATTCGTCGTCGAAGGTGATCACGCGAACATATTCTCCGTACTTTTCTCCGAACAGGGCGGTTACTCCACTGCTGATCGCCTCGGCGTACAATACGCTCCGCTCTTCCTTAAGCCCTATGTTTTCCCGTACCTTTTGATTTACAATCGCTTCGATCTTTCCCAATTCTTCATCTGTCACTTTTGCAAAATGCGAAAAGTCGAAACGCAGATAATCGGCATTAACCAATGATCCCTTCTGATTCACATGCGTGCCTAATACCTGCTTCATAGCAGCATGTAACAAGTGTGTCGCGCTGTGGTTACTGTTGGTACGGTTTCTTAATTCAGCATTGACAATGGCAGTTAGCGCATCATCAATGTCATCCGGCAGCTTATCCGTAAAGTGAACGATCAAACCATTTTCCTTTTTAGTATCGGTCACTTCTATAACTTCCCCATCCGGAAAGACCAATTCGCCTTTGTCTCCTACCTGCCCGCCGCTTTCTGCATAAAAGGGAGTTTTATCCAAAACGATCTGGTATTGCTCCTGCCCTTTGGCTTTTACCTTGCGGTATTTTACTACATGGGCGACGGTTTCCAGTTCGTCATAACCGGTAAATTCAACGCTTTCATCGTCTTTTAGCACCACCCAGTCGCCGGTGTCTATAGCAGTAGCAGCACGCGAACGGGCTTTTTGTTCCTGGAGGGCAATTTCATATTCTTCGAGATCAACTGTTAAACCAGCTTCTCTTGCTATCAATTCTGTGAGATCTATTGGAAATCCGAATGTATCAGACAATTCAAAAGCTGCCTTACCACTAATTATATTATTAGCAGCGGAAGCCTTTGCCGAGTCAAATCTATCTAATCCATTTTCAAGCGTTCTTAAAAATGCAGCCTCCTCCTCTAAAACTACTTTTTGAACAAAATCTTTTTGTTCAAAAAGATTGTCAAAAACGCCTTTAAATTGATCAGCCAACAATGGAACTAATTGGTTTATAAAGGGTTCTTTAACACCTAAATATTGATAAGCATAACGAACTGCTCGACGCAAAATTCTACGAATTACATACCCTGCTTTATTATTTGAAGGTAGTTGTCCATCTGCAATCGTGAAACTAATAGCTCTGATATGGTCAGCCAGCACACGCATAGCAACGGCTTCATTCCAGCCTTCCTGACCAGACTCTGCTGCGCTGTTATAAGTTTTGCCGCTTTTTTCAGCAATGAATTGTATCAGTGGCTGAAAAACATCGGCATCATAGTTTGATGTCTTTCCCTGCAGCACACGCACCAGCCTTTCAAAGCCCATCCCCGTATCCACATGTTTGGCAGGCAATGGCTGCAGAGTACCGTCCTTCAAACGGTTAAACTGCATGAATACATTGTTCCATATCTCGATAACCTGCGGATCATCTTTATTTACCAGGCTTTGGCCTTTCACCTTTAGCCTTTCAGCTTCGTCGCGGTTATCGTAATGAATCTCCGAACATGGCCCACAAGGTCCGGTTTCACCCATTTCCCAAAAGTTATCCTTTTTATTACCCAGCAAAATATGATCTTCCGGCACACATAATTTCCAGAAATCATAGGCTTCCTGATCTTTCGGCAAACCTTCCTTTTCATCGCCCTCAAAAATGGTCACATACAGGCGATCCTTGTCTATTTTGTAAATCTCCGTCAGGAGTTCCCAGCTCCAGGCAATTGCCTCTTTTTTGAAATAATCCCCAAAACTCCAGTTGCCCAGCATCTCAAACATGGTATGATGATAGGTATCTATGCCTACCTCTTCCAGATCGTTATGCTTGCCGGATACACGCAGACAACGCTGTGTATCGGCTACCCGGGTAGCCTTGGGTGTTTCCTCTCCTAAAAAAATGGATTTAAACTGGTTCATTCCCGCATTGGTAAACATTAATGTGGGGTCATTCTTTATTACGATTGGCGCAGATGGCACAATGGTGTGTCCTTTCGAGGCAAAAAAATCAAGAAAAGCCTTGCGAATTTCAGAAGCTGTCATGAGGGCAAAGGTAATTAATAGTCGGAAAGTCAGGAAGAATGAAAATCATTAAGAGCGATTACTTTAAAGTTTAAAATTAACACAGAATTAAAAAAAATCTACTTTTCCGTTTCGCCACTTGCACACTTATTAATTAAAGTATTACATTTGCACATGCCTTATAAAGAACGGGAAATCAGCAAGATGTACTATACCATGGGTGAGGTGGCCATCCTGTTCGACGTAAATCAATCGCTGATAAGATTTTACGAAAAGGAGTTTGATATTCTTCAACCTAAAAAGAATAAAAAAGGCAACCGTTATTTTACGCCCGAGGATATCGAGAACCTCAAGATCATTTTTCATCTGATCCGTGATAAAGGATATACCCTCAACGGCGCCAAAGAATATCTGAAAAACAATATTGCCGACAGCCGCGACAGCCAGCGTGTGATCACATCACTGGAAAATCTTAAAAAATTCCTGATCGAGGTAAGAGATCAGTTGTAAAAACCGACCGAACGATTATCTTTATTGGCAGTTATGATAGCCAGACACAAAGGCGAAATACCTGTCCTTATCCTCTTGCTTCCCTTCCTGCTGGGAATCGGTTTGGCTGTCAATTTTCCTCCCCTTCAAAATAACCACTGGACAATGGCTGCTTTTATCTGTCTGAGTGTGTTTTTTATTCTGCTTAACGTTTTGTATTCAAAGATCAAGCTTTACAGGTCTAACTGGATTGGCGGCATACTGATCGTTCTTGTCTTAATTTTTGCTGGTACCGTCCGTGTCTCCCAGCATAACGAGCTCAACCATCAGGGACATTTCTCCAGGTCACCTGCGGAATATCTCCTGGTCAGAATTAACAGTGAACCGGTGACAAAAAACGGCTGGACCAGATTTACAGTTGTTGTAAACGCTGCGCGATCTCACCAAAAATATAAAACGACAAACGGGACACTTTTAATTGTGTTAAAAGATACATTACCTAAGATAGGTTATGGTGATGAATTAGTCATACCCGCAAAATATACGCCGATGGATCCTCCTTTCGTCCCCGCCGAATTTAACTATAAGAAATATCTGGCGCATCAGAATATTTTTTACCAGCAATTCTTGTTTCCGGGTCAATATCGCGTATTGGTACATAATACGGGCAATCCGCTGATAAGCTACTCCCTGCAACTCCGGAAACGGCTCGTCGGTAAGCTAAAAGCAAATATGAGGGACACCAATGCTGTTGCTGTTGCTTCTACACTGATTTTGGGCTATAAAGCTGACCTGAGCGACTATATCCGGCAGGCTTACGCAAAAAGCGGCACGGTTCATATACTATCCGTATCGGGCGCACATGTTGGTGTTATCTATTTGCTGCTGATGTTCATTTTGGCTCCGCTAAATCGTCTCAAATATGGTAAAGTCCTCCGGGTGGTGGTCATCATCATGATCATTTGGTGTTATGCCATGCTAACCGGATTTTCCCCGGCGGTCTGCAGAGCTGCGGTTATGATCAGCATGGTTGTGGCGGGCAGAGCATATAACCGGTATATCAACCTGCTGAATATCATGGCCCTTTCTGCTTTTATATTGTTGTTATACAATCCACTCTATATTGTCGATGTAGGCTTCCAGCTTTCATATTTTGCAGTATTCGGCCTGATCGCCTTTCAGCCGATTGTTTATGACTGGCTTCATTTTAAAAACAGCTGGATCTCCAAATTTCTGTGGATGCCCTGTTCCGTTTCAATTGCAGCGCAGATCATCACCTTTCCGTTGAGCGCTTTTTACTTTCATCAGTTTCCTGTTTACTTTTTGCTTAGCAACCTGGTCATTACATTGCCGATGGTGATTATCATGTATTCCGGGCTTTTTTTTCTTCTGCTGCCTCAAATCCCGTTTTTATCAAAAGCGCTGGCCCTTGTACTCGAGCATACTATCCTGTTATTGAACAGATTTCTGATCTGGATCGAGCATCTGCCATTTGCAACCGTTTCGAAAATATGGCTTCATCCTGTGGAATATCTGCTGCTGTATGCGATTATCGTCTACCTGTTTGCTTTTTCATATTATAAAAAGTCATGGCAATTGATTACAAGCCTTGCCTGTATGTTGTTGCTGAGTATCAGTACGGGTATAAAAAGAACAGATAATTATCGCACGACAAACATTGCCTGGCTAAATGTGGGAAAACATCCGGCAATCGTATTCAGAAATACTGACAATGCCGTTGTGCTTACGGATTTAAACGACATTGATAAAACCTTCAGATATGCGGTTCAACCTTACCTCGACAGTTGTCAGATAGCTAATTGCAGGATAAGGTCTTTGCAGCAGGACATCAGATTGCCCTGGATGATCAAAAAAGGCGGACTGATACAGTTCCTGAACCAAAGAATTTTTATCATAAATAGTCCGCTTTCGGGGGATGAGCCCGGCCCTAAAATAAATGCGGTATATCTTTATATTACTGCGAATCCGCATGTCAGTTTGAATTCCATCGGAAAGAAATTTGATTATCAGCAGATTATCATGGATGGCAGTAACAGCAACGCTTACCTAAAAAAAATGCAGGCCGCAGCTGACAGCATAAAAACTGATATTAAAATTTTAAAGCGTAACATTTCCCTCATTACGTCATCTAATTAGCACGTTTAAACAAATAATAATACTTGCATTTAAGTTAAAAACACTAAATTGTATTAAATTATCTAATAAATAACATGAACATTAAACTCTTAAACGTTGCCCTGGGCATAGCGCTTACTGCAACAACCCTAAGCGCCAGCGCACAAATAAATTATACGCAGGGCGCAGTTACCTACTCGCTGAATATGCAGGGACAGGCAACTGAAGTAAAGAATTATTTCACTCCTGACTCCAGCGCTGCTACATTTACCACCGGGCCGGCGAGTATAAAAGTATTAAGCGATGCCAAACACGACTATTTCGCAGTTCTGGTTGACGTTCCGGTAGCCAGTATGAAAAAAGCCGGCATTGCCACACCCGCCGAAGTGGAAGATTTGATGAGCAAAATCCCAACACTTACATTCGCGCCGGGTACTGAGACCAAACCAATATCAGGCTTTAACTGCAAGAAGGTTGTCGCTACTGATACTAAAAGTGGTAAGACTTACGATATTTGGGTAACCAACGATTTCACAACCTCACCAACCGCGTTTCCGTTCTATTATGCCAAAGCCGGCGGATTTCCGATCCAGTTTACTTCATTCCAGCAGGGTCAGGAACAGGAAATCACCATTACCAGCATTACCGATGAAAAAGCTCCGGCAGGAACCTTCTCTATCGGCAGCGGTTATGAAAAAGGTTCTTTAGCAGATTTGAATCCAAACCGTTAATCTTAAAACAATAGTGTTTCTGAAAAAGCCATTTGCAAAAAGCAGATGGCTTTTTTGCTTAATAATGCCTGCCAAAATAAAAAGCAGTGTAATATTAAAACTTCTATGCTTTTGCGCTGGCCGAGAAAGCTTGTATGAACTCTTTTATAGGAGATTGTAAGAAAATTTTAGCTTTAAGGAAAATAATTTAAACAAATGACTGCTTTTATTTTTGTTCGAATTAGTATACTAAAATTATGTCAGAACAAGATCAATCACAGTTAAATGCACTACTAAAGTTTAAAGCTCGCAATAAGTTTTCAACTTCGTCTTGGAATGAAAGAGGACTAAACCCATCAAGTGATGAAATTAGTAGTTTCTTAAATGACTTATTTAATTCATGTGCAAATCAGCTAATTGATGCCATCAATAATAATGTATCAAAAAAACAGTTACGAGAAGTTTTAAAATCGAATCTGTTGTTACTTAACAGAATGGATTATGATACCGAGGAAAGTGAATTCATTTGCAGCCTTTTTGAGGAGTTATCTAAAAATATCAACATCGATTTTAGCAGTAACTTAAATAAGTGGTTATATGGATCCTTATTGACAACTCTTTCCAAAATTCCAAATACCTTCCATTCAACTAAAGTTATTGATACATTAACGCAACCTTGTAATGCTTGCGGTATACAACTTGAATCTTATATAATTAAAACCGAGTCGGGAATTCCGGAAACAGATTGGTTAATTGTAAAATGTAATAACTGTGGTGAATTTAATTTGCTATCTGTTGGCCCAGGTGTAAAAGAATTAAAATTTGGAAATTATCAATGGATTGAAAATGTAAGAATGGAAGAGTTTACATATGAACAAGCCATTGCACGGATTAATCAGATTAAATTAAAAAATAAATCTTAGTGATTTCTTAAAACTTAAATGCCCCAACGAGGCTCGAACTCAAAAAGTGGCTCTATTGCTCAGAAACGCAATGTCTGAAAATAGCCCAAAAAACAAAAACCGCCTCCATTGCTTTAGAGACGGTTTTGCTTTTCTGTGACCGATAAGGTACAGATATCGAACTCATTTATTGCCGATTGTAAAATCATCGTGGCTCTAAAGCATCATTCTTAACTATCATTGACTAATAAAACATATATCTTTATTTCGATTAAATTTTATCAAATGCCAGTATTCAATTTTTTTAAGAAAGAAAAAAAGGAAACAAAACGAGAAAATATTTTATTGGCAATGCCAATATTTAATGATAATAACAATTATCAATTGGATAAAGTTATTGACAATTTGAAAACATTTTGGGGACTTGATATTACCGAATTAGCAGGAGACGATGAAGCAGCATCATTCAATATAAACGGCGAAACAATTGCTTTAGCAAACATAGGGGTGCCAATACCTTGGGGTGATATAGAGGGTACAGCTCAATATGCTTATAATTGGCCGTCCGCCCTAAAAGACTTAGAGGGCCACACAGGACATGCGATTGTATCAATTATGGCAGGAACAAAATCCTCTTTAGAAAGATTTAAAATCCTAAGCCAGGTTTTGAGTGCGGTTTTAATGACATCCGAAGCAGTCGCGGTATATCAAGGAAGTCAATCACTGCTTATTCCACGTATACAATATCTTACCTATATTGAATCGCTTAAAGAAAATGAAATTCCCCTCGCACTGTGGATTTACATTGGACTAAGAAATACTGATAAGGGGAACAACGCTTATACTTATGGCCTAAAAGACTTTCAGAAATCCGAAATTGAAATTATCAATTCAAAACTAACCTTAGAAGAATTATTCGACCTCTTGTTCAATATTACTTCCTATGTGATAGGTAATGATGTTACTCTAAAAGAAGGCGAAACAATAGGACTTACCGCTGAGCAAAAAGTATCCATTAGTATGTCAAAAGGACGATTTATTGAGGGGCAGTCGATTAAGCTTGGGATATAAAGTTAAAAGGATCGTATTATTGGATACGATCCTTTTAAGGAAACTTGAGTAGTACTCAAAAAATTCAGTGATCCCGCTTCTTACTATCTCGAACTATTTCCTGTCAGATTTGCGCTTATATGCAGATTGGAATTTATAAATACTAAATATAATCTGAGAGGGAAGTTTGGAACAAAAATTTGCTTCGAATTTTATAAAAGATGGATGAGAATTTCAAATATGTAGTCAATAGATTATTTTTACTCAAACAATCAAGATCAAATCTTTTCACAATGGAACAAACCCATCCAATTTTTAAAGAACTAATTAATCAAGACGTTCCTTTAGCTAATATATTTCTCGACCCTAACAATCCTCGGTTTACTTCTATGGATTGGGATTGGGTACCTGATGAAAAGATAAATAGCGAAAAAATTCAAAGGGAACTTATAGAGAAGCTTAAAGAAGAGTATTCTGTAGAAAGCCTTGTTATGAATATGGAGATAAATGGGTATTTGCCAATTGATCGAGTTGTGTTAAAAAAGGTAGATGAAAATATTTATGTTGTATTAGAAGGTAATAGAAGAATTTGTGCTGCTAAATTGCTAAGGGAGAAATGGGATGAAAATGAAAATGCGGTATCACCAGAAATACTTGAATCAATAAATATTATTCCGGCGCTAATATATACGGGGTCAGATACGGAAGCAGCTTGGATATTTCAGGGGTTAAGACACATCACAGGAATTTACGAATGGTCAGCATTTAACAAAGCCAAACTGATTGTTACTCTAATGGAAGAAGAGGGTCTGTCGTTGACACAAGTTGGAAAAAGATTTGGATTAACGGCTTTTGGCGCAGGTCAATGGGTTCGGGGTTATTTTGCTTTTAAACAAGCTAAAGAAACATCCGATTACGTTAGAGAGGTGGATGAAAAGGCATATACCTATATGCAGGAGCTTTTCAGCAGAAGTAATGCGCCAATCCGGGAGTGGATGGATTGGGATGAAATCAATAAAAAATTTAATGACGAGCTGCATTTCAATGAATTTTTGAGTTGGCTTTATCCCCGAAATACTGAAGAATTCGATGAAAGTATTGATATCTCTACACTTAAAGGAGATTGGAAAAATCGTAAACTTTATAAAAGAGATGATATTAGAACTCTGTCTTACTTGGTTTCTAAAGCGCCCAAAGAATTTGAACAGTTTAGAATAGATGGGAATTTAGAGAAATCCTACACAATAGCTATTCAAAAAGGGTACGAAGAAGAAGCAAAAAAAATATCTGACCCTTCTGGCGAACTTTTTGGAGCACTTGACGAGGTCATAAGAAAACTTGAAAACATACCTTTTAAAATATTTCGGGACGTTAATCAAAAAAACAATTTATTTCAAAAACTTGATCAAATAACAGCCTTATACAAAGATTTCAGGGAAGAATAATGAGTGAACGAAGAAAGCTATTCAATTATTTCACACGTCAAGAACTTGCAGTAGGAAATGTATCTTTTGACGATCTTTTTTTAATAGCCATAGAGAAATCGTTAAATAAAAAAGGTGCCGATCGCGATAAATATTATGATGCTAATGTAAAAAGAATATGGAATTATGTAATTAAACAACAATCGGATGACCAAAAAAACCAATCAATACAACCGATATTTCATATCCTTAATTCCATTACGCGTGATGTTCAATGTTATTTAAAAGAACGGTTTAACTACACCGGCGATAATCGATTTCAACTATTACAATCTCGTCCCTTTATTCTGAATGAGATTGACCTTTTAAATGATCGCCAATATGAAGCTTTGCCGATATTACTTTGCCAGCTTTTGGGAGCTAAGGATGTTCATTTGACCCCGGCGGGAAATGAAGCAGGCATTGATTTTATTGCTACTATGAAATATAGTGATGAGTCAGACTATCTTTTTGGCGTTAACGGCCCCATAAGAATAATTGGGCAATGCAAAAAATATTCTACCCCTGTTCAAGTCAATACTATAAAGGAATTCGAATCAACGATGATAGACGTATTTCACTTAACAGCAAAAATGAGAAGAATTTTACCAACTTGGTTTTATGAAGCAAAAGGTGTTATAGTGGGGTGGGTAATAAGCCATTCTGGCTTTCAACAGGGCGCAAAAGACCGGGGAAAGGAATTTGGATATGTTTTGACAGACAGTCGTGATATAGCTGAAATTATTGCGGCGTCTCAAAAATTTTATCCATCCATCGTTCATAATCAGCGACAGGACAATCTAAAGCATGACCTATTAAAAATACTTACGTTGTTTAAGTGAATTCACTTGGATTTTGACGTAATAAAAAAAGTTGCCAACAAAGTTGACAACTTGCCTAAAAAGTGACCCCGGAGAGATGTAGTGTTTTTAAGCAGCACTCTAAATATCAGCCTTTTACTAAAATGTTGTGAAACGATTGCGAAGCAGGTTACGATTAAAAAATATGCTTTTCTCTTTTAGGAAATATGCCACCGTGGTCTGTGACTTCATTTTCTGTTGCAAGGCGAATCTCATCTTCTCTTACAAAAACTTCACTTAATTGACCGTTAACTACATAGCGACATAAGTAACTTTTTTCATTTTTAAATTCTGTTTGAAAAGCAACATACATCACTGGCCCGTCATCAAATTTTGAAATCTTTACAAATTGCATCGGTTTAAAGGAATATTTGTAATCGTCGTCTTTTTCACTTAAAACAAGTTCGTCAGAGTAAAAAACATCTAAAACAAATTTTCCATCAATTAGACTACGGCAATAAATTCGATCAGTGGCTTCTTCAACCTTAACAACTAACATAGCATTTTTCCTGACATACAACTTGTGGTGAACCAGTTGACCTTCTGATATATCCATAATAATTATTTTATTGTAAAACCATACTTTTTGCCCTGCGTTACAAGCTCCCGCATCAGGCTTCCGAAGTTTTCATAAAAAATTCCAGGTAATGCAGTAATATTAATACCGACAGTTATTTGACTCGACACCTTTTCATACTGAACCTGTGGATCATTTGCCAATGACGGAAGGTTTTGTTCGTATAATCTGAAAAAGTTAAAATCCAGAGTCTTAGATATTCTTGCGAGCATGTCAGCACTAATATCTTTTCTACTGAAGATTGAATAAACATTTCGTTCGCCAGTATTGATCTGTTCAGCAAAGTACCCAATCTTAAATCCCGATTCCTGAAATTTTCTTTCAATTTCCTTTCCTATATGCAATGCCATTACGCAAATTTTCTAAAAATAATTCGGCTGACAATCAATTTGTTATGCATTTTAATTTCCATTTTAGTGAATTATTTATGCTTTTATGAATTATTTACTCCATATTAGTGCAATAAAAATTCAATTTATACTCCATATATAAAATAACCTTTTTAGGGTATGGCAAAATCAGCTAAAAGCAACTGGTCAAAGGGTGAATTAAAAAAAATAAGAAGCGCGTTGCCGCCCGGCTGGTCGGCGATGCTCGCCGAAAGACATGGCCTATCTATCGGAACGGTTGAAAACATCATGTATGGAAGTCAGCAAAATGATGAGGTTGTGTTATCGGCAATAAAAGCCGCCGAGGAGCGACGGATTTTAATAGAGTCGAACAAGGAAAAGATTAAATCACTATGAACTTCCCCGCAGGATTAATGCCGAATGATCACAGCATCGAGTTTTTTCGTGACAGCGAAAATCCAGAGATCAGCCATGCGATTATGCTTAGGATGATCATGCGGGTGAAAGACTTGCCTGATGATATTAAAAAGTCGCTCTGGGCAGATATAATGACTCATCCTGATAAGAGTGCCTGGTTAAAGCTGAATGCATATACAGGCGATGCGGCACTGGAGAAATACTGCAGCTGCGTCTTCGGCCTGATAGACCACGAGGCTGATTTTGCAAACGGCATCTTTTTTCATTCTGAATACGTGCCCTGCGAAATCCGGGAAACCTGCTCTGGCAATGGAATACTTTGTAACAAGCTGACTGTGGGAGATGGGCAGGAGCTGACTTCCCGGCAAGTAGCGGTACTGACACAAATAGGTCGCTGCAGGCTCAACAAGGAAATCGCCGACAGCCTTTCCATCAGCCCGGAGACAGTAAAAATTCATATTAAACATATTCAGCAAAAGGCCGGGGTAATGAACAAGAAGGACCTGGTGTTATTGGCCCACAAAAAACAACTGGTATGAATAATCAGGAGACATGGTTTATAGCAAGACTTATCGGAGCGCTTCGCCTCGAAAGGGTTTACGGTGAAAACCTGAAGTTGAACCCGGAATCCTACTTCTGCCTCAACCTTGTCGTGATCAACGGTTACGAACTGAATGTTCTGCTGAATGCGATAGATATAAGTGATCTGACGAATCACCTCGAAGATTTGAATAAAGGTTTAAAAAAGTGACACAACGTTCTTTAAAAATCGGCCATTCGGTGTATAGGCCATTCCGGTTACGCTTCCGGGAGCATTGGGGCATTTGTTCTTTATATCATTTGATTTATTAGGGTCGGCCAGCCCCGCCGAAGTTTGGGCACAGGTTCTTTATACACGAATTGTTTCATTTTTCAGATTTAAGTTTTCAGCTGCCAGCCCTGCAGTAATTGGCGCATAGGTTTAGGTTGTGAATATGCCGGTCAGCGCCGCCGGTATTTGGCAAGTAAAGCGGGAAGTAGGAACGGTAGCGTGACTTCCATGCATCACGGTTCAACGCGCTAATCGACTTTGTTAGCCCTGGGATTGATCCACCAGTAAGCGGCAAAAGGAAATAAATAACCCTGAATAGCAAAAATCCTACGTACCGGCATCATCGCCGGCCTTGCCAAAGTTTTGTCACCGGGACAGGATCAGTGGGCGGGTAAGCCAAAAGCCGGGGTGTTGAATGCAGCCCCGGCTTTATTAAGATTTTTTCATCTCAATATAAATCAAGGACATGAAAGCTATAGTACAATTTCTCCAAAGCCTTCCGGAACCCGCGCGCTGGAGAGCATTTACCAATGTTGACAGAAAAGTAAACCTTTATCAAAAGGTCGAGAATATGGAAGAAGCCATAGGCCGTTCTTTCAGGTTTGATGACCTCGACGACACACCGGAAGGCTTTAAATACTGGTATGATGTATTTACCGAAGCCGACAAAGAATATCATCAAAAACAACACGCATCGTCATGAAACTAATACTTATCGCCATCGGCCTGCCGCTCTCCACGCTGATCACTGCCATCCTGATGGAGGTGCAGCGCATCCGCCACAAGCGCAGGAAAGAACGTCATTACCGTGAATACAAAAAACAATGCGGCAGCCATGAACAGCAATGAACTGATCAGCGGTACCGGCTTCCGGTACACCGGGCACATTTTCAGCCTGCGCAGCCAACCCTACCTGGTGTACAGCGCCGATACCTGCGGACTGGTGACCGCCGACGGCGCACCGGTTGCTACCGTCTGGAGCCCGGATGGCAGCGACCAGGACGGCGAATTCATGGTGCTGATCATGCCGTTCGGCACACTTAAGATCTATTACTCACAGTGCGTCGCCGCACTTTTACCCGTGGCCTGAGCATGACACCCAAAGAAAGAAAGCTGATCAACAAGCACTTCAGGATCGTCTATGAGCCAAAGTTGAAAAGCGTGGGCGCCATGTTCGCCCGGGTGCGCTTTGCCGTAGGTGCGGGACAGCTTGAAAAATACGTCGGCGCGGAGACGGCATTTAAAGCCGCTACAAACGCTTATCAGTCGAAACGGCAGATTTATACCCTGCGGCACCGAACGTTCGGCAGAATCGATTTTTACTCAAAATAGTGTTTTTATTAACCAAAAGTTATCATGCGAAATAATCATCGAACCATTGCACCACATCCCGACACCGAGCTGCCCAGGATCAACGCTGACGACTTTTTTAAAGGCAGGGTCTGGCGCTACCGGTCATCTTCACAGCCCCGGAACCGGTATGAAAAGATCGGGCACCGGAAATACATCGTTCCACTCGATGGCTATGACAAAGCCCCGATCCCGATCGCCGAAGTAAAAGCCAAAGGCGTGATCATCCAGTTGCCGGGCGGCGTAAAATATATTGATTTCAGTGAATGCATCTTATCAGAATAGCCTATGATCAGACCCCTACTCCTTATTTTTTTAACACTAAATCAATCTAATGCAAGGCGACTTTATTAAACCGGAGGAAATTTTAAACGCAACCAACCAGGGACTGGATATCATCCTGCGACTGTACCCGGACGCACAGCTCAGCGTCACGAAGCACAACCGCAAATTCAAGATACGCCAGGAGCGATCTGCCTCAGCGTCCTTGTCCCCTCCCCGACCGGAGAAGGGTCGTGAGGCATGGGTGGTAACCGATTTCGGCGATGATCAGAAGCCCAGGAATGGTATCATGTGCTGGATGTTGGAAAAGGGTCTTGAGTTTGTTGATGCATTAAAGGAACTCGCGGTGCTGTATAATGTTTCCGGCAGTTCCCAGGAGCGGGAGTTATACAAGGCAGAGTACAGTAAACGTGACGCAACTGCTGACGAAGACGACGGACAGTGGCTCTTTAAAGTGAGAGAGGGTAACAACTTTACTGATTTTGAGATCGGCATTCTTTTCAGCTCGAATGTATTAAAACAGGTTGGCTGGGACAAAGGCGGCGAAACCAAAAAAAACGGCTATAACAAGCTGCGATCGGTGTTAAAGGAGTACCGGTTCTATGCGCTTGAGTCCTACACCGTCATCAAAGACCGTAAGGCAATGACCTTTGCAGCGACTGATAACTACCCTATCTTCCTGATCGACGAAGGCACCCACAAAAAGATCTACCAGCCGCGTAGCATCGACGCAGGTAAGCGGTTTATGTACCATGGGAAAAAACCGGCAAATTTTATCCACGGCCTCGCGCAGCTTACAGACGTTTATAATGAGAACAAAGAGGCCTTAGAAAGTGAGGCGGAGGATGACGATCTGGAAAACACCGGCTCGAAAGGCGAGCCGATCGGTAACAAAAAAAGCAAGGACAAGTCCCCGAAAGTACCGGAGGTGATCATCTGCTCCGGCGGATCGGATGCCATCAATGTCGCGATGCTCGGCTACCGGGTGGTCTGGAAAAATTCCGAGACGGACAAGCTCTTCGAGGGCGATTACAAAAAGCTGGAGATCATGTGCCATGAGATCTACCAGCTCCAGGACATCGACCGCACAGGCAAGCGTTCTGCGCATGAACTTGCATTGCAATATCTCGATATCAAAACCATTGAACTGCCGGAAGATCTACGGAAGTTTTACGATGCCAGGAACAAGCCCTGTAAGGACGTGCGGGACTACCTGAACCATTTTAACCAATACGATTTTAAAGACCTGGTTAAAACTGCCCTCCCTTACCGTTTCTGGGAAAAGAAAGCGAATTACGACCGGGAAGGAAAATTTAAAGGCTATGATTATGATTTTGACAATGTGCAGGCCTATAACTTCCTTGCAAAAAACGGCTTCTATCAGTACCGATTCGACGGAAAGAAAACCGACAGCATTTACATCAAGATAGATGGCAATATTGTCAAGGAAGTAACGCCGCAGAACATCAAGCGCTTTTTTCACAGCTTCCTGGAGGAGCGCATGATGGAGAAGGACCTGCGCAACCGGATGTACCGGAGCAACCAGATGAGCGAAAACTCGTTCAGCAACCTGCCTGACATCGCTATAGACTTTTCCGATTCGGACGACAAGACGCAATACGTGTTCTACCCGAATAAAACGCTGGAGGTGACAGCTGCAGGGATCAAAGAGTTTAAGCCGGGCGAGGTTGATAAATATATCTGGGAGGATAAGATCATCCCCCACCGGTGGGAAAAACTCGACCCACCTTTCAGGATCACGAAAGACAAGGTCGGCAGCTACGATATTGAAGTCCTTGACAACAGCTGCCTTTTTTTCCGGTACCTCATCAATACCAGCCGGGTTCACTGGCGGAAAGAAATTGAGGTTAACGTTGCCGGTATGGAGCCCGCAGCGGCTGACAAATATATCCACGACAACCATTTTAATATTGCCGGCGAAAAATTAACGGACGACGAGCGTGATGAACAAAAGCGACACCTGATCAATAAGGTATTTTCCATTGGTTACCTGTTGCACCGGCATAAGAAAATGTCGCGGGCTTGGATGGTGTTCGCCATGGACGACGCCACGAAAGGATCGGAGGACGGTCGCAGCTACGGTGGATCGGGAAAGTCGCTCCTTTTCAATGAAGGAATAACACGCGTGCTGCGTAAATACTTTTACGTTGGCGGCCGCAACGCACGGATCACGGAAGACAAACACATTTATGATGGTCTGACGGAACATCATCAGTATATCCTGATCGACGATGCGGATCAGTACCTCCGGTTTGAATTTTTCTTTGACACCATCACCGGCAAGATAAAAGTCAACCCTAAAAACAACCAGCCCTACGTGCTGACCTTTGAGCAGCTGGGTAAGATGGCGATGACCAGTAATTTCACGCCGCATAAGATCAATTTATCCATTGAGCGGCGCTTGCTCTACTGTGTATTTTCTGATTACTATCATCACAAAGGCGACACGTCCGACTATAAGGAGAGCCGCGATCCCGAAACGGATCTTGGCAAACAGCTTTACCAGGATTTCGACTGGACGGAATGGAACCGGTTCTACAACACAATGATGTATTGTCTCCAGTTCTACCTGTCGGCAACTGAAAAGATCGGGCCGGCGATGAACAATGTCACTAAACGAACCCTGCTTGCCGAAATGGGCACCAACTTTCACGGATGGGCGCTGGAGTACTTCCATAAAGACAGCGGCCGCCTCGATACCCTGGTCATCAAGGAGGAACCCTTTACCGAGTTCAAGGAAAAATTCAATATGAAAACGCTCACTGCGCAGAGCTTCAAGGAAAAGATCGAGTCCTTCTGCAAGCTGTACGGCTACGAATTGAACCCGGTAGAAATGCGCGACAAAACGGGCCGCATCATGAGACGGGTACCGGTACGTGAATACTATAAAGGCACTTGGTTAGATAAGCCCAACGAAACGCATACCAAGGAGATGATCTTCTTAAAAACCACGGAGGATGTTCCTGAGGCCTTCAGGCCTACGCAGGCGGAGCTTGACCTGAAGGAAAAGAAGGAGGATGAGGTACCCGGTGCGGATGTTGTCCCGGACAATGACGGCAATGAAGATCCATTTTAAATATGATAACTGAATTTTTAACCCAATCCGAAGATACATCGATAATCTGTAAGACAGCTGTGATGACGTTCGCGGATTATTTTCAAACCAACACCATGATCAACCAGGCAAACGAAATCGAACGGTTCTTTGAGGCCCTGGGCCTCCGGATCAAATTATGGCGGGTAAACACCCGCTGGCATGGCTACAAGGCCTACGAGCTGCAGGTCCTGCCGGGCAATACCATCTTCCCTGAGCGCGTGGAAAAACTCATCGAATACTACTTCTCAGTGTCCCAGATGAAGCAGGAGGACAGGTTCATTGTCACCGTCGAGCACTTCAGCCGCGATGGCCACGATGTTACCGGTATCTGCAGGCGCTGCGGTTGTACGCAAAGCGACGCCTGCTATGACGAGCTGACCGGCAGCTGCTGGTGGGTGCAGGAAGACCTGTGCAGCGCCTGTGCCACAAAGGAAGAACTACAACAGGTAAGACTGGAATTTTCAAAAAAAAATAAAGGAGAATGAAAAATATCAAAGGCAACGACCTCACCACCACCCAGGCACGCAGGCTCTGGACGGACCTGCAGGCATTTTTCCTCGAAAAGTTCGAGGACGGCGAAGAAAGCCTGACCTACACCGCAGCCGAGCTGCAGGAGGCGCTCAGCGAGCGCTTCAAGACCGAATACCACGTGGCCGACCTGCTGCACCTGCTGTCCAACGGCTTTGAACACACGCGCGGCATTTTCGTTTTTAACAAGGAAAGCTTTAAGCCCTATCAGGCAGAGCGGGACCGGGAAAGGAGTACGGAAAATGAATAAGTTGAAAGAAGTGCAGCTACAGCTGTTTGCACAGTTATCTGACGAGATGCGCACCAAGTTGCTGCAGCTGGCAAACTTCAAGCCCGGCAGAAAAAGAGCCACGGTAATTGTACCGGAATGGGTTGTTGGTGCGTCGGCCGTGCAGATCATCTTCTCGGTATGTAAATCCCTCGGCGTAAAATATGCGGAATTAAAGAGTCCGTCGCGTCAATGGAAGTATGTTGAAGGACGCTTTTTAGCTTATTACCTGCTGTCGGTCAATAGTGTCAACGATGCGCAGGTGGCTCATTTATTTAACCGCGACCGGACGTCCGTCATCTACGGGCGCGGCGTCCATGAGGAAATTATCACAACCAACAGCAATTACCGGACGAAATTCTATGCGGTGGTTGCCGAACTGAAAAAGTTAACCGATAAGGAGGCGGTAAGCGCATGAGTAAGAAAACTTACACCGTTATCTATCTCCCGACCATCTGGGAATGCCGCGTCGAGATCGATCACGAAGAAAAGACCTTGGAGGCCATCAGGCTGATGGTTGAGTTCTGGACAGGTTATGAATACCGGCTGTCGGCCAATAACGGCGACTATGTCAAAACATTTCTGCAGCAGCTGGCGCGGGAGATCAACTATATCCAGGCAGAACATAACTATAACCTGAAGGGTGTCACCGATGAGTTTAAAAACCGCGAAGGCTGGTGCCCGATGGATGGCAGCTATGGCATCGTGATCCTCGATACCGACGACTTTGAATTTGAACATGATGACTATGAAATAAAGGAGGAAACAACCGATGACCAATCAAGATAAATACCTGTACAGCCTGAAGAAATTTGTCGTCCTCGTGAAAGACATGCGGCAGAGCCAGGATCATTACCGTCAGCTGCTGGTGGTCTACAGCCAAAGCAGGAATCCTGACGATAGGGATACCGCCGAAATGGTCTATGCCAAAACCAGAAGAATGGAAAAAGTCGTCGATGAGACCATCGACGAGATCATGCGGATCACCGATATTCCCGCCGAACCCGCGCCGATCAGCGAGGCTAAGCCAGCCGGTCACGTCGGAAAAGTCGTTTTAGCAGCGGGCTCGGCGGTGGTTTTAGTGGCTATTGATTGCTGGGCCGGATTTTTTCCTGCGCTGATCTTCCTGGTGGCGCTGGCAGTCACACTGATGATCGGTATCATTATTTATTACCACAAACAATCCAAAACCGATCCGGAGGATAACATTGAATCTTAACAACTTAAAACCTTTTAACATGAAAGAAAAATTACTCAGCTTTCACGGAAAGCCCGAATTAAAAGAAGCGAAGATCGCACAGATCATTAAACACCGTGAATTAGATAACCTGATGCAGGGGACTTACTGGAACGGCAGCAAAGGCTGCGCTGTTACCTGCACGATGTACACGCCGGACCAGTTCGCCTCAGGCGATGTAACGGATACCGGTATTCATGCGCTATATGAAACACAGATCGGTATTCCGCGCATTATCGCGCGCCTGGAGGACCGATTGTTTGAAGGGATGCCGGTAGCGGAGGCCCGGGAGTGGCCGTTGCGTTTTATTGAGGCTGTGCCGGTAGGCGTTGATCTCGACCCGGTATGGCGCCGGTTTATGATCTGGCTACTCATTGATGAGGCTGATGGCGTGATCAGGTTCGCAAAAACAGAGCAGACCAGAACAGCGATTAAAGACGTAGCCGAGGCCTACGAGGTTTCGATCGGCACGGATGTGCCGATCGAAAAATGGAAAAAACTTGCTGCTGCTGCTGCTGATGCTGCTTATGCTGCTGCTTATGCTGCTGCTGCTGCTGCTGCTTATGCTGCTGCTGCTGCTGCTGCTGCTGCTGCTGATGCTGCTGCTGCTGCTGATGTTGCTGCTGCTGTTGATGCCCGCAACGCAGCAAGACAGCAGCACATTGTTAAAATGTCAAACAAGCTGATCGAGCTATTGAAAGGAGCAGCGCTATGATCCAGTTGGAGTTAGACTTCTACAGTAAACGAGGGGGAGACGCTATTGTCTCTCCCGCCGAGTTAAAGGCCGGTCTTGAAGAGTATATCAAGGCCAGCGGCCTGGTTGCCTATAAGGATTTTTTTATCAAATTAAAGAATGGCAGCATTCTCACACCGGCCGGGATCAGCAGGGACGATTACCTCGCCATGGCGCGCGAAGTTTATGAAAGCCGGGCGGCAAAAGTAAACCGGCAGAAAAGCCGCGCTAAATTCTTCGCCGTTAGAAACCGAATTTCCAAAAAGACATCATGAAGAAGCATTACAAATTTAAGGTTGACCAGCTGGTGAAATTGTGGGACAGCTTTACCGATAGCTGGCACTACGGCCACGTCATAGCGTTCGCCAACGGTGCGGTAACGATACGATGGTACGACCGGTCGGAAGCCACTTACCGGCACGGCGAAGGTGTCAATATATGGAACGATCTGGAGGTCTGCAGAAATATCAGGTAATCATGCAGCGCGACGCGATCATAGCCACTTTGCCACCGGCGTTTTTCAAGGAATACACGCTGGAGCGCTTCGAGCAGGAAATGGAGCAGCTGAACCATGACGACGAAATGGCGTGGTTCATGATCCTGAAAAACCTGCCGAAAGTACAGACGCCCTACTTCTACTTTTTATACGACGGCAAGATCCGTTACCGGGCGGAGATCAGCCAGTTCATTCGCGGCGCGACGATGCGGTTTACCAGGGCGGATGGCGGTCTGAAAACCTTCGCCAATAAGAATTTTGTTCAGCACGATATCCCGATGCGCGGTTTTCAGGGTTTCAGGTACACAGAATTACTTTTTTAAAATCACTCAAATTATGGATGAAAATACAGAGATCACATCGGAAGTAATGCGGATGTATGCCGATCTGCTCAAAACCATCGTGCCGCCCGGATACGGCTTTACGCTGATGGTTTTCAAGTTTGACGACCCATTAGCTTACCTGCATTACATCAGCAGCGCACGCCGGCAGGAAATGGTTGCCGCATTGGAGGTACAGCTGGACAAATTTAAACGGGGCGATAATAATTTAGACGAACATGATAGAAGATAACGAACCGATGGAAGGCTGGGATGTCCCCTTCCCGGAGACAGGCGTTAAGTGCGAGCGCTGCGACAGCAACGATGCGATAGACTGCACTGTCTGGGACGAGACGCAACCCGACGGTTACCTGCACACGCCGCTGTGTGCCACACATGCCAGAGAGGAAGGCCATTGCATGGGCTGCGGTGATTTCTGTGCCGGCATGACCAGCTACGACTTTCATCACCCCGGCTATTGTGACAACTGCTGGGATCAGATCCAGGCAGACTGCGGTTACGACGATGACGAATATTAACTTAATTTTTAAATACAATGGCTTTACCAAAAGAAAATGTGCGCATTGCGATCGATGTGCTCAGAAAAGTGGCAGGAACTTCTGTTCCTACCGTTGAGATCGATGGGCGCGGGCTGACTGACGAAGACCGGGCCTTAACGGATTTTATCATCCTGTACGACGAGAAGTTCGATGGCGGATGGGAGAATGTTGCGCTGAACATTAAGAATATGACTAAAAAGCAGCGGGATCGGTGGCATGAGTTAAAGGGACTCGTTAAAGGTAACACCAACTTCCTGTCATCCGGCCAGAATGGACTGACAATGATCGGTTATATTTAAAGCAAACCATGAAAAAGATACAGATAACGATAACCGCGGATGAGAATACCGCCGAGATCACCTGCAATGGAAAAACGCAACATTGGACGCGAACTAAATATGGCGCAAAATTGAACAAAGGCGAGGAGTGGGAGGATATGGATGTAAGCGAAGATTTGATTAATATACTGGATAGTATTTCAGCTCTCGATTTAATGCTTTACGCAAGAAGTATCTAAAATTTTTTTTATGAAAGTAATCACCGCATCAGACCTGGTAATCGGTCAGCAGTTCCGGATACTTGGCCGCCGGGTCGTCTTCGAACACGTCAGTTTGTTCGAGGGAGATATCCATGGCCAGCCATCACGCGTCACCCTGTCGAAGCGCGCGGACGGCCTCAACTGCAGGATCCTGTCGATACCGGTGGACAGCGATCTGCCCCTGGTACCGGTAGCAGAAGATTAAGACCATGCAACCTGGTAAGCAATTTGACTTGTTTCCCGAAGTCCTGCCCACAGGATCAAGACGTAGCCGGCGAAAACCGGCTACGTTGGAAAAGAATAAGGTGAATCATGTGATCGCCAAAGACCGGTATTACTATCACCGGCGTTTAGACAAAGACCTTTTTGACCTCGACCCGGACACCCGGATCATCCGGTGTAAATTTCCCTGCCGGTGCCTGAACGATATACCGGCAAGTCAGCGAACCTACCGCGGAGAGCCGACCGGCCAGCGCTATTATATCAGCGAGCTGATCGCCCTGGGCTATAATGTGCAGTACGAACTATTTTAGCTGTTCGGGTCGGTATGGGAATTATAATAGTTGGTCACTTTCCTGGTGAAATCCTCCAGTTTATCGATTTGTTTACGCAGGTCATCAAACAATGGCTTAAGCGACCTGCGCGGATCGGCAACGATATAGTGTGACAGGCGGAAGTCGTAACCGAGGATCTTTTCTCCTTCAATCATGTTTATAAAGAATTCCGGGGTGTGCCAGACCCTGAGCCGCGTATCGAATATCCAGCAATTGTTCAGCCGCGCTTTTTCGGTTAAAATCGTCGCCTCCTGTAGCATGTTTTCGAATCTTTTTGCCATACTTGCAAAATTGCTAAAAATATTAGTATATATTTGCATAAAAAACACAACCTGTTATGGAGATCAATCTTGACAAAACGACCTGTGATGACGCAGCGCTCAGGAGGCTGGAAGCGCCGGATATCGAGCGCGAAATGGATTATGACACCTGGTACCGGGAGATCTACCTGCCGCGGAAAAAGATGGGCTATTACACTTCCATCGACATCCGGGACGAGGAAATCCGGAAACATCCGCGCGTGCTGGCATCAGCGCCTTTCAGCGACGAACGATATCAGATCATGGACGAGCTTGAAAAGTCGTGGCCGGATTGGCGGCAGGGACTGAACTAATACTCCAGACTGATCCCGGCCAACTCCTCATATTCGAACACCTCGGTGATACCCGGATAATTGGTATTAACCTTTGATTTGTTCAGGTCACGGTTTACCGGGTGGGCCGTAAGGATGCCGTCCTCGAGCGGCAGCATCAGGTCGCGGATCTCGTCGGTCATCAGGTCCGGCCTGATCCACCGGCGCTCCAGGTCAGGCGGCAGGATCACCGGCATCCGGAGCTTGCTGTTATGGATCTTCGACATCAGCTTGTTGGGTGTGGTCGTGACGATCGAAAAGGTGCGCTCTATCGCTTTGTCATCCCGCTTCCAGTAGGAATATATGCCGGCAAAGGCAAATGGCTGGTTGTCGCGGCGATGGATATAGAACGGGAAGGCCTCTTTGCCGACATGCATCGACTCGTAAAAACCGCTGGCCAGCACGAGGCAGCGGCGCTCCAGTACCGGCTTTTTAAAGGACTTTAATTCGAAGATCGTTTCGCACTTGGCATTCAGGGTGCCCAGGCGATATTTTTTTGCGTCCGCATCGTTAAAGGCGAAGTGCGGCACGAGCGCCCACTGCGCTGCCTCTATCTCATTCGGGTTTTCCTGGGTGATCACCGGCAGGTACGGGTTGGCGAACCCGTTCGCATGGTGCAGCTGCTGCCATTTCTCATAGAAATTCGGGTGCAGGTGGACGCCGAAACGCCGCTCATAGTCTTTCGGATCGCCTTCAACGGCTACGTGATAGCACATAATTACTCCAGCTCTGTATAGTTATTTAAAAATTCCGTGATATTATCGATATCGGAATCACTCAATCCAACCCCGGCATAGGTAAACAGGCCGTCAGCTACAGGCGTTAATATGCCCAGGCTTTCCTGTGTAGCCGCGTCAGTGATGCTGTAGAAATCAGCGCCCGGTATGCCATAACCTTTCGGATGTTTGTGTACGGCAGAGATGATCACATCCCGATCGACTCCCCAGGGCGACTCCAGTGTCAGGTTTACATCGTTCGTCATTGCTTTAACCAAAATTTATGCGGCCGCATAGCCGCTATGCTTTAAATATCCGGACCTGCCGCCCGGGTACGTTGCTTTTACGCGATTCTCAGGACGTCAAAAGCTCCCCCGCACCCCCTTAAACGTCATTTTCAGCGATAACCTGGCTACATCGGATTCAATTTCTGCAGTCGAACTGAACAACCTGTCCAGCGCAAGCGGGACGCCGCTTAACCTTTTAACCGGAGGTTAACCGGCAAAATCCCCCTTTAACCCCCTATATTTTAAAGTTACCAAATTTTGTAACATCGTAACAATTTAAAAAATTTCGATACAATCCGGGTGATTAGCAAGCTGTTATACTGTTACAAAATATTTTACTTTTTGTAACAAAATAGCAATTGTTACAAAAAAATTGTAACAATAAAGCCTGTTACAAAACCGGCGCTGTCCTGTTACAAAAAGGATGAGTAATCAAAATGAGACTAAAATTTTGATAGATAGCATGTTGGCGTTTGTTACATTGTTACAAAAATCCGGGTTGAAATTTCAGTCAGACTTAATCGGCGGGCCTACGGTTTGACCTTAAAACAGTAAATTTTCGTTAAAATTAAGCGGCGTTTATGGCGGTTACCTATGTGTTTGTAAATAACGACTGCGTTATTTTTGCTAAAAAGTATAGCTATTTACCGCCTTAACCTACAGTTTCCGCCATCAAAATCGCTATATTTGATCAGCGTTAACCATTCCCCTGATTCAATGCCGCAGATTCCTTTACCTGTCAAACCCTTTGTTGCGAAATATATCTTCGCGCGCTACCAGACGGAGGTATGGGAGATCAACCGGCAGGAGCGCATCGGCAAAGTCATCTATGCCATGCTGGAGCGTTACCCGCTCAGGAAGGAAAAGGAGCTCGATCTGGGCGCGGAAGTTACGCTCGCCATCAGCCGCGAATATTACCGGAATAAGGGCATCTACCTTTCCAACGCCTCAGTGCTGAGCTTTAACGACTTTATCCAGGCGGAGCTGATCGAGGAGATCGCGATGTATATCTACCAGGTAAAAAACCGGATCGGGCTAAAAAAATACCGCGAGCTGTACATCCGTCATCAGTTATCGAAGGGTGAGCGGGGGCAGCGCGTGATCGTTGTGAAAGACCCGAACGTGGCGCAGTATTTCGAGCAAAAGGAAATTATCTATGATACTTTACGACTTTATCACATCACAGAGGACGATCTGCCGTTCGATACGGTTCAGAAAGCGGTACAGCGCCTAAAGTTGCCGCTATTAATGGCCTCATAACCAATAAAATATAAAATTTTTCCGCGATCTGTCCGCTGATACAACCGGAAAAACCGGGATTCCGCCTATTATTTCCCCTCCAAAAGACGGTCTGCAGGCTGTCCTTTTATGCAACCGTTGCCATCGCTCTTTTGCATCATGGCAATTACCAGGTACCCAGGCATCAACTATGGCTCGCTGATCAGGATAGAATACCTGAGAAAGCAGGATATTGTAAGTTTCAGGACGACCACTGCCGGCATGATCAGCGCCGGGGAGATCGTATTAACGGATGGCGCGTCCTGGACGGCTATTTATTGCAGTGAGGATACAATGGGCCATCGCCAGCTGGAGACGCGCGACGCCGCAGGGGAATACTTTGAACAGTCGGTGGTGGGATTTATACCCGGCGAGACGGTCGATATCGATACAGGCCTGCTGCAGCTGAGCAAAACGCGGTACCTGCTCCGAATCACGCGGCCTGACGGCCTGGTCAAGATCGTCGGCACGCTGAGCCAGCCTCTGGAGCTGATCCGCGACAGCAATACACAAACGACAGTACCAGGCGCCGCCGGCACTGCCCTAACTTTTTCCGGAATTACCTCGAAACGGGCGCTGATCTACGTGACATAGCACCTCATGCCTGTCCTTTAAAGCAAATTTTACCGGTATAAAATTGTATTATGTTTAAACCAGTCTATGCAATTTCCGCCCAAAGCCCCAAAGAGGTCGATATACTGATTTATGGTGTAATTGGCGAAAGCTTTTGGGGCGATGGAAATCCGGGCAAAAAATTCGTAACAGACTTTAACGCGCTCGAGCAAAAATACGATCGGATCAATATCCGCATAAATTCTCCAGGCGGGTCTGTTTGGGACGGCCTTCCCATGTTTAATGCCATAAAATCTTCAAAAAAGGACACGCATACCTACGTTGACGGTATAGCCTACTCTATGGGCGCGATGATTGCCTTAGCCGGTAAAACAGTACATGCGGCGAAAGGATCCCTTTTTTTACTGCATAATGTTTTGGGGTTTGCCATAGGGAATGCCAAAGACCTTCGGAATACGGCCGACGAAATGGATATATATGACGAAGTTCTCGGTCAATTGATCGCCGATAAAACAGGGAAAACGCTTGAACAGGTAAAAAAAGACTGGATGAATCATGAAGATCACCTGATGTCAGCTACGACGGCATTTGAAAACAAACTGGTAGATGTCGTCGAAAGCTACGATGCTAAAGACATGCCTGATAATGTAAAGGACATGAGCATTGAAGATGTAATGAACTTTTACAACCCCAAAAAACAAAATGATCAGGTCGAAAATATCGAACAGATCGCAGACCAGGTAAGTAAAATTTTAACAAACAATAATATGTCACTATTCGGAACAAAATTCAAGAAACTGAATGCCCTGTCCGGTAAAAAGGCTGCAGATATCTCGGATGCCGAGATAGTGGCCGTCAACCAGGAGCTGGCAGCAGAAGGCATCGAGAACGTGGTGGTCATCACGTCAGCTCATGCCCAGGAAGCAGACGGCTATGCCGACGCTGCAGACAATGCGCTCACGGCTATTAATACCTCCCTGGGCCTGACCGGCGATAAGGCGCACAAGACGCTTACCGCTGCAGTAACCGGTCTCGTTGCCGCCCACAAGGCGGAGCATGACCGCGCGGAGGAATACGGCGAGCAGCCGGGCGCTGAGCCGACAAAGCCGAAGGCCGCCCAAGCCGAAGGCGAAGCCCAGGCCGAAGGCGGAACGCAGCTGCCGGAAAAAAAGAACAAGATGTTTAACACCGCCCACGACCAGGCGCTCGCGAAAAAGATCGAGGCCGCTAAAAATAACCCTTTTAACCCTTCCTAAACCATGAACGATAACGCAATTGACATCAGCGAGCTGGCAGCATTTGCCGGCACGTATCAGCAGGCCATCTTCACGCAGTTCTTTAACAGCTTCGATGCGGTAAAGGACTTCATGTTCTGGCCAGGTGTAAAAAACACCATCAAAATGACGAAGCTGACCGTAAAGGGCGGCGCAAAGCCTTATACCGGCAACTTTAAACCGAAACTGAACGAGTTTCAGTACACCGGTCTGGACCTGACGGTACAGCAATGGCAGCGCGACGCGATCCTGAAGCCGTCGGACTTCCGGCAGAGCTTTATGGCGCAGGCCCGCGGCGCCGGGGAAAACCCGAACAACAAAACGATCCCTTGGGCGGCATTCGTGTGGAAAGCGTTCCTGGAGCAGTTGGCAGCAGGCATCAACGACAAAGCCGTTTATTTCGGTATCGGCACAGGCGGATTTACCGCGTACGATGACGGAACTGACTACAGCGTGGGCGACAAGATCGCTTTTGTGGGTGCTGACGGCGAAACCGATTACTTCAACTGCGTAACGGCTACAACAGCCGGCCAGACGCCGGTAACGCATCCGGCGAAGTGGGATGACTGGAACGACCAGGCGATCTTTGTCGGCTTCGGCAAGATCATCTCCACGCTGATCAGCGGCGGCAAGCTGAACCCGGTCGTAACCGGTGCGATCGACAACACCGACGATGCCTATCAGATCCAGAAGGAGCTGTTCCGCTCGCTGCCGGTAGCTATTCAGAAACGCGGCGCCGTGATCTTCCAGAGCTATACCGACAACTACCTGCTGTGGGACAGCTACGAGGAAAAGTCGAAATACGTGGAGCTGGATAAGACCACCGGCGAGCGTTACCTCGCGGGAACCGACGGCAAGTGCCTGATCCGGCCATGTACCAGCATGACCGGCACGCGCAGACTGATCGCCAGCGCGATCGACAACCTGATCTTCGCGACCGACGAGGAGAGCGACTTCAACACGATCGCGACTGAAGAGCACCTGTACACGCTTGACGTGGGTATGAGTGGTGTTGTCGGCGTGCAAATCAAAGATCCTGATAACATGGTCGTAAGCGATCAGTCATAAACCAAGCAATGGCAAAAAAAAAAGAAAATAAAGGTGCGGCGCAAGGCGCTGCGCCTTCTCCTGAAGAGAAGGAAACGAAAAAGCCGCAAGGCGCTGCGCAGCCCGAAACGCTCGAGGAAGCCCTGGAGCAGATCAAAAAGCTGCAGGCGGACAATGGCGACCTCGCCGGACAGGTGAACGAAGCCAAGGGTGTGATCACCGACCTGAAGGCGCAGCTGAAATCGGCGAGAGAAAAGGCCGCCTCGGACAGCAAGGTGCCGACGATCAAGATCGACGGCGTAACCTACCAGGTGAATCACGGGGCGCATGGCATCGGTAATGCGGCAGCCCTGGCGAAGAACGAGGAGGCTTGCAGAAAGATCCTGGCCCGCAAAGGTCAGCAGGCGTTAACCAAAATCTAAACAGCAATGGCAAAATTCGATATTGTGGACATGATCCACCAGGACGGCGTAACTAACCCGTCCGGCCTGGCAACGATGCACGGCATCGCGTTGCTGGGTTACTTCACGACCATTCAGAAACCCGACGCGGTGGATGAGGACGACGCCACCGGCACGACGGTCGGCTCGATCGCCACGGCCCACGTGTTCGAAGCAGGGGCCTGCATGAAAAAGCTGTACGGCACGGAGAATAAGGGCGAGGCGAAGGACGATGTAGTCGGCGACAAGGACAGCCAGAACGGCAAGGGATCGTTTACGATCATGCTGCCTGGTTCAAAAGCGGACTATATTGCCGACCGCAAGCTGCTCAACGCGTCGATCGGCATTGCATTCATTACCATGGCGGATGGCCAGGTACTGCAGTACGGCTCGGAAGACTTCCCTTGTCACTTTAAAGTGACCTGGGGTTCCGGTAACAATGAAAGCTACCGCGGCTATACCATCACCGGCGAGTGTTATGGCGACTCGGTGATCTACACCCCTGGTCTTAACTTCACACCTGCGGCATAATGGCAAAGCTGAAGGAGGAAGTAGCCCGTAAGTACGAGGTGCTGGCGGGGCACGGCGTTGGCGAGTACCGTTTCGCCGGACAGACGGTCCACCTGGACAAGCTGACGCTGGAGCAGGCGGAC
Source organism: Mucilaginibacter sp. (assembly GCA_035547875.1). Lineage (GTDB taxonomy): Bacteria > Bacteroidota > Bacteroidia > Sphingobacteriales > Sphingobacteriaceae > Mucilaginibacter. The sequence goes on along the minus strand of DASZTX010000056.1, from coordinate 72,608 downwards.
AAGCTGGTCAAAAAAGGTTTCCCGTACCTGGTGAAAAAGGCGCCGGCGAAGCCGGCGCAGGAACCGCCGCAGAAGGAAGACAAAAAAGCTTAAACCTTTCCCTTAATCAATTGAGTGAGTCCCCGGTCCTGCCGGGGATTTTTATTGTTTATAATGTCCTTTAATGCAACTTTTAGAGGCCGAACTTAGCTATCACTTAACGTAAATCATTGTGTCATGAAAAATTAAACAGAAATGCCAACATTCTAATCCAAACCCATCACAGCAAAGCCGGCACCAAAGTTAGCCGGCTTTTTTCGTATTGATATGGCAACCCTGTCCTTTTATGCAACCGGCAACCATGGCAACTTTAGATCATGAAAGAACTGCAGGCCTGGATGAAGGGGGACCGGAATTATGACGCCGGATTAGCGCTGCTCCGGGCGGCGGGCATCACCGGTTTCGTCATGGACATGCTCACCGACGGGCCGGACGAATACAATACCATAAAGCTTTCCGAAGAGATCGAGCGGCTGTCCGGTTCATTGCCGGCGGCCCCTGTAATGCCTTCACCTGAGGAGGTAAACATACACGCGGAAGCGGAGGAACTGGAAAAGGTATTGCGGGTAAAGTCGATGATCAAGCAGTTGTTTAAGGAGATCGTGCACCTGCGCGGGCGGCTGCCTGTACTGCCGGAGGGCGATGAGCTGCACGAGTGCGCCCGGGCCATATTGTTCAAGGACCTGAAGCGGCAGGATCTGTTCGACCAGCTGCACTACTTCGAAAAACACGGTCATTGGTTTGATGAGTTGCCGGAGAACCGGCAGCGACCCTTCGACGCGACGGATAAAAAGCAGCTCGAGCGGAAGATCAAGAACCTGATGGGCAACCGCTGCAAGGCCGCGGATAACCTCAAAAAACCTCAAACCGCTGCTAAGCGGAAATTCTACCAGGAAAAGATCGCCGGGATCAACCGCGAGATCGATAAACTTAAAGCACTAAGATGATAGAGCACAGAGAACAACAGGCGTTACCACCAGCGATGCGTTATGGAATTAAAATTATTTCATCGCGGTTATTTAAAGGAAAAATTGCGAAGCAAGGCCATTTTTTTATGATCGCATCTTTTTCTGTGAAAGGGCTCAAAACGGTATCTGGCTACCAGATATCATTTGAGGCGGTAAGAGAACATTCTGAACGCGCGATGAAGGACGTTGTGATTGATAAGGTCGTAAAACAATATTTTAATGGCTAAGCGACAGGCGCTGCGTGTTATACCCAAATATGATCCCGGCAATAATGTCGGCGCGGTGGACCGTGTGAAGTTCTGCATCATCAACGGCCGCATGAGCGAGCTGACCAAGGCGGAGATCGACCAACTGGAGCGCTGGAAGCAGATCGATGTCTGGATACGGCAGAAACGTTTCAGCACGGTCAATACCGAAGGCGAAACGATAGAGGATATCATTACCGGTCATGGCCAGCTACGCAATCTGGTCATGAGGTACTACGGGATCAGTTGGGATACTGCGGAGCGCGACATTTATAACACGAAGAAATTCTGCGCGGCCAGCTATGACGACCAGGAATACTACCGTTCTGTTTACATAGAGGACGCCGAACGCATGGCGCAGATGGCGGCAACCGCTGGTCGGCCGGACTGGAGAGCAGCGCATAAGTTCCTCGAGCTTGCCGCCCGGCTGCGCGGCCACTTCGACGAGGTGATCGACGAGACGCCGTACACCAAGCTGGAGAACATCCAGTTCTTTATCGAATACAATCCTGAAGCGGTTGGCCTGAAGACCGTACAAAACAAGGAGGAGCTGTTCGCGAAATGGCAACGGAAGCGGAAATCACCATCCGACCTATTAGCGGAAGATGCGGAGGACGTCGAGTATGACTTCTGAGACGAACACCCGGATCACGCACTTTAACATCCCGCAGCAGCGGCACTGGATCGTTAACGCTAACAAGTCCGTCGTAATTGCCGGCAGGGCTTTCGGGAAGGATCATGGCCTGGTGTCACCGGTGATCATCCGCAATGTGCGCGGGATGCCGCGCGGCGCCACCGCTTTCGTGGTGCCTACCTACGTCAAGGCGAAGAACGACATGATCGGTGCGCTGACTAAAGCCTGGGAAAAATTCGGTCTTTATGAGGAGATCGACTACTGGATCGGCAGGTTCATCCCGGCAAACATCAAACACGAAAAAGCCTATGAACATCCCGGCGAGGCGCAGTACTCTATCTTTTTCCGCAACGGACATGTCATCCGCATCATCGGCCTGGATAACAAGAAAACTGCCAATGGGCAATCCAACGACTATCTGATCCTGAATGAGGCCCGCTTTATCAAACACGAAGACTTTATCAGTCGCGTAAAGCCGACCAACCGCGGTAACGAGGACACGTTTTTTAATACGCTGCATTATCACCATGGTATGCTGATCACGACGGATATGCCGCGCACGTCGGGCGCCAAGTGGATCAAGAAATTTGAACAGCAGGTTGACCAGGAGCGTATCGACCTGATCGTCTCATTCGATTACGAGCAGCGGAACTACATCAAATCGCTGGGCGACCGGATGATCGGGATGGATCCCACCATCAACCAGATGGTGCGCTATGACCAGGAAAAGCTATTGGCCGCGATGCGTGAGCTTTTGAACAAGGGGAAGCTGACGGAAGCGCTGGAGAGCAGGTTCAGGAAGGAACTGAAGCGCCTGTCAGATATTCTGTTCGAGCTGCGCCGGACGGCAACCTATACGATGCGGGCATCGACGCTGGACAACATCGATGCCGTGCAGCCGAACTATATCGATGAGATGTTTCATGACCTGACACCGCGGGAATTCAATATCTCTATTCTTAACCTGGAGGAGGACGGCGCGGAAGAACCTTTCTACAGCAACTTCAACGACGAGCTGCACTGCTATGACGATATAGACTACGGCTATGTAGAACTATTCGATGCGCACGAGGTAATGCCGAGGCCCTGGAAAAAAGATGCCGATCTGGATATTACCCGGCCGCTGCAGGTCGCCTGTGACTGGAACAAGAAGATCACGTGTATGGTCATCGGTCAGGAGTTCCCCTTCGCACTAAAGATCACGAATGCGCTTTTCGTCAAAGATCCGGAACGCATCAAACACCTGGCGCGTAAGTTTGCGATATATTACCGTGACTATCCATGTAAGCGGCTGATCCATCACTATGATTCCACTGCTATCGGTGAGGATGCCTCCAGAGAGATCAGCTATGCGACAGAATTTTACAACGAACTGCGCGATCTGGGCTGGGAGGTTGAGGAACACTACATCGGCCAGGCAGCGTCGCACAACTCGCGGAACAAACTTTTCCTGCGCGTGTATGCGGAAGATGATATCAACACAAAACCGGTGAGGATCAACCGCACCAACTGCGGCGAAAGCCTGGTGATTTCACTGAGCAATGCCGGCTCGATCGAGACGACGGATCCCAGGACCGGAAAAAATATCATTAAAAAGGATAAGCGACCGGAAGCCTCCAAAGTTTTACCGCCTGAACACGCAACCCATCTTTCCGATGCGCACGACACACTCTATATCGGCGTCTTTCATGATCGTCTGGGCGAGGAGGATTTCGAGGCCGATGCCATGACCTGATTAATTTTCACTCTCGATTGAAATTTCGCTACTATTCTAATATACAAGCCATTAAATGTATAAAATTTCCACTGAGCATACCTTTTGTGCAAGATGACCCCGTCACACGCTGTCGGCAACCGCAACCGCCGGGGCTGGTTTTTTCCGATATCTGAAAGGCCGGCAGGCCTGCCGGTGGTGTCTTCGGCAACCATGTCCTTTTATACAAATGTCCCGATAGCAACTTTGAATCATGGAGATCATAACCCTTAACGATGCACTGAAGCTGATGGAAGCCGGGTCGTTTGACATAACCGTGATCACGTGCGACCTCAACCGAAATAAGGGCGGTCGCCGTGTAAACTTCCGGAACGCCAGGCTCAGCACCCCATCCGGAAAAGGCTACTATAATTTCCGCAATAACACCCGCACGATCATCAGCCCCGGCATGGATCACCCGGAGTCTATTCACCCCATCCTCATGACACATATCAATGGCAAAGAAGTTAGTCTCTAAAGAACCGGTCGAACTTGCTGGCGGTGTCGACTTCCTGCCTGGCACCGGCATTTTGATGACCGAAAAGCTGGATGCAGGCGCATCGGCAACTCGCCCGGTGTTGCGTACCTATAACAATATCGACCTGGTGATGTGGGGTAATGACAACAATTACCCGAAACGGGTTATCGAAATGGCCATGCAATCACCGGAGCTGCTGGCTCTTATCGACTTCATGGTCACCGTACTCTACGGCGACGGCGTGGGATACGAAGTTTATTCCGGCCTTGACACCAAAGGGACGCATACCTGGAAGCCCGGCTTCGACCCGGAGGTGGAAGACTGGCTCGCCATGAACGACATCCAGAACTACTTCCTCGAGCTGGTCATGGATCAGGTATGGTTCAATCATGGCTTTACCGAGCTGATCAAAAATAAAAAAAGCAATTACATCGCTCAGGTAGCGCACCAGGAAGCTGCATTCTGCCGGTTCGGAAAGCAGAACCCGGCAACCGGCTATAACGATATGGTCTATATCAATGCCAACTGGCCTGCGGCAAGCATGTACGATGCTTTGACGACACCGGTACCGGTACTCGATACACGGGATATTTATGCCGCACAGCGCTTTCTGCAGTCGCGCAAGTTTAAGTCGGTGTTCCCGACAAATTATCCGTCGCCCGGTAGCCTGATCTACCAGTTGCCCGGATGGCACGCCCTGTTTTCGTCCAAGTGGTTTGATATCTCCAAGCTGATCCCGATCCTGAAGCATGCGCTGATGAAATTCCAGATGACGATCAAGTACCTGATGGAGGTACCCGAGGAATTCTGGAAGATCCAGGCGCGCGACCGTAACATGAGTTGGGAGACCATGACGCCTGTCGAAAAGAGCAACCTCAAAAAGCTGGTCAAAAAGGAGATGGATAAATTCCTGACCGGTGCAGAAAATACCGGCAAGACCCTGCTGACGACATTCGGGTGGGATAAGGTCAATAAGGTCAAGATCCCCGGGGTCTCGATCACTGTCCTCGACGATAAGCTGCAGGACGGCAAGTATATCATGGACAGCAAGGAGGCCTCCGGCCAGTTCGCTCGGGCATTTACCATCCCGCAGCCGCTCATGGGGCCGATATCAGCGGGCGACATGGGCGCCGGTTCCGGAACCGATGCCCGCGTGCATTGGAACATGCTCAATGCCCGCATGAAGTCGCGCAAGGTACGTAACCTGGGTGCGCTCAACTTTGTCGCCCGCTGCAACCAATGGCCGACTCGTATGCCCGGCTTCCGCTTTTACGTCAAAGACATCGTGATGGACACGCTCGATGTAAACCATAGCACCAGCAACCCTAAACAAAACAGCAACCCGACCAATGGCAACTCTGATCAGTGATATCGCAACCTTAAAGAGCAACTTCTCCGGAATTGATGCCAACTTCAGTTGGGCGTCGATCAAAAGTTTTGTGGAGGATGCGGAGCGCGATATCATTGCCGACGCCATCGGCGATGAGGCCGTCACCTACTTCCAGGAAAACCCAAACCTGAACGATGCTACCTTTCAGAAAGCCCGCTCGCTGATCATGAGGGCGGAGGCCTATCTGTCGGTGCTCCGCTGGAGCCAGACGGCAGTATTCCGGATGACCGACAAGTCGCTGTATGTGGCAAAGTCTTCGGACGGAGCGATCATCAGCGATAAGAAGCTGCGCGATCTGCGCAACTATTGCGAAGAAAACGGTTACAGGTACCTGGACAAGGCAATTGCCACGATGGAAGGCGCGATCGATACGTTTGCGGCCTACCGCGATGGCGAAGCTCGGCAGGCGACGCTGCAGGGATTTATCACGACCGCCGCCGATTTCAATGCGCAGCGCCGCATCGACAACTCCCGCCTCACCTTTATCAGTATCGGCGCCATGATGCTCGACGCCCAGGATGAATACCTGCCGCCGGTGATGGGCGCTGCCTGGTATGTTGATTATAAGTCTCGTTATATCTCCGGTGGGCTGACAGTGGCGGAAAAGAAGTTGCTGCCGATCATCAAAAAGGCGGTAGCCTTCCTGACGATCTCCCGGGCCTGCAGAGAGCTGCCGGTAAAGGTCGGCGCGAAAGGCCTTCTGATCAACCGTTACAATAACTCAAACGAGTATGATCAGCAGGATCCTGCCGATGCCGCGCGCGCGGACTTCATGGTCGATGACAACCAGGATAAAGGTCAGCGGAAATTAGACGAGCTTAAAAATTTCCTCGTCGCCAATGCTACCGATTACCCCGACTATATTCCGCCTGCTACCCCGGACGTCACGGAAAACGACGATCCCTGCAGCGGCATTTATTCCATGTAAAAATTTAAACCTTCATATATGCAAAAGATCACATCACGTTTTTTAAGCCTCGACCTGCCGGATTGGATCAGGGGACTGTTCATCGCCGTCGGCGCAGCTGTCGTGGCATTCATGGGAGAAAGCTTTGATAAAGGCGTCTTTACCCTCGACTTTACCACCTTGTGGCATACCGCAGTAGCGGCCGGCCTGTCGTACCTCACACATTGTTTCTTTACCCCGGCGAAAGCCGTTAAATCTGCGCAATAATGGAAAATGAAAATCTTGCATTGTTAGCGCTCAACATTGCCGGTACGCAGGTCGGGGTTAAAGAAGCTACAGGGCACAATGACGGCCCCGCCGTAGAAAAGTACCTGAAGTCTGTCGGCCTCGGAAAAGGATATCCCTGGTGTATGGCCTTCGTTTACTGGTGCTGCAGGGAGGCAGCCAGGGAATTGAATATCTCCAACCCGCTCAAATGCACCGGCGGCGTACAGGATCAATGGGACAGTTGGAAAGGCGAAAAAGCCGTCACACCGCGGGCGGGAGATATCTGCATTATGCATCATGCCGGTGGCTGGCATACCGGCATCGTGTCCGGCTACTTCCAGGACGGCCGCATTCACCTGATCGAGGGAAACACCAACGATAACGGGTCGCGGGAAGGCGTTGAGGTCATGCGGAAATGGCGGCACATCGACGATCACAGTATGGTTGGATTTATCAGACTTTAAAACCATGACAGCTATTGAACACCAGCAGATCCGGGGGATCACGGTAAAAAACATCATCGTCACCATCGTCAGCTTTGTTACTGTGACGGCTTCGGTGATGACCACCTACTACTCGCTTCGCGACGACATAAAGGATGTCCGGGCGACGCAGGAAACGACCAACCGGGTCAACGAGATCCGGTTAAAGCTGCTCGAAAGCCATGTGGCCCTGCTCGAGCAGGAATTTCACGAACTAAAAGAAAGGAAAGACCAATGAGCATCCTGTCATTTTTAAAACGGATATGGCTGAGCCTGACGTCGCTTTGGAGCGACCTGCCGGCAGACGTAAAGATCGCCGTCGCTATCGGCGTGCGCATCACGGAAAATCTTAAAAACCTGATCGACTCGCCGGTGGTGGACATTATTACCCTGCTGATCCCGGGCGATATCGACGACAAGATCAAGCAATGGCTGCGCGGCCATCTCCCGGAGATCCTGTCGGACCTGCGTCTGATCGAAAGCGCGGCCGGGCTGACCGATCCGGACGAGATCGTGGCTGCGGCCATGAAAACATTGGCTGCCATGGATAAAGGTATTGCCGGTGCGTTCTACCACAATATAGCGGTAATGGTCGCCCAGGTAGCCGCCGATGGCAAGCTCAGCTGGAGCGACGGCGTGTATATCCTGGAGTATTATTACAAGAACGCCTTCGAGCCGGAGCCAACGTCCATGAGAATTGCCGCCTGATGGCTGCCGACCTGCCGCTGATCATCGGCTTTATCATGATCCTGCTGTTTGTCATCGCCGTACGGCGCCGCTGCTGGTAGCTGTCCTTTAATACAACCCGTTTCGGGGGAGTTTTGGGGAATGCATGTCATTTCCTTAAACAACCGTGTATTCAGGGGCCCCGCGTCCTGGGACGAGCTGACACCGGCGCAGCTGCTCGGCCTGGCCTTTTGCACCGGCTGTATATCCGGTAAAACTAAGGCCTACATGGCCATGCTGCTGTTCAGCATTCCCCGCCGCCTGTTCTGCAGGCTTAAACGTTACCAGGTCATGCAGCTGGAACCATTGGTGGACTGGGTATCCTCCAGGAATATGCTGAACCGTTGGTTACTGCCGAGGCTTAAGATCGCCGAGCATCGCTTCTACGGTCCTAAAAACAGGCTGGCGAATATCACAATCGAGGAATTCACCTATACGGAAGCGGCATACGAGCGTTATGAAAACACGAGCGACACGGACTATCTCGATACGCTTGTCGCCGTGCTTTACCGGAAAAAGGCCTGGTTTCGGGGCCGTAGAAAGTTCAATCCCGCAAAACTTGAGGCCGGCGAGAAATTGGCCAGGCAGTTACCGCGATATGTTAAACTTGCCGTGGCGATCAACTATGCAGGCTGCAGGAATTTCATTATCGCCAAACACCCCCACATCTGGGTACCCACAGAAGCAAAGGCGGATACGCCGGCACCAGGCGCACCTACCAACTGGACGCAACTGGTACTAAACCTTTCCGGCGACAAGTTCGGCACCTATAACCAGACTCAGCAAATGAACCTGTGGCTGGTGCTTGCCGATTTTCAGAAAAAGGCCAAAGATTATGCGGAGCTGGAGGCCCGGTTGAAAAAATGACCGAACAGCAGCTCGAAGAATACTTTACCGGCATCGCGACCGACCTGAAGGATATCGGCCACACACCGGACGCCCCCGCATTTTACAGGATCAAGGACGCGATGGACCTGGACGAGTTCGACGACGCCGTGAGGAACATGACTGCCGGCGTCTGTTTACTGCTGGAAACCGGTGAGAGCAATATCGGCTCTTATGACTCCCAAACTGACCGCCTCCGTATCGGCCTGCACGTACTGAAGCATACCACGGAGGATTTCGACGACATTAATGCCGCAAGAGACTTTGCCAAGGCTGCCCTGCTGAAGATCGTGTCACGTATCCGGCTCGACTGCAAGGGAAAGTTCGAGCGAACAAACGGCCAGGACGGCCCGCTGCGGCAGCTGGCCACAGTCTTCAGCACCGACGGAAAACTTTCCAACATGACGGCTATCGATGGCAATTGGTATGGCAAATCGATGTACTTCGATTTTGCGGTACCGCTGGATATCACCTATAACACGGAGGACTGGAACGCATGACGACCTTAACCACCGCCCCCGCGACCATTTCATTTTCAAAGAACCCGCTGCCGGTCGTGATCACATCCGACGAAGCGGACTATCTCGCTGCGGCTGCCGCCATAGCGGTAAACTTTTTGCAGTTCACCGCCGCGGTTGCCGAAGATGACGTTTTCGTGTTAGCCTGGGCCAACGGCTCGGCTACGATGACGGCAAAGGATGCGCCGGACGAGAGCGGCCTCCAGTTCCCCAGCGGCGCCGGTGACGAGGCCTATGTTATCGGCCTGCTGCCCTGGTTTCGCGGCAATTATTTTCTGGATCGCGATTTTGTCGTTTCAACCGACTTCAGCGGCGATCATCCGCGGCTGATCTTTACGGCAAAACTTCCGGGACCGGAGTATAACATCACAACGGAAAATGGCGGCGCCTCCGGCAACACGGTCCCGGGCGTAACCAACGAGCCGGTAGAAAATTTTGCACACCATACCGAGGCCTGGATCACTGCAGGCGGCAATGCGGCGGTGCAGGCCTACAGCGCGAACGTAGCGCTGGACGGACTGAATACCGGCGCCTCCAGCCTCGAGCTGCAAAACGAACTGCACGCATTCCTCACCGCCGATTTCCCGGTACTGGACGGCTTTTACGCGCAATGCCTGAACTCGATCGGCAGCGCATTCCTCAAATATGCGGCTTACAAAGGCAGCGATCCATCTATCCGCAGGGTGTACACCTCTGACACTTTTTACGTTAATCGCGGCGGTCTCGGAATGCAGCCGGCACGCATCCGCAACCTGGTGACGGAACTATGTCCCGCTGCCGGCGACGCGACGCAAAACCGCTTCCTGCGCCAGGGCAGCAAGAACAAATTGGTCGATAAAGGACAGCCGGAATGGCTGACCTTTTTGAACCTGAGCGGCGCCGCCGTAACGGTTGCGCTGGAGGTCGTGATCTATAACGATGACGAGAGTTCCGCCACCTTTGAGTCAGTCAGCGATCTCGAGATCGCCGCGTATGGGAAATTCCAGTTCGTTGCCGGTTACACCCAGCTGGCCATCGGCGGCAGGCAGGCGATCGATAAGAACCCGGTGTATTATACGGTCCGGGTGAAATCTGCAGACGGGTACCTGACCGACACCTATGCATTCGTGATCGACAACCGGTACCGGGAATGGCCGCGGTACGTGGTTTATGAGAACAGTTACGGCGCGTACCAGACGATAGCCACGGTCGGCAAGCTGTCGCCCGAACTTGACCGCAGCAAGACTGACGCGCAGCTGGCGGTATCCCAAAGCGTGGCGGCAACGACCGGCGAGCTGATCGAAACGGATATTTTTATCCAGGGCAAAGGCACCCTGAGCATCGGCTATGACCGCGCCGATCAGCGCACCACTGCGCTGCTGCAGGACTTCCTGGTATCTGAAAATATTTTCCTGTACCGGCAGCTTTCAAGCGGCGATGTGATCCTGATCCCGATCGGCCTCGATACCAAAAACTTCAAATTTCCCGCTGACGGCACGAATGTCTTTGCCGGCGCCATTGAATATTTCTACAAGTACCGCGAAAGCAACTGGACAGAAGATCTTCCGATCGATGACGATGACCTGGCGCAGCTCATCGCCGATGCCGGCAGCCCGATACCGAACAGCGTACCGCCGGAACTGACCGAGGGCGGCGTGATCGTGGTCGAACACGGCGATTATCATTTATCCGTCAGCGACGGCCTGCAGCGCTACACCGCGCCGTTCTGGCTCACAGCCCGCAGCAACTACCGCATCTGGTCGACGCAGCTCGGCAGGTATTTCTTTACCGAGGAGATCGCCTACAACCCTGCGGGCAGCTTCACGATCCTGGTGCCCGGCTTCCTGCTGCAGGAAGGCGACCAGCTCATCATCAACCCCTTTGTCTTAAACCCCGATTCAATATGAAAAATCTATTTTTTGCTTTTTTCTTGCTGCTTTCCGCTTCGGTATTATCGGCGCAGCAGCTCGCGCCTATCGAGCACACGCGCGATAACCACGTTCACACGGATCGCGCCAAGGAGGCGCTGTACTTCTTTGCGCTCCCCGGTCACCTGACCATGCCTGCCTATGTGCCGGACAGCGTCAAATCCCGCTCGCTGTTTATGTCGGGCAATAACCTGTACAAATACAACCTGAGCAACCACCAGTTTGTACTGGTGGCCAAATCGGATTCGGCCACACGCCATTATATCGACAGCCTGCTGCCGGCAGGCCTGCAGGGACAGATCATCAGGGCATCAGGCGATAACAGCAGGCAATACACGGCGTCTGATCCCCTGATCTATGGCAACTTCGTTTACACTGACGACCAGCTGACCGCAGCGATGTCACGCGGTAAGGCGACGCAATACCAGATCTTCAAAAACTTTTACCGGTATTCCCATGGCGGAAGCCAGTCTGACCCTACCGGGCAGGCCCAGAACAATTATATTCCCGGCCAGCCTTCGCAGACGAATTCCTGGACCTACGATACGCTTGCCAATAAAGTGACCTCGACCTATAACAGCGGGAGCGCAATCGGTTTAGTGAGCCGCGATAAATATGATCACTATGTGCATACCGTCACCGTTGGCGCCAACGACGGCACCACACCGGACAATGACAGGATCGGCGTCGAGATCGCCTTTGTGCAGGGCCCTGACAGCGTCAGCAATAATGCATACGGCCTTAACCCCGCAGATTTTACCTGGCCGGTAGATGTTACGAGTCCCAAGGTGCTGAACGAGCACTCTCTGACACTATTTGTGAACAGGGACGACACCACATTGAGTTATTTTATCGTGTATGATTATAAAAAAACGACGCAGAAGACCATTGCCAACGGCTCCGCGCAGGCAGGGCTATGGAAAACATTGTCCAATTGGGCCGGCAACTCTGTCGATCTGAAGGTGATACGGAGCGGCGATACGATTACGACTTACAGGAGCCAGTTCAGTGATGCACCCGGCGGAAAGGGTTCACTGGCCTATCCGCTGACCGTCAATCTGAACAGTGACCCGGTGTTAGCTAAATTCAAAGGCAAGCAGTCTTACGGATACGCCGCCCAAAGCCAGGAGGCCGCATTTTACAGCAATATCAGTTTTTCGGCCAGCAACAATACGATCTATGATCTCCGCAACCGGCAGGTCTATGTTTACCGTGACACCGGGTATGCGGTTGATCCCACGAAGACGATCTATACCGAAAATGGCCAGCGATTCTTTTTCCGGGACACCTCCAGTCAGAGCTTTGGCTATATGCGGCCGCCAGATGGCGGCAAACCGTACGATATTTTAGCGGGCTCCAATCCCGATCAGCTGATCGTATTTCCGGACACCGCATCCTTTGCCACGTATTCCGGCCCGCTGAAGATCGCTGTATTGAAAGACCCGTCAGTTGGCGGTGGTACTCCCTTTCTCAAGGCGGCTAAAGGCAGTGACGTTGCGAACGGCGGCACACGATTTACTTCCAACCAGGCCGACTCGCTTTGGTACCGGCAATTTTCCGGTCCGATCAACCTGCTATGGTTTGGCGCAAAAGGCGACTATAACATTTATACGCATACCGGCAGTGACAATGCCGATAGGCTGCAGGCCGCCGTTAACGAGGATGAAAATAAGTCAACCTCCGTGTATATTCCCAATACCGGTAAGCCGTTTGGCATGTCCCATGAGATTAAAATGGGACAGGCTACCCTGATCGAAGGGGATAATAGTCTGTTTCCAACGCAACTAAGCGGGTCTGACACGTTGAAATACCAGACAAAATCGGCAATAGTCTTCTACAACAATACGAACGGTCTCGTCAATACAGATGAAACGGTAAACTACCGAAACCAGGCCGTACAAACGAGGCATTTGGCGATCATCAGTTCTTATCCAGGAAATACGGGCGCCGGAATTCGCGCATGGAGTAATACCAACGCCACCGCGCCGTTGACCAAGCCCGGCCTCTGGAAGGTGGAGGACGTTAACATCAGCGGCTTTCACACGGCTATTGACGCGACTGACGGCGACAGCTTTTACGCGCTGTTCTCGCATTTCAGCGAGGCCGTTACCGGCGTCATCGGTGGGAACACGGAGACGTATCTGTTCAATAACGACTATTATAATATAACCGATACCGCTGCCGTTTTGAGAGGCCGCAATGACAAGGTCATCGGCGGGGAATTTGAGCCGACCACAACTACCGGCGTCAGCATATCTATGCGTGGGAATAAGGCCGCGGTGATGGGGGCATCGTTCAAAAAGAACAAGAATGCTATAGTTGTCCGTCCCGGCAGCTACGGCAATATCGTCGAGGGGAACACCTTTCTCAATACCTATAACGATGTCATCAAAATAGACAGCCTTGCAGGCCAGATCAAAGTCGTAAATAACGATTTCGAGACGGACAACCTGTATGTGAGTGGTTATATCCTGAATGCCTCCGGCGCTGATCATGTCGAGTGGATCAATAACACAGTGCGCAAGACATCAGGCGGTATCAGCGGGAAATTATACCGCTTTAGCAACTGCACGAATATCACCTTCATGAACCCTAAGCAGATCGGAAATACCGACAGGGTGCCATTATATGTGGGTACGAACACCTTTGAGCCCATAGATTTCGGCGGCAGCGATATCAGCACCACCGGCGGCGTATCGGCGGCATCCTTTAAAAGCCCATCCGGCAGCACCGCCTACTTCGGCACCACCGGCGGTAATACGGCTTACTTTGGTTACAATAGCCTTAATAAGTGGAAGGTGGATCCCACAACATCCGGAGACTTCATGCCTGCAAATGATAACACCAACAACGTCGGCGGTTCTTCCAACCGTATAGCCAGGGCATATCTCGCAGGAACCACCAACCAGCTGATTGACGGTACCGGCGCGTATGTGTCGGGTATTCCTTCGGCCACCACGATACCTGCCTTAAAACTCACTTCGTCGCAAACCACCGTTTCGGGCAGTACAAGCGGATCGGCGACATTTGTTGAACTGGCTACCGGAACGCCCTGGAAAAAAGTGCTCATCTACTGTAATGCGCTCGTTGGTACCGCGAGCTACACCTACCCCACGGCGTTCAGTCATACCGGCAGCGTATTCCTTCCCTACCCGTTCGATGCCTCTGGTTGGGGATTTACCGTCACCAGCAGCACCACGGGTTGCACTGTTGGCTTTACAACGGCCTATACCGGCTTTATAACCATAGAGGGCAACTAAACATGCTGCTGCGCATCCAGATCATCAGTACCGGCGAGTTCCTGGTCATGGGCAAGGATTCCACCCTGCCCATGGAGCAGAACACCACGCTCTTCAACGATGCGGCGGAGCTGCTTGGCGACAAGAGCTACCAGGTAACGCTCCCCCTCCAGCCGAACAAAGCGGTGATCAGGAACGCGCATCTCATTTTAACCGACGCCGCGCGGCGCTCGCTCGACGTGCGCGTCTGGATCAATCAATACCCCTGGCTTGCCGGCCGCATGGCCTATACGGTTGACGGCGAAAACATCGTCGCCAGCATTTACGCCAACCTGAGTCTCTATGTTAACCAGCTGAAGACGCTCCAGCTGAACAACCTCTCCGATCCGCTGATCAATGATCAGAAGCACTTCGACACTTACGCCGACTTTTGCGCCTATCTGAAGGCGACCACCACAGCGGCACCGGGCGCGGAGATCATGGTATTTTTTCCCTTCCGGAACACCGGCGCCTATAAAACCATCGACCCGGACAGTTACGGCGATTACCCGGACATCAACCTGCCGGTTAACGAGGTGTTCAATGCCTGGCAGACGGACGAGGAGAATAATGGCTCCTTCCTGGTAGATGAGAATTTCCCGATCAGGCAGACGCAGGTACCTTTCTTTTACCTGCCCTATATCCTGAAGCGGATCGTCCGGCTGCTGGGCTTCCGCCCCGTGGGCAAATGGCTGGATGAAGAAGCGCCAAACCGGATCGTCGTCGCCTCGCTGATCCCCGTCGCTTCCTGGAATATCATCGCGGATTACTGGCTGTATATGCCGGCAGTTCCCGTTGCCGACTTCCTGAAGGCCGTGCGCACAGAGTTCGGCTTAGTCATCGCCTTTAACGAGGTGGATAAGATCTGCATTATCGAAAGCCTGTCCAACCTCGTTAAGACCGGCGATATCGTTGACCTGCGCCCTTACCAGATTGCCGGATCGATGCGGGAAACCGGCAGTTCGTCACAGGCCTATACCATCACCCAGACGCCGGATGACAAGGATGCGATATTCTCGGATGACGAAAAACAGAACCTGCCGGTACTGACGATCGGCACGCCGGTAATGGCGATACAGACGACCGACGTGGCCATGATCTCCGCGACGACAAAGATGATCACGGAAAGTTCACCGGCATTTCCCTCCCCGTCCAACTGGAGGATACCGGCCATAAGTCAGCCGGTCGCAGGATCTGCTCCGCTCGATCAGATCTCATCCGTCGAAAATGCCGACGCGCACAACTTCCGCATCCGCTTTTTATATTATCACGGCCTGGTGCCTGATGACAGCAACCTGTTCAGCTACCCCTACGGCAGCAGCGACAACAAGGACAAGAACGGCAACGTCATTGCGGATACGAGCCTGTCGCTGTCCGCTGCCGGCAGCGCCTATCTTGCCATCAGGAACCTGTACCGGTATATGGCGAATTCAAAGCCCTTTGAAATGGTCTTCAGCCTGCCGCCGAAAAAATTACTGGATATCCGCGCCGACAGCCGCATCCTGATCAGCGATTTCAATTTCGCCCCGGTCTATTGTCTCTGGGCCCAGCTCGGCGTGGACCTTGGCGATGATCAGGCGCTCCAACCCAGGCTGACGCTCTGGCCGCAGATCCTGACGGACAATGCCACCGAGATACTGCCGGATGAAGATGCCGGGCCTCCGGTGGAACCGCCGGATAACGGCGACGTCTGGGTACGGTTAGAACTGCGTAACATCGTTGACTTTGAAGAGGAACACCCGACGCCATCTTTTGGCCAGCGCGGCGACCTGTACGTGACCTTCTGGGCCGATGCGGAGGCCACCGTTCCAAAGGACGTGACCGACCTGCCATTACGCTACAGCGAAACCATTGCGACGGACGGCACACCCGCTGCACCGGTGGCCATATCCTATCCTTCCACGGAAACCGGCGGCGAACTGCTCATCGCTGCCGACCGGCCGATATCGGTCACCTCAGGCACTGATCCGGACGTACATCATTACGACTACAGTTATGCGGCGCTGGTCAGCGCCTATTACCAGGTGCTGGAAACGATCACGATAAGCTAATGGACGCGGATAAGATAAACGAGGATCAGCTGGCGGAGCAATGGGCCGTTATTGTCGTTGACCGCTGGATGCAGGCGCTGACCAGGTATAAGATCGGTGTGACGGGCCGGTTAATGAACTCCTTTTATAAGGAGCTTAAAAGGGCGAACGGGGACGTAGAGGCGGTGATCTTTAAATTCCTGAAATACGGGCGCTTCGAGGATATGGGTGTAGGACGCGGTACCAGCCTGAACGAGCGGGTGCTCACCCGAAAATTCGACCGGTACCGGGACGCGGAGGGAAAATGGACCGGACATATCGCCCGGAAGAAAAAGCCCTGGTACTCGAAGACTTTTTACCGCGAGGTCGCAAAACTCGCCGATCTCTATAAACGGGACTACTCAACAAAGCTGGTCAGCGCGATAGAAAGCAGCCTGACCGGCGACTTAAACATGGAGGTATAATGGCACTCAAATCAAACGAGCAGGCGATCATCAACCTGGTGATCAACGGGCAGCAGGCAAAAACGTCGCTCCGGGAAGTGACCGGCGCAGTCAACGCCCTGGCGGCGGAACTCAGCCGGGCGAAGGCGGCCAATGATCCCGCCGCCATCGCAAAGGCAAAAGAAGAATGGGCCAGATTAAAAGAGGTGCAAAGCGCTATGCGCGCGGAGCTGTTTAAGACCAATGAGGCGACCAAAGGATTTTTCGCGGATTTTAAGAAAGGGTTTTCGGAGCTGGAGGAGATTGCCGGCAAGATCACCATCGGTACCCTGATCTATAAGGGCGTCAGTGCGGGGATAGAATTTATCAGGGACCTCTTTAACGGGGCGGTGCAGGCCTATGACGAGGCGCAGCGCACCCAGGCGCAGCTGCAGCAGGTATTAAGAACGACCGGCGGCGTTGCCGGTGAAACCAAAGAGCAGCTGGAGGAATATCAGAAGACGCTGATGGATCAGACGGGCGTGGATGACGACGTGATCGCCAAGGGCGAGGAGATGCTGCTCACCTTCACGAATATTCGCGGGAAAATTTACGAGCAGGCGCTCCCGGCCATCATCGATATGACCTCGGCATTCAACCATGGTAAGGTAACCATGGAGGGCGTGCAGCAGATCGCCATACAGGTCGGTAAAGCGCTGAACGACCCGATCACGGGCGTATCGGCTTTGCGCCGCGTCGGCGTATCGCTCGACGAGCAGCAGCAGGAGCAGATCAAGACCTTCGTAAAGAACAACGATGTGATGAGCGCACAGTCGCTGATCCTGAAGGAGCTGCAGAAAGAATTTGGCGGCACGGCCAAGGCCATATCGGATACCGACGTCGGTAAGATTCAGGCCTTCCAGACTGCAATGGATAACCTGAAAGAACGGATCGGCGGTTGGATAACGGCTGGAAAGGGCGTGATCGCCGATTTTTTCTTACCCTTCGTTAAGGAAGCGGGCCGTACCGGCACCTGGGCAGAAAAGCTGTCCGAGGATTTTTACAAGCAGAAAGAAAATGTCGAGGGCCTCGAGAAAAGCACGGTACCCCTGATCGACCGTTACGACGAGCTGACCACCAAGGGCAATCTCAATAAAAAGGAGCAGACGGAACTGAATGATATTATCGCATCGATCAGCAAGACCATACCAGGTGCGGTTACACAATGGGATAACTACGGGCGGGCGATCGGCATCAATACCGACAAGGCGCGTGATTTTATCAAGATGCAAAAGGCGGTCATGCAGATACAGAATCGCGACGCTATCGAAAGCACGCAGTCGATGATCGACGATATGGTGGCCAAGCAAAAAAGGCTGCAGGGCGTACTTGCTGCCGGAACGACGACGGTTGTAACCGGTGGCGCCGGTGGTCGCGACAATTTTGGCGACGTAAAGACCCGCAAACTGACCGATGACGAGATCAGGCAAACCGCTGCGGAAGTTGGAGAGTTGCAAACGAAGATCGATGCCGCGCGTCTGGGTATAAAAGGCCTGAAGGGCGAAACGCTGGATATACCTTCAGCAACGCCACCGGCAAAACCGCAGGGCGGCCCCTCCGCGGAGGATCTGGCCAAAGCGGAAGCGGAGAAACGCGCCCGGGAGCAATACCTTGCGCAGTCGGAGGCGCTGAATGCGAAGCTGCGCCAATTCGACCAGGAACAGTTAGCGGATACGCTATCCAAAAACGAAAAGGAAATCCAGCTTCTGGAGGATAAATATGACAAGGAGTGGACAGACGCGACGGCAGCGCTGACCAAGCTGCGCCAAAACAAATACGCCAACGAGATCCAAAAACAGCAGGACAAGATCGACTCGCTGGCCGGAAAGAAAAGCCAGGCAGTGGCCGACCTGCGCGTGCGCCAGGAGCGCGACATGACGGAGGCGATCATCGCCTTCCGTGATAAGATGGCCGGGCGCCTGCAAACGGAGCTGGAAAAGGAAACCGCGTCGATCAACGCGTTTTATGACGGCCTGAAAAAGGATGCCGATCCAAACGACCAGGGACAGCTCGAGCGGATCGACCTGCAACGACAGCTTGCGCTGAATGATGCCAAATTGCGCAATAAGCAGCGGATGAACGAAGAAGCTGCCAAGCTCGACGATCAGTATAATACCCTCACCGGTAAAAAACTGGACGATCGTTTAGCAGCAGTTAATAAAAGCTATGATGAGGAACTGGCTGCATTGAAAAAGAATTTCGACGATAAGTTAGTCGCACAGGAAGATTATTTAAAGCTCGTTGCAAAGCTTGAACGCAACCGAGGTGCGGCCCTGGAAGAGGTTAAAAAACAGGAAGCCGAAGAAAAGAAAAAACAGAACAGAGATGCCGCCATACAGGCAGCGCAGACAATATCGAATGCAGTTTTTCAAATCGGCCAGCAAAAAAGGCAGGCGGAAACCGACGCCGAAATAGCAGATCTTGAAAAGAAAAAGGATAAAGAGTTGAGCAACGAGAATTTAACCGCTGCACAACGGCAGGCGATCAATGACCGGTATGCTAAACAGGAAGCAGAAGTGAAATTAAAGGCCTGGAAAGCCGACCAAAAGGCAGCAGAAGAACAGGCAGTGATCAATGGTGCGCTCGCCGTAGCCAAGGCTCTTTCCCAGACCGGTGTACTTGGCGCATTAGTTATTCCGGGGATCATTGCCGAAACGGCTGCGCAGGTAGCGATCATCGCCGCGCAGAAACCGCCGCAATTTGCGAAGGGCGGGATCATTGACGGGCCAAGCCACGCCCAGGGCGGCCTAAACGTGGTGGATACCACTACCGGGCAGACGGTCGCCAACATAGAGGGCGGCGAGCCCTGGATGGTGCTGAGCAGGGAAACGCAGCGCAACAACGCAGCCCTGATCAACCAGTTGCTCTTTAACAGCATGTTCCGGAATGGTGCAAAGGTGAATACTATGGCGATCGACGGCGGTATCCGTATGGCCAGGCAGGGCGGCCTGTTCGCCCCGGCAGGCGGGCAGCAACCACAGCAACAGGGTTCGGCAACTTTATCATCGGTGAATGCGCCTGTTTTTGATTTAGCGCCGATTGTCGAAAAACTAACGGCCATCGAGCAAAAGATACAGGATCAGCAGGTGGTGCTGAACTATCATTACTTTAAAAACGAGCTCGACAAGCAGACCCGCCTGGAGCAAAATTCGAAAGCGTAATTATTTTTCTTAGCTTAGGGAAACTTAAATCCTAAAATCATGAAAAAATTATTGCTTTTACTGCTTTTAATACCAATTTACACTTCAGCCCAGGAATCGGATTATGTTCCGAACATCCAGGTCGATTCAGCTTCGCGAAAAATAGATTTCAAAGGCGTCGTTCAGGTTGACGGCGTATCCAAAGAAAAAATTTTCATGCGGGCAAGGGATTGGTTTACCAGGGAGTTTGAAGTGGCAAAAGCAATAGTGGTAATGGATGATATATCGTCAGGGCATTTGACGGCAAGGGGGAATTACTTTGGTAACCGGAAGCGGGGTATTATCACGGTGAACTTTCCCTACGGTGTGACTTTTACAGTGGACCTTCACATCAAAAACGGAAAGTATAAGTATGAAATTACCGACTTCGTAGAAATCGATGGTTTGAATGGACAAGGACTGCCAGACATGCATCCTTCAGATCGCTACGTTTTTGATCCAAAATATAGAAATAAGAACGGCGAGTTTGACTCGACTGCGAAAGAGCGGCTTTACTATGTCGAAGGCAATGCAAATAACATTATCGTGCAACTGAAGGCGGCCTTAGCCACAGATAAATTTGACCATCCGGTGGAAAGCGATTTTTAATTAAAAAGTGCCTTTGGCGCATTTAGAACCGGGGATATCCCGGAACTAAATGCTGGAAATGCGGTTTTGCCTGACGAAAACATCGTTAGTCCAGATCGTATTGCATGAGATTTATTTTTTTTATAGCTTAGGGAAACTTAAATCCTGTAATCATGAAAAAAGTCATTTTCACATTGTCACTCGTCTTATCTGTGATTTATTCGTTTTGTCAAGTAAAAAAGGCCGACGAAGCTCCAAAAAGTAAATTAGAAACGTTTTCAGAGTCATCGGGTTCAATGGTTAAAAAAGAGTATTTTGAAATTGATAAAGTCAAAGGTGTTAAATTTCAAGTATTAAAATTAACCAACGTGTCAACTGGCACTACTTTGAGTGGATTGAGATTAGAGGCAGAATCAGGAGGAAGCTTTTCGAGCACAAAAACTGCGTTTTTAGATGCTGACGAACTTGATGGACTTATCAAGGCCCTGACTTATGTGAACGAGTCTGTTTTAAATACGCCCGTACCGGCTAACGACGTTGAGTTCAATTTCCATGCCCGAAGCGGATTTTCCGCGGGTGTATTTAATTACCGCAATAAATGGCTGGGCTATGTTAAATTAGAAAGATTTGACTCACAATCTCAATTTGATTTTGCGGCAGAAGATTTTCAAAAAGTGGTCGAAATAATTAAGTCAGCCAAAACAAAGTTGTAAATATTCAACATAATCTTACAGAAGTCGAGAATAGTTATAATCTTAAAAATAATCGATCATTTATTTCTTGTTAAAATTCCGCATCTGCATATCTGCGCGGTTTTCACTGAGTTTAATATAGATCATGGTCGTATTAATATCCGAATGACCCATCAGTTCCTTTAACGTGCAGACATCACCGCCGCGGATAATAAACTGCGTTCCGAAGGTATCACGGCTTACATGAAAGGTAAGCCGTTTTTTTATGTTGGCCATCACTGCGATCGCCTTCAGATAGCGGTTGCAAACCTGGTCAGCTATAGGCCGGAACAAAAGCCCCCTCCTGCCCTTGATGATCTCCTGGGCAAAGTCTGGTAAAAAGATGATCACTTTCTTTCCTGAGTTAAACCCTTTTGCAGTAGAAAGCCTAAGCTTGCCCCCGGAGATCATCCGGCTATCGATCTGGGCGCTGTCAGAGATACGCAACCCGGTATAGCAGCTAAAAAGAAATTTGGCCAGTACTTCTTGCCCGATCTCATCTAACTGCCTCTTTGCCCAGAGCTTCTCCAGTCGCTCGATTTCCTTCCGCTCCAACACTGCACGCTCGCCATGCTTAAAACGGTATTTAAATTTTAGATACGGATTGTCGAATCGGTACTTATCGAGTTGGGCATGATTGAGATAGGACTTGACGGTCTTATGCGAAGTACATGCCGAATTATGCTCCAGCTTTTTTTCCTTTCGCAGCCAGGCATTAAAACGCTGTATGAATTCAAGGTCAATCTCGCCGAACGGCAGGTATTCACTCCCACCGATGAACTCATTCAGCCGGTTATAGCTCGTCATGTGATTATCCCCGGTATCAGAAGTAATAATTCCTCCAGCGACAAGTTCGTTTTTCTTGCGCAGCCAGTAAGCCATAAAATTATCGTACGAATGAAAATTGACGAACTCCTGCTCAAACTTTTCAAGCGTTAGGAGCCGGTCATCGGCAAACGCCCTGAGCTTAATCTTGCTGGCCCTGGCCTTAGCCTCCGCAATTACCATATTGATTCTATCCTTATCTGCGGTATTCGTTCCGTTCGACTGCACCTCTTCGCGCTCCTTATCGAAAAAAGCAGCCGGCCAATGCTCATTTAAAGGAATGTCCTTTTTCTTGCGATCGGTGGTGATCCTGAGGTAAAGCGCCTGCCTCCCGTCCGCATGAATATAATGGCCTAATACGATATGATAAGATAAAGCCTGGTTAAATAAGCCCTTTTTCATTGTGAAACATGTAGAATATTTTGAAACAAAAGGATAATTCTGCCCGGAAATGGGCAGTAAAACGCTGCGGTGTGTGCGTTTTGTGAAACAGAAAAACCGCCGAAACGATACCGCTAAGGCGGTTTTTCTAATTGATCGTGACCCCGGAGAGATTCGAACTCTCGACCCAATGATTAAGAGTCATTTGCTCTACCAGCTGAGCTACGGAGTCAGTATTTTTATCGGGCTGCAAATAAACACATTTTTTTTTATGTCGTAAAGCTTTTTTGTGGGAAATATCGATTACTGACCGGCAAAAAACTTCTGCACCACGTTTGATTACCGGTCAAATTTAAAAATACCGGCGTTTTCGTTCTTTTCCCCGGATAAAATATCACGCAATATTTCTGCTGCTATCACACTAAAAGTAATGCCATTGCCCCCAAAACCGAGCGCAAACAATACATCCGGACTTCCCGGAATACTTCCGATGTAGGGGAGTCCGTCTTTGGTGACTGCAAATGCACCCGCCCAGCTAAAATCGGGTTCAAGTGGTATTTGCGGCATTTTTTTCAAAAAAGCGCTGGTAAGCTGCCGGGCTTTTTTTCTGATGATTGACGGCTGGATGTGAGGATGATGAAAGGGATCATCTCGCCCGCCGATAAGTATCCTGTTCTCGCTCACTACCCGAAAATACAGGTAGGGAACAGTGGTTTCCCAAACCAGGCTGTTTTTATGCCAGAAATATTTTTCATCCAGCGGTTCGGACACCATCGCGTAGGTGGAATGGATGTCCGCTATTTTTTTGGGTATATACTTTAAACTTTCGTACCCGCAGGCAATCACCAGTTTACGGGCCTTAATTTCACTTCCATTGCCGGTGCGCAATACAACGCCCTTTTTTTGGTGTTCAATTTGCGTTACCTCCGTGTTATTATAAACGCTATGACCGGATTTGCGGAAATCCTTTAGCAGGGTATGGGTAAGCAGGTAAGCGTCCACTTCACCGCCATCTTCACTAAATATTGCACCCGGAGCATCAAAACCAAATGTACCTTTAATATCTTCACCCTCCAGCCAATCCATTTTGAAGCCATGTTTGCGGCGTAACTGAAATTCCTGCTTCAAATCGTTTACGTGAGTCCGAAAACTTGCATATTGCAGACTGGGCACAAGGTGGAAGTCAAACGCCGGACGTAAAGTTTTGCAGATGTCGGCAATGTCGTAAATAGCCTTCCGGCAAAGCTGATAACTTTTTACAGCCTGATCTTCACCAACCAAGTCACAAAGACGGGTTAACGGCGTATCGATTTCGTATTGTAGAAATGCCGTACTGGCAGCCGTACTCCCCATTCCAACGTGCCGCCGGTCAAAAACTGCAACCTTTAGCCCGCTATTACGGAGGTACCATGCGGTTAACGCTGCGCTGATACCTGCTCCCATAATAGCAACATCGATATTAATGTCCTCGTGCAGAGAAGGGTATGACGCTACGATACCGTTCTTCATTAACCAGTATGGATGCTGTTCGTAAAGGTTCATCGCTTACATATACCAGCAAGCAACCCTTTTGTTTTAAGCAGATACTAAGGAAACCTGGTTATGCCTTGCGCAAAAAATCACCTTCGGTAAAAACGGTACCTTTATCAAGACTTATTTCAATCGCATCAAGAATATCCTGTTTCATATCCTCGGTTACCCTGCCGAAACCAAAAGTTTTTGCAATAAACGGTACGGCAGCCTCCGGCTGTATGCCGATCGCTTCCTCAACCACCTTCCCGATAGCAAGATCTATCTCTTCGGGTGCAATAAATTGAAGTTTCTTTGAGGCGGGTGGAAAATCACTTCTGTCCCTAAGAACCGGCATAGTCATATCCACCGGCCATAAAAAATCACCTGACGACCTGATCAAGCCATTCTCTTTCGCAAATTCAGCAGCCTGCGTTATGGTGTACCGAACCCTTGAAGTCATCTTACTGATATCAGCCGCCTCGGCCAGCCGATGGGCCATTTCGTCAAAGTGAATCGGCCCCTCTGTTTCTACTATTTTATTTATCCATTCGGCAAGTTTGGCAAACGAATAAAGATGAAGTGGTTGTCTGGCAATTTCTTTAGGCAGTTCGGTCAATTTGTAGGGTGGAACATTGCTCTTTGGAGTATCAGTCAGTTCACGGCTTACGCTGATCGTCTCCTGGATTGTTTCCTCTTCGACGGTGTCTGTTTCAGCACTCTCCTGCCTGGCATTCTCAATCGCGGCAACCAGGCGGTCCATTTCCTGCTTCGGATTGCGGAACCAGTCGGTACTCCATATCCGGAAAATCTTCCAGCCCATCATTTCCATTACCTGTTTACGGAGACGGTCACGGTCCCTTGCAGACTTCGCCGCGGCATAAGCCTCGCCATCACATTCAATGCCGATTATATATCGTCCGGGATAATCAGGATCTGCAATCGCCATGTCGATATAAAATCCTTCTGATCCAACTTTCTGCCGCACAACATATCCCCTGCCTGTCAGCTGTGCAGCTACCTCATCTTCAAACGGCCGCCGCTGCGCGGTCACGGGTTCACCAGGTTCGTCAAACCTGCCATGCTGTGCAAAATAAAGGAAGCTCTTTAAAGCCCTTATACCGAACTTCGTGGTTTCAGTCGTTTTTATGTCCCCTGAAGTAATATTCGTGAACACTTCACACCGGAGTTTTGCACGCGTGATCAAAACATTTAGACGTCGCTCGCCGCCTTCATTGTTTAGCGGACCAAAATTCATCGGTATTTTACCATCTTCCGTTTTACCGTAGCCTATACTGATAAAAATCACATCACGTTCATCGCCCTGTACGTTTTCGAGATTTTTAACAAAGAATGGTTCATGGACATGACTCCGGAAAAAACTCTCGGCTTCAGGATGTTTTCTCCGGTAACCTTCGAGGGTATTCTGAATGGCCTGCATTTGAGAAGTGCTGAACGCCACAACACCGAGGCTTTGCCTGGGGTTGTTCTGTGCATGGCGGATGACCGCTTCTGCAACAGCCTCTGCTTCAATCTGGTTAGCGCGCGTTTTCCCCCGGTCATAGACCGCATTTTCCAGATAATGAAAGGATAAGCCCGTTTTTGTCTTTGATCCCGGACTTGGAAATATGACGAGTTTGTTTTCATAAAATTCCTTATTCGACAAGCTGATCAGCGACTCATGCCTGCTTCGGTAATGCCAGCGAAGCATCCGCTGAGGCGCTCCCTGCGCATCACACATGCCTAAAATACTTTGCAGATCAGCGGTCACGTTGTCCTCATCTTCCAGATCGGTATTCATTTTATCGAAGAAACTGGTTGGAGGCAATTGTTTTGAGTCGCCGACCACAACCAGTTGTTTTCCGCGGGCGATCGCACCAAGCGCTTCAACGGGTCTCACCTGACTGGCCTCATCGAAAATAACGAGATCAAACTCGATACTTCCGGGTGCCAGAAAGTTTGCGATTGACATCGGGCTCATCATCATTACCGGCTTTATCGCCTGTATGGCCATCCCTGCCTCCGAAATCAGTTTCCGGATGGGCATCAGTCTGGATTTTTTATTAAACTCGCTCTTCAGGATATTTACCTGTCCCCCGGCCTGCTGACGCGGCACACCTTCCCAATGTCTCAACGCCACACAAGCCCGGTTATAGTGGAGGTTCAGCATATCCAGTTTTTTAAACTTCTCGATCACCTCCTCGTGGCTGAAACGCTCAAATTTTTTAAGGGCCGGATTATACGCAAATGCCTGTTCAATAAGATATTCGTACCACGTTTTTTGAAGCGCGGTCTTCAGATATTCGCGCGCCCCCTCCCATTGTAAGGAAACATCGGTCAGTACCTTGAAACCTTCGGCTTCAGCTGATGCGGCCAGATTATTCCAGGCAATCATCTGCTGTAACTCCGGGAATCTTTCCTTCCAGCTTTCGAGCATTCGCTGCTGACTCATGTAAGGCAGATTTTCAATCGCAGAATCCGGCAACATGATCGTCAGATCCATCTGCAACTTATCAAAAACAACATTCAGGCTGCTCTCCTGCGATTGTAGCTTTGCCGTTAATGTGGTAAGATTTTCCCGCGCCGTGCTGCTGTTATCATTTTTTGCAAGATAATCGAGGATTACAGCAGGAACTGATGAATCAGCAATTGCAAATTGTACGCCTGCCAGATATGCGGCGATCTTTGAAAGTGCATCCCAATCCGACCGTTGCTTCAACCACTTCGTTCCAAATAAAGAAACGGCCAGCCCCTCCAGTTCTCCCAACGTCTGCTCCAGTCTGCGCGATTCTGAAATCGCATCTATAATTTTGATTTTTTCGATGGTTTCAGCAGGTAAGGGCATTCTGCACATAGCCGCAAGCTGTTTTTTGCTTTTCCCATAAGATCCTATTAGAAACTTATACCACTTGTCGCCATAGGCCATCAGATCCTGACGAATCTGTAACACATTTTGTGTCCAGGCCTCCGGAATAAGTACGTTCTGGTATTGACGGCGAAGTTCCGCAAACCGCCTGCCTGCATCTAACAACTCGTTAATATCGTGCTGGTTATGCAACCAGGCCTCGCTTTTAACTGCAACACCCTGCAAATCCGGACTTTCAGCCGCAAGCTTACATAGCTGAAGCAGCTCGCTGACTTCCAGGCCGTTCTGACCGGCTTCTACGCCGAATCTGTTAGCGACATGTTCAATTTCGCGCTGTAAGCCGATCAATTCCTCCAGGGCTTTGGACAATAATTGCTGCACCGGCTGTTCATCATGTGGTAAGAGCATGGTTAACCTACTTCCCCAGAATAGTAGTTTTGAGGGTATGCCGATATCCCCAAGCCTTGCCTGAATTCTTTCGGCCATAGCTTCAGCACGGTTCATGCGTTCGGCGTCCCAATGTTCAATGTTTTCGAGCGGTATCCGGGGCAACTGTATTTTAGACGCCGTGTTGGCGATCCCCAGCAGAAAACCAATGATCTTTTGTGCCGATAAACCGCTTCCTACCACTGCGTTATTGACTGCATTACAGTATTCATTCAACTCATTCCGGTAGGCCTGTAATAACGCCAGCTCATGCTGCAATGCCGCAAAAGTGGGCTTACCCAGATCAAGCACACGTTTTAATTCCTCGTGCAGCTCCTTTTTGTTCGCCTTATGACTATGCAGTTCAAGACAGGCTTCTCCGAGGCTGACGGCGTCAAGGCGCCGTTTCACCACATCGAGCGCTGCCATTTTTTCCGCGACAAACAGAACCTTCTTCCCCTGTCCGACGGCGTTTGCAATCATATTCGTGATGGTTTGCGACTTGCCCGTTCCGGGCGGGCCCTGAATAACCATATTTCTTCCTTCATGCACGGCAAGCATCGCCAATACCTGAGAACTATCGGCATCTACCACCTGAAAAAGTTCATTGGCAACCGTGTCAGTATCCATATAATCTTCTTCGGTTGCCGTCGGCTGAGCTTCCTTAAAACCATCCGTAAAGAGCGCATGAATATTGGGATGATTAAAAGGCAATCGTTCGCGGGGCCATTTATCGGCATCCAGGTCATGATAGATCATAAACTTACCAAAGGAAAAAAAGCCCAGTTCTATCGCATCGTCTTCCACTTTCCAGTTCGGGTAACGTGAGAGGCGTCCGCTTATGTCGGAGAAATAATCGGCGATATTGAAATCATCCGATTCAGGCACGTCCGGAATACTGATATTAAAATCGGTATGCATTTTTGCCTGCAATGACAGATTGGCTTCCATCTCTACGCCAGTATAACGTAACCTGAACCGCTCATTAGCGCTTGAGCGTTCCAACGATACCGGAATCAAGATCAGGGGAGCACGTCTTACCTCGTCAGTATTTCCGGCTTCATGCCAGTTCAACATGCCGAGAGAAAGATAAAGTGTATTTACCCCCTGCTCCTCGATACTGGTCTTAGCAAAATACCAGGTGTTCAGCAGTTTTGTCTGTAACCTCAGATCTATTTCGTCTGTCTGTAATTTGGTATCACGATAGGATTCGAGCAATTCCGGCTGCGAAAGTTCCGGGAACAAGGCGCCTTGTTCGTCCGCTGGCTTTTCGGGCATGCCCAGAAAGGTCATCGACTTGTTTTGACGCACCAATATATCGTAGATATAAACAGATTTTTCCTGTACGATGTGCAGCCCGCGCGCCTTGGACGCCTTGTAATTTAATAGCGGGTTTCGCAAGCCCAGATCGAGCAGCTCCTTACGCGATGCTTCCAGGCGGGATAAAATTGTTTCCTGCATAGTAAAATTTAACGGTCATAAACATACGAAATAGTTATCTGGATGCGGATTCCGAAAAATAAACTTAATCTTAGGGCCTGACCGGTTCGATAAATATCTGCTTGATCGCAGGGATATCCGTTTGAATGGCCTTAGTGATACGCTCTATGGCATCCGTTATTTGCCGGGTTGTCAGGTTATCCTTAAAAACAGTATTCAACTGCATCAGTACTTCTTCGGGCGACATGTATGTACTGAAATGTCTTTTTACCTTAATTACCGCGGCATCTGACTCCGCCAGTTGAATAACTGTTTTTAAAGTCTCTCTGTTTGTTGATTCTCCAAGTAACAGACTTTTGCTTTCGCGCACCAGCAGACCGCTTATCGTTATCAGTATTAAACCTATCACAATCGACGCAACACTATCGAAGTAAACATTATTATAAACCCTTCCAAGAAAAACACCCAGAAACGCGACGATCAGACCAAGTATGTCGCCTACATCGCCCAGTAAAACAATGATAGTTGAAGGGTCTTTTGTCTGAATGATCGCCTTCCAGAAATATATTTTACCCCGCTGCCGGTTAAATTCTTTCGTAGCAGATGTTAGCGATATGGATGTAAATACAAAAGCGATCGCTAAAACGGCATAGCTCCACCACTCATTACCTTCAGGCAACGGATGTTGCATACGCTTGATTCCCTGATAAACGGATACGCAACCACCCAACACGAAGATCATCAGCGAAACGATAAACGACCAGAAATAAAATTCCTTTCCGTACCCAAACGGTCTGCTCAAGTCGGCTTTACGTCTGCTGGTCTTGATTCCCCAGATCAGCAAAACCTGACTAAGCGCATCGATAATGGAGTGAACGCCTTCCGATGCCATCGAGGAACTTCCGGTAAATGCCGCTGCGACGAATTTTGATGCCGCAATAGCCAGATCGACAGCCAGCGAAACGTAAATGAATACTTTTGATTTCATTTACGGGTATAACAAGATTTCAAATGATTGGTTGGGCGCAGATCCTTATTATACGATAATTTTACAAACGCCGGGTGGAGTGCGACTCAATCTTCTTCCCCTTTGATAAAAAATTGCCGATTAAAATTCACCAGATATAACTCGCTGACTGCGCGGGTGCAAGCAGTATAAAACCAGCGCAAAAAATCAGTATTGACCATTTCGTCTGTCAGAAAACCCTGATCCACAAACACAGCATCCCATTGGCCACCCTGTGCCTTATGACAGGTGACAGCATAGGCAAATTTTACCTGCAGTGCGTTATAATAGGGATTCTGTTTCATTTCCTTCCACTTGTCACGCTTTGCAGGAATATGGTCATAATCCTTCAACACTTCCAGGTAAAAACGTTTTTGCTCGTCATGCGGCAGAGCCGGGGCATCGGTATATAGCGTATTCAGCATGATCTTGCAATCAATTACCAGATCATCGGCATAATCCGTAAATTCCAGTTGCACATCGGCGAACCTAAAACCATAAAGATCTTCAAATCTTCGCACCTTCTTTATCCGGGCAATATCGCCATTGGCAATAAAATCTGTGCTGCTTTCTTCCTTGTCTGGCATCCAGAAATAATTGTTCTTTACGATCATCACCTGGTCGCCGCCTGTCAGTTCCTCCTCGCGGTATAATATCCGGTTACGTATCTGCTGGTTATAGGCATTCGCATTTTTATTGGACCGGCAAATAACCAGCGTATTGTCATAACCATACTTATTGTAAGCATAGTTTAGTCCCTCCTCCAACATATCTCCGCCCATCCTATACACATCTTTGTATCCTTTGGTAATTATCTGAGGCATCTTTTCCCGACCGCGCCTGATAATATCCCTTACTTTGGTAACATTAAGTAGAATACCCGAATCCTTTTGCTGACGAACGACATCTGTTAATTCATAAGTAAATACATCCAGCCCAAATTTATCTTTCATCAACCGGGGATTAAGCGCCGGGCTATCATCGGAACCCACAGGTGGTAATTGCGCCGTATCACCAACCAGCATCAGCTTGCAGTTTTTGGTATTGTATGTATAATTGATCAAATCATAAAGTAACGAGGCCTTATGACCCAAACCTATTTCATCTGAGATCATCGATGCCTCATCGACAATAAACAGTGTGTTACCTGCAATGTTATCGCCAAGTGAAAAACCTTCATCAATATTGAAGGCGGCCTTTCGTCTGTAAATTTTTTTATGAATGGTAAAAGCCTTCCGTCCCGAATATGCCGTAATTACCTTAGCTGCGCGTCCGGTCGGCGCCAAGAGCACATATTTAAAATTATAGGCGCGTAACGCCTTAGTTAAAGCACCAAGAATGGTTGTTTTGCCGGTACCAGCATATCCCTTTAATATAAAACATTCATCTCCATTGTCACTTACTAAAAATCGGTGCAGCTTCTCAAACAATTCAAGCTGCTGCGGCGTAGGTTCATGGGGAAATGCTTTAAATATAGGTTCAGACATACTTGTTAAGATGATTTATAACGGTCTGAAACCGCCGCCGTAAATGTAGGAATAATCAAAGCAAACGTAACAATACCGCCACGCATCCGTAAAAACAACAGCAGGGAGCAATATTTATCCTTAAAACCTAAATCCTTATCCATGAAAAAAATATATCTTGAATTTCTCCGGGGGATATCAACCATTTTTATCATTGGCTGGCACATGGCTTTTCTGGCGCCTACCGGCCACCCTACCCGACTCACAGCATTCTGGGGTACTGATGCCCTGATCATGTTCTTTATGTTGTCCGGACTGGTGATCAATCTCTCGGAAAGCAGGAAACCCAAAACGATCACATCATTTTTAAAAAACCGTTTTTTCAGGATCTATCCGCAGTTTATAGCAGGAATGCTACTGGCTTTCCTCGCCTTGATACTTACGAATGCAGCATTCCCATCGTTAAAAACGATTATCGGGAATTTTTTCATGGTAAGCACGATGAAGGATTATATGGGATACATTGTCCCAAGTATCGAGAGTAATTTACCCGTATGGTCGCTTTCGTTCGAAATGGGATTTTATGTACTTTTTGCCCTGACCATTGGCCGCAGGCAAAAAAAGATGGTATTTGGCTGGTTAGTTTTATCGATGATTGCGACCGTGGTGTTCTTTTTACGCACAGACCGCGACCCACTGACCCACGTCGTTGCAGTTCTCGCCTTTTCATCCACCTGGATAATCGGCTATTATGTTTATGAATACAGGAACTATTTTTACGTTGAGAAATATACCGTGTTGTTCGGACTCGGTATCTTACCATTGATATCCAGACTGCAGTTTTCCGCTAATTTTTACGATCCGCTTAAATATTTCATTTTTGCAGTTTTCGCCGTCCCTTTTTTCAGATATTGCCTACAGCTACCTCCAGCAGGCAAGAAAATAAAAATGATATATCTGGTCGTGGCGCATGTTGCTTTTGTGATCATTGCTTTCACTTTTAGATACATGCCGTTAACCAATACCATTGTTTACAGCACCTTCCCTTATCTTTATATGGCAGCCGGGTACGTGATCACTGCACTGGGCCTCAAGCAATTTGTGCTGAGCCGGATCAAAACCCTGGGGACGTTTTTGGGTAAGTACTCTTATTCGCTTTATATCAGCCATTACACTGTTCTTTTTGTTCTCTCCAAGGTAATCCCAAATGTAGCGATCTACATACTTGTAAGCCTCCCGGTTATAGCATTTCTGGCCTACTGTCTTGAAGACTGGTTACAACCGGCAGTAACAGCATTCTTTAAAAAACCGGTCATCAAAAGTCAACAGGAAAGAAACATCTCACGCTTCCTAAAAATCAAGGTGAACCGGCAGATATAGTTATAATTATTGTTCAAATTGCGGGCTTCGCAATAAACAGATAGCAAATAATAAAAAATAATTACTTTTGCTTATCTGCATGAACGACGACAACAACTACACCGACAATAGCTTCAATCTGTACCTGGCTTACAGCTACACTTTGTTATTACAGATTGAACCTTCTTCATTCAGTTATGCGGTTATCAGCGGCAATAACCTGCTTGTTTCCGCTCAAAATTGTGATCTGCAGGAGTTGATCCAGCCAATGGCATTAAATGAGCTGTTGTCCGCTACCTATAAAAAGGTGATCATCGGCATTCCGGCTACCGGTTTAACGCTTATTCCGAACAGCCTGTTCCGGGAAGAAAAAGTCCCGGCATTTGCACGTTTTTTGGATGTAAAGGAAAACGAAAAGGTTTTTGCACAATCCATGGATGATGTCAACGCGATCATCTATAAGGCAAACGGCACCCTTGTTTCGTATGTTGAAAAATTCGGATTACAGAACATTGCTCATTCAGCAAAGGGATGGATAAACGCCATCGAAAAAAACAATCCAACGGCAGGCAATCTTTATCTTGAAGTAAATAAAGACAAAGTTCACTTTTTATATTTTGCTTTAAACGCACTTCGTTTTTACAATTCATTTGAATTTAAAAATGAAGATGAACTCGCCTATTTTACATCCTTCGTTACAGAAGAACTTAATTTAAAGCCGCAAAATATTACGCTCATCATCAGCGGCGACGTCAATCCGGGTGATAAAAATCTCACCAGACTTGCCTATTTTTTCCCAAAGATCGAGTTGAATACCCTCAGGGTGATGGAATTGCCTGGGCAGATACCCCCGCATAAGGTACTCGCTCTTACAGCCCTGTCATTATGCGCATCATCGGCGGCCGTTTAAGGGGGCTCAGGCTTAACCCGCCTTCAAATCTTCCGGTGCGGCCAACAACCGATCTCGCGAAGGAAGCTTTATTCAATATACTGCAAAATAAGACGGTATTCGAAGGGATATCTGTACTCGACCTTTTCTGCGGCACTGGTAATATATCTTTGGAGTTCGCCTCAAGAGGAGCTGAAAAAGTCGTATCCGTTGATCGTAGTATCCATTGTATTCATTACCTGAATGACATATCCCGCAGACACGGTCTCACCAATATAAAAACTCACAAAAGTGACGTTCTCAAATTCCTGTCTTTAGAAAATGAAAAATTTGATCTTATTTTCGCAGACCCTCCTTATGACCTCAACGGTATCCCCGAAATTCCTAAACTGATCTTCGAAAAGAACCTGCTGTTGCCGGACGGCCTTCTTATTGTAGAACATCAATCCATGCAAAATTTAAGTAATCATCCTGCGTTTACTGAACAAAGGAAGTATGGATATTCGTCGTTTTCGTTTTTCATTAATAAAATGTAACTTAAAAGCAAATTTGACAGTATAAGAGCCTTACTTAGAAAATAAATAATCATACCCCCTAATGATTAAAGCCGGAGCCTCACGGATGCAGTTAAAGGATAATACAAAGTATTGGATTGCCTGCATTGTTATGATAATTGCTGCTTTTGTGCAGTGTTACCGTACAATACATGATCTTCACTGGGCCAGCGAACCCGATTTCGATCGCGATATTGCTTATATACGCACCACGCTCACCGGCCATTACGGGGAGGACGCCAACTATGTTGGCGAATACATGTGGTATAATCCGCTTATTTTTTTATCCGAAACATTGGTGGTACAACTTACCGGGTTGCCTATCAACATTGTTGTGGCACGCGCCGGTGCGTTTTTAAATATCCTCGGCCCTATTGCGTTCTTTTTGATGATGATCCGGCTGTTTGATTACAAAACAGCGATCGCCGGGCTCCTTTCGTTTCTATTTCTTGTCTCAGGTAATCTGCCCTGCTGGGGCGCTCCCACCTATTCGCCCTGGCTGATCTCCGATACGGCAGTTCAATTTCTGTTTTACATCGACATCATATTGTGCTATCAGGCGTATAAAACGCAAGACATGCGCTGGTTTATCGGGCTCGGCGCTGCAATTGGCATTACGTTCCTTGGGCATTCCGCCCCGACAATTATTGTCATATTGTTATTAGTGATCCTGCAACTGCAAAACATGTTACAGGCTCTAAAACAAAAACAATACAGGGCTATCCTGACCTATTTTTTTCAGGGTGTGGTCACCGCTATTCCGTTTTTGTTATGTGCGTTTCCCTTTCTCTATTTTGTGTGGGGCAAGTATGATTTTCATTTTGTTAACCGGGCCATACTTGAATGTGCACCGGGTATATTTGCACGAAAGGAATCGGGTCATCTTCTGGAAGCCAATATTACATTCAGCCTATTGATCGCCGCAATTGGGGCTGTTTGGTTCTATCTTAAATTTGAAAACAAGCTGATCCGCAAAATAATATTCAACTGGCTGATCATTACCGTTTTTATGTACGTGTATGAGTCGGTTGTGCCTACGCTGTACCGGTTAAATATTATTCACCTTCCCGATACTATTCCGGCATTTCATTATTTCTTTTATCTCAAAGGCCTGCAATCCATCTTTTTTGCATTTGGACTGGTCTTTCTGATTCAGACTTTGCTAAAATTTGTTGTAAGCCTCAGTAAAAAAAGAAAGACGATCAATGCTTCTGCAAATCTTTTTATCATAGTAGTATTAGCATACGCTGTGCTATATTTTCCAGTCTATGCCAAACGGGCTGATTTTTCGGACGCCCGTGAGGCCGCAATTGTTAAAGGCAATGAAAAAGATAAAATAGCGGTTTATAATTTTATCGTGAAAAACATTCCGCTAAACAGGGTTTTATTATGTGAACATGATCTTTCACTTTTTCCGGTAATGCCGACCGCTATTAAAATGGTGTCGGTGGAAACCTATTTTTCGAACCCCTATTTAAGCTATGAGCAGCGCGAGAATGATCGCAATAAAATGCTAAGCTATCTTTCTTCGGCTACCCCTTCGGATGCAGCCAGATTATTCAGAAAATATAAAGTGAGCCTGGTTTTGCTTACCAACAAGGATTTTACAAAATATAAAACGCCTGATTTCGCAACTGATGAGGTAATTTTCAAAAACGATTCATTTACACTGCTATCCTTTCACCTTAAGTAGGGTACAAACGACTTTTCGGACAGCGATGTATTTTATGATCTGAAAGGCCGGTAAAAAGTTTGGGTACCCAACGCAAGCATGGCCCTGTCTCCTTCAGTATCTCCGTAACATACGATCTCGGTGTAATCTTTTAGATTATACGAACCCAAAATGCGCGAAGCCTTTTCTTCTCCATTATTATTCGTGCCGTCAATCAATCCTGTAACACAGTCATCAACCATTTGCAACCGGGTTCCTATCAGGACTAATCCTTGATAGTCAGCCCATTTTTTTATCCAGTGTTCCGGGGACGCAGATACCACCACCACCTCAAAACCATTGTTTTTTAATTTACTGATTTCTTCCAACGCTAAAGGACGAATGATTCCCGGTAAAATCTCATCAGCAAAATCGTCACAGCTTTGCTGAAAGGCTGCGCGGCCAGTGCCGCTAAAAAAATATTTGAGAATGCGTTCCTTGGTCCGCTGATTTGATATCAGCTTTAATTTAAATGCGACAAGATATGGTGCGTTAACCAAAAGCCCCAAATAGAAGCTACCTGCTCCCCTGCTATAGCGGATCATTTCAAACAGAGAGTCTTTGAAGGTGATCGTCCCGTCGAAATCAAAAAAGGCTATCTTTTTCAAAGCTTCATTTTTTTAAACTGAAACTCGGGAATATTTTTAATGATCAGCATAATATACCGCCAGAACCACTTTACATATATTGTATTTTTTTTCTTTTTAAATCCCCTGTAAACAATTTCGGCCAGCTCAGCCGGTGTAGATGTCAGCGGCGCAGGCAGCGGCATATTTTCTGTCATGCGGGTATAAACAAATCCCGGTTTAACTGTCATTACATGAACATGATGCTTAAAACATTTATTCCTTAACCCCGCAAGATAAGCGGTAAAAGCAGCTTTTGAACTGCCATAAACAAGTTTACTCGCTCTGCCCCTGTCGCCCGCCACAGAACTTATCCCGATAACAGATCCGCTTTGACGGGCGATATAATATTTTGCGACGATATTCAGGAGTGATACCGCACCCGTAAAGTTAGTATTGATCATGGCTTCCGTAAGCGCCCAGTTTTCAAAGGCTTCTTCTTCATCATACATAACACCAAAAATACTGACAACAATATCCGGCTTTAGGTTTTCGAAGAACGCTGCATGGGTATGATAAGCAAGCGCATCGAACTGATGAATACTGCAGGCTACGTTATACCTGATCTCAATATCAGATTTTAGCGGATCGAGCAATTCCGGTTTTCGGGCTGCCAATAGTATCGTAAAACCGGAAGCTGCAAACCTTTTTGCTATGGCGATACCTATATCAGATGTTGCACCCAGAACAAGTACGGATTCCATTTATTTTATTTAGTTTCTGTTAACAATAAACGCGTGGACTGCAAGGAACATATTTTAGCATCCGGATTGTAGCGTTTGACTATCTGTTTAAAACGTTCCAATTGCGGGTAATTAGTTAGCATCGAGGGCCGCATCCGTGCATCCTTTGTCAGATAAAGCCGCCCGCCATACTTCAGAACAATTTCGTCGAGTTCATCCAAAAATTCGGGGACGCCCTTCCTCAGTGGAAAATCAAGCGCGAGCGTATAGCCTTCGCGACAAAAAGAGATCATGCTTTCCTGCTTTCCCAACACCTTTAACACTGTTAAAAAAGACCCCATCCCTTTACCACCGATCTTCTTAAGAATCTCGATCAATCCCTGTTTTGCTTCGATGGCAATTACAAACTGGTATTGTACAAATCCTTTTTTTCCATACATGCGGTTCCAGTTACTGATTGCGTCCAGCGGATAAAAAAAAGGATCATACAAAACTATTGCATCTTTTTCTTTCGCGTAATTTTTTAGATAGAACAGCGCATTGAACGTCTTAACTGTAAAGGAGTTTAGTATTCCGGAAGGTAAATTGAACGGAAAATTCATCACTTTTTCAGCTGGAAGTTTGAGTGGTTGTAACCGCTGTTCCTCGTTCAGGTCCTGCAAACCGGCATGGTCGCCAACGGTCAGGATCCCCCTCCCAAAAGATTTTCCCTTTTTCAGACAATCGATCCACGCAACCGCATAAGCATGGTCAGCATAACGATCAAACAGCATCAGCAACTCATCCAGATTCGCAGCTTTTACCTGCTTCTGACGCATGTAGGATGTTTCTATTTTTTTTAATTGGAACTTCACTCGTGTGATCAATCCTGTCAGCCCCATACCACCACACGTTGCTTCAAACAAATCGCTGTTCTGCGAAGGCGAACAGGTAACGACTTCTTTCGAAGGAAGCATGATATCGAGTTCAATCACGTGTTTTGAAAACGAGCCCTCCGACCGGTGATTTTTTCCATGGACATTACTACCAACGGCCCCGCCAACAGTTATGAGTTTTGTGCCGGGTGTTACCGGGAAAAACCATCCCGCAGGAACAATAACCTTTAATACATCGCTGAACAACATTCCCGGCTGGCATTCAAAAATTCCGTTCAGGCTGTCAAAAGAAAGTATCTTATCAAATTTCAGCGTCGAAATTGCCGACTTCCCAACTGCAGAATCACCATAGCTCCGACCGTTCCCGCGAGGTATAAAAGATTTATCTTCAGAAAACAGGAAGTCAAGTTGATCTGTGAAAACAAAGCTTTTAACATCGCTTTCAACCATGGGATATTTCCCCCAACCGGATATTTTCTTAATCATCAATTAAAAATAGGGGTGCTTGGCAATACGTATAAAATTATATAAATACTGATTATCCACAAGATGATCGTAACCTGGATAAAGCGGTCTTTGTAAAGAATATCTGTAGGCGATCCCGAATTTTTTTCTACAAAAACCACCTGCATGTAACGCATAATACCCGCAATAACAAAAAGGCTTGAGTAAAATAAGCGGTATGTGCCGAGCCGGCTGATCGTTTTTGGCGATTGTGTATAGCCTATATATGCCACGATAATTATCGCGCTGAACAAGCCAAGCATCGTGTTCAGATATTCGATATTGTATGCGCTCACGGATTTTCTCATTTCCGTCCCCGAGGCTTCTTTTAACAAAAGATCATCCCGTCTTTTACCTATCGCCATAAACAAGGCCAGCAGGAATGTAAGAATGATCATCCACTCTGAACTGTCAACATGGGTGATGATCGCTCCACCCTTTACCCGGAACACGAAACCGGAAGCCAGGATAAGCATATCCAGAATGGGGATATTCTTTAAACCGAAAGAATAAGCAAGATTTAAAAAGAAATAAACCGTAAGAACAAAAAGAAATTCCAGCGTAGGATTGGCAAGGTAGGCAAAGAAAACACCCATGATCACCAGTGCAATAAACATCGAGATAGCATTGCCTGGCTTTACCTTCCCGGATGCGAGTGGTCTTTTTGACTTAACGGGATGTTTACGGTCGTCTTCTATGTCACGGTAATCATTGATAATGTAAATGCTGCTGGCAATACAGCAAAACGCAGCAAATCCGGCCAGCAACAATTCCAAATTGGCGATCGTGAAAATATGTTTCGCAAAAAAAGACGGAACAAATAAAAACAGGTTCTTTGCCCAGTCTTTTGGTCGTAACAATTTCAGATGATATTTCATTTTTAAAGGTTGGTCTTAATACGGACGCCTTCCGCTAAGTGTTGCAGGTATGATATATTTCGGCAACCGCAAGTTACTCAATAATAATGGCAACCCGCAAACCACCTGCATTCATTTATGTATAGGCGCAGAACAATGAACGATTTTAGCCAATGATTTATAACTTTGTTGCTTAACCAGGCTTGATAATGAAAACAGCTCTTTTCCCGGGATCATTTGATCCTGTTACCAAAGCTCATGTTGATATCGTAAAACGGTCAGTCGGCCTTTTTGATAAAGTTTATATCGGCATTGGCGTTAACAGTACTAAAGCAGGATTGCTGTCTGTAGAAAAAAGGGAACAAATGTTACGCGCGGTATTCAAATCGGATGAGCGCATTCACGTGATAGCCTATGAAGGGTTAACGGTAAATTTCTGCAAAAGTATCGGTGCAGCCTATATGATCCGCGGCATCCGTACTGTTTCTGATTTTGAATATGAAAAGGCGATCGCGCAGATGAACCATTCGCTCGATCCTGAAATTGAGAGTATTTTTATAGTAAGCAAGCCGGGATATTCATCTATCAGTTCGAGTATCGTACGGGAAATTATGCGGTACAATGGCGATGTAAGCCAGTTTATACCAAAAGAAGCGCTGGCGTATCTTTAAAGCTGACGGACGTCAGGACTTTACTTCGCCGATTAGCTTTTCTTTAGTTAACACATCCATGATGGATGGAAATGTATTTTCTACAATAGGATCAATCTCCCCTTTTTTAAACCACCTGACATCAGTAATGCCTTCCTCGGTCTGCGGCTTCAGATCGAATTGATCCCGGCAGCGCATGTTAAACCAGTAGGTTTTCTTCAGAACTATCCGTCCCTTAAATACATAGGAATGATAGGTCTTGCAGATACACTGTTCAAGCTTGCTCACCTTTATCCCGCATTCTTCCTCCACCTCCCGCACTGCAGCTTCCTTGGTACCTTCCTGTTTTTCAATTTTTCCTTTAGGCAGATCCCATTTATTATTACGAAAAATGAACAGATATGCACCGTGTTCATTTTTCACAAGTCCTCCGGCGGCACGGATAAGCGGGACGCTTTTCCTGACCGTTCTAAAAAAATCCTTCGTATCCTCACAAAGAACATAAAAATACCGGTTAGGATGATTTAATACCCAGTTATACAACATTTTAAGATCGAACACCCCGGCATCTATCTGTTTATATTTATGTATATTTTTAGGTTCCGAAGCAGTTAAGAGAATAACTTTTTCGTTAATATAAATTCTGTATTTTTGGGCCATGTTTGATAATACTGAGATAGCGCAGCAAGTTGCTGAATTTTTGCTGCAAATTAAAGCAATAAAGTTACAACCTAATAATCCTTTCACCTGGGCAAGCGGCTGGAAATCGCCGATTTATTGCGATAACCGGGTTACCTTATCACACCCCACTATACGAACTTACATCAGACAACAACTGACCCATCTTATACAGGAAGAATTTGGATCGGTGGGTTGTATTGCCGGTGTTGCAACAGCAGGCATACCACAGGGTGCATTGGTTGCTCAGGAACTGGGGTTGCCGTTTATATATGTTCGTGCAAAGGCTAAGGAACATGGAACCGGAAGTCTGATTGAAGGTGATCTTTCATTGTCAGGTTCAAGGGTTGTTGTGATAGAAGATCTTATTTCGACAGGAAAAAGCAGTCTGCAGGCGGTCGCAGCGCTAAGAGATGCCGGTTATGACGTGGCCGGCCTTGCAGCGATTTTTAATTACGGCTTTGATGTGGCTGCTGAAAACTTCAAACAGGCAAATTGCCCCTTTTTCACCCTTTCTAATTACAGCGCATTGATAAAATATGCCGTTCAAAATCAGTACATCGCCGAATCAGATGAAGAAATATTAAAAAAATGGCGTGAAGCCCCTGCCGAATGGGGTAGATAACATCCGTCATTTTCAACTTAAACATAGCAGCGGATCTGCTGTTGATATCTAATTTTAATACGCTCCCCTTTTTGCTTCATTTATAATGACAATCTTTGAAAACAAAGTAACTATAGCCCGTCGTGCAGATGAAATTTTTGAATTTCTGGCCGATATGAATAATCACCAGCAGCTTATGCCTGCGGATGACATTACCGAATGGATATCGGATCAGGATAAAGCAAGTTTCGTGATCAGAGGCATGATAAAACTGACCCTTAAAATCGAAAACAGCATAAAAAATAAAGAAATTAAAATCGTTCTGGTTGAAGAACCTCCGTTTGAAATGACATTGACCTGGGGACTTGCCGAAAAAGAAGGGGAAACTGAAGTTACATTTACGATTGCGGCTGATCTAAATGTAATGATGAAAATGGCTGTTTCCGGACAGTTAAAAAAACTCACCGGACACGAAACAAATAATCTGTCTTTAATATTCAGTTAAGTGCCCGGTGATATAAATTCCAAAAATTCCGAGGAAATTATCCTCTCATCTGTCGCAAATCATGTTTTACCGCAAACACATTGACAACCACCTTGATAACCAGTAATAAGGTCAGTAAAATAATCATTTAGTTTATTAATTAGGGATTAAACAAATACAATATAATTATCTAATATTTAAAAACAAAGTTTCGTTGAAACAATTTTTTTATTTTATTGATACGCTGTTAACGTAAACTTTATCATAAAAGATACTTATATGGTACTTATAACGTGCAATATAACATCTTTGTTACAATTCAAAAAAAATAATTTTACTAATAAATTAACGCGTGTTAATAAGTATAGTATTTACCGTACCTTTGCCGCAAATTAAAGGAGGAGCATGATTACAGTATCAAATTTATCATTACGCTATGGCAAACGGACGTTATTTGAAGACGTCAACCTGAAATTTACACAAGGAAATTGTTATGGTATTATTGGGGCCAATGGCGCAGGTAAATCTACTTTTTTAAAAATTCTTTCAGGCGAAATAGATCCTACAAGCGGATCCGTAAGCTTTACGCCGGGTGAACGAATGGCTGTACTGAGCCAGAATCACTATGCATTTGACGAGTTCACGGTCATTGAGACGGTGATGATGGGGCATAAAGAAATGTATGCCGTGATGAAAGAAAAGGATGCGATCTATCTGAAGGAAGATTTCACGGATGCCGATGGAGAACGTGCGGGTGAACTTGAAAACCTGTTTGCCGAAATGGACGGCTGGAATGCTGAAAACAATGCCGCAACACTTTTGAGTAACCTTGGTATAAAGGAAGAGTTTCATTACCAGCAGGTAAAAGATCTGGATAACACGCAAAAGGTAAGGGTGTTGCTGGCACAGGCGCTTTTCGGCAAACCGGATATCCTGCTGCTCGATGAGCCTACCAACGACCTTGATATTCATACTATATCCTGGCTTGAGGACTTCCTTGCGGGCTATGAGGCCATTGTATTGGTAGTGTCGCACGACCGGCATTTTCTCGATACCGTTTGTACTCACGTTGTGGATATTGATTTTGGTAAGATGACGATCTATACCGGTAATTATACGTTCTGGTATGAATCGAGCCAGTTAGCGCTGAAGCAACGGGCTGATCAGAATAAAAAAGCAGAGGACCGTGT
This sequence comes from Mucilaginibacter sp., assembly GCA_035547875.1. Taxonomy (GTDB): domain Bacteria; phylum Bacteroidota; class Bacteroidia; order Sphingobacteriales; family Sphingobacteriaceae; genus Mucilaginibacter. The sequence continues at coordinate 29,538 of DASZTX010000056.1, read as the reverse complement.
AAAAGAATTGCAAGAGTTTATCCGCAGATTCAGTGCAAACGCGTCAAAATCAAAACAGGCTACCAGCCGGAAAAAAGCGCTCGAGAAAATCAACCTTGACGAAATACAACCATCAAACCGTAAATACCCGGGCATTATATTTAATAATCAGGGACGCGATGCGGGCGATCAAATCCTGCAGGTAGAAAATCTCAGTAAATCGCTGAATGGTGAAGTACTTTTTGATAATGTAACCTTTCTGGTAAACAAAAACGATAAAACAGCATTCCTTTCGCAAAACAGTTTGGCCACCACCGCGCTCTACAATATTTTAACCGGAAAAGACAAGGACTATACGGGAGAGTTTAAATGGGGCGTTACCATCAATGCGGCGGACATTCCAATCGATAACTCCGAATATTTTGATGGGAACGATGAGAACCTTATCGACTGGCTCCGGGAATTTTCACCGGGAGAAAAAGACGACCAGTTTATACGGGGTTTCCTGGGAAGAATGCTATTCAGCGGCGAAGAGGTATTGAAAAAAAGCAACGTACTATCGGGTGGCGAAAAAATGCGCTGCATGTTTAGTCGCATGATGCTTCAATCACCCAATCTGCTGATGCTCGATGAGCCGACAAACCACCTCGATCTTGAATCGATCACCGCACTAAATAACGGCATGAAAGATTTCAGGGGCACGATCCTGTTTACTTCACGAGATCACGAGTTGGTGGAGACCGTCGCCAACAGGATTATTGAACTTACTCCTGGTGGAACGTTGGATAAATTGATGACCTACGACGAATACATCAACAGCGATGCTGTTCAAAAGCAGCGCGACGATTTATACGCAATGGTTTAAGACTTACATAAATATGTTAAAAAAGAAAGAGGCTTCCGGCCTCTTTCTTTTTTAAACTTTACCTTATCAATAGACTGTCGATTCGCCGGTGATCAGATCGACCAGATATGCCGATGATCCATTAATGGTTAACTTCGCTTTATGATTCCCCAGATACTCCAGTATTCCGTAGTAGTCAGTATATGCGGGGGGCTGCTGCACCGCAGAGATAACGGGTGTCACACGGATGGTAAAAGCGGCCTTACCCGATATTATATCGGCAGTTCCCGAAGAAAAATCGACCTTCAAACCTGTCAGATAATAGATACCCTCCATAGATGAACCGATCTCGGAATATGGTTTAAAACGTCCGTCATAGGTTGATACAGAGCCGTCCATCGAGACTACTTTATAAGTATTGTCGAGTGCCTTTACCCAATAATTCTGAGCAAGCGCGCTCCTGTTTAAAAAGTTAAAACCTGATTCTTCATAGGCTACACTGTCGGCAACGTTATAACCATTAACTAAACCGGCGTCACAGGTATAAACAAAATGAAAATGACCGTAGTATTTGCGGGTAGTGTCTGTTGCAGAAGGAACATGATCTGCAGGAGGCAATACAGTATAATTATAAGTCGTATCCACAACGAAACCGCAAAGTGACGGAATATCATTTAGCACCAGGCCCTTGTGACCTGACGCAGAGGCAGCAAACGGCGATTTGATACCTTTGCTGACATCCACGCTACCATAACTTCCGGTTATAGACTTATAAAAAGTCGTTCCGATTTGCCCGCTCAGTTTTTTTAAGTCAACATTATTGGCATTCGTTTTCCCAATATTATTTTTTTTGCAGGCGGGAAAAAACATAATAATCATCGCAAGCGCAACAAGTACATTGGTAAAATTTTTCTTCATCTTGGGAATTTAATGCCTCTAAAGCCAGGCCAATTGATAATTTATAACTTAAATCTGTTTATTTCTTCACTAATAAGACAATTATTATTCCGGTTAAAAAATGTAACGGTTTAAATTTCCTTAATCACACCTGCAAGAATTATTGCCCTATACGTTTAACAGAGGTGAGATTTTTATCAGAGCGCACATGGGTTGATTCTGTGTTTTCTACGTCTTAATATTCAAACATTTTTCAGGGATCCGATAGTGCCTTCATTGCACTTTTCAATATCTTTATCCGGTATGCTCACCTCCTTTATACAATTATATAAACGGGCTTACCAGGGGCTATCACGCAACAGCTGGTACCTGTCTGTGGTCATGCTGATCAATCGCAGCGGCACCATGGTCGTACCGTTTATGAGCATTTACTGTATTCAGCAGCTTCATTTTACTATCGTTCAGGCAGGAACGGTTATGGCGTTGTTTGGGGTAGGTTCAATATCAGGTGCATTTGTCGGCGGAAAATTGACGGACCGGATAGGATTTTACGACCTTCAGGTCGGCGCATTGTTAAGCGGCGGGATTCTTTTTATTATTTTAGGATTTCAGCAAACCTTTACGTCCGTTTGCATCTGCACTTTTATACTGAGTTTTTGCAATGAGTCTTTCCGGCCGGCAAACTCGACAGCCATAGCCCATTACGCAACGCCTGAAAATAAGACCCGCTCATACTCCCTTAACCGGCTGGCTGTTAATTTCGGATGGGCAATGGGTGCCGGACTTGGCGGCTTACTTGCCTCCGTAAATTATCACCTGCTATTTTGGGTTGATGGCAGCACCAATATCATCGCCGCTATATTTTTGCTAAAGTTAATGCCGAGGAGCGGCGTGATCAGTACCATAAAGAAACTTGAAAAAGGAATCGCAAAATTATCGCCTTATAAAGACCGGGACTATCTTGTTTTCATCCTGCTTTCCACAATTTTCGGCATGTGTTTTTTTCAGTTCTTTATTATGGAACCGGTATTTTATAAACTTAACTGGCATTTTGATGAAGGGTTTATCGGCCTTTTGCTTGCGCTGAACGGGGTTTTGATCGGCTTAGTCGAAATGGTATTGATTCATTACCTGGAGGGCAAAAGGCATGAGCTATTTTATATTGTTACCGGCGTATTGATGGCGGGATCGGGTTTTATATCATTGATTTACTTACCGGCGAGCAGCTTTTGTGCGGTAGTTATAGTTTTGCTGATGACCTTCGGTGAAATGCTCAGTATGCCGTTTATGAACACGTTCTGGATGTCACGCTCAAATGAGTATAACCGGGGTGAATATGCAGCACTCTACACCATGTCGTGGTCAGCTGCCCAGGTATGCGCACCGCTTTTGGGCGGCATTATGATAGCCTACGGCGGATTCGGCCTGCTTTGGTGGACATTGTGCGGGTTAAGCGCAATAGCTGCGCTCGGCTATTATGGATTATATAAATACAGCATAAACTGATAGGGTCAGGTCAGATTCCTGTCCCGGAACCAAACTTCATCAGGCTGTATCTTTATGTTTTCCATCAGGTTTACCAGCTCTATTGCATCACCAGAAGTGAGCACAAGTTGCCGGTTCGCAGGCTTCAGAAATCTCTGTTCAACCATCACGTCCATTTGCTGAAGCAGCATATCATAAAAACCGTTTACGTTTAATATGCCCACAGGATGGTGATGCAAGCCGAGTTGCAGCCAGGTCAGCACTTCGAAAAACTCTTCCAGCGTGCCAAAGCCACCAGGCAGCATAATGAAGCCGTCGCAAAGGTCGTTCATCAATTGTTTACGCTGGTGCATGTTATCAACAATATGCAGTTCCGTTAAACCCGGATGGCCTACTTCCTTATCCATCAGAAATTGCGGAATCACGCCGACTGCCTTCCCTCCCCTGCCCAAAACTGCATCTGCCAAAATTCCCATAACACCTACTTTTCCCCCGCCAAAAACAAGGGTTATTTCCCGGCTGATCATAACTTCGGCCAGTTCTTCAATAGCACGAAACAATATCTTATCGCCATTGAAGTTCGCCCCGCAAAATACACATATCGCTTTCATCATCAGTAGTGGTTTTGTAGGGGCCAAGGTCGTAAAAATCGCGGTACAGACTAAAATTTCCGGCATTTTTTTGTTAAAATTGTGAAACCAATTTATTATCTGCCTGCCTGTCAGCAAGGTATCAGCTTATTATTTTAAATCCTGAAACATGAAAAAAAATCTACTTCTTGTAATCTTCGGTATTGCGTGCCTCCGTCTGTCCGCACAGGATGAATCTGAAAACTACCGCGTCTTTTTAAAAAGCAACTGGAATATGCAATCCGCTGTTACAGATGCCAGAAGTGGTGATCAGATCTCATCAGCAGGCTTCAATACCGACGGATGGTATAAAGTAAGCGTACCCACTACCGTTATAGCAGGATTACTTGCAAATAAGGTTTATGATTTTGATCCTTTTTACGGCAAAAACTTTGAAAAGCTAAATGATTCCCGTTTAGACAAGCCCTGGTGGTTCCGGAAAACGTTCGGCATTCCGGCATCACAAAACGGCAAAAACGTAGTTTTAAAATTGCAGGGAATAAATTATAAAGCCAATGTGTGGCTAAACGGCAAACTGATAGCAGATTCAACACAGATTGCCGGTCCGTTTCGTATCATCGAGCTTGATGTTACAAATAACGTTAAATTCAAAGGCATCAATGTGCTTGCTATTGAAGTAAAAAGGCCGTTTAATCCTAATAAGAGAGGAGGTGACCTTGCTATTGACTATGCCGACTGGATCCACTATCCACCCGACTTTAATAATGGCATTATTAATAATATCGAATTAAAAACTTTCAGAAAAGTAGGTGTGGAATATCCGCTGGTTACCACGAAGTTTGACCTTCCTTCGCTGGCGGTTGCTCATCTCGAGGTAAATGCCATGGCGGTAAATTATACTGAAAAACCACAGACAGCAGTTATAAAAGGCAAAATAAATGGTTCGGTAGATTTTGAACAGAAAATAGCGCTGAAACCGCGTGAAAAAAAACAGGTTACATTTACAAATACCAAATACCCTCAGTTGAATATAAAAAATCCGAGGATTTGGTGGCCATGGGAATATGGCAAACCGGAATTGAACCGGATAGAACTGACATCTGTAACTGACGGTAAAGTCAGCAACACACTTTCTGAGAATTTCGGCATCCGGGAGGTAACCTCAGTACTGACGGATAATAATAAAGCCCGGAAATTTGTGATCAACGGCAAGCCGATTATGCTGCGCGGGGCGGCGTGGTCTCCCGACATCTTTCAGCGCCGCTCGAGAAAGAGACAGGAACAGGAGTTGAAACTGGTAAGAGATATGAATATGAATATCGTCCGGTCGGAAGGCAAACTTGAGGACGACAACTTTTACTCAATATGCGATAAAGAGGGACTGCTTGTGATGAGCGGATGGATGTGCTGCGGCGCATGGCAATATCCGGAACGATGGGACGCGGCCAAGAGAAGTATTGCCATGTCATCTGACAGCAGTGTGATGTACTGGCTTCGCAATAAACCATCGATGCTTACCTGGCTGAACGGCAGCGATATGCCACCGAGAGACAAGACCGTGGAAGCTGACTGGTTAGCCATTGAGTCCGATTTAAAATGGCCGAATCCAACCATCGCAAGCGCAAACGAAACCCCATCAAAGGTATCGGGACCGACTGGTGTTAAAATGGCGGGGCCTTATGACTGGGTTCCACCTGCGTATTGGGAGGCCGACACCACCAAGTACGGCGGTGCATGGAGTTTCGCGACCGAAATATCTCCCGGGCCTTCGATTCCGCCCTATGAAAGCCTGATCAAATTTCTGCCGAAGGATTCAATTGATAATAATAATCCTGACTGGCTATATCATTGCGGAACCATGCAGTTTGGTAATACGCACATATTTGATACTGCTTTATATGCGCGCTATGGCAAACCAACCAATATGATGGATTATATTGCCAAAGCACAGCTACAGAATTATGAAGGCCATCGCGCCATGATGGAAGCTTATGGTCTGAAAAAATACAATAACGCAACCGGCGTGGTGCAATGGATGCTGAGCAATCCCTGGCCAAGCCTTATCTGGCACACATACGATTATTACCTCTATCCTGCCGGTACGTATTTTGGCATGAAAAAATCGATGGAGCCATTGCATGTAATGTACTCCTATCATACCAATAGTGTTAACATTATCAATTCATTATTACAGAATTTTTCAGGGCTAAAAGTGAAAGCGGATGTATATAATATTGATGGTGCTTTAAAATACACCCGGGAACTTGTTACAGGAGTTGCAGCCGATGGCGTAAACGAATGTTTTGCTTTGCCGGAAATAAGCGGCCTGAGCAATGTTTATTTTTTACGGCTTCAGCTGACAGATGCAAAAGGGGAAATTAAAAGTATCAACTGGTACTGGCTGTCATCAAAAAAGGATGAACTGAACTGGAAGAAGTCAACATGGTATTATACTCCGGAATCTTCTTTTGCCGATTACGGAGCATTAAATGATATGCCGAAAGCGACAGTTAGTATGACACATGCCAGCACCGGGAATGCAGCGCATCCGTTATACACCGTCACGCTTAAAAACACAGGCAAAAACGTCGCGTTCTTTGTTCATTTGCGAGCATTGAAAGGAAAAGGAGGCGACGATATACTTCCGGTTATATTCAGTGATAATTACATCACATTGGCGCCGGGCGAAAGCAGGACACTTACATGCAGCTATGAAGCAAATGATGCCGGAAAAGAGAAGCCGTACTTTATCGTAAACGGATGGAATGTTGACGAGGTACAATAGGAAAGGCAGAAGAATAATACGTAAAAATGCGCCACGCTCTGAATTAAGATGTGGCGCATTCTTTTTATGTAATGCAGTGGTTATTGATTTACCACCATTTTAAAGGAAATTCGATCGAACCAACCGAACTTACTACCATATCGGGTTTAAACGCATAGTGGCTAAGCTGATCTTTCTGCGAAATGCCGGATAATACTAAGATGGTTTTATAACCCATTTGAACGCCTCCCTGTATATCAGTCTCCATTGTATCACCCACCACTGTTGTTTCTGCTGTTTCCAAGCCAAGATATTTTCGTGCCGAGCGCATCATTACCGGACTTGGTTTCCCGGTGACAAATGCCCTACGTCCTGTCGCTTCTTCAATCATTGCTGTAGTGGCAGCAATACCGAGGTTATTCCATCCCGGCTTTTTAGGAGAAGGATCGCGGTTGGTGGTGATAAATTTTGCACCGCCCAAAATCATGTCCACCGCGCGCTGCACCATTTCGAGCGTAAAATTACGCCCCTCCCCTAACACCACAAATTCAGGATCGGTATCCACCAGTGTGATCCCGTTTTCGTGAAGACTGGTCAGGAGGCCGCCCTCCCCCAACACGTAGGCTGTACCGCCCGGGCCCTGATCGCCAAGAAATTTCCCTGTGGCCATCGCACTGGTATATACGTGCTCTTCGGTTACATTGATGCCCAATCGCTTTAACTTACGAACCGCTTCCAACCGCGTTCGCTGACTGTTGTTGGTCATAAAAGTAAACGGGATTTTTTGTTCAAGCAGCGTAGCTATAAATTTATCTGCGCCCTGGATCAATTCTTCGCCGCTATATATCACCCCGTCCATATCAATCAATAATCCTTTTTTCATATCTGAATGTTTTATAAAAATGGTATTCAAACTAAAAACCACTTTTACCAAATATAACATAAAGACCGTCAAGAATTAAAATATCACAATATAAATGATATAATATTAACACTATTACATAAATAGTGATTTTCAATTAAACTATTAATAACATTAATAGATATGTTTTGAAAACATGCGGACTATAATATTAAAAGGTACGAAAAATTTATTACATAAAATTTGTTTCGTACGAAAAATTTTCTACCTTTGAAGCGTAATGAATATGAAAGATCAAAACAAACCCCTGGAGCCGACACGATCTGAGCTTGAAATCCTACAGGTTCTCTGGCAGATCGGGCCTTCAACTGTACGGGAAGTAAACAACGAACTGCTTAAAATAAAGGATGTAAATTATACCACTACCCTGAAGTTTATGCAGATAATGGTTGATAAGGGTTTGCTTACGCGTGACGAAAGCCAGATGAAACATGTTTACAGCGTTGCCGAAGAGGAACAAAAAACCAAAGCCCATCTTTTGGACAAATTTGTTGATTCGATCTACAACGGATCGGCCAGTAAACTCGTCATGCAATTGATCGGCAATAAAAATACTACGCGCCAGGAATTACAGGAAATTAAGGATCTGTTAAAAAATTTAGAGGATTAACAATTATAGTCTATCAGCCATGAATCTCTTCTTTGTAAAAATATTACCGGATAATTTGATGCAGGCATTGTGCGATACACTTCTACATTCGTTATGGCAGGGCCTCATTCTTTCGGGTCTTACCGCAGCAATCATCGTATTTACCCGGAAATCATCGCCATCAAAAAGATACAACCTGCTCATCGGCGCGCTTATGTTGTTTGCAGCTGCTACCGTATGTACGTTTGCGTTAGCTTTAAAGCATACCGGAACTGCAACTGCTTTGCCGGTGATCAATCATCATTACACAGCCCCGGTTGTTACCCAGGTACAGACTAATTATTTACCCCCTGTACAAAAAACAACTTTTACGGATTCTGCGATCGACTATCTGAACAGAAACTCTGCAACGATAGTATTAATATGGTTTTTAATAGTTTGCGTGCGTTGTTTGCAATTGGCTACAGGGATACAGGGTATCTATTATTTAAAACACAGAAGTATATTTAAAGCTGATGAATTCTGGATAAAACGTTTGCTGCAGCTTGCCAATGAGCTTGGCATACGTCATGCGGTGCGAATCGCAGAATCAGGATTGGCGAAGGTGCCTATGGTGATCGGCCACCTTAAACCGCTGATACTGATACCCGCCGGACTATTCACTGCATTACCACCCGAAGAAATAGAAGCGATACTGATCCATGAACTGGCGCATATTCGCCGTGCTGACTACCTTGTAAACCTGATGCAGAGTTTACTGGAAATCCTGTTCTTTTTTAATCCCGCCGTATTATGGGTGTCCGCTTTGATAAAAACCGAACGCGAAAACTGCTGTGACGACATAGCGGTATCTCGAAGCAGCAACAAGGTCAATTATATCAAGGCGCTGGTATCATGCCAGGAATTTAACGCATCTTCACCCGCCCTTGCGATGGCTTTAAAGGGGAATAAAAATCATTTGAAAAACCGTGTAACGCGCATCATATCCAACAATAACCAGTCGTTGAACCGTATTGAAAAATCATTACTGGCAATATGCCTGGGTGCAACCTGCCTGCTGGCAGCGGCGTTTACCAATGCTGAAAAGATAAACAAGCTGGTGGATCATACAGTCAAAGTGATCTCGCACGATGATAAGACCACAAAAAAAGAGAAAACCGGGCTTCCCCCCGAACCTGTTAACGTCAAAAAAGAGCAGACTGGTAAAGCGGACAGTATCTCGAACAAATTAAGGGTATTTAAACCAGCCGAAATAGGCAACAACACCTCTATGACTGTTTTGAACGGACCCTATATCAGCCAGTTATATAAGGAAAATGGCACGCTATATCAGTTAAATTACCGGCAGAAATTACTGACATCGATGCAGGTGAACGGCAAAACCATTCCAAATGATAAAATACCGGCTTACCATTCGGTGATAGAAAGAATACCGAACGACAGCCCGTCAGGTTATGGCGAAGTGCATGATGCCGCCGACGATCGCGCAAAAGCGGCGACACAAGCTGATGTAACTCCATATTATCCGGACAACAATTACCAGAAAGCTTTATCCAGAACGGATTCCGCCCTGGTGAGTTTGAAAGCCCAAAATTCAAAAATAACAGACAAGCTCAACGCCCTGGGCATACAAGGGAAGCTGAATCTTCTGAAAGATCAGCGAATTGCAGATTCCATTACACAAGCTTATAAAAAAGAGCATTCCAACTATGTAAAATCGGCTAAAAATGCCTATGATCCGAAATCTTATATAAAATCGGGATCGGATTATAATAAAACACCTTACACTCCGGAAACGTCTGAATATAAACCTTATTCGGCGCTTAAGGATAATGAAAGAACCGACAGAATGATAACTGAGCTGATAAGCGATGGCATCATCACGACAAAAGACAACCTGTCTTTTAAGATAAGCACTTCGGAATTTATTGTAAATGGAAAAAAACAGCCTGACGCGATTTACCAGAAGTATAAATCCAGATATGTTAAAAACACCAATGGCGAATGGTCCTGGATGTATAACTATGATGAATCAACCAAACGCGAATCTAACAGCGTCGTAAACGCACCCAAGGACTAATAATCATAAAAAATACAATATAATATTACCCGCTTTAAAAGTGGATGGGCAATTATTGCCCTGATTTAATCAAAAAACACCCTTAACAGATCTGTTAACAACAAGAGAACAAACAACTTAACCAGTAATCATTATAAAATATGAAAATTAAAATAACGGCTTTTTTTGCCGCGTGGCTGACTATTGCCTCAACTTTTGCACAGGCCCAGCAGGGTTTTCAGATCACCGGTAAAATACTGGCGGCTAACGGCACGCCGCTGGATGGTGCGACCATCTATCTGAAACGATCTGCCGACTCTGTATTAATAAAAACTGAGCTGGCCAATTCATCGGGCGTATTTTTATTTCAGCATCAGCAAAAAGGCAGTTATTTTATTTCTGTCAGTATGATGGGCTATATGCCATTCAACAGCGAGCCCTTTTCTGTAACTACGGATAAAACCTTGCCGGACATGGTTTTAAAACAAAACGATAACATGCTGAAAGAAGTCACCATATCGTCCAGTAAACCGTTGATAGAACATAAAATAGACCGCACCGTAATGAATGTTGACGCCCTGATCAGTAACACAGGCTCCACTGCGCTGGATGTGCTGGAAAAGGCGCCCGGCGTACAGGTCGATGCCAACGGTGCGATCAATTTAAAGGGAAAAGGCGTAACGATCTTTATCGATGATAAGCCAACTTATCTGGATGGCGTACAACTTGAAAACTATCTGCGTTCGCTGCCTTCATCCACACTCGATCAGATAGAACTGATGAGCAATCCACCTGCAAAATATGATGCTGCAGGTAATGGTGGGGTGATCAATATCCGGATTAAACGATCAAAAGTAAAGGGATTTAATGGCAGCCTTAACCTCAGCTATTCCCAGGGCCATTATGGTAAAACGAACAACAGTTTCAATTTCAACTACCGGAACAATAAAGTAAATGTTACCGGGAACTTCGGATACAGCACCAGCAGCAATTTTAACGACTTGGACATCAACCGCCATTTTCTGAACGATCAGGGAGACATTTCCTCCAATTTTCTGCAAAACTCTTATATACGCAGAACATCGGCATCATTAAGCGGAAGACTTGCAATCGACTATTATGCTTCTGAAAAAACGACCTGGGGCATCGGCCTGAACGGGTTGCTGCATCCTGGTGACGAAAACACGATTGCAACCAGTAAATTGCTTGATGCGCAAAACATGCTTGATTCAACGATCATTGCCTATAATAAAGAGCATCTCAATTTTAATAACGGCGGCGCAAGCCTGAACTACAGACACCAGTTTGATAAAAACGGTAAGGAAATAACAGCGGATTTTGATTATCTGAAATACAGCGACAACAACCGGCAGTCGTTTGATAACAAAAGCTATTTACCCGACGGCACGATAACCAATGCTGACCTGCTGACCGGAAATCTGCCAGCCCAAATAAACATTTTTGCTGCAAAAACAGATTATTCTCATCCATTAGCGAACGGGATAAAATTAGCGGCCGGCTTAAAGAGCAGCTTAACGCGAACAGATAATATTGCCAATTATTTTTACACGGCAAACAATGTCACAACGCCAGATTACGGGAAGACCAACCATTTCCTGTACCGGGAGCAGATAAACGCAGCTTATATTAATGCCAATAAAGATTTTACGCGAATTTCGGTGCAGGCAGGCTTACGGTTTGAGAACACCACCTCCAACGGGCATCAACTTGGAAATGCGCAAAAGCCCGATTCGGTGTTCAAACGAAATTACAACGCTATTTTTCCCACCTTTTACCTGCAATATAAACTTGACTCTGCCGGAAAACAGCAAATTGCCTTTAATTATGGGCGAAGAATAGACCGGCCTTATTATCAAGATCTTGATCCATTTCTTTCGCCAATCGATAAATTCACCTATTATACCGGAAATCCCTTTTTAAAGCCGTCGTACACCCAGAACATGGCGCTTTCCTATACCTGGAAAAATGTTAACGTAGAATTCAGTTATAGCAAAAGCAAAGACGATGTAAATGAAACCATTGAAATAGTGGATGGCATTTATTACAGCCGACCGGGCAACCTTGGAAAAACGATCAACAAGGGCGTTTCCATTGATGCGGCATTTGATATCACCCAGTGGTTTAACTTTCATTTATTTGCTTTCGCTCAAAACGTGCATACCATAAGCGATTTTTACACAGGGGAACTAAATACACAAGGAACCTTTTATTTTATCAGACCGATGACGGAATTTAAACTTGGCAAAGACTGGACGGCACAACTGGATGGCGGCTATCAGAGCAAAATAACACACGGTCAATTTGTTGTAGGTGCGCGCGGCAAGATCAACACCGCACTGTCAAAAAAGCTTTCACCATCTACGACGATTAAACTGGTGGTCAATGACTTATTCCACACTTTTACTAACAGCGGCGACATTAATAACCTGGCCAACACAAGAGCAGACTACCGCAACGTGAGCGATACACGCACGGCTGTACTTTCGCTCAGCTACCGTTTTGGCAAAGCCATTGCCGGGCAGCGCAGGCATAATGACAACGCAGCCGAAAGTGAACAAAACCGCGTAAAAAATTAAAAAAAAAAGAGGCTGATCCACATGTTGGACCAGCCTCTTTAATTAAAAAGTATTATTTAATTATTCTTTTGGCGTTTCATCACCTTTACCGATCAACGACATAAACTGATCCAGTTTAGGTGTGATAATGATCTGTGTGCGCCTGTTCTTGCTTCTGCCCGCCTCTGTGCCATTATCAGCAACCGGGTTGTATTCTCCACGACCTCCGGCAGTTAAACGTTTTGGATCAACATTGTAGTTGTTCTGTAACGATTGAACCACAGATGACGCTCTCAATGCACTTAAATCCCAGTTATTCCGGATGTTGGTCTGTTTGATCGGAACGTTATCCGTATTGCCTTCCACCAATACATCGTAGCTTGAATAATCGTTGATGATCTTAGCCACCTTACTCAATACGTCACCTGCTTTAGGTGATATTTCGTAGCTACCGGACTTATAAAGCATATTGTCCGACAGAGAAATGTACACAACCCCCTTCAAAACCTTTACGTCAACGTCGTGCATTTCAGCCTGGCTTAACGAACGCGTGAGATTATTGGTCAGCACGAGGTTAAGTGAGTCGCTTTTGTTCTTAAGTTCGACCAGGTGCCGGATATACTTATCCGAAGCGGTGATCTGATCGGCAAGTTTCGCGATATTGGCGTTACCCTGGTTGTTGCCTGCGAGACATTTGTTAAGGGCTTCCTGCAAAGCCGCCGCGTTACTTTTTGCTGCTTCGATCTGTTCTTCCAGACTGGTCACCCTTGCCCTTGATCCGGAAAGCTCCTGCTGTGTCACCTGCCAACTTTGTTTAAGTTTTGCATTGGTGTCCAGCGACTTATTGTAATCGGCCTGTAAAGCCGCATACTTTTTGTTGCTTACGCAACTGCTCTGTGCTAAAACTGCTGCCAACAATATAACCGGCAGCAAAAACTTAATTTTCATAGGTATGTAGATTTGTTATTAAAAAAGACTATAATCCGTTTATAATCAACATGAATTTAACAAGGTTCAGCACGTAAAGTTTTAAAATTGTTACCGTTATCGCCTTACCGGAGAAGAAAATTCATTCAAAAAACTGAGGAATCAAACTGCTGGAAATGCACCAAAAACTTATACGGTTTTAGAAGAAATCCGGCCAGAAATAATCAAAAAAGGCTTTTGAACATTAATCTCCACAATGTTCCATATGCATACTTTTTTTACTGCGGCGGGGGAAAATAATTGGAGAAAATGCTTTAATATTTTTAGAAAAATGTCTCGCCCGTCACCCTTATACAGAAAAAAGCCGCTAAAAAACCGTACTTTTATGCTGTAATTCGCCGCTGTTATGGATATTCTTCACAACAAAGATATTGGGACCAAACAAAAGGCGCTCGCCATCAACCTCGACCCCGATATTTACGGTTCTTTTGCAGAGATAGGAGCCGGACAAGATGTTGCCGCAAACTTCTTTAAAGCCGGGGCCTCTTCAGGAACGGTTGCCAAAACCATGTCGGCCTATGATATGGTTTTTTCTGACGCCATTTACGGAACAAAACCGGGGCAGCGTTACGTAAGCGAGTCGCGCCTGATTGCGATGCTCGAACATGAATACGGTCTGCTGATAGAACGTCTCAACAAACAACGGGGCAACAAGACCACTTTTTTTGCATTTTCCGATACTATTTCGGCGCTCAACTACCAAAAGTCCAATGATGGCCACGGCTGGATGGGTGTCCGGTTCCAGCTTGAACCCGGCGGCAAATTCAACGATGTCGTAATACATTTGAAACTGTTGGATAATGATAATAACCTGCAGCAACAGGCTGTAGGTATCCTGGGCGTAAATCTTATTTATGCCTGCTTCTATTATCACGAATACCCGCCTGTATTTTTGCTTTCGCTGATGGACAACTTGTCAAAGGATGCCATTCAGATTGATATGATCCGCTTTGAGGGGCCGAATTTTGAAAAGGTAGATAACCGGCTCATGAGCCTTCATCTTGTTAAGTATGGCTTCTCAGACGCCGCCGTATTTGGCCCCGATGGAAAAAACCTGCAACCATCCGAAGTTCTTTACAAAAAACATATTGTAGTGATCCGTGGCCGTTTCCGCCCTATCATTAACGTCCATCTGGATATGCTGAACACAGGTGTCAAGCAATTTTTGCAGGAGGCAGATGTTGACAAGGAAAATGTGATGGTACTCACAGAGCTTACCCTTCAGGCGCTAAAGGAAAGGAATGCAGGAGAGACGGCAGAAATTGATGAGAAGGATTTTCTTGACCGTGTAGATATTCTTTGTTCTCTCGGCCAGACAGTAATGATCTCCAACTTCCACGAATATTATAAACTGGTGGCCTATCTGTCAAAGATCACCAAGTTAAAGATGGGCGTGGTGATGGGTTTTCCCAACCTCGAATACATCTTTTCAGAAGAACACTATCAGGATCTGGCTGGAGGCATTCTGGAATCATTTGCGACGCTGTTCAGCCGGAAGGTTAAATTGTTCATCTACCCTACCCTCCGGGATGGGGTTATCTTCAACTGTCTGCGGTTTCACCCGCCGGCGCACCTGATCGATCTTTATCGCTACCTGATATCGAATAATAAAATAGAGGACATCAGACATTACAATGAAAACAATCTGCATGTCCAGACCGACAAGGTCCTTGAACTGATTAAAGAGGGAGCAAAAGGCTGGGAGGAATTTGTGCCTGCGGACGTTGCAGAAATGATCAAAGACCGCTGTCTGTTCGGCTACGATTGTGATGTGAAAACAAAAAAGAAAAATGCTGCGGAAGATAAAATGGATAGTGTTGCCGATGTGGTATAGTACTTATCCGATCCGGATCACCTTGAACAAACCTTCGCGATAATTATTGCCGATAGGAATTTCCGCATTGTCTGTTTCTACAATATTACCCTTTATAATCCTGATCTTATCGATACTGACGATATAGGAACGATGTACACGCACAAATTTTTCTGAGGGCAAAATATCTTCGAGCATTTTCAGATGCATTCCTGCAAGCAAACGCGTTCCGTTGACGAGATACAACGAACAGAAGTCACGCTCAGCCTGTATATAACACAAGTCGTCGAAATCAACCTTTACCAGTTTACTATCCTGCTTAATAAAGATGTATGGGACTTTTCCTTTTGCGACGACAGAAAGGCTATGTCCGTCCATACGATCCTTCACTTTTTGTATGCCCTGGCAAAATCGTTCGAACGTAATTGGTTTCAGGAGATAGTCAACGGAGTTTAACTCAAAGCCTTCGACCGCATATTGGGGATATGCGGTTGTAAAGATAATTAACGGTGGTTTGTGCAGCGACCGTAGAAATGTCGTCCCGGTGATGACAGGCATTTGTACGTCCAGAAAGATCACATCAACGGGAAAATCATACAAAGCCTGATAGGCTTCGGTTGCATTTTTACAATCGCCGAGTAAGCTAAGTTCTGGGAGGCGCTCAATATAAGTCTTCAAAATATCGCGGGCGATAGGTTCGTCATCCACCACCAGGCAACCGATTTTTTTCATAGATCAATCGATAAATTTACAGAATAAACTCCATCCTGAAAGCCAGACTCGTACCAATAACGCTCCGGATAGTACAGATCGAGACGCTTCCGGAAATTTGCGAGTCCAATCCCTCCATCCGTATTCCGCAGCCTTTGAATATCAACGGTATTATCCAGCGTCAGCCGTAATTTACCCTGATGAACATCAAGAAACAGATGAATATATGCGCCAGCATCGTCCGAACCAAACTTAAATGCGTTCTCTAAAAGCGGCATAAGCAGCAAAGGAGGCCACTCATAATCATTGGCATCGGTACGAATATCAATTGTTACCGTTGTTTCATTCAGCCTTATTTTCTCCAATTCAAAATAATCGCTTAAAAGTTTTAGTTCCTTCTGCAATGGTGCATGACTTTCGTTGGTTTCATATAGCATATAACGCAGCAGTCCGGATAAACGCGCCATCAAATCCGCAGATCGCCCGTTGTCGTTCTTCAATATCAGTCCATAAATATTATTCATGGTATTGAACAGGAAATGAGGATTGATCTGCGCTTTCAGAAAATTAAATTCCAGTTCGATATTTTGTTTGGATAATTGAAGCGCACGCACCTGATTACGCCAGCCGTTCAGTGCCAGTTTTAAAGATAGCGGTATGCTTAATGTGAGCAGAAGCGAAAAAGGCGTGCCGAGGCTTAACAGTCGCTTCAGCATAATGTTAATAAATCCTGATTGCAGTAAATGATAATACGCTGGCTGATTATGGTTAAGTATTACAAGGCACGAACTGCAATTTTGTATTAACAGTCGTTCAAATACCGCATCCAGCGAGGTATAAGCTATGACAGTCGCTGCGATAAAAATGATCGCCCTTGTAAAACGGCGACCCGCGAGTAATACCCAAACGGGACCGCTGAACAGATAATAAACTGCTGCGATCAGGATGGTGCTTATCAACGTAAGCATCAATGAACTTTCAACCGGAAAACCGCCGTAAACATTAAACGTAATCAGCGTAAGGTAGAGACGTACAACGAAAAGCACCAACCAGAATAACAGATGGAATAAGGCCCGCTGAACACGCGAAGGAGTGAGTAAACTGATGCGGCGAAAAGGATGCATACACGTAAAGTTGCGATATATTTATGAGTAAGACAATCAATTTACAGCCCGGTTAACGCGATTACGGTAGTAAAGACAAATCCCGATTGCAGCCAAACCGGCGGCAAGCAGGTAAACGGCGTAGCCCACTTTTTCTTCCTGTGCGGCGTAGCCATTTTCAACCGTTGCCTGCCAGAAACCGGGCGAATTTTTAAAACCCCACAACCATTGACCAACGTTCCAGGCGAAATGCAATCCAACGGGCAAGGCCAGACCCCGGCTCTTTAACGCAGCTACACCGAAAAGCAGGGCGCCCGTCCCCGCCCCGATAAATGAGGTTATCCAGCTCATTCCTCCGGCCTTATGCTCCAAAGCAAACAGCACAAACATAATTCCCTGGGCAATCCAAGGGCCGAAACGCTCGTCGAGCCGCCGGAACGGATACCCCCGAAAAGTAATTTCTTCACGGCAGGCGGCAGCCAAGTAAAAAAGTAAATTAAAGACAATTATTCCAAAAGAAGGGTGTACACATTCCAGATGAAAATGTCCGTGAATAAGAAGAACTACCGGCTGCAGCGATGCCATCAGTAAACCGATAGCCGATCCACCTAAAAACCGTTGTAAAGTATGTCCCGAAAAGCTTAATCCTATACCGGCCAATGTTATTCCTTCCAGGCGAACAAATATCAGCGATAAAACAAAAGTGAGCAAAGCGGCTATTGCCATCTTTACGAAAGTCGTATCGATGTTTCCGGATTCAATTCCAGATGAACCAACCCCTATAAAAATCAGTGTTGCCGATAGATAAAAGAGCAAGGCACGAAAGAATGTACCAAGTGGCCGTGAAGATTTTAACCCCCTCATCATCAAACCATATTTTCGGTTCTCGCCCTGTTATTCCGGATAAGCAGCAAACAGATGGCTGCTCCTGTCACGACAATGAACGGCATAATTACATTCAGGAAATTGTATTGATGCTGATCTCCGGATACCATGATCAGTGTTGTAGCGGAGCCGCCGGCGGTACGCGGGATCAATGCCTGCGCAAAATTCCATCCCAAGTGCAATCCAACCGGAAGCGCAAGGTGTTGGGTTCTGATATAAGCCAGTCCAAAGAGAACGGACCCGATTCCGGTCGTCAGCGTGGTAAGCAATACCTCCTGCAGGCTCATTCCGAAATGCATGTGCATCATCGCGAAGGGAATAAGTATAACCAATTGAGCTTTCCATGCGCTGTAATGACGCAGCATGGTTTGAAAAGGATACCCCCGAAATACAAACTCCTGTACGATAGCCGACCAAAAACAGGTCAGAAAAACGACAATGACATAAACCGGGTTTGTGATTCCGTTAAAATGCCATTCGTCGCCTGTAGTTAAAATCGTTACAATTGCTGTTACGACCAGTAACCCACATCCCGCGAGCGTACCAAGTCCCCATTGTAACCAGCTCCGGCGGTTTGCCGGGATCAAATGCAGATCACTAAGATTTTTTTCTTCCAATCTCAATAACAGCCAGCTGGATATTACCGAGACCAGCATAAAGAACCAGAAATCGCCAAGAAAGGGAATGGTAAAGGCTGTGGCAGCAGCGATTACAAGAGCGATAAAGTAAAGAAGTACTTTTGTCCACGGGTGCGTATTTAGAAACTTTTTCATGATATTTTTTGCCACAAAGAGCAGCAAAACGAACCAGCCGACAAAAAAAGATCGATGAAGCAGGTGTTTTTTTCTGCGAGGATATCCTAAAGAGGAACAAAGCGCAAAAGAAGTAAAGTAGCTTGTCGTAATGCAAGTGGATTCATTAAACACAGCATCGTCTCCTACCCGGAGAGTCGCCTGAATCACAAACACTTTTAATGCGGATATTAACTATCTGTAAAGGCAGCTACCTTTTTCTGCCGACGGCTCCAGTAAAAAGTAAGCAGTATTAAAATGATTAACATCGCGCCATGCAAACACAGGCCAGTCAGCTGGCTTTGCCGCTGAACGGCCTGTGCCATGCCGTGCGGATTGTTTATTACCCATAGGGCTGCAGGCGAGACCCCGTTCAGCCCAACAATGAGCTGACCGGCATTGAGGCTGAAATGGACACCCATGGGCAGGGCGATCCCCTGTGAAACAATGGCCGCTAAACCAAACAGAAAAGCCCATACAAAAGGCCCGCTGAACGCCGTTAACGGATCCCAGCCATATAGGATATGGTACAAGCCGAACACCAGGGCCATAACAATCTGACTGACCCAGATCCCATATTGCCGATCCAGTTCCTGCTGCGGATAGGACCTGAAGGCGATCTCTTCCATCAGTGCAAGCGGCAGCAGTGATAAAACCTGCAACAATATTTCCACAGAAAGCCCATGTCCCGAAAAGCGAATGCTAACCGGAGTTAAGCCAATAAAAGCCATCAAAACGGCGAGGAAAAAGAACAGGCCAATGACCACCCCCAGGAGGAATTCAATTGGACTGCGGCGGTTCAGCCGAATACCTGTTTCCGCCCAGCTAAACGCTCGGAGCATGCTAAAAAGCCAAACCACAAACAAGCCACCGGCACTACCAAAAATACCAAACACCAGCTTATGTAAAGTAGGCGGAAAAAAGAACTGCAGGAAGCCGGCTATCACCAATAGCACGGTGAAACAGCCTATAAACAGCACGATTTTGAGCCCGGACGGCAACTGTTGTAACGATATTTTCATGTAACAAAAATAATCTCCGGTGTTCTAATTACCGATGGCAAACACAATATGTCGTATCAATGTCGTCAAATGGCGTGCAATTTTAAACAGCGTGAATGAAACGGATCAATCCCATCGGCCAGTTGGTAAAAGTCGGCCGCAACAAAAAGAAATATACACAACAGCAACTGGCAGAATTAAGTGGCATCAGCCTGCGTTCGGTGCAGCGCATCGAACGCGGAGAGGTCAGTCCTCGCCAATATACGCTTAACCTGCTGGCTGATATACTGGAGACTGATTTTTCGGAGCGGCCAACTCTTCGTCCGACGCCTTCCGGCAGGTTCAGCCGGGAGAGGCGGATGATCCTGTCCATTGGCTCAGGACTGATCTGGCTACTCTTGGGACTGGCCTATATTTTTCAGTCGCCCTTTTTTCCGGAGACTGCGTTTGAACTGATGCTGTATATTGCAGGCTTTTTAGGCGTTTACATGATGGCGCTCTGGCGACTATGGCAATAAACCTTTTCTCATTATAACGGCTGTGCCTGCAGTAGAATGCTTCGACGGTCTGGTCGATATTGCTTACCCGTTTTAGCCCCCGGCCCACGAACATAACCGGCACAATTGGTTCAGGGCCCGCATATCCCTTTGATTTCGGAGACGCTGTTTTATAAGGTACATGACGCAATCATGGCCGGGTCAAGTAGGCAGTAATATGGCCATCGCCACCTCTAAAAAGTTACCTTTGCGCAATTTTATCAATTGTAATAAATGTGTCTGGATGCTTATAGGGCGCGCCTTTAAAGCCGAAAAAAAATAGTTGATCAATTCCTGTTGCCAAAAGATGCAGTGCTCGGAAAATCTAAATAAAAAACGCCCCTCATGAAAATGAGGGGCGTTACGGGTGGAAGGATACCCCTATGTCTTCAGAATTTTTGCGCGATTTAGGTATCCTGGCCACTCTGCCTGAGAAAATGAAAGAGAAAGATGGCTGGGAAAAATTGACGAAATACGGGAAATAGCATCTTTTTCTGCATGCAATTATTCCAATCAAATATATCCTTAGTAGAGATGATAAAAAGTCTCTACTAAGGATTTTTAATTTACTTTTATGACTACTAGATAAGTAAAATGTTAGAACCAGACAGAGCCGTACTAAACATGATCGATATTATCGAAAACGGCAAAACACCCTATAAATTAATCACAACTGAAAAGGGGTTGGCAATAGATTCAAAGTTTCAAATCGAGGATAGTAATAATTTCAAACTCGATTTTACTCTGCAACCTGATGAACAAAAGAAAGGTATTGATTTAAATTATTTTTTTCAAAGACCATTTGCTTTGGTTACAGATGGGATGGTTATCCATATAAAAAACGTTGACGTACTAAAAGGGTCAAGAGGTCTTCAAGAAGACACTCCATGTAATTTTAATGTTGAAATTAAGTCATTTAGAGGAGACGTAGATGACAGTATCTGGAAGCAATCAAGACAAAAAGCTTATATAAAGTATAATAAAGCCAAATTCAATCCTTACTCGTCAGGATTAATTTTTGATTTGAAAACATATAAAGAAGACAATGGCTTTTTTAATGCTGTAGCGCTTAAAGTTGGGAAGGTTGATTTTTTATTTTATCATGAGGTTATTGATGCGGATAATGGTTATTTCATTATTAATCCTAATGGCCAAATTGATTTCGATCAATTTGAAACAATTGTAGATGCGGTGATAACCGCCTATGGCTTTCTCAATGGTTTTTACATGCGTAGCATGATTTACTATTTTACTGTAAAAAAGGTTGAAAATAAAGATAGGATTTCCTTTTATTATGAAAATTTTGATTCCGAAATACTTTCCGACAAACCTATAATGGACTCTGGCAATTATGCAGATGTCCCTAGAGAACAAAGGCAATTGACCAGTATACAATTTAATAAATTGGTAAACCTGTTGTATCATGATAAAGAATACTTACGTTCGGCCTATCTACTGATTGAAGCCAGTACCTTAAAAGGTTGTTCTCAAGCATCATTGGGTGCGGTAGCTCTTGAGACAATCACTAGAAAGATTCAGGAAAAAACCGCAGCAGAAAAAATTATTGATGATAAAACGGTTTCAAGGGGGCTGCTTTACGATTTGAACAAAGTGATCAAGAAATACGCAGATCGTCTGAAAAAAGATCAGCTGACCATGTTGACCAATAAAATTAACATCATCAATAATAAGCCAAATTCCAGTAAACTAACTTCGGCATTTGATCAAATGGGCATCATACTGAACCTGGAAGAAAAGGAATGTATCAACAGTCGTAACCTTTTTCTGCATGGCAACCTACCTCGTAATAAAAATACGATTTTAAATGACCAGGAATTACTTAGTATACTGGCAAACCGCCTGGTCATGCTGAGCTCCATGCTAATACTGAAATTAGTAGGATATAATGGCAACGTAATAGACCGCGGAATGACGGAAGTGATTAAATGGCGGATGATCCACGCAGGACAAAGAGTTGAAGGCGGTAGTTGCCTGAGAAATATTGGCAGTCCTGATAAATCGTAAGACTAAAATCAGGATACAACTGTATATGGATTTAAAAATGGTTAACTTTCCCTATGACTAGAAAGAGAAATGTTATCCTATTTGGTGCCGGGGCTGTGATTGATTGGGGCGGTCCTAAAACACCAGACCTGACTAAACTTATAAGGGAACGGGGATTTTACACCAGGGATGGCAAAACCCGTATTACAGATTTTATTTATAAAAAACTTCTAGAAGTACCTGGCTATGATGAGGCAGATATAAATTTCGAAACGATTATCAATGTTATCGAAGAATTGATCGTCTACTATGCCAATCACGGTCTGCGTAAGAAAGTGCCGGCATTGATGAAATCATTTTTCAATATCAACTTCGAAGATGAGATCTTAAATTTTTCCGTTATTGGCGGTGAGGTAAAACAACTTTACAAACTGCATATACCTGGAAAAGACGATGAATGGGCAATTATGAACCGCGGAGAAGAAACACCCGAACAATTCTTTCTGCAACAACTACTTGCCCATCTTCTAACAGACATTACCATAGAAATAGAACAATATGCCTATCATACGGTCAGCAAAACCAATGTTCTTACCGAACAAAATGCCGAGATGAACAGGCTTTTTCAGGATTGGGTGAATCTTATCAATGGTAACGACGTGTTGCGCATGTACACGCTTAATTATGATAGAAACTTTAAAATATTGATGGCGCAATCACCCTACAAATATGAAATTTTTGAAGGATTTGATTGTGGCGATGTTATTGGTTATACTGATCAGTTAAAACCGCAGGTTAGGCGGATACTTGAAGATCAGGATTCCCATACCCATTATAATCTGCATGGCAGCGTGTTTTGGCGTGTCAGGGCATTAAACCAGTATCAATTGGAACTGCCGGAGTTTTATTTAGCCTGTGGTGCCTATTTAGAACAGAACACCGACGAATTTCCAACTTTTCAAAGCGAAAAAGGCAAAACGGTTTTCTTAACGAATTTCATCACCGGTTACCAAAAAACTCAGAGAGCTATATTCTCTCCTTTTAAACAAATGCAGGCGGCATTTGACAGGGATTGTATATGCTGTGATAAACTGATTATCGTTGGATATTCCTTTGGAGACGAACATATTAACTCCAGTATCAGGACAGCTTTGCAAGAAAATAGTAATATACAAATCGAAATAATTGATCCCTCGTTTAAGAAGAATGAATTTGACTTGATGGTCATGCTAAAGATCTTTGCAGCTTCCGATCAGATGCGCGCCGGTTTCCCTACAAACATATCTGAAAACGTGCATGGCTTTCTCAACGGTACGGTAACTGTGCATGCGAAGACATTCAGCCAATACATGACGGATACATTGAATGCAAAATTTAGCTTTAGCAGGTTGAGAAATCAAAAGGCCGGATAAAAAATACCCTTGCTTTAAGAAGAATTACAATTTATGACGATAGACCAGTTACAACTTTATACAGCCACAGGCGGGTATCTTCCTTCATTCTTTAAGATGGCTGTCAGGTCCGGCGAGTCATTTTTGGATATTCAAAACCTCAGCGAAAGCACAGCCAGTACTTATTTTCATGAATATATGCACTATATCCAAGATGTGGGTACATTTCACGGTTTAAGTAACATCATCAGGATGGGCGAATATCTTCATTATTGCCGGAAATTCATTGAAAATGGCAACGCGGTTTTCAACGTTCCGATCCCTGCTGAGCTAATAGATTCTGGCGTGAATATATCGGCAAAGATCGGACAAGTATTGAATGGCTCAATGCACAACATCGGTCATTCAGTTGAGATCGACGAGATCAAAGTCCGGAAGACTGGCGTAATATCCAGTGATGGTATAGACATCCCGGAGGTAGTGATCGTTTATAATAACGGCCAGGAATATCTTTTCGGTGCTTTAGCTGTTAATGAAAGTATGGCCTATATCGGTGAAAAGCAAATTTTTCCAGCCAGTCCGCTAGCTCCGACATTTCCATATCATAGTGCTGAACTCATGGCAAGATTTATATTTCCTGAATTTGCCGCGAATAAACTCAACATCTTTGCCCTCTGTGATGTTGCCCTGATGAGCGCTGAACCTGGGCCGACATATTATAACTATCTCTTAAAGCTAAAGGCCAGCGGGTTTGAATCCAACGATCCAAAGGACATATATGAGTTCTTTAAAAATGAGATTTTTGAATTCCAGGGCTGGAAACTTAACCGTATCCAAATGCTGAGTACGCTTGGACAGATTGCAAGAATCTATTTAAAAGGCTACTTTCCAGCGGAAGCCTATGAAGCTAACGTTACCTGGATGGATCACATTATCGATCATGCAGTTGGCTTACGCAATAGAAATATTTCATTTCCTTTGGACATTATACTGCATGGTTCATTCTATGATAACCCTGAACTTGATCTCACAATGAAAAATATTGGAGGGCCGCTTCAACTTAATGAGAACGCAAATGCTACTTTTATTATTATTGAACAATTAGCAGATAAAATGATTCAGCCAGATCTTAATTGGGTAATCTCTGATATTCTAAAAGTAATATTAGGATCGACACGCTCCTGTGGCATGAAGGACTTTTGCAAAGCATCTGCAACCCATCAAGGTCTTCCGGATTATACCAACAGCTTATGTGATATCAATCCCTGGTTCAGAGCCTATAATGACATAGACTGTTCGATGACCAGGGTTTTAAAGATGTGGAAATTAGATAAAAAAATCCCGAGAAATAATTTTCATGACACCGCCGGGACGACATAATAGCTCGAAAAATAAAGCAACTTTATCGTAAATATTTCATTAGTCGTTTTTTCCCACACTTTGAATGATTATCTGTTTTTGATTTTAGTATAGGTGTTTATTGTGTTCAAAAGGGTGTAAAATACCCATTCCAACTGTTCAGGAAATACGATATTTTTAGTCATTTCTTTGTTATGCCGAATGTCAAACGTATTAACGATCTGAAAGAAGTCGGCAACATCTTTTTGTCCAAAATAGGTTTTAAGGTCTTCTCTAAGTGGCTCCAGGATATAACTTAGTGTTTCACACGCCGAACGCATTTTGTCCAAAGAGGTTGGCTCGGAGAAAAATAAATTACGTGCATGATTGATTTTTGCATCAA
Source organism: Mucilaginibacter sp. (assembly GCA_035547875.1). Classification (GTDB taxonomy): domain Bacteria; phylum Bacteroidota; class Bacteroidia; order Sphingobacteriales; family Sphingobacteriaceae; genus Mucilaginibacter. The sequence continues at coordinate 3,870 of DASZTX010000056.1, read as the reverse complement.
CTTCTACGTCACCGGTTGATATCGTTTGATTTACCAAATTAACCATCGGCATCTTTGGTAATGCTTTTTGGGCCTCATTTTTTCCAGTTGATGTTAGCTTTACACCCATAAATAGCTTTACATCATTTCCACGAGCCATCCTGTGAGTTTTCCGTACCGTAATATGATGGCTATTTTCGAGTTGATCTACTATACGACAAAACTCTTCGTTATCTGCATAGGCCAATGGAAAATCTCTTGTCGAATTTAGTTCAAATTCCTTATTTTCCTTACCCCCCTCAGTATAAAGCACCTTCAACAATGCGTAACATTTTTCTTCAAATTCTACGGGTGGATTTTCGTTTTTGTAACCTTCCCTGATGAATTGGCTGTCGATCAATAGCGGTTCTAAATCATTTAATGTTCTGTGTTTGCAAATTCCCGCAATCAGATAACGTTCAAAACTTCCACTATATAATTCATTATAAGCTGGAATAGTAATTTTCACTTTGCCGACGGTCTGAGTTTCATATTCAATAGTTGTTGATGTTAGTGGTTTGAGTTCGCCAGGTTTCAATGGGTAGCCTGTAATTGCGCAATTAGTAATGTTCATAAGGTTTATCGCGTAATAATAATTTATTGTTCGTAAAAATCTAATCCGGGAATATAAAAGCTATACCGAACATACTCATAAATCCTTTTTTCTAATGGAATTTCTCTGATTTGCCCACCCATCATGCTTCTAACGCTAATACTGGCTAAATGGCAAATTAAAACCTCTGCAAACGAAAAGATTGTTTCCATACTGGTCAGATATGCAGAGATTGGCGTCTCATCTAATTTTGCCACTTTAGCATTCAAACTGATTGAGGGTAAGGATATGGTCGTATCTGTATTGTACTGATAGTCTTTAACAGTAATCTTCGGAAGTCGGTGATCTAGCCCATTGCGCATTTCCTTAATTATTTTGAGAAACTCAAGGTTTTTCGACAAGAATTGTGAAAACCCATGCTCATCACCAAATTTTTCGGTTATAGTTGACGAGAAGGTATCAAAATGAGCCTGTTTGTTTAAATTTAATTCTGTTAACACTACCGATGAAAGTTCAATCATAATCTGATACATATGCTCCCCTTTTTGAAAAATCGTTTTTAAAGAAGTTTCTAAATCAGGGATTGTCGGTATGGCTGGTGCTTTACCATTACGCCTTGCCGTGTCATATTGCTCATTCGCATTTTCTTCTTTTTGGTAATATTGATCAATATTATTTTTGAGATTGATGGCCTCTTTTGATAATTCAATAATCAACTCCCAAATTTTCTCCAATTGTTTTTCGGGAAAACTTCCTTTTCTAAAAAACATGGTAGCAGTTAGAAATATCTGCGACACAATTGGCGATTCAATCCCTTGACCGAGCACCAGTTTATGCGCCATGTTAGGTACATTAATATTGGTTCGCATCGGATCTAACGTATCGGCGGTTATCAGTTCGTAAATGCTTCTGTCTTTAATTATAAATGTCCTTTCACCTACATTTAGCATCCTTTTGATTGCCCCGTCGGTATCATCGCCAACATCTAACTGCCCGCTTCTGCCTCTTTTTCTTGCTATCGGATCTTCTTCCATATTTTTATCAATTAGCTAAAGATAAGATTAATACTCTCAACTGAGAACAGCGGCCAATCGGTCTGTGCTAGATAGCGTCCTGATCATCCTCGAGAAATCAGAGTTGAAAAGGCTATTCTGGGATGGACAACCAGGAACTCCGTCGGTTAAAGGAGCTGGAAGAAGAAAACCGGCTGTTAAAGCATATGTATGCGGAACTAGCCCTCGATAATAAGATTCTTAAGGACGTATTGTCAAAAAGGTTCTAAAGCCCTGCCAGCGCAAAGACATGGCTGCTTATGTGATCGCCCGGCATCATATGAGCATCAGCAGGGCTTGCAAGATCATATGCTTGCCAAAGTCCATGTACTATTATACCAGGATCAAAGACGATAGTGCGACCATTGTGAAGCTTCAGGAGCTGGCCGTCAAACACCCAACCGAAGGGCAAGATCTTTATTCCAGCCGTATCCGCCGGAAGGCCTGAAGTGGAATTATAAGCGGGTGCGCAGAGTTTACCTGATACTGGGAACGAATAAGCAGAGGAAGGCAAAGAGGCGTGTTCCCAGCGTATCAAACAACCTCTGTATCAACCCGAAAACTACACTGAGACCTGGTCTTTAGATTTTATGAGTGATGTGATAGTGAACAAAAGAAAATTCCGGACGCTAAATGTGATCGATGATTTTAACAGGGAAGCCATCGCTATAGAAGCCGCCCATAGCATGCCTGCACTGCTGGTCACCCAATTACTAGACAGGATCATGCGAGAAAAAGGCAAACCTAAGCGGATCAGGACTGATAACGGGCCGGAGTTTATCAGCAGGGAATTCCGGAAGTGGTGTGGGCGAACGGCATTGAGGTTCAATATACAGCCAGGCAGGCCTATGCAAAACAGTTATATCGAGCGCTTTAACCGGACTTTTAGAGATAATATTCTGGACGCTTACCTTTTTGAGGACATTACCCAGGTGCAGATCCTGGCCGAGGAATGGATGCAGGATTATAATCATAATAGACCGCATGACGCTTTGAATGGCAAAACACCGGCTGAATGCAGGGCCCGGCCCGGCGGCATGTCGTCATTAAGCCAACTTGAAAAAAGTTGGATTTACAACAACAGAGATACTATATTTGAAATCTCGTCACAGGACCGGCTCGAATTCCGGGAGCGTTGCACGCTGGCTTAAATATGATTTCAGGAAAAGGAAAACATCAATAATTCAATCGCCCGGGCTCTTGGATGTCCCACAAAATTGTTAATTGTGAATAATTATTATAAATTTTAAAAGTAGATACTATGTTTTCACGACAATACATCAATTTAATATGACCCCAAAAATCTTTATCAGTCATTCCCACCAGGACCGGGACTTTGTTGACTGGTTAGTTCGAGAACTTAGGCAAAACGGAATAGATGTATGGTGGGATGCCGACGAACTTGCAATTGGGGATTACATAAAAAACAAAATCAAAGAAGGCATATTAGCTAGCAGTGCTTTTATAATTGTTCTTAGTGAACACTCAACTAAATCGGCATGGGTCCAATTTGAACTCAATTCTGCACTTCTGTACAACGCTACAAAGAATAACATTAAAATAATTCCGATAAAGATTGATGAATCGAACGTCCCCTCAGACCTGAATAATTATTTATATATAGATGCCTCCAGAAACAGACTGGTTGCCCTTGAACATCTAATCAGAGCATTATATGTACCTGACAAGCCTACGTATAAATTTGATGACTGGTCAAATTTCTCAGCCAAGTCTTTTCAAGATTTCGTCTATGATCTATTGAAATTTGAAGGGCATAATATTAACCGAATGCCTCAGATGCGAGATTCGGGTTTTGACTTTGAAATAGAAGATATCAATTCATTTCAACAAAAGGAACGAATACTTGTAGAGTGTAAATTCTACAAAAGCAGTGTAAGTATTGCTACATTAAGTCAACTTTATGGTGTTTTACAAGAATCAAAAGCGTCTAAAGCTCTCTTAATAACAAACTCCGAACTTACCTCGGCTTCAAAAGCATATTTGAGTAAAACATCAAACCAAATTCATGTTTGGGAAGGACATGATTTAATAGAAAAGCTAAATAAGTTTCCGGAATTACTGCTTAAATACTTTCCGAGATCTGTACTGTAAGTTATGGAGATGTTGACCACCCTGTTCCGGGCCAAATTGACCACTGGGTTAGCTGACTTTTGAGTTGCAGCAAACGCTGTAAAAGCGTGTACAAAAATAGTTATTTAAAAGGCAATTTCATTAGAGGCTGTTTAC
>DASZTX010000055.1:0-277927 GCA_035547875.1 Mucilaginibacter sp. | reverse complement strand
TGCGCTGCTGATCCTGCTGCTGGCGTTGTTGTGCTTGTTGTTGCCTGCGCTGCTGATCCTGCTGCTGGCGTTGCTGGGCTTGTTGTTGTCTGCGCTGCTGATCTTGCTGCTGTCGTTGCCGGACTTGTTGACTACGGCGGTCAGTCGGGGTAGGCCTATTTGCGGGCTGACGATGATTAACGGACGAATTTACACGTACCACATTGCTGCCTGGTCTTGCTGTTCTGGCCGTATGGGCCAGCCTGGCGGCATTGGTATGGTTGTTTGCAGGTGCGCCTTTGCTGTTATGATGCGCAATGGGCTGATGCGGATGCTCCCTTTTATAGGCTTCGCCATCAATTACACGTTTTGGCCGACTGCCCTCCGACCTGTTAACGGCTGGGCGGTATATATTGACGGCATTGTTAGACACCCTTACAGACCCGGGTCTGCGCTGGTCATTTATCCTGTAAACCCTGACATTTTGACGGGTTGAACGGCGAATATCTTCGCGGCGCGGCCCTGCGATATATCGCTGGTTATTATATACATAAGTGTTATTGATTATCGTAGTCCGGTTGATAATATTTACCACTCTGCTGTGTGGTACATAATAATTATAAATATTAGGGCGGTTGATATATGCCTGCGGAGCACAGACCCAATAATAATCGGGCACGTGATAGCCGCCGCCGATAGCAATGCTAACGGTAATACCGGGCGACAATGGCGCCCATCCATAGTATCCGCCTCCGTATCTCCAGTTTACCCACGCAGGAGCCCACTCGTTACCGGGAATCCATTCCCATCCGTAATAATCATCATAGTACCAGCGTCCGTAATGGAAGGTTGCCCAACCCCATGGATAATCAGATACCCAGGTGTTGCCGTAATCGGTAAGCACCCAATGTCCACGTGTAGCATAAGGCCTGAAACCTTCTTCGGCGTCCGGGATCCATACGTCTCCGTATCTTGGATTGGTTACCCAGGTGCCGTAAGGCTCGAGATCGTCATAAAACTGCTGATCCGAAATATATTCACCGCCCTGGGCGCTGCTTAGTGATGGGGCTGCCAGAAAAAGCAGTAAAGCCAACAGGCCCGTTCCCCATATTTTATTTAATTTCTTCATAACTCTAATTTTAGTTTATCCGGCTAATCTGCTTGAAAATCACGTTTATACCAATTTTCCGGTATGCCGATCAGCCAATGCATTAATGGTCTCTATATATATGACTGCAGTTTACCCAAAAAGTAAAGTTTGCCGGTCGCATTGTTTATAAACCGTAACTTTTTGCACATAATTTCTACAACTATTTTAAATTTAAATAGTTTTACAAATTAATTGAATGCGATATTATGGTTAACATCCCGAGACTTGACTTAGATTTATATATAAACGGAGATAGCAAACAACGTAAGCAATTTTCGGACGACATAGGCTCAGCCTTTAACGAAACAGGCTTTGTAACAATCACTAACCATGGGTTAGACAAGAAATTAATTGATAAATTATACGAGGATGTTAAGGCGCTTTTTGCGCTTCCGGATACCGTAAAACAGAAATACGAGATACCTGACCTCGCCGGACAACGCGGGTACACCGGTAAGCTGAAAGAAACCGCAAAAGGGTTCACAGCACCCGATCTGAAGGAATTCTGGCAGATCGGACAGACCGTAACCGACGGCGATAAAATTAAAGAGCAATATCCGGATAATATCATGGTTGACGAGCTGCCCTCGTTCAACGGAACGACATTAGAGGTTTACCGGAAACTGGAATGGGCCGGAACCCACTTGCTGAAGGCAATCGCGGTTTATCTTGATCTGCCGGAAAATTATTTTGATGACAAGGTGCATAACGGCAACTCTATTCTTCGTACGCTGCATTATTTTCCGATCACGAATCCCGATGCGCTTCCGGACGATGCGGTACGCGCGGGAGCCCATGAAGATATTAACCTGATCACCCTTTTGATCGGAGCGAGCGCCGACGGTCTTGAACTGCTGACAAGAGAAAATACCTGGTTCCCTGTAAAAGCCTATGGCGAAGACCTGGTGGTTAACGTAGGGGATATGCTGCAGCGGTTAACCAACAATAAACTGAAATCGACTACCCACAGGGTTGTAAACCCGCCGCGCGAGCAGATGAACAGTTCACGTTATTCGGTTCCGTTCTTTCTGCATCCTAAAGTTGATATGGACTTAACCTGTCTGCCGCAATGTATCGACCAGGCTCACCCCAAGCAATATGAAGATATCACCGCCGGTGAATATCTGGATGAGAGGTTGCGCGAGATCGGCCTTAAAAAATAACATTTATATAGCACAAGATATTTCGGATCCGGAAAGAGTGTTTTCCGGATCTGATGCACACTGATATGGCCATCGCTGCCTTGAGCGCAGGTCATCAACCTTTCTGTTTTTAACTTTCGCATTAAATTCACCTTAAAAATGTAAGTTTGCCCGTATGGAACAAAATCTGTTTGTTTACAATACTTTAACCAGAAAAAAGGAGAAATTTATTCCGCTGAACCCGCCTCATGTGGGTATGTACGTATGCGGCCCAACGGTTTACAGCGATGTGCACATGGGGAACTGCCGTACCTATATTTCATTCGATCTGATATTCCGCTACCTTACACATATCGGTTACAAAGTACGGTATGTCCGCAATGTTACTGATGCCGGGCACCTGGAAGGCGACGGGGGAGATGAAGGAGAAGATAAGATTTCAAAAAAGGCGAAATTGGCACAGTTGGAGCCGATGGAAATTGTGCAGAGATATACGGTCGGTTTCCACGAGGTTATGCAGATATTGAATGTGTTGCCGCCAAGCATTGAACCGACAGCGACCGGGCATATAATAGAACAGATTGAACTGGTAAAAGAAATACTGGCAAAAGGTTATGCCTATGAAGTTGACGGTTCGGTTTATTTTGATGTTGAAAAATATAACACTACCCAGGATTACGGTATTCTGAACGGCAGAAACCTGGAAGACCTGCTGAATAATACCCGTTCGCTTGGCGGGCAGGAGGAAAAGCATGGGAAGCTGGATTTTGCGTTGTGGATTAAGGCCAAACCGGAACACCTGATGAAGTGGCCTTCGCCGTGGGGATTGGGGTTTCCCGGCTGGCACCTGGAGTGTTCGGCTATGAGCAGCAAATATCTTGGTCATCAGTTTGATATACACGGTGGGGGGCTCGATCTTGCGCCAACCCATCATACCAATGAAATTGCACAAAATATGGCTGCCTGCGGTAAAAACCCGGCTAATTACTGGATACATACCAACATGCTTACGGTGAACGGTCAAAAGATGTCAAAGTCACTGGGTAACAGCTTCCTGCCGCACGAGCTTTTCTCCGGTGATAATGCCATCCTGAAAAAAGGATACAGCCCGATGACTGTTCGTTTTTTTATGTTACAGGCAAATTACCGCAGTACGCTGGATTTTGGTAATGATGCGATGGAGGCCTCAGAAAAAGGATTTAAACGCCTGATGAATGCCTTTGGTCTGCTGGACAAACTTAAAGCTTCTGCAACGACCGAGATTGAGATTCAGCCGCTTATGGACCGCTGTTACGCCGCGATGGATGACGATTTCAACAGCCCGGTGCTGATTGCCGAACTGTTTGAAGCCTCGCGGATCATCAATTCCGTACACGATGGGAAGATGAAGATAGACGGCGCGAATCTGGAAATTCTAAAACATTTAATGAAAACTTTTGTCTTGGATGTGTTAGGTTTGAAAAATGAACAGGCAGCGGATGATGATTTGCCTAAAATATTAGACCTCGTTGTGACGTTAAGGAACGAAGCCAAAGCAAATCGCGATTATGCGACATCCGATAAAATAAGAAACGGACTGCAGCAGGCCGGATTTCAGTTGAACGACAGCAAAGAGGGGACGAGCTGGAGTAAAATTTAATTTGATAAATTACGTTACTAAAGCATCAATTTCACGGCGATTAAAAATTTCGTCCGTTGTTAAGTTCAGTTGAAAACGTTACGCATAAAATTATTGTTAAATTACCCCGTATTATCTACACAAAAAATGAAAAAAATAGTACTTGCCGCTATCATCTTAATTGGAATAAATAAGGTATCGATGGCGCAACCTGCTGAACCGGCTGATGTAAATAAAGTTATTGAGACGGAGAAGGACTTCAATAAACTGGTTGAGCGAAAAGGGATAAAAGATGCTTTTCTGGCCGTAGCCGATCCTGAAGGAATAGTTTTTAAACCGGATGCAGTAAACATTACTGAATTTTACAGCAACATCGACAAACAGGCCGGAACACTTACCTGGACTCCGGATTTTGCGCGCATCTCGGCAAACGGCGATCTGGCATTTACCGCCGGATCATACATTTATCATAACAGTAAAAGTGATGACGATAAGGTGTTTGGTGACTACGTTTCGTTATGGAGAGCCGGTGACGAGGGTAAATTTAAATTGCTGATAGATCTGGGTATCCAGCATCCGGAACCTGAGAAGGCACCCCTGACCGATTTCAGAAGTCCTGATCCGGATAAGAGGGTGGCGCCGAGCAAGGATCCATTTAATGGAAAAAAGATCATCCTTGCTACTGACGAATTGTTCAACCATTCCCTGACCTTATCGACGCTGGCAACCTATAAGGAATTTTTAAGCGCAGAAGGACATTTTTATTTCCCTGGCTTTGAACCTATGACCGGACAGGACAGGGTGATGAAATTTTTGGATAACGAAGATATTACCATCAATGCCCAAACGGTAAACGGCGGCCGTTCAACCAGTAATGATCTGGCTTATACTTACGGCAGGGCCCGAATAAAAAAGGGAACCATACTCAGCAATTATAACTACGTGCGTATATGGGAACTGGATAAAGACCATAAATGGAATATTCTGTTAGAGGCGTTTTCAGCAGTTGAAAATGATTAAGACAATAATAAAATCAACAAAAAAGCCGGCATATTGCCGGCTTTTTTGTTGCAGGGGGATTATTTATTTGAGTAATTGTTAATATTTTGTGATTTTGTGGAAAAAAAGCCGGAACAGTTTGGCGCCGGTAAGCGTAAACAGGCTGATTAAATAGAAGTTTGGTTATGGCTGATTTAAATAAATTCCAACGATCAAAGGAGAGGATTGCGCAGATCCTCGATTATTTAACGGCTTCCGGAAACGCCGATCAGCATACCAACCCTTATATCAATACCCTCCGGCAGTCTATCCAGCTGATCGATACGAAGATCGCGGAACTTAAGAACCGCGAACTGCCTAAGTTAAAATAAGTACCGTTTCAGATTCATCCTGTCAATTGTTAAAATTCTGATCCTGATTTGTTAAAGAATGTTAACAGGTGTTAAATTTTGCTGAATATTAAAAAAATACGCAGAAATTGTAGTGTAAATAGCTGATTACAAGATTGTGTGATCGGCAAGAATCTAAAATAATAATTTGGAACTACTTTACACTCACCTGAATGCATTACAAAAAAATCAACAATCTGTTAGGATGGCTATGCTTTGTTATAGCCTCCGTTACCTACATCCTCACACTTGAACCATCTGTAAGTTTTTGGGACTGCGGCGAATTTATTTCGTGCGCCTACCGTTTACAGGTTTCGCATCAGCCGGGTTACCCTTTATTTGCTATGCTGGGAAAAGCGTTTTCGCTGCTTTCATTGGGAAACACGGCCAAGGTACCTTATTTCACTAACCTGATGTCGGCACTGGCCAGTGGCGCAACGATCATGTTTTTATTCTGGACGATAACCGCCCTTGCCAAAAAACTTCTGGCTGGCAGAAAGGACATTAATCAGCAACAGCAGTTGTATCTGATCATGGGGGCTGGGTTGATCGGCGCACTGGCTTTCACCTTTACCGATACGTTTTGGTTCTCGGCGGTGGAAACTATCGTTTTTGCCCTTTCTTCGTTGTGTACCGCTATTGTATTCTGGGCGATACTGAAATGGGAAGCCGTTGCCGATGAAGCGGGGGCGGATAAATGGATCATCTTAATAGCCTATATGGTCGGACTTTCCATCGGAATTCACTTGCTCAACCTGCTTACCATTCCGGCGATCGTGATGGTTTATTATTTCCGCAGGAATAATAAAGTAACCGCCTGGCGAAGCGTTGCGGCTTTTTTTATAAGCATTGTTATACTCGCGCTGGTACAGTTCGGTATCCGGGGATATACCATACAATTTGCTGCTTTTTTTGACCTGTTTTTTGTAAATTCTTTAGGATTTGGCTTCGGCAGCGGGGCCGCTGTATTTTTTCTGTTATTGGTTGTGGCTATCGCAGGCGGAATTTGGTACAGTATCCGCAAACGTAAGCCGATGCTCAATCTTGCGCTGCTGTGCATCGCTTTTATTTATTTCGGTTACAGCTCATTTGTTTACATTCCGATCAGGGCTTCGGCCAATACCGATCTCAACAATTCGCATCCGGATAATGCATTTACGCTGTACGGCTATCTCAACCGCATTCAATACGGCGAAACGCCTTTATTGTCCGGGCCATATTTTGATGCCAAGATAACCGATCAGAAAGAGGGAAATACCATTTACCGCAAGGGAAAAACAAAGTACGAGAGCGCCGGTAAACGGATGGATTACGTGTATGACCACACCACCCTGCTGCCACGTATGTGGAGTACGGAAACCGATCAATATTACGAGCAGAATGCGCGTTTTTACAAGCAATGGCTGCAATTGGCCGATGGACAGTCGCCAACGTTTGCCGATAACCTGAAATGGATGTTTAGCTGGCAGATGTACCAGATGTACGCCCGTTATTTTTTATGGAATTTCGTAGGACGCTACAATCAGCTGGATGGTCAGCAAAGTACGGTGGGCCTCGACGGGAACTGGACAAGCGGCATATTTAACGGCGGCAAACATTTGCCGAAATCGGTAACCGGGGGCATTACCTACACGCCGTTATACGCCTTACCTTTTATATTAGGTCTGATAGGAATGTTGTACCATTTTAAACGTAACAAACGGGACGCGCTCATCATCGCACTGCTGTTCTTTTTTACCGGGATCGCGATCGTGTTGTATGTCAATCAAAATTCATTACAACCGCGTGAACGTGATTATTCCTATGTTGGTTCATTCTATGCGTTTGCAATATGGATGGGGTTTGGCGTGATCGGCATCGCGGAAATTGTACGGCGCAGGTTTAACGCCAGGGTAGCTGCAATGGGCTCTTTTGCGATTTGTATGGTGGTGCCGTTGCTGCTTGCGGTTAAAGAATGGCGCGGACATGACAGATCAACCAAAATGATACCGCATGATATGGCGTATAATTATCTGATATCGTGCCCGAAAAATGCCATTTTATTTACCAACGGCGATAACGATACTTATTCGTTATGGTACGACCAGGAAGTGGAAGGCATTCGTCCGGATGTACGGATCGTTTGCATGAGCCTTTTCAGCGGCGACTGGTATATCCACCAAATGCAAAAAAAGATGAACCAGTCGGCACCTTTGCCAGTTACCATGCCTTTTGATAAATATAAGGCAGGCGTACGCGACGTAATCTATTTTAACGACGCCAAAATTGCGGGGGCTGTAGAACTGAAGGATGTCTTCGACTTCATTACATCGGATGACGAACGTGCTAAAGTAACCTATCAGGACGGCGAAACCTTAAATTATCTGCCCACCAAACATTTTAAGATCACCGTAAATGCGGATGACCTTGTAAAAAAAGGTGTTATCACCCCGCAGCAAAAAAACAAGGTGGCCGACGCAATGGAATGGAAGATCCCGTCGAATTATCTTACCAAGGATAATCTGGCTATGATCGACATTCTGGCGCATAACGACTGGAAACGGCCGATATGTTTCACCACCACCATGGCCCCGGATGCCATGTTTGGTTTACAGTCCTACCTTTATAAAGAAGGGTTTGTTTACCACCTGATCCCGTTTAAAACTGACAATACAGATGCTGCAAATGACGGTTCAAAAACCAATAGTCTGGTGATGTACGACAATGTGGTTAATAAATTTAAGTTCGGTAACTTTAAGAAGACAAAATACCTCGATGACGTTTCGCTAACCCAGTTTTACCTTACCATCGAGCGGACGTTTAACGATCTCGCAAACGGGTTGATCAAGGACGGAAGGAATGACCTTGCCTTAAAGGCAATAAGGAAATTTAATGAGAAGATGCCAGACATTAACCCAGACATCGATACCGCGGTACATAAGTACTTTTTAGCGGAAACCGCTTACAACTTGGGCGACAAGACCATCGGCAGCAACTATGTGAAGGGCGTGCAAAACTTTGTAACCGACCAGCTTGATTATAATTACTATCTGTTGCAGAACAACAAACCGGGTATTGATCAGCGGACGGTACAGTTAGGTATGCAGTTGCTCGACAGCATGGCAGATACTACAAAGAATAACGAAGAGGCAGACCTTAGCAAAAAATTAAAAGCGCAGCTGGCAGATTACAGCAATAAGTTTGCGGTTTTGATGAGATAATATAAAAAAGCATGTTTCAGGATGGCTCACAGTTATTAAATTGTGAGCCATTTTTGTATGCTTTACATATCGTATCTTTTCATGTCAATTTCATCACGATTTTGTTTCTTTATACCTAATCACAATTGTTCAGCCGGTCATGAAAACATTTTTGCTATTGCCTATCCTGTTGATTTCGGTTTGCACACTTAAAGCGCAACGCATTAAGGGAAATTTTAAAGCCGATATCGGGATAGGATATGCGGTGCCAACCGAAGGATTTGGTGTAAATCCTGGTGTTTCCTTTGTATTAGAACCGCATGTATATCTTTCGGATCATTTTACGGCAGGACTACGGCTTGAGGGCGCATTATTGGGCTACCATCCTGAATACGATGATGAGCTTTTTTCTTTTTTTGGTTCCACAGCAGTGACCGGCGAATATTATTTTGCAAAAGGCCCGGTCAGGCCGTTTTTGGGTTTTGGCGCCGGGCTATTCACCAGGCATTATATTCTTGAGGACTATACCGGAGACGAGCTGTACACATCCGATTATGGAGCAATAAAATTAGGCTTTATGGGACGGGCGGGTTTTGAACTGGGTCATATCAGGATCACCGGTTCTTACAATGTTATTGGGGCTAATTTTAGCTATTCGGCTGTTACGGTCGGGTACATTATAGGGGATTAACCTCAGTCTCCAACTTACTTTCATTTGCTTCCGTATCTTCCGGCGGTTTGCCATGCCACCAGGTAGCAAGGGTGGAGCCACTGATGTTCATTACCGGACCGAATATCGCCGGGGCGAGACCAATGGTAGCTACGCCGCCCATTAAAAGGGCAAGACCCGACGCAAGCCCGCTATTCTGCATACCCACTTCCAGCGAAATGGTACGACAATCTTTCTCTTTAAAGCCAAGCAACCTGCTGATCCAGTAACCCAATGTATAACCGGTAACATTGTGGATGAACAACGCTAACACCAATACGCCGCCGACATTCAGCAGATTATCCCTCCCGGCAGAAATAATGACAACGATAATCAATACAATGGTAGTCATCGACAGCAGGGGCATAAGTTTATCCAGCCACTTTACCCGGCCGCGGAAAAACGAATTGAAAAGCAGTCCGGCAACAATTGGGATGATCACTACCTTGGTGGTATCCCAGGCCATGCTCCAGAAATGCACCTCCACAAACTTCCCGGCGAGTAAATGCATCAATAAAGGTGTGAGGAGCGGAGCAAGCAGGTTAGATATAGCAGTAACAGCGATGGATAGAGCAAGGTTTGCCCGACCCAGATAAGCCATCACATTCGATGCGAGGCCGCTTGGGCAGCAACCTACGAGGATGATTCCAGCGGCGATCTCTTTGGGAAAATTAAATACGGTGGCGAGCGCATAACCGACCAGCGGCATGATGGTATAATGGCAGATGACCCCCACCAGAATGGCCCTGGGCATCCTGATCACCGTCATCAGTTCTTTCAAACTTAGTTCGGTTCCCATTCCAAACATTATGACCTGCAAAAAAGGAAGAATGAGCGCGGAAAGCTTAAAATTGCCCCACTGCAAAAAATACTGCGGGTAATACATAGCGGCGCTCGTCGCGGCAAAGATCATAGCCGTAAACGTAAAGCTTTTCAACGCAGGCGAACCCTGAAAAGCTACGGCCAGCGAAGCAAAAAAAAGAGTTAATATCCAGCCTGCGCCCTGTGTATTGCCAAAAATATTCAGCACGATAAACATCAGAAAAAGCGCGGCTGCAACTATTAACCCTTTTTTAAGCATAGGTACGTTTATTACGAAGTTAGCTTATTATCGCCTTTCATCATAAACCCCGAATTCAGCAATAGATGGCTGATGGTCTGACTTTTCTATCCAAATCCGCACCTTGCTGCCCCATACCCTGTCGAAGCGGTTTACCTTTACCTGTTTGGTGTTCTCACCCTCGAATAGCAACTTCCATGTGCTGTTTGAATAATATTCGAGGCGATATTTACTGATGTTGGCCTTTTCTTCAGCAATGCTTACCGCATTGAAAGCGCGGTCTCGGTCGAAATCAATTTCATACCACGGCTTTTCAACTGCCGGATTTGAAATCCATGAGGTAGTGAAATCGTCATCATTGGCCAGGTCCATAATACTGCTGTCATCACTCCAGCTTGAGCTTGAAGGCTGGTGCTTGGCGATATTGGATGAAATGATCGGCGCATCCAGTTCGGGCAGCTTTTTCTCGGGGCCTTCATTATGCCAAATTTTCCCGATCTCCTTCAATGCTGCCAGTGCGTTATCGTCTATCAGTCCTTCGCGGTTCGGCGCAACATTCAGTATAAAATTACAATCGACATTGTTTAAGGGTACGAGTATCTGATTGACGAGCTTTGCAGGGTCTTTAACCGGCTGAGTCGGAAAACCCGTTTTCCAGAACCAGTTTTGCTGCAGCGGGAGACAAGCCAGCGCGGGCATGAAATTGCTTTCTTTGGAAACACGCTGACCTGCGCCCATTTCGTAGGTTTTTATATCGCTGTAGTAAAGACCTTCTGCGGGATATTTTGCACCGTTCAGATCCATCAGCACACAATTGGGTTGCAGCGATTTTACGAGCTTATAGATATCCTCAAAAGGAATATCGTCATACGAGATGCGAGACCAGGGGGCGTCCCATCCGTCGATGATCAGCGCTGAAATCTCGCCATAGTTGCTAAGCAGTTCGGTGATCTGCGCCTTTACCATTTCAATATCCTTGCGGGTGATCATGTTTGGGCGCAGACGGTGATGCGTGTCAAGTATGGAATAATATAGCATTACCTTTAGTCCGTTTTTTCTGAATGCATCCGTAAATTCCTTTACCACATCCTTTTTCAACGGACTGTTCATGACGTTATAATCGGTGGTTTTGGTGTCCCAGATACAAAAGCCGCTGTGATGCTTGGTGGTCAGACACCCGTAGGTCATGTTTGCCGATTTTGCCGCTTTTGCCCATTGGTCACAGTCCAGTTTAGTCGGGTTGAATATGGATGGCGATGCATCAGGATCGGGCCAGTCCTGATTAGCATAGGTTGGGATGTTAAAATGGATAAACATACCGAAACGGAGATCGACAAATTGTTGTTGCAGCTGCGCCAGCGGTAATTTTTTTGCCGATGCAGGACTTTGGGCCCTTAATGACCAGGAGAGGTTTATCAGAGCTATTGTTATCAGGAAGATGGATAGTTTTTTGTTCATGCCCAAAGCTATAAAAATTAAAAAACGTTAATAACCCCCGATAAATAATATTTTAAGCAATAAATTTCACCTCAAAACATTATTATTGCATTAAACCTACTAAATACGAATGCGAAGCTTTTTGTCAAAACTCAATGTAAAGTTGATGGTGATCCACTTTGTGGCTTTCTGGCTTTTCATCTATGGATTCCAGACCCTGGCTTACCTGTATGATTTTAATTTTCTGATCTATTTACCGGTAGAAGCACGGATCAACGATGTGCCGCGTACCAATTTTGACATGAAGGTGGTTACGCAGACCGGATTGATAGGGGCCCTTGTGGCCTACATTTTCTCATGGCATATATCCCTGAAACGTAACTGGTTCTGGCTTAATTCCGTTCTGATCTTTGTTTTGATCTACGTCCTTAAAATATATGACCTGTTGGGCTGGAGTAAACTGCAAAAGGTATTTTTGCTGCCGGGACAGATATTCAGGTTAAATACCCGCACCTTTTATATTACCAATGCAGCCGTAATGCTTGGGTTAGGCAGCTTTCTTCTTTTCTCAGGAAAAGTAAAGCGGTTTATTGACGGTAAGCGCTCCGATGAACGCGAATCTGCGCCTGTAAAAAAGGCAAGGGCAAAGTCGGGTAAGGTGGCCTGATCTCTTCCTTTTCTGTTTTATCCGTTAAAAATTTTTCAGGTCAAAAGGTGTTAACTTCCGCGTTGACTTTATTTCGCATTACTTTAGTTTCAAGCCGTTTAAAATCCTAATTTTAGCGCCTCGAAACCGTGCGGTATTTCGCAGCGGTTTTCAGGTTCAGAAGACAGGAAAATGAAGGTTTTAAAATTTGGCGGCACATCGGTAGGCAGTCCGGAGCGAATGAAAAAGTTACTGGATATTATCGATCCGCAGGAAAGGCAGATCGTCGTATTGTCAGCAGTATCCGGCACTACCAACAGCCTTGTAGAAATAGCGCAGGCTTACCAGGAGGGCAATAAGGATAAGGCATCGGAACTGATCAGCGCGCTGCGGGTAAAGTATGATGATTTTGTAAACGAGCTTTTCAGCGTGGCTGATTTTATCGGGCAGGCAAGAGAAGTTGTCGATTATCATTTCTCTTTGTTATGCAGCCTTGCTAACGACCTGTTCACTCCGACGGAATATAAGATCGTGCTGGCGCAGGGCGAATTGCTTTCAACCACATTATACCATGTGTATCTGAAAGAAATCGGCGTTCCTTCTGTGCTGCTTCCGGCCCTTGAGTTTATGAAAACAGACGAAGACGGAGAGCCTGTGGTCGATCATATTACGGCGAATCTGCCAGCCTTGCTTGAAGCGCATCCTGATAATAAACTGTTCATCACACAGGGATATATCTGCCGGAATAGTTTTGGCGAGATCGATAATCTGCGGCGTGGTGGCAGTGATTACACAGCCTCATTAATTGGTGCGGGTATAAAAAGTGAGGAAGTGCAGATATGGACAGATATTGACGGTATGCATAATAATGATCCACGGATCGTGAAGAACACCACACCCATTGCACACCTTTCGTTTGATGAAGCGGCGGAACTGGCTTATTTCGGCGCAAAAATACTTCATCCGCAAAGCGTATTTCCGGCTCAGAAATATAAGATACCTGTCCGTTTGCTTAATACCATGCAGCCTGATGCGCCGGGAACACTGATCTCCGACATCAGCAGTAAGGATGGGATTAAATCGATTGCCGCTAAGGACAACATTACCGCTATAAAAATCCAGTCGAGCAGGATGTTGCTGGCCTATGGTTTTCTGCGCAGGATATTTGAGGTGTTTGAACGCTACAAAACCTCGATAGACATGATCACGACTTCGGAAGTAGCGGTATCATTGACCATCGATGACACTACTTACCTGGAAGATATTAAAAATGAGCTTTTAGCCTTCGGATCAGTAGAGATCGATACGGATCAGACTATTGTGTGCGTGGTCGGCGATTTTGGCGCGGAAAGACACGGTTATGCCTCGCGTGTGTTAGAGGCTGTCAAACATATACCCGTCAGGATGATATCCTACGGCGGAAGCGATCATAACATGTCGCTGTTGATCAGCACCACGGATAAGGTGGAGATTTTAAGAAGTTTACATAACAGGTTATTTTAAACCCGGCATTTGAGGCCGGAATATCAGCGAATCCGCATAGGGATTCATCAAGATCGATCATGTTTAATAAAGATACTATAAGTCGGTTTCAGCAATTAGAAACACCTTTTTATTATTATCATTTAGATGTTTTGAAAGCTACGCTCGATGCGTGCCGCAATGTTTCCTCAAAATATGGTTTTCATGTTCATTATGCCATGAAGGCCAACTTTAACGCCAAGGTGCTGGATATGATCAGGGAATATGGCTTTGGGGCAGACTGTGTAAGCGGTAACGAGGTAAGGGCGGCAATACAACACGGCTTTGACCGGAAGAGTGTGGTGTTTGCCGGTGTAGGGAAATCGGACAAAGAAATAAATGCCGCCCTCGATGCAGATATATTCTGTTTTAATGCTGAGTCGGTGCAGGAATTATTTGTTATTGATGAGTTGGCAAGAGCTAAAAAAAAGATAGCAGGGATTGCCATCCGTATTAACCCCAATGTTGATGCACATACGCATCATTTTATCACTACCGGACTTGACGAAAATAAATTCGGAATTAATACCTGGCAGCTTACTGAGGTCGCCGATGCATTACGAAACTGCCCCAACCTGCAGTTTTTAGGCATACATTTTCATATAGGATCGCAGATAACGGATATGGAGGTTTATAAAAGCCTCTGTACGCGGATTAATGAAATTCAGGACTGGTTTGAGGATCATGGTTTTAGCGTGAAGATATTAAATACAGGCGGAGGCCTCGGTATCAACTATCACAGCCCGGATGTTAACAATATTAGCGATTTTGAAAGTTACTTTAAAGTATTTAAACAATTTCTGAACGTGAAGCCAGGGCAGGAGGTGCATTTTGAGTTGGGCAGAGCATTGGTAGGGCAATGTGCGTCGTTGATTTCGCGGGTGTTGTACGTAAAGAACGGACAGAAAAAAAACTTCCTGGTTTTAGATGCAGGCATGACCGAACTTATCCGCCCGATGCTTTACCAGGCCTATCATACAATTGAAAATATTACGCGGCCTGAATCGGATCAGCCTGCGATGAAATATGACGTAGTCGGACCGATATGCGAAAGCACAGACTGTTTTCAAAAGGATGTAGAGTTGCCTGAGTCATTCCGAGGAGACCTGATCGCGGTACGGACAGCCGGAGCTTACGGTGAAGTAATGGCGTCCTCATATAACTTAAGAGATCGTGCCGAAAGCGTTTACTCGGAATGACCCATAATAAGTACGCGGTGAGATATGAAACGGGCAATTGTAGTTGGAGCATCATCGGGTATCGGGAGGCAGGTTGCTCTTTTGCTGGCCGCCAACGGTTATAAGGTCGGGATAACAGGCAGAAGGGACCAACTGCTTCTGAATCTGCAGGCTACAAACCCCAATCATTTTGTCGTTTCCGTATTTGATATAACCGACGTTGAAGAAGTTCCCGGGCGATTACAAAGGCTAAAGGATGAACTGAGCGGGCTTGATCTGCTTGTACTCAGCTCAGGAACGGGCAAGATCAATACAGAACTTGATACAACGATTGAACAGGAAATCAATGCCGTAAATGTTGCAGGGTTTACCGCCGTTGCTGACTGGTGTTTCAATACTTTTCAAAAACAGGGATTCGGGCACTTTGCCGCCATAACTTCTGTAGCAGGGATACGGGGCAGCCGTCATGCCCCAGCTTATTTTGCGTCGAAAGCTTATCAGATAAATTATCTGGAAGGATTGAGACAGCGGGCCCGAAATACGAAGCTGCCCGTTTATGTTACGGATATTCGTCCGGGGTTTGTTGATACTGCCATGGCCGCAGGGGAAAACCTGTTCTGGATGGCTACTGTGGAAAAGGCTGCCGGACAAATATTGAACGGCATAAGGGCCAAAAGGGGCGTAGTATATGTAACCAGGCGCTGGAGACTTGTTGCATTATTATTCCGGCTGCTGCCGGAAGCGCTGCTCAGGCGGTTGTAAAAGAAATCCGTTACAACATTCTAAAACTTATAACCGAACCTGACGAATACATTGCTGCCCACCTCGAATGTTCCGAAATAATTTTTGAACGTAATAAAATAACTCGCCTTTGGAAATATCTTACGGAACATGCGCTGCGTGGCTGTCTGGTCATTGTAATAAGTGTCATCCAACTCGCTGTGCCCAACCGTTGTACCCAGAAAACCCCGGATACCATGTTGAAAAGATGGGTCGCCCTGATTATGAAATATCACCTCGGTAGTCAGTCCGATAGAAAAAAGATCGGTTCGCGGATCAACATAATAGCCTCCCTGTGCGTCGATCGATTTTCTGAAATCGGCATATCCGCCAAACTCATGGCTGTATGCCATTTCCATCCCGATAAAGCGTATATCTGCGTTCCCTGATTTTACGTAGGCATTTGCCGAAAACCGCCCGCCAACCGCTCCGAAGAATTTATCGCTGAAATAATTCGGCTGGCTTTTATCGCTCGAACCATTCTGATAATCCCCCGCAACAAAAAATCCGCCATAGGCAAGGTTAAAATTATCAAAGTCATAACCGCGGCTCAGGTTAAACTGTCCGCCGATCAGGAAATCGTTGTAACTGGTATTGGTATATCCGCCTACGCCCGCGGAAACGTAGGTCATCGCTTTTTGTGTATCAAACGAGGTTGGTTTTGGCTGATAAGCAATATCCTGATGATAAAGCGCCGGTGTATATACGTGCGAGCAGGATGTAGTTACCAACACTGCAGCCGCAACAAGTATTAAAATCTTCAGATTCATAAATTGGCCTATGAGTAACCAAGGTACGACAATTTGGAAATAATTCCTCGCTCACCACGCCATGACGATGTTTTTGCTTGCTGTTTATAGTATATTATTTTTCAGCAATGCCTTTATCCCGGGGGTATCGTAGTCTGCAGCAAAAAAGTTGATATTGTTGAGATAGGCGAATTCTTCCGGCTTATGGGTAGTGGTGATCACTACAGCGTTCATGCCTGCATTTGCCGCCGCTTCGGCACCTTTGGGTACGTCTTCAAAAACAATGCATTCGGCAGGCGATATGTTCAGCAGTTCTGCGGCTTTCAAATAGGTTTCCGGGTGAGGTTTACTTAAAACTACATCATCTGCACTCACAATTGCTTTAAAGTAATGACGAATATTGAGGTTGTCGAGAACAAAATCGATATTAAATGGAATTGCTGCCGATCCGATGGCCATCGGAATTCCTAAGCGGTAAGCGTTTTCCAGAAAAGCAGATAATCCTGGCAGAAGCTTCAAATGCGGCAGGAATTCGAGCTGGTATTTCTTTTCTTTTTCTAACGACAGGGCAAGCATTTCCTCCATGGTAAATCGGTCAGGGCCAAACATGCGTACCAGTACTTCTGGATTTTTGCCGTACATCTGTGGTTTCACCTCGTTCCAGGTGAAATTTCCTCCCAATTCGTTCAAAAGCGTTTGCCATGCTTTGGTATGATAGGTCATATCATCAATCATGGTTCCGTTAAGATCAAAAATAAATGCCTGCATCGTGGAAAGTTATCTGGTGTTCAAATCTGTCAACGGCGGCAAAAATAGGCATATAATAAAAATGTAAAGCCAATAAATCTGAAAACTGTTTATTGCCGTAAATTATATATTAACACAGCTTACGGAGCAGCAGATATGTGTATCCCATTAAGATAAGATGTGGCTAAATAATTAAGGATTGCGCGTTGGGGCGATTTAGTGCGATTAATTAATATTTAGCGGAGCCCGCTCAGCGACAGCTGATGGGCTTTTTTTATGGAAAAAAGTTTGTACGAGCCCCCCGGAAAATAAAAATGCCTGCATTACGGATAATTATGCCTACCTTGCGCACTTTAATAAAAATAATAATGCAAAAAGAAGGAACAGTAAAATTTTTTAATGAAACAAAAGGTTTTGGTTTTATCACACCTGCAGCAGGTGGCCAGGACATATTTGTTCATTCAACAGGCCTTATCGATGAAATCCGTGAAAATGACAGAGTGGAATTTGAGGTTGAAAACGGAAGAAAAGGCTTAAATGCGGTAAATGTAAAAGTTATTTAGTTATAATATAAATCATTAAACGTACTGGCATCCACTTATGTGGATGCCTTTTTTATTTTCCCTGATTCTTTTTAAAATTCCAAAAACAAAACACCGTTATTATTATTGTATAGGTATATCCATCTAAATAAAAGACTTATGAAAGACCAAACAAGAGTAATAGCGGCATTATTGATAGGTGCGGCGGCGGGGGCGGCTTTAGGGTTATTGTTAGCTCCCGAGAAAGGCGAAAAAACGAGAGAAGATATCGCCGATTATATCAACGATTTACTGGAAGATGCAAAAGATAAAGCGCAGGCTGTAGGCAGCAATATCAGAGAATACAGCAGCAACGTTTATGATAAGGCGCGTTCAAGGTATGCGGGTGCTGCCGATACTGTTTCGGACTATAAAGATGCTGCAGTTGCTACCGCCAAAGAAAAAGCCGGTGAGGTAAAAGAAAAGGCTCAGGCAAAATATGATGAAGCAAAGTCAAAAGCAAAAGATAAAGCCAATGATCTGAACCATTCGATTCAGAACTCATAAACCATTTATTCAATTA
This sequence comes from Mucilaginibacter sp., assembly GCA_035547875.1. Lineage (GTDB taxonomy): Bacteria > Bacteroidota > Bacteroidia > Sphingobacteriales > Sphingobacteriaceae > Mucilaginibacter. Next base: position 259,540 of record DASZTX010000055.1, on the reverse strand, counting down.
TTAAAAGCGCGACCCCATCAATTTAGATGAGGTCGCGCTTTTTTTATTACTTCTTATAACAAATATGATCCGGACTCAGGCGGAAGTGGCTATCTTTGAAGAGGAGTGTCGCAGTAATTACAATTACATTTAATTTTTTAAAAAATTAACAATTAACTATTTGCAGTGCCATAAATATTTTTTTAATTTGCACCCAGTTATTTTAATAGGGGTATTAAATAACTAATTTCTAACCATCTGCCTGTGGGCAGGTGGTTTTTTTATTTGCACCTGTTTTTAAAAGAATTCTGTGCACCGGTGATTTTTGGTGCCTGATCCGGACAAAAAATTATGAAATATAAGTTAGGCGATTTTGTGCGTTTTGTGGACGAGAAAATGGAGGGTTTTGTTACCCGCATTATCGACGACCAGATGATCGGTGTGACAGGGGAGGACGATTTTGAAATCCCCGTGCTGGCCAGCAAGGTGACAACGGTACACGGTTATGAAGCAGCCAGCCAAAAAGAAGAAGAATCAGCATCCGTGGCAGCGATAGCCGCTGCCGACTTTAAGACCAGGGGTGTTTATCTGGGTGTGGTTGCAGACGCCAAAGCAAATTCCGTGGTGCATTTCCATATCATTAATGAGACTTCTTTTCAACTGCTTGCTTCGCTGACCTCGGTATCGCATCATGTTTTTAAGGGAGAATACAGCGGCATCACCGCACCGGGTTCAGTAACCAAAATTTATTCAGCACAGTTAGCCGATCTTCAGTTGTGGCCGAGGCTGGACTTTCAGGCGATATTTTATACCCAACAAAACATAGAACCACCAAAGCCTTTAACTTTCAGTGAGAAATTCAAGGCGAAGGATTTTGCCGGAGCAAAGAAAATGCTCCCGCTGATCAAACAAAACGGCTGGCTGATCCGGATGGACGAGCCCGAACTGATCATCGATGCACAAAAGCTGAAGGAAAGTTTTTTCCGTTCGGCAGATGAAAAAATCACGGTAACAAAACCATCAGGCGAAACTGACCTACACATCGAAAAATTAAGAGACGATCACCAGTTTTTAAACAGCGGCGAGATCCTGAAAATTCAGCTTGATCATTTTCAAAAATCGCTTGACGCGGCTATTGTACATCAGTTGCCTGAAATCACTTTTATTCATGGCGCAGGCAATGGAATATTAAGACACGAACTGCACAAAGCGTTAAGCAGGCATCAAAAGGTACAAACCTTTATGGACGCCCGGAAAGAAAAATTCGGTTATGGCGCTACCAAGGTGATCTTAAAATAGCGCACAAAAAACTCACTTCAACTCATTCAGGTCGATGTCAGGCTGCTTTCCTGTTGCCGACCGTTCGAGCCATATCTTCGGCGTAGTAAAGTGATTAAAAAAGCCGCAGTTTTTCAGGTAAAAGGCATCTCCTTCAACGCCGCCTGCATAATCCTTTCGATAGCCGATGTTCCCGGTGTTATCAGTTGTAAACCTTGCTTTAGAGAATTCTATCCATTTCCCATTCTCATCGGCAGCCCACTGATTGGTAAATAAGACCCTGCGGGTTTTCATACCTGCTTCCGGTTCAAAATTTTCCAGAAAGGAGTGGAGGTGACGCAGATAGGTTGCAGTTTCCGGTCTGCTGAAGCTGGCAATCAACTGCCATTTGTTCACTTCCGGCGCGAAAAACCAGGCCGTGTATTCCGTATGATTGTTCGCCGCAGGCCGGGCCCGGATCAGAAATTTGTAGGTGTTACCCGCCTTCCAGTTATACAGCATATAGCTTTGTCCTCCGGAACCTTCGTTTCCAAACTCACCGGCATGTACGTCAGGTCCCTTTTTTAGCAAGCGGATTTTCTGATCTTCCGGTATCTTCTTTGGGTCGTCGGTACTGAAGGGACTCCATACCGAGAAGAGAATATGCCTTTCGGTAGGTGAGTTTACCTGCATGCCGAAATATCCCTCGCCAAAACCATCCGCCATAAAATAGGAGCCAATAACGTCGTTCCCCTTGGGTACGGTCACTTCATTATAGAACCACTCGATATTAGTATTAGCAGGCTGTTCATAACTTAAATGTACCGAAGGCCCCCTGCGGCCCCAGTAGAAATAGTTTCCTTCGTTATTTTTTACAAATGCAGTCTGGTTGTTGATAGCGCTTCCGGATAATTTTATGTTGCTAACGTCGGCGAAGCTTTTGCCTGTTTTACGGATGCCGCTCAGATAAACGGCAACATATCCGGTGTCCGCAGCCTGCCATTCACCCGCGTATTGGTCTTGCCATCCGGCGCCTGTAGCTGTTATTCTTTTAGTTGAATTGAGCATGGATACGGTGAGATGGCTGACGCCATCCGGCACCTTTAAATTGAGCCATAGTTTGATAGAACCTTTCCGGGCTATGCGGAACCAGGTTACGAATCTTACTTCGCTGTGGGTCCATGCGGTAATGCCATTGTCGGTGACCTTGCCGCCTAAGGTATCCTTACCTAAGCGCCATGAGTTGCCCCCAACGGGCACGGTTAGTAAACTATCTGCCGGTTTTTCTGCAGAGCCTGACGCCGCAGCACCGCGCCCTGCAAAAAATACCAGTATTAAAAAGCAGCTTAATATTCTGATCTCTTTCAAATTCGTATTCTTTAAAATATGTCGGCTGCTAATATAAGTCCTTCCGGGATTATTTATTTAAATTATCTACCCGGTCGTAAAACTCGTTTTGCAATGCGAGGGTTGTCGTGTCGGCTTTTACTTCTTTTAATGCCTTGATGAATGAGGCTATCTCGTGATCAGTGATGAACTTGCCAAATTCCGCAGTGGCCTTGTCGCCTTCGCCTGCATAATGGTTAGGGTAGGAAGCATACCACCAGATAGGCGTATAAAGCCCTGTCAGGTTATCGCGTTTCTGGTCGGCGCCACTTTCAGAAGCCGCCCTGTCCATGCGCATTAGGTCGGGTCTGTAATACATCAGAACGGAGGTCTCATCCTCACCTGCATGCTGATCGTTGGCAATCGGGGATTTGTGCATTGTACGATATTCTTTGTTGTAGTCAGCATCCCGGCCACCGGTATATAAGTACACCGCATAATTATGGCGTTTATTCAGCAGCGATTGCATAAAAAAGCGTAGAAATTCGGGATTGCCGCCATGCCCGTTCAGGATGACGATCTTGTTAAAACCATTGCGCGCAATTTCGTCGCAGGTAGCTTCCAGTAATTCGTAAATAACTTTGCTCGGCAGGGCAAATGTCCCCGGCTGATGCCTGGCTTCATTGATCTGTCCATAAAAATAATCGGGAAATACGACAGCGTATTCCGATTTTACAGCCCTCGCCGCCCATTCGCGAACATGGATCAGGTCAGTACCAATAGGGGAATGCGGACCATGCTTTTCAAGGATACCGATAGGCAGGATACAGGTCTTTGATGATTTTTCCAGCGCTTTAGGAAAATCGCCGGCAACGAGTTCATCCCATCGGGCTGGAATATCCTGTGCAAAAACTCCGGCCGATAACAATAGTGCTGTAAGCAGCGTGAAACAGGTTTTCATAATCTATAGAGGTTTGTAGTTGTGACGGATTATACCGATGAAGTTACAAACTAATTTAACGATAATACCTGCCGGGCTACTACTGTAACCTATTTTTGACAGAGCCGCACTACTTTTCGAGTATAAAGGTGAGGTTTATCCAGTTCGACGCAACCGCAGGGCTGTGCAGGGTTTGTTTCACCACCCAGCCTTCGTCGAGATATTTATTCACATAACGGATATCGTATGCAGAGTGACGGTCGGTGGTTGATTGTTCATAAACATTAATATTTACGGTTACGATTTTCTGTGCCATAGTGTTTAATTTAGTGGGTTAAAGGTATATATTTATAAAGGATTAATTGGTTATACTGTTTTGGTGGATGCTATTTATGATGTTTTAAGGAAGACGCTGGAAGGCGGTATCAAACTGACGGAGGAGCAATGGGAGCGGGTGTTCACCTGTTATAAGCCCAAAAAGACAAAACGAAACGAGATCGTACTGGAAAAGGGAAAGGTGAGCCAGCATTTGTATTTTGTGGCTAAGGGATGCCTGCGGATATTTCTGACGGACGAGGATGGGCAGGAAGCTACGCGGTTCTTAATATTCGAAGGTCGGTTCGGTACGGCATTTCCGAGTTTCCGGCTGCGGCAGCCCTCGGCTGCATCCATTCAAAGTGTGGAACCATCGGAACTGCTGATGATCAGTTATGATGATTATCAGTTGCTGATGGATACCATACCGGGATGGGAACGAATGTCGCGATTGGGTATCGAACTGGATTATATCGATGCTATAGTTCGCATTGAAAGCCTTATCACGATGGATGCCGGGGAACGGTATGAAATACTGATGAAACAAAATCCCAAACTGATACAACGGCTGCCCTCCAAGATCGTTGCTGATTATCTTGGAATATCGCAGGAAACGCTGAGCAGGTTAAAATCCCGGAAACCAAAAAGCAGCCGGTCCCGTGTAAATTGATTTATTGACTTTTGTCAACTTTTAAAAAAGCTATTATCGGTTGTTTTGCAGGTAAATATTTATTGCATGAACAAGACAATCCTAAAAACTGCCATAGCAGTTATCATATCGTTGCCCGCCTTTAGTAACAGGATATTCGCACAGAACATCGGGCAAAAAACCTTTTATTTTAAGGATGCCAGACGAAACAGGCCGGTAACGACCGAAGTGTGGTATCCGACAAGCGACACCGTGACGCAGAAGGACAGAGCGTTTTCGCCATTTGTCAGGATGTACACGGTCCGTGACGGACATTTTCCTGAAAATAAAATGCCCCTGGTTTTTATTTCACATGGTGCGGGTGGCGGGCGGCTGACGCTGGAATGGCTGGCCGATAAGCTGGTGCAGAATGGCTTTATCGTAGCGGCGGTAGATCATTACGGCAATACCTTCGATCATCCAACGGTAGAAGGCTTCATGGAGCCCTGGCAGCGGCCGCAGGATATCAGCTTTGCCCTTACATCACTGCTGGCTGATAAGAACCTGGAAAAGATTATAGACCGAAGACATCTTGGTATTGCCGGGTTTTCCATCGGCGGTTATACCACCCTTGCGCTGGCGGGGGGTGAAATAAATATAGAAGCGCTAAAAGCATATTATAAAACGCCACGGGGTGCAAAGGAGCTTGATATACCCGAGTTTCCGGGGCTTTCGGCTTACCTGGACAAGCCGGAACTGATGGAATCATTTAAGAATGCACCACCATTGAAAGATAAAAGATTCTGCGTCTTTTTTGCCATCTGCCCGGCCGCCGGACAAGGCTTTATCAGTAAACAGCAGGTTGAAAAGATTGACGCACCGGTTTACATAGTCGCTGCACAGTCGGACAGCATCGCGCCAACCGCCACCAATGCATTAAAATATCATCAACTCATCAGGCATTCCAAATATTATGTTGTAAAAGGCAAGGTTGGCCATTATGTGTTCCTGAATGAGGCAGCAGACGAATTAAAAAAAGAAGAGCCCATATTTTTTATGGATGATCCTTCAGTCAGCCGCAGGCAGGTACATAACGATGTCTCAGAAATGGCAGTCAGGTTTTTCAAAAACAATTTATGATACAGGGTATAAGATGAGCCATTTTGGAGCGTTTATTTTATCGGGCATAAAACTTACCTTTATGCGTCCGTCAAAAATAAAATCTCATGTCCCGCGTATCGCTTGTCTTTATTTTTTTAATTGTTTCGAAGCTGGTAACAGCTCAGGAAAAAATGCCTGCGGCGATGCCGATGATCTGGCCTGATCACAAAAAGGCTGTTATTGTGCTGACCTACGATGATGCGTTGGATTCACAGTTAAATAACGCGATACCACTGCTTGATAAACTAAAATTTAAAGCCACTTTTTTCCTCACCGGGCTGACAAGGGACGCTACGCCAAAATGGAGAAAGGTAAGCCGTAAGGGGCACGAACTGGCCAACCATACTTTATATCACCCCTGCCTTACCGCTACGCAGCCTGATGACCCGATAAACGATTCCGGACATTATACCATACACGGCATTCTTCGGGAAATAGAAATGCAAAACAATTTTCTTTTTGCAGTGGATGGGAAATATACAAGAACTTACGCTTATCCCTGCACCGAAACCGAAGTAGGAGGGAAAAGTTATGTTGATTCCCTGCGGAAATCAGGATTAGTAAAGTATGCCCGTATCGGCGGCGATGATGATGCCGTCATCACCGATTTTAGCAACCTGGACCCGTTGCTGGTACCCTCGTATGGCCTTGATGAAAATACCTCAGCCGACAAACTGATCGCTTTTGTAAAGGATGTAGTAAAAAAAGGCGGCATGGGGATATTTATGTTTCACGGAATCGGTGGCGACTATATCACCACCTCAGTCGCAGCTCACAAAGCCCTGCTGGAGTATCTGGCAAAAAATAAGAAGGATATCTGGGTTACTACTTTTCAGCAGGCGATGGATTATGTGACCAGCGAAAGAAAGAAGTCTGCGGAAACCGCAAGGTAAAAAAATCAATACGATAATGCCATCCCCAACAGCGGCCACGCCTGCCGTTCCGAAAAAGAATATTGGCTGGATAAGCAGTCTCCGCCTTGTCGCATTATTTGCTGTTATCATATTACATACTACCTCACCCTTGCTGATGCTGTATGGCAAGGCAACCAAAGCAGACTGGCTAATGGCCGACTTTATAAATGCGACAGTACGTTTTGCGGTACCTGTGTTTGTGATGATCACCGGAGCGCTTTTATTACACCGGGAGGAAGATACTTTTCTTTTTTTAAGAAAGCGGCTCGGGAGGATCGTTATGCCCTTTCTTTTCTGGAGCCTTGTATATATTGCCTACTCATGGTATAACGAAGACCTGACCTTTACACAGAATATCTGGACAAATATCAGGATGGTACTGCACGTCCTGAAGGTCGGAAGTTCATATCATCTGTGGTATGTGTATATGCTGATCGGTCTTTATTTTTTTATCCCGGTCATTGGCAAATTTGTGCGTCAGGCTTCCCGGAAGGAACTACTTTATTTTCTGGTCATTTGGTTTGGGATCATGCTGACCACGCAGCCTTACCTGATCCGGTACAGTCCCGCCATAGATATGCATTATTTTGCCGGATTTGCAGGGTACCTGGTGCTCGGGCACTATCTGGCCTTTACCAATTTTAAAATACCGCATTTAAGGTTATGGATAACGCTATTGTTTTTACTATGCATCGCCGGGATCGGGTTTGGTTCGTTGGCAATTGCCGGGAACCCCGGCTGGCCCGGCACAATGTTTTTTGAACCTCTAAGCCCCCCGGTGGTAATGCTTGCTGCTGCCATATTTATGCTGTTTAAACTATCGCGGAAAAAGGCCCGGCCTTTTTTGGCACGCATCCGCGATTTTACCGGGAATTACAGCTACGGGATCTATCTCGCCCATGCGCTGATCCTCTATCTGCTGGATGACTTAGCCGGTATTAATTATGGCATGTGCGCCCCGATTATCTCCATACCTGTAACTGCCCTGCTTTGCCTGGTGCTCAGCCTGCTTGTTGTCTGGGCGATCAGCAGGATACCTTTTATCGGAAGGTGGATATCGGGTTAACTTGTGGCAGGTGTGGGTTTTGCTGAAGGCTGTAAAAACAATACCCTGATAATTAGTAAATTTTTTAGAGATTTGTTGCCTTGCAATGATGCTCATTTTATATTAATGAAGAAACTCACCGAAAGCAACGCCGCCCGATGGACGGTGATACTGATCATACTTACCTTTATAGCCCGATGTTTCCTTGCCGCCTATACCGGACTCGGTATCGGGGAATCTTATTATTTCAGGGGGGCGCTTAACTTCGATCTGAGTTATTTCGATCAGCCGCCGCTTTTTTTCTGGCTCAGCGGACTAAGCGTAAAAATATTGGGGCTGACGAATTTTGGCCTGCGCTTTCCGGCGGTATTGCTGTTCGCAGGCACCAGCTGGCTATTATTTCTCGTCACCCAAAAATTATTCAATGCAAAGGCTGCGTTTTGGGCGGTCGTGGTGATGAATCTGAGCGCGGTATTTACTGTGTCGGTTGCCTGCTGGTTTCAGCCGGATGCACCGCTGATGTTCTTCTGGCTGCTTTCTACCTATTTTATCGTTCAGCTGATGGTTGCTCCGGGGACGGAGAATTCCGAAAATACGCGCAACAGCCGCAGAACCTGGTTATTGTGGCTGGCGCTTGGCGTAAGTATGGGGCTTGCCACGCTGAGTAAATACCATGTGCTGTTTCTTTTTGCGGGCGTGTTCATTTTCGTCAGTGTCAATAAAAGTCAGCGGCACTGGCTACGCCATGCAGGGCCGTATGTGGCGGTGCTGATCACCATTATCATCGCTTTACCCGTGATCTTATGGAATGCACAGAATGGATGGGTGTCATTTATTTTTCAAGGGTCCCGCGCGGGGGCGAACGGTGAGCATTTTAAACTGCATTTTGACTGGTTTTTCCGAAGCATTGGCGGACAGGCGGCGGTACTGTTACCCTGGATATGGTTCCCCACAATACGACAACTGATCATTTCCTATCGTGAGCGCAAGCAGTCGCTGGTTTATAGTTTCAGTTTCTGGATGGCGGTGTTGCCAATTGTGTTTTTTACGGTGGTTACCCTGTGGTCGAACCTGCAATTCCATTTTCACTGGCAGGCGCCCGGTTACCTGATGCTATTCATCCCCCTTGGATTTGCCATCGACAAAAGCCTGTCTGAACACGCAAAACGGACGAGATTAACCCGGAGGTGGCTTAATTTCTCGGTATTTTTTACGATCATCACCATCGGTGTGCTTTCTGTTCACATGGTAACGGGCTTCTGGCAGTCATACGGGCCAAAATGGGTGGTGCATTATTTTCACGGCGATAACAACGATCCAACCATACAGGGGGTTGACTATACCGATATCAAGACCCGCTTTGACAAGGAGGGATGGACGAACAATCCGAATGTGTTTGCAGGCAGCCCGCGCTGGTGGCTGATGGGTAAGGTGGACTGGGCACTGAAGGGGCAAAAAGACATCGTTGTATTCAGCAATGACCCACGAAACCTCGCCTTTGTTGTCGATCCGAAAAAACTTGTCGGTAAAGATGCCGTCATCATCAGTGATCAGGAACAACTCGATGTTAATACGGATGCAAAACCATTTTTTGACAGCGTAGAGCAACTGCCTGATATTCCGATCATCCGGAGCGGCATTGTAGAGTATAAATTGCAGGTCTTTTACGGAAAAAACTTTCACCTGCCTGCTCAGAAACGCATGGATATGCCGCTCTACCGTCAATTGATCGGGCTGCCACCTTTCGGAGAATAATAAACAACAGAAAACAAAAATACCGCCACTTTTATAGGATGATCTTATTGCCAACCGGAAAGTTCAAGCTGACAATAGTTAACCATAATCCGATCCGCCGTTTTTTATATATCGTACCGATCATCGCGTTTTTGGCATTTCCGCGCCTGCTTTCGGCACAGGACCCGGCTATCATCCCCTTGCCAAAGTCAGTGGTGAATGGCGCAGGCATCTTCCGGCTGAGCAGCGATGCAGTTATCGGCATGAATGATAGTTCGCTGCTGCCACAGGCTAATTATCTGCAAACAGAACTACAGAGATCGAACAACCTGCCGGTCGCTGTTGATCAGGACGAGGCCAGGGCGCAGATCGATCTGCAACTGCTGAAAAGCGGCGGAGACCCGGAAGGCTATAGCCTGACCATTGCGCCGGACAGGATAACCATCGCTTCGGCTACCAACCAGGGTGTATTTTACGGATTGGTATCGCTGCTGCAACTTGTCAGGACGGAACCGGCCGGTACGATTGTCAACCTGCCTGCCTGCCAGATCAGCGATGCACCACGTTTTCACTGGCGGGGACTGATGCTCGATGAATCGAGGCATTTTTTTGGAAAGGAAAAGGTTAAACAGTTACTGGACTGGATGGCTTTTTACAAACTGAACAGGTTTCACTGGCATTTGACCGATGTAAATGGCTGGCGGATCGAAATAAGAAAATATCCCAAATTAACGTCAATAGGGGGGATCGGGAATAAGACAGACACTTCGGCTGAAGCAAAATATTATACACAGGCAGATATCGCCGAGATTGTGGATTATGCAAAAGCGAGGTTTATCACAGTGATCCCAGAGATAGACATGCCCGGACATGCAACGGCTGCAAACAAGGCTTATCCTGAATTCAGCGGCGGGAGCATTGCAAAATACCCCAATTTTACCTTCGATCCGTCGAACGAAAAGACCTATCAGTTTTTAACCGATATTCTGAAAGAAGTAAAATCAATGTTTCCGTCAGGGATGATCCATCTCGGCGGCGATGAGGTAGCCCTTGGTATGCAGGCCTGGGCCGGGAGACCGGAAATAACAGCTATGCTTGCGAAATACAATTTCAGTTCGCTTGGCGACCTTGAACACTATTTTTTCCGGCGGATGGCCGATTCTGTTTATCAGATGGGCGATAAAGTGTTGTGCTGGGATGAAGCAGCCGATGGTGATCTCCCGGCGGATAAAACGATCGTATTCTGGTGGAGGCAGAATGTTCCGTCGCAGTTGCAACTGGCGATACAAAAAAAATATAAAGTGGTATTGTGTCCGAGACTGCCCCTGTACTTTGATTTTGTACAGGATAAAAATCATGTTTCCGGACGCAAATGGATTTCGTCATTCAACAGTGTCGGTAGCGTTTATAATTTCCCTTACCCGGAATTTCCGCAGGACGAGTTGCAATCCGGTCAGATACTCGGGATTCAGGCCAACGTATGGACAGAATTGATCGGATCGGAAAAACGGCTGGATTATATGATCTTTCCGCGTATTGCAGCCCTTGCTGAAGCAGCATGGACGGATAGTGCGAGAAAGAATGAAACTTCATTTAACGAGCGATTACGGGCCGACTTTGCTTTGTTCGATAAGGCCGGGATCTACTATTATAATGCATTCGATCCTGCGGCTCATCCCGAAGCCATCGACTTTGCTCCCAATCTTTTACCCAAGCCGGTAAAACATGTTAAGCGTTCACACAGCCGGAGATCGCGGTCTCACGCCCATTCGCGCCGGAAGAAAACAACCGTCAGGCACCATTCCAAAAAAACGGCGCAAAAATCTTCTAGGCGAAAGAAAAAGAGTCATAAATAGATATTGAAGCGGTTAAAAATTGAACCGTATCCGCATAACCTTCGTTAAACGTCTGAGTAATAAAATTATCTTAGATTAGATTTAAAAGAATATCATCGATGATCTTCCACGCGATATCCAAATTCCTTACAGCCCCGCTTAAATGCTTGCTGGTGTTATTGACCGGTTTTGTTTTATTTCCGGGTCTGGCTTCCGGTCAGGCGGAATTAGAGCCCTGGGGAAATATAGCCGGCATACGTAAGCAGGGGCAGTTGTTTAGCTTCGAATCAAGCGTACGTGTGGTCAGCACGGACAGACAACATGTAAGTTCGACCGCAAAGGAAAAGCAACAACCTCATTACAAACGCATCAACGAAGATGAGCAGGAGGTGACCACCAATATTGGTGATCTGTTTATAACCGAAAATGTGAAAGACGAGGGTTCAGGAAAGATCGGGCTGACAATAAACGTAAACGCTCATGCCGATACGGTATTACAGGGCGTGTACCTGTGCATTACCTTACCTGATCAATTCTTGTCGGGCGAACTTCGTTACAAGGGCGGCGACAAGGGCGAATACGACCATTTTGTAAAGGCGGCCAACCATGAATTTGACGATAACGCCGACGAAATAACCTTTGTCAGCCAGGCGGGTGAGTTAAATTTAAAGACCGCGGAGCGATCATTGATCATGGTGCGCACAGACAGTAGTTCGGCTGCTAAGAAATTATTATTGTTTGTTCCCGTAAACCTTGGCGGCATGAAAAAGGGCGAGGTTGCGGAAAAACAATTCAGGATAAAAATCTCGGGCGATATCGATAAAAGTGCGGTGAATCTGACATTGAACACCCACCGGCAGGGGCGCGCATTTGACGGTCTCGGCGGTAATTTTCGCCTGCAAAATCCGGTAACGGATCCGCAAGTTATCGATTATTGTTTGAAAAACCTCCGTGTGGCCTGGGGGCGGGTAGAAATGCCCTGGCGGTTCTGGCAGCCGGATATCGGCGCTGATGCGCAGACGTTGGCCGATTCTGCTAAACTAAATCCCGCCGTAAAAAACGCAATAGCTATGGCCCGGCGGCTTGACAGCCTGCGTATTCCCATTATTCTTTCTGCATGGTTTTCGCCGCAATGGGCCGTTGAAGGGAAGCTCAATTTTCAGCCTGTAAACGGTGTGTGGGGTAACCAACTGAATGAAGATAACATGCAGGCGATCTATAAATCCATTGCAGACTATATCAGCTTTTTAAAAGACCGGTACGGCGTACAGGTAAAATTATTTTCGTTCAATGAGTCCGACCTTGGTATAAACGTCAGGCTTACACCCGAACAGCACGCTGCCTTCATAAAGGGATGCGGCGCATACTTTGCCGCAAGGGGATTACAGACGAAAATGCTGTTGGGAGATAATTCGGATGCGAACAGCTACGCGTTCATCTATCCGGCGTTAAATGATCCCGGAGCAAGGCAATACATTGGCGCTATCTCCTTTCACTCATGGAGGGGATGGGAAACACCCACGCTGCAAAAATGGGCCGATGCTGCGTCGGAACTTGGCGTACCGCTGATCGTCGGTGAAGGAAGCATCGATGCCGATGCATGGCGTTATCCCGACATTTTTCAGGAACAAACCTATGCCCTTAAAGAGATCAATCTGTACACCCGGCTTTTAGCCATCTGTCAGCCGGAGTCTATCCTGCAATGGCAGCTTACCGCAGATTATTCGCCGCTGATAGGCGGCGGCATTTTTGGAAATAACGAGCCGCTGCGTCCCGGGCAGCGTTTCTGGAACTTAAAACAGCTTTCGATCACTCCAAAAGGATTGTTTGCCATGCCGCTGAGCGGCATCCATAAAGACATATCTTGTGCAGCTCTCGGCGATAATGCCCAGAACCGATATACTGTTCATCTTGTTAATAATGGCGCCAAACGTAAGGTCATACTATCAGGCCTGCCAGACGGAGTTAAAAAGCTGGACATATACGTCACCAATAAAAATGACTACATGAAACACAGCAGCGTAAAAGTTAAGGACGGCACGGTCAGCTTTAAATTACAGGATGAAAGCTTTACGACACTGATCAGTGAGTAATTAATTACGGGTTTTCAACGCTTGTATCTTCTGCTAATGTCGCATCATCTGGCGTTGAGGACAGATCGTTATCGAGGTTATAAAGCGCATCATCCTTGGCATCAGGACCGCCAGCTTTTTTGATCCTTGATAAGAGATCGAGCGCCATAGTTTCCTCTTCGGTTTGCTCCCTGACGAACCACTGCATAAAATTCCACGTAGCCCAGTCTTTTTCGGCAAAACTCATGTCCACAATGTTGTAGATATTCTTTGAGTTTTCCACTTCCGAGTTAAATATCTTTTCGAAGCAGTCATTTACGCTTGCCGGATCCGGGCCGGGTTCCGGTATTGCTGTAACCACCACTTTAGCTCCTCTTTTTAGAATATATTCCAGGAATTTCATCATGTGATTACGTTCCTCGGCGGAATGCCGGAAAAGGAAATTGGCAATGCCCTCATAACCTTTATCCGAAGCCCAGGCGGCATAGCTCAGGTATATCTGGGCATTTTGGGCTTCATTGGTCATTTGTTTATTTAGCGCATCTGCAAGGGAGTCTGAAAGTCGGTTGGTATTCATAGTAAATTTGTTTACTCACTAAACCAAACGGGCGCAAAAAAGTTTAGCAAAGGCTGATTTTTAAAAGGAAGTCAGTAGTAATCTTTAGAAAACAATGATTAAACAAAAGGGTGGCACGATTTGTATCTTAAATTGGCGCATACGCACCCGCTTTACCCGATCGCGGGCCGTTACCTTTGTTAAAAGTAAATGATATGGCTGATCAGAATGAACGCAGCATTTTTTTCGTCGCTATCCGGGCCCGCACAACACGCGCTGGAGGGCAGGGGAATCAATACGCCTGAAAAATTATCGGAATTTAAAAAAAGTGAAATCCTGAAATTACATGGCATCGGTGCGGCTTCGGTACCGAAACTGACCCGGATATTGCTTATGGCAGGGCTGTCATTCAAAAATGAAGACAAATAAAGTTTTAAAGGAGTAAAGATATGTTTAAAAATACCAGGGCGTTCAGCGGTTTCTCGGTGAACGATATGAACAAAGCAAAAGAATTTTACCACGGTGTATTGGGACTTGACGTTGAGGAAAATAACATGGGCATCATGACACTGAAATTATCGGGTGGCGCAGAAGTGATCGTTTACCCGAAGTCCAACCATGAACCGGCCACTTTTACTATTCTGAATTTTGCCGTGGATGATGTTGATAAAGCCGTGGACGAACTCACCCGCGCCGGAGTAAGTTTTGAGCAATATGATTTCGGCGATATAAAAACGGATGAAAAAGGGATCATGCGTGGCGACGGCCGCGGCCCGGACATTGCGTGGCTTAAGGATCCTGCGGGAAATATATTGTCTGTGCTGAAGAAGGAATAGGCCACCCGATGTTCACAGTGAATTGGCCAGCCTGATGATGGCTTTTACGCGTTCAACATCGGTAACGTCGCTGCTGTATTCATCGCCGACTGTGTCGCCCATGATGATGTGATCGTTTTTATATTCCATTTTGCTGGACACGTGTACCCGGGCAGATGAATGAATTTCCGACGCACCGGTAAACCGAACCAGATCGGCCACATTGGCTTCACTTACGCCGCTGCCAGGCATTATTTTAATACGTCCGGCGGCTTTGCTGACCAGCCGTGAAATAACGCTTGCGCCTTCCATTGCGGTGCTTTTGCCGCCTGATGTTAAGATGCGTTCGCAGCCAAGCCCGATGATGTCTTCCATACCCTGAAAAAGATCGTTACACATATCAAAGGCCCTGTGAAAGGTCACCCCGAGGCCCCACTGCCTTGCCAGGCTGATCATTTCCATACAACGCTTTCTATCAATTGTACCATCGGCATTGAGGATACCGATCACGATGCCATCGCATCCTGCCTCAATGCAATAACGGATATCCGCCATCATGATATCAAACTCAAGATCGGTATATAAAAAATCGCCGCCCCTTGGCCTGATCAGAACATATAATTTGATATGCAGCAGTTTCCGCGCCATCAGGATCTCGCCATGGGAAGGTGTGGTGCCGCCCTCGAACAGATTTTCGCAAAGCTCAACCCGGACAGCCCCGCCTGCCTGTGCCGCCACAGCGGATGTAACAGAGTTTGCACAAACTTCAAGAGAAACAACGTTTTGCTGCTGATTCATAGTTTTTCTGTTTATAGTATCACTATAAACTTTTAAATAGATAGATGTTGTTGTAAAAATCCTTTAACGGATTATCCCGGCAAATAGTTTAGGTTTTATACCGAAGCGGAACTGTTTTTTTGACATTTTTCCGCTTCGGGGAAATTATTCCTATCCGGATAAATCAAGTTAATGCGGCGGAATTAATAAATGCTTTTTCCGGGTATTAAAAGGTCTTGCTTTTCGGCGTTGCAAACCGCAAAAGAGAAACCTTTTTGGATGGCAAAAGCGCCGTATTCGCCTTTTTTGTTGATGGCAAGAAAACCAACCTGTATGTTTTTAGCAGTTTCCGGCTTCTTTTTGATGATGCGTTTAACGGCTTCCCGGCAGGCATCTTCAGGTGAGTAGCCCTGACGCATCAGCTCCACCACTAAAAAGCTGCCGACGTTCCTGATCACTTCCTCACCCACACCGGTAGATGTTGCGCCGCCGACCTCGTTGTCCACATACAATCCGGCGCCAATGATGGGGCTGTCGCCGACGCGGCCGTGCATTTTAAAAGCCATGCCGCTGGTGGTACAGGCGCCGGAAAGATTGCCTTTTGCATCGATCGCCAACATGCCTATGGTATCGTGATTATATTGATTTCCGGGTTTGTGCTGCACATTCTCAATGTTCATCACCGGTGAATATTTGGCTGTTTTCACCCATTCTTTCCATGCTTTTTCCGATTCGGGGGTGAGCAGTTTTTCTTTTTTGAAACCCTGTTCAACGGCGAACTGTGTAGCGCCTTCACCAACGAGCATAACGTGCGGTGTTTTTTCCATTACCAGCCGCGCAACGGATATGGGATGCGCAATGTATTCGATAGCTGCGACCGATCCGCAGTTGCCCGCCTCATCCATAATGCAGGCGTCAAGCGTTACGTGCCCGTCGCGGTCAGGGTAGCCTGCACGGCCGACGGTGTGGTTATTCAGATCAGCTTCGGGAATGCGCACGCCTGCCTCTACGGCATCCAGCGAACGGCCACCTTTTTCGAGGGTTTTCCATGCTTCCTTGTTGGCTACAATTCCAAAGTCCCAGGTAGAAATAACGATGGGAAAACCAGGAGCAGCGTTTGACACTGCCGCCTTTGCGATCTTAGAGGTTGAAAGAGCGGCCAGCGATGCTCCGGCAGCTGATATTTTGATGAATTTCCGGCGGTTGTACATAAACGCTAATATAGAAATTAGCTTTGCTTAACACCTAATGTATCTTTATTGATACAATTCAATTTGCCGGGCTATTCAAATTCCTGCTGGCAGTTATTGCAATGCCAGTTTTTTTGAGTGTAAAAGGGGTTTGCCAGGTTCATGATGGTGTTCAGGAAGCCGCTGTTTTCTTTTTCGATTTCGCTGACATTGGTTGACACGCAGAACGGACATACCACATAGGTATTATTTTCGTCGTCGATGCCGAAATGATCGCTTTCATGCAGATCACCTTCCTCGGCGAGTATTTCGCGGCAGCGTTTTACATCCTTTTCAAACACTTTCAGTTTAACGCCGCCAACCGCCTGGTTATAAATGGGATTGCCCGTTACTACATTTTCGTCGGCAATAAAACAGGGAATGCCGTTGGCCTCCAGCCTGCTGCGCACAATATGAGCGAGCATCGGGTCGTAATAAGATTCGAAGGTTACTATCTTATCGTCGTCGGCATTCATCTATGCAAAATAATAAATTTTGCATAAAGCTACCGGCTTTTTATTTAATTTGGAAGATATGAACCGCATCGACAGAGTTTCCGCCATATTGATCCAGCTGCAATCGCGCAGGGTGGTAAAGGCCAGTGATATAGCGGAGCGGTTCAACATCAGTCTGCGTACTGTTTACCGCGATGTAAAGACGCTTGAGGAAGCTGGCATACCCATTATCGGGGAGGCGGGCGTTGGATATTCCATCGTTGACGGATACCGTCTGCCGCCGGTAATGTTCACCAAGGAAGAGGCCACCGCATTTTTGACTGCCGAAAAATTCGTCGAAAAGTTGACCGATGGCGCGACCTCCGCTTATCACCGGTCGGCGATGGACAAGATCAGGGCGATACTGAAAACGACCGAGAAAAATTTGCTGGAGGACATCGACGGCAAAATAGAGGTGCTGCGCAGTCATAGCCAATTACAGGTGGACAATAAAGATCATATCCAGACCCTGTTGAGCGGTATCGCTGCTAAAAATGTGTTGTGTATCGACTATTTCGCGCATCATAGCCAGGAGCAGACCAAGAGAGAGATTGAGCCTGTCGGGATATTTTACAAAGAGGGTTTCTGGCATTTGATCGCTTACTGTCACCTCAGGAGCGATTACCGTGATTTCCGCGTGGACCGGATCATCCGGATCGATTCCACCGGAAAGATATTCAGCAGCAAACATCCGACACTCAAAGCCTACATCGCTCAGACCGCGAGAGAACAGGAACTCGATATGGTAGTGATCCGGGTCAGCAAAAATATGCACCGGCACCTTGAACATCAAAAATACTACAGCGGTTTTGTGTCTGAAAAAGCAGCGGGCAACCAGGTGGAAATGACCTTTCTGACCACTTCGCTGGAAGGTTTTGCGCGCTGGTTTATGATGTACGGCGATCAGGCCGAAATAGTAAGTCCGGATAGTCTTAAAGAAAGGGTAAGCAGCATCGCTTCTGCCATCATCCAAAAAAACCTTCAGCTTTCAAATTCCTACTGACATACCGTTGTCATTCCCTGTGATTTATTTCGCCTGAGTTAACCAATGACAGGGGAGAATATGGGAAACCAATTCACGCTAAAATGGTTGATGAAGAAAGACCGTTTGAGAAACGGGTTTATATAAACCAAATAATCAATATAAGATGAGTACGTTAACGCTAAAAACAACCATTACCTTCAAAGCGCCGATTGCGGAAGTGTGGAAAGGACTAACCGACCCGGAAATGGTGAAGAAATATTTTTTTGGAACCAACCTGAAAGCGGACTGGAAAGTTGGTGGCCGCATTACTTTCAGCGGCGAATGGGAAGGCCACAAATACGAGGATGGTGGTACTATCCTTGAAATAAAAGAACCTGAACTGCTGAAATACAGCTACTGGAGCAGCATGAGCGGTACCGAAGATAAGCCGGAGAATTACAACAATATCACGTATGAGCTTAACGAATCTGAAGGAGTTACCACGCTGGTGATCACGCAGGATGGTGTTAAAAATCAGGATGCGTATAACCATTCCGAGCAAAACTGGCAGTCGGTTTTTAATGGCCTGAAGGATATTATAGAGAAATAACCGGTTAATTTATTATTTATATAAAAGATATAAATCATTCATTAATAATTTTTTATAAGTCGGTATAACTTTTAGTAATGATCGCAGAAACCGAAATTTCTAATCAATCGTCGGTACTTATAGCAGGTATCTCCGTACGGACGAGCAATCAGAATGGCAAGTCGCAAAAAGACATCGGAGAACTATGGACGCGACTGATGGTGGAGAACCTTGCGGAGAAAACCAGCAACCAGATTTCGGACGATATTTACTGCGTTTATACCGACTATGAATCTGATCATACGGGCAGTTATACCGCCGTATTGGGTTACAGGGTTTCGACGCTTAATGACCTTCCGGACGGTTTTACAGGACTCTCCGTGCCGGAGGGCAAATACAAAATATATTACCTGGAAGGGAAGTTTCCGGACAATGTGGGCAAAGCCTGGCAAGAGATATGGGAAAGCCGTATAGAACGCATCTATCGTGCGGACTATGACCTTTATCAAGCCGGGGCGTTGAGCTTTGAAGAAACGAAAGCGCAGATTTATCTTGGCATCCGGTAGTTGGGGTTACCTTACAAAACTGAGCCTTTTACCTGCGGCGTTTTCAACAAGGGCTCCGTCTTCCCATTTAATGTCTCCGGAAACAATGGTACAGGCAATTCCCGATTGGAATTTTGTACCCTCGAACGGGCTCCACTTGCATTTATAAAGAATATTTTCTTTGGTTACTTCCCAGGGAGCATCGAGGTTGACCAGCACCAGGTCGGCCCAGTACCCCTCGCGGATAAAGCCCCGCTTTTCGATCTGAAAACAGGTGGCAACATTGTGTGCCGTCTTTTCGGCGATCTGTTCCAGGCTGATCTTTCCCTGATGGTAAAGCTCCAGCAGGGCGGGTAAGGCATGCTGTACCAGCGGCCCGCCTGACGGCGCCTGAAGATATGGGCGTGACTTTTCTTCGAGCGTATGCGGTGCGTGATCTGTCGCGATGACGTCTATACGGCCATTCAATACCGCATCCAGGATCGCTGCCCTGTCGGCCGCCTTTTTTACCGCGGGGTTCCATTTGATCAGGTTGCCTTTGGCTTCATAATCCTCATCGCTGAACCACAGGTGGTGAATACAGGCTTCGGCGGTGATCCGCTTATCTTTTAAGGGTATTGTATTGTCGAACAGGAAAGTTTCCTTCGCGGTTGAGATATGCAGGATATGCAGGCGGGTATTATGCTTTTTAGCGAGTTCAACAGCCATCGACGAGGACAAATAGCATGCTTCCCCGCTGCGGATGACCGGATGCAGCTTTACGGGAATATCGTCGCCAAGCAGATTTTTGTAATGAGCCAGATTAGCCTGTATGGTTGCCTCGTCTTCGCAATGGGTAGCCACCAGCATCGGCGACTGCGAAAATATCTTTTCGAGGGTTGACGGATTATCCACCAGCATATTTCCGGTAGAGGAGCCCATAAATACCTTTACCCCGCAAACCTTTGTGGTGTCGGTACGCAGCACTTCGTCGATGTTGTCATTGGATGCGCCCATGAAGAACGAATAATTGGCGAGTGAATTTTGCGCCGCGATATCGTATTTGTCCTGTAGCAATTGCTGCGTAAGTGTGTTGGGGATGGTGTTGGGCATTTCCATGAACGAAGTGATGCCCCCCGCTACTGCCGCCCGCGATTCGGTATAGATATCTGCTTTGTGCGTTAGACCCGGCTCGCGGAAATGCACCTGATCGTCAATACAGCCGGGAAGGAGGTATAAACCTTCGGCGTTGATCTCACGGTCTGCCGTGATGTTCAATTGATTGCCGATCTGCTCAATAAAACCGTCTTTTACAAAAACATCAGCCACAAACTGCTGATTTTCGTTAACTATGGTAGCTGCTTTTATCAGGATGGAACTCATACTGCAAAGATAGGCTTTTGCTGTTTAAAAGTCCCGCGGGTTTATCGGGACATATCAAAACAAAAGATCCGGAACAATGACGCCCCGGATCTTCTCGAAAATGTTTATATCGTTTTATTTTCTTCCCCAGAAATAGTTAAGGCCGAAAGATATGGAGTCGTTCAAACCGAAATGGAAAGTGTCATCCTTGGTCTGGTAATCTACGTTGTAAGAAACACCTCCAAAACCAAGATTTACGCCAAGTTTCGGCGTGGGGAAGAATACAAAATTTGGCGTCGCGCCGACGCTGAACGTACCGTAATTGAAATATTTAGAGTTGTTCAGCGTAGCTATGCCAAACTCCGGGAAGAACCCGAACTTATCGCTGATGGCGCAGTAATAACGGGCATGAAGGCCGAGGCCAAGGATGGTGTTATGGTATTTGTCGCTGGAAACAAAATTCTGCGTCTGATCGACCGAGGATACGAAATTGGAAGTTTCGGTGCCGCCGGTGCGAGAGTAAACCGGTTGAATGCCTATCGACCAGTTATCGCTGATGAAAAAACCGAACTCGGGGCGAACGCTAACGGTATTGATCCCGGTAGTTGAATAATACGTGGTACCGTTGGTGAAGGTAGTGGTGGAGCTTGAGCCGAAGCTGCTGTAGTCGTAACTAAAGCTGCCGCCGAGGTAAAATCCGCCTTTTTGGGTTTGGGCATACGAGGTGCCGAGCCCGGCAATCAGCAGGAAAAAAAATGCGAGTAAAGCTTGTTTCATGGGAGTAAATTTTGGTGCAATATAATTTTTATACGCAGTTATTACGCAATGAATAGATGAATAGCTACAATGTGCCGACGAAAGCGCAGACAGATGACAACGGGGACGACGTAATTACAAAAAAGCTATCTTTGCCGGATGGGCGTGCCTTTTGAAGAATTTAAGTTTAACCGGCAAATTTTGAATGCGATAGCTGACGCGGGTTATACCGAAGCTACGCCGATCCAGCAAAAGGCCATTCCGCCGATACTGAACGGGCAGGACGTGATGGGCATTGCGCAGACCGGGACCGGAAAAACCGCGGCTTACGTGCTGCCGATCATCATGAAGCTGAAATATGCGCAGGGGGAGCATTCGCGTGCGCTGATCATTTCCCCGACGCGTGAGCTGGCCATGCAGATAGAAGAAAACGTAAAGACCTTTGCCGCAAATACCGACCTGCGTGTTGCTGTACTGTACGGGGGAGTAGGCCCGAAGACACAGATAGAGCAGGTAAAGAAGGGTGTGGACATCATTGTCGCTACACCGGGCCGTTTTATGGATATTTATATTGCCGGGCATATCTTTACCAAACCATTACAGATACTGGTGCTGGATGAAGCCGATAAAATGATGGATATGGGTTTTATGCCGCAGATCAACCGTATCCTGGAGGTTGTTCCGGTAAAGCGCCAGAACCTGCTTTTTTCCGCAACCATGTCGGAAAAGGTGCATCAGCTTTCAGCCAATTTCCTGGAATTCCCGACAGTGATCGAGGTTACGCCGCAGGCCACGCCTGCACAAACGGTGAACCAGCATGTTTATTTTTTGCCGAATCTGAAAACCAAGATCAACCTGCTGAAAAAATTATTGGATGATGAACGGGAAATAAAAAAACTGATGATTTTCTGCAAGACCAGAACGGCTGCGGAAGATGTGTATAAATTCCTTGTACGCAGGTTTGGGGAGGATGAAGTTAAGGTGCTGCACGCCAATAAGGGGCAGAACACCCGAATCAACTCCATCAATGCTTTCCGGAGCGATGAAGTGAAAATACTGGTGGCTACGGACGTGGCTTCGCGCGGGATCGATGTAAGTGATGTGAGTCACGTGATCAATTTTGATGTGCCTGTCGTGATCGAGGACTATGTACACCGTATAGGACGCACCGGACGGGCTTATCAGTCGGGAGAGGCAATTACCTTTTGCGGCCCTTCGGAAGAATATTATCTGCGAAAGATAGAGAAGCTGATCAAACAGTCGATACCTGTTTCAGCATTGCCGGAAGACGTCTTTATCGAAGAAACCTCATTTGCGGAAAGACAGGACCAGGCCCGGGAGATAGATCATCAGAAACGAAAGGAGAATCCTGAATTTAAGGGCGCCTTTCATGAAAAGAAAACGCAAAACCAGCGGAAGAAGTTTGATGCCGCGCGTTCCAAAGCGACGGGCAAGCCCCCTGCAAAAGCGGCAAAACCGGGAAGGGCTTACCGGAAAAAGAAATAGACCCGTAAACAGAATGCTACCAAGATAAATAAGTACGGCCGATATACGACATGAAACTAAGATTAACCCCCCTGAATTTTGCCAGCGCATTTTTTCTGGTTGTTGCTGTGTACAGCTGGATATATGGTGTGAAAATTTCAGGTGTGCATTTGGAAATGATGAGCGCGGCTCTCGGCTGGATATTTTTGCTGTTTGCAGCCGTAGTGTCATTTATGGATATAATGTTCCGGAATTTCTTCCCCGAGACCAAAAAGTTATGGATTGTAGAGCTAAGCTTTATAACTTTGGCGGTTATCCTGTTTTTGCTGGTAAAATAAGACCAACGCAATAACGGGCAAGAATACAATAAAGATCAAATTTTTTAATTCTGTTTATGAAAACTGCTGAAATAAAGCTGACTATACAACTTGACGACAACAATGTGCCGGAAAATATCATGTGGGAATCGACTGATGCGGAAAACAAGGAGGCGCTTCCGGTAAAATCAATGATGCTGGCGCTGTGGGATCAAAGTTATAAAAATACGCTGCGCATCGATCTGTGGACAAAGGATATGCCGGTTGATGAGATGAAGCGCTTTTTTTATGAAACGCTGCAAACCATGGGCGACAGCTTTTTACGTGCCACCGGCGAAACCAACATTGTAGAGGACCTGCGCGATTACTGCGCCCACTTCGCCGATAAAATGGAAATCAGTCAAAAATAAACAGCCATGCGTATCAACGTATTCATCTCGTTCTGCGGCTTTGTGGTACTCATCGCCGCTTTATACTGCCCGCTGCTGCGTCCGTTTCATTTATTCAACATGAATGCGTTCAGCGCGAACAAGCCATATGCCATGATCATGCTGCTGGTGGCCGTGGTAGGCGTAGTCGGGACGGTGTTGAACCAACCGAAGCTCACCCGGCTGGCGGCATGGGGTTCAGTGGGATTGGTCGCTTTGTTTTACGTTCTTGCATTCTTAAAAGTACACACACAATTCAGTTTTATTCCCTTTCATTCTATAGACGCCTTTCTGACAAGGCAGATCAGGTTCAAATGGGGATGGTATATTTTGTTCAGCGGAGCATTGCTCGCGCTGGCAGGAGTGATTTTTGAAAAAAAGCGCGGATTTAATAATAATATCAGTAAATTCGAGCAACCTTAATCACAAAACCTAACCATTCACCATTTACAAGTTGCTTGCAACTCAATAAAGTATATTAAAAAATAAAATTTTTAACATATTTGTATTTCTAAAAAACCATCTGCATGTTAAATTTCTCTTTTCGCCAGCAGGTATTCGCCGGATTTGCTGTCTCCGTTATATTGGTTCTTATCGTAGGGATATTATCTTATCGAAGTATCGATCAATTGGAGAGCGATTCCACCATGGTGGAACACACCCAGGTTGTTATTAATACCTCTACGAATCTGCTTCAGCAGGTAATAGACGCGGAGACCGGCATGCGTGGCTACGTGGCTACCAATAAGCCGGAGTTACTGGAGCCTTATAACCTGGCATTGCCGCAGGTGAGGGCTGATATTGAAAAGCTGAAGACCCTGGTTGCAGATAATCAATCGCAGATGGAGCGGATAGATTCACTGGCCCAGTTGACCGCCAACCAGCTGAATATCCTCAAAACCAACATCGAGGTGCGCCCGATACAAGGGCTGGATTACATGGTGAAAAACAATATGCTGCTTGCGGGCAAGCATAATATGGACTCGATACGAGCTATTGTCGATCATATAAAGAACGAAGAGAGCCGCCTGCTTAGCGCCAGAAAAACGAGCTCCAAAGAAGCCGCACAAAAGGCCATCGACACAATTATCGTGGGGACGGTAGTCTTCCTGGTTATTATCGTGGTTCTGTTCTTCTACATACAGGCAACCTTTGACCGGCAACGGAAGATAGAGAATGAGATCAAGATCACCAATAAGGAGCTGGAGGAGGTGCTTGCGGAGAATACGTCTCAAAACTGGCTGCTTACCGGCACCGGACTTATTAATGACCGGATGCAGGGGCAGCAGAGCGAACGGGAACTTGCCGGGAACGTGTTAACAGAAATTTGCAATTATGTTAAGGCCGCTACTGGCACGCTGTATTTGTTCGACGAAGAATTACAGATACTGAACCTGTACGCAAGTTATGCTTTTAACAACCCGGATGCACTGAAGAAGACCATCAGGCTGTCGGAAGGTTGGCTGGGACAGGTGGCGAAAGATGAAAAACCGGCCGTTGTAAAAGGAAAATTAAATGATAAACTGGAATTGGGTTCGTCGCTGATCCAGCAGGAGGTGATCGAAACCTTTATTGTGCCGTTCTTTTTTGATAAGAAATTAGTTGGCGTTATTGAGGTTGCATTTAACGACGTTATCGACGATAACTGTAAAAACTATCTGTTAACAATCGCCGATGATATCGCGATCGCGGTGAATACCGCGCAGGCGCGCACGATCATGCACGAACTGCTTTCGCAGGTGCAGCAGCAGGCCGAAGAGTTAGAAGCACAGCAGGAGGAAATGCGTGTGACCAACGAAGAGCTGATGAGCAAGACCGAAATGCTTCAGGCATCGGAAGAGGAAATGCGGGTGCAGCAGGAAGAATTGCGAAACACCAACGCCGAACTGGAAGAAAAAGCCAGCCTGCTCGAAGAAAAGAACCAGGCGATTGAAGAGGCGCGAAAGGCCATCAATATAAAGGTAATGGAACTTGAAACGACCGGTAAATATAAATCGGAGTTTTTAGCGAACATGAGCCATGAGCTGCGCACACCGCTGAACAGCATCCTGGTACTTGCCCGGATATTGAAAGATAACAAGCCATCCAATCTGTCGGAAGATCAGGTAAAATATGCCAGCGTAATATTCAACGCCGGTAACGACCTGTTGACGCTGATCAATGATATTCTCGACCTGTCGAAAATTGAATCGGGTAAGCTGGAAATGCAGAACGACAACATCAAGGTTGCGGAAATTGTTCATGATATGGAGATGCTGTTCACCGAAGTTGCGCACAATAAAAAAATAAAATATACACTGTCAACCAATAAGAGCCTGCCGAAAACCATGTTTACCGACAAGGTGAGAGTGGAGCAGGTGCTGAAGAATTTGCTGAGCAACGCCTTTAAATTCACCCCGGAAAACGGCGCTGTATCGCTTAACGTTGAGCCGGGTAAAGAAGGTGGTATGATCGACTTCAGGATCAAAGATACCGGCATCGGTATTCCTCCGGAAAAACAAAAGATCATATTTGAAGCATTTCAACAGGCGGACGGTTCGACAAGCAGGCGGTATGGCGGTACCGGCCTGGGATTGTCGATCAGCCGGGAATTAGTGAGTCTTTTGGGCGGAAAAATAACCCTTACCAGCGAACCAGGGGTCGGAAGCGAGTTTGTATTAACCGTACCGGTAACCGCAAAGGAAAGCCAGCCTGAAGAAGAAGTGTTGCCGACCGTTGAAACATTTGCACCCGAACTTCAGGTATTGCCCTCTATGCCACTACCGCCAAAACCCGGTAAAGAGCCGCTGGTTGTCATTGTGGAGGACGATAAGAATTTCGCAGATATTTTATACGATTACTCGCAGGAGCATGGCTATAAATCGGTAATGGTAAATGAAGGTACCAACGCCTTTGATATCATCAAGGAAAAACAACCGGACGCAGTAATCCTCGATATTATGCTGCCTGGGAAGGACGGCTGGCAGATATTAAAAGAGCTGAAACAGGATGTAGCGACAATGCACATCCCGGTTCACATGATGTCGGCGGGGGATGCTGCTGCCAACCGCGTGCGCCGGGAGGGAGCGATCAGCTTCCTTAAAAAACCTATCGATACGGGCGCGCTGGACAAATTGTTCACGGATATTATGCTGCAAAGCGGTACCAAATTTACCCAGTTGCTGCTTGTAGAAGATAATCAATCGCAAAGCCAGGCGCTGAAGGATATGCTGAAGAACCAGGGCATCTCGGTGGATCAGGCTTTCGACGGCGAATCGGCTTTCCGGATGCTTCATGAGAAGGAATATCAGTGTGTGATACTGGACCTGAACCTGCCGGATATTTCCGGGCTCGATTTTCTGGATAAAATCAAGGCGCTCGATAAATTCAGAGGGCTGCCGGTGATCATCAATACGGCGATGGAACTCGACAGAACTTCGGTTAGCAGGCTGATGCAGTATGCCAATGCCATGGTTGTAAAGACCACCAAATCGGCAGACCGGCTGATAGATGAAGTTAACCTGTTCCTGAACAAAGTACGGGAGATTGCAGAACAGCCTGACCCGGTAGCAGTAACAAAAAGTAAAACCATACCACAAGGAAAAGACGTGATAAAAGGCAAGAAGGTACTGATAGTTGACGACGACATGCGTAACATATTCGCATTGAGCAGCGCGCTGCAGGGATATGACATGATTGTCGATGTGGCTAATGACGGACAGGAGGCTATTGAAAAGCTGGAGGCAACGAGCGATATTGACATTGTGCTAATGGATATCATGATGCCTGTGATGGATGGCTACGAAGCGACAAGATATATCCGCAAGCAAAACAAATGGGCCAGGTTGCCTGTAATAGCATTAACAGCTAAAGCAATGATGGACGACCGTGAGAAGTGCATAGCTGCCGGCGCTAACGATTATATTACCAAGCCGGTGGATATGGACAGGTTGATCTCGTTAATGCAGCTTTGGCTGGGCAGTTAAAATATGAGCATTTCCTTACCGGGCCTGAATGAAGAGCAGATAACAGAACTCATTGATCTTGTAAAAAGAGTTCATGGTTTTGATTTTTCCGATTATTCAAAAGCATCCCTGCGACGAAGGCTCAACCGGGTGATGATGATAAAGAAGCTGGGGTTTTATGACCTGAAGCACGCCCTGGTAAACAGTCAGGAATTTTTTCAGACTTTTCTGGAAGAGGTCACGGTTAATGTTACGGAAATGTTTCGCGATCCGTCGTTTTACCGGGCGCTGGATACGCAGGTGATCCCTTATCTTTCTACTTATCAGCATATTAAGATTTGGTCTGCAGGATGTTCGTCCGGCGAGGAGGTCTATTCGCTGGCTATTTTGATGGAACAGGCACGGCTGAAGCACAAATCGTTTATTTACGGCACGGATGTAAACACGGTAGTTTTAAAAGAAGCCCGGTTGGGTATTTATAGTTACCGGAATATAAAAAGCTACGCTGAAAACTATCAGATGGCAGGTATGAAAGGTTCGCTGACCGATTACTTTACGACCCTGTATGACGCGGCGACTATCCACAGTGAACTGAAGACCAATACGCTTTTTTCGGTACATAACCTGATATCCGACACCGTTTTTAATGAATTTCAGCTGATATCGTGTCGTAACGTGTTTATTTATTTCGAAACGCAACTACAGGAGCGCGTGCTGGAGCTTTTTTATAAAAGCTTATGCCCCCACGGCTTTTTATGCCTCGGCAGCAAAGAAACTATCCGCTCGGATGCGTTTAAAAAGAAGTTCAAGGCGATCAACCAGAAAGAAAATATTTATCAGAAAATTGGCACTTGACAAGAACATATCTGATCGCTGGCACAGCTCCGAAATGTTGCTGCTGGGCGGATCTGCGGGGTCTTTTAAGCTTATTTTCAAGATCGTTAAATTTTTGCGTGCTGACCTGAAGAAAACGGTGGTTATCATCATGCACCGCAAAAGAAACTTTGAAAGCGGTATAGAGCGGCTGTTCTCCCAGAACAGCGGCATGAAGCTGAAAGAAATTAACGATAAAGACCCAATTCAGACCGGACATATTTACATAGCGCCTGCAAACTATCATGTGCTGCTCGAAAACGACGGACATTTTGGCCTCGATGTTTCGGAAGCTATCTGGTTTTCAAAACCGTCAATAGATATTACTTTTGAAAGTGCTGCGGAAGTTTATGGTGATAAATGTACAGCAATTCTTCTTTCGGGCGCCAACCAGGATGGCGCAGCCGGTTTATTGAAACTGAGAAATGCGGGGTCGATGACAATTGCGCAGGACCCGGAGGATGCTGAACTGCCTGAAATGCCAAGAGAGGCCATTAATTTAAATGCTGCTACGTATGTGCTGAGAACAGCCGAAATTGTGGAGCTTTTGAGAAGCTGACCGGGTTTTTACCCCAAGGCACCGTTAAAGATCGAGGACAGTCTGACCGACGCCCATTACTTTTGCCTCGTGCTCCAATAGCCATTTTTTACGCCAGATGCCGCAGCCGAACCCGGTAAGACTGCCATCAGAACCGATGACCCGGTGACAAGGGACGACGATCAACAAGTGGTTTTTACCGTTGGCCGATGCGATGGCACGAATACCCAACGGGTTTTTCATAAACTTTGACTGTTGCAGATAGCTGATGGTTTTTCCATATCCGATTTTTGATAATTCATCCCAAACCTGCTGTTGAAATACGGAGCCATGCTGTTTCAGTGGTAGATCGAAAATTTTCCTTGAGCCATCGAAATACTCAGCTAACTGATCAACCGCTTGTTGAAGCAGGGGAGTAGGTGGGAGCAATATTTCCTGATCTTCATCAAGCACATAGACCGATGTGATGAAGCCGCCCTCTTCGGTGATGCGAAGCAGGCCAATAGGAGATTTACAATAAGCAAGCTGCATAGCGAACGGACTGTTTGGAACGTTACAAAGTTAGCCGTCGGAGGAAATAAAAACAAGCGCGGCCATGATAAGGAGGTTTGCCGCCGCAACGGGGCAAATCATTATCTTTGCGGCATGCAGCTCATCCGGCAAACCATTTATCTTTTAAAGAAGGAGATCTTATTGGAGTGGCGATCCAAATATGCGTTTAATGGCGTATTGTTGTATGTGGTGTCCACAGTTTTTATCTGTTATATATCCTTTAACCTGAACCCCGGTTTTAAAAACAGCCAGGGGTATGCCATTGTCTGGAATATCCTGTTCTGGATCATCATTCTTTTTGCTTCGGTAAATGCCATCGCCAAAAGTTTTATGCAGGAGAGCAAAAGCAGGCTGCTTTATTATTACTCCATCGCAAGCCCGCAGGCGATCATCCTGTCGAAGACCATTTACAACATCCTGCTGATGTCGCTGCTATGCGCTTTGGCGCTGCCTATTTATTTGTTGTTTTTCAGCAATACGCTCGGCGATCCTCTTTTTTACGTATTAGCAATTTTGTTAGGCAGCATCAGCTTTTCTACCGTTTTCACCATGATCTCGGCCATCGCCTCAAAGGCCGGTAACAACGGTACACTGATGGCCATTCTGAGTTTCCCGGTAATCATCCCGATCATTCTCGTCCTGATACGGCTGAGCAAAAGCGCAATGGACGGGCTCCAGCGCAGCCTTGCGTATGGAGACATCGGCGTGCTGCTGGCTATCAATGTCATCGTGATTGTTACTGCATTGCTATTGTTTCCTTTCCTCTGGCGGGACTAATTCTTTTTTACTCAATCAAGTTTATGAACAGTTTATCTGAAATTTTTAATCTTATTTGGATTAAGTCTAAATAAATAGTTTCTTTGCGAAAGATTTACAGATACGATGCAATCAAAACTTTTTACTTTATCCGCAGCATTTCTTTTTTTATCCGTTTCGGTATTTGCTCAAAAGCTTATTACCTCCGAGGATTCATTGAATAACGGTCTTTCCAAAAGCGCCACCACTATTGGGGGATATGGCAATGCCTTTTATCAACGTAATAATAATTTAGGTACGTCAAAGCTCGATCTTGAGCGTTTCGTGCTTTTTACAGGTCATAAATTTACTGACAGGATTTCGGTATTTACCGAGCTGGAAGTAGAGGACGCCAAAGTAACCGGCGGCGAAAGCGGTGGCGAAATTGCCGTTGAGCAAGCCTATCTGAAATTCAACCTGAATCCAAACCAGTACATTGTTGCGGGTTTGTTTTTACCACGGATCGGTATTCTTAATGAAAATCACCTGCCCAATACATTTAATGGCAATGAGCGTAACTATGTAGAAACGTTCGTGCTGCCATCGACCTGGCGCGAAATAGGGGTTGGGCTTTATGGAAATATGAACGGCCTGCCGTTAAATTACTCGCTGGGTTTGGTGAGCGGTGTAAGTTCAGGAATGTTCGAGCACGGCTCGGGTATCCGTGAGGGGCGGTTTGAGGGGCGAAATGCCAGCGGAAATAACCTGGCGGTTACTGCTTCGCTGCAATATTACATCGGTGACCTTAAGGCTCAGGTGTCCGGCTATTACGGTGGCACAGTGGGCGTGAGTAAACGCAAAGCCGATAGCCTCGGGTTAAACTCAGGTATATTCGGCACACCGCTGGCCATCGGAGAAGGCGACATAGAATACACGCACGGCGGCTTCTCATTGCGCGCATTGGGAGCCATTGTATCTATTCCCGATGCGTCAAAGATTAACCGGGCGTATGCCAATAATACCCCCAAGACAGAATATGGCGCTTACCTGGAGCTTGGTTACGATCTGCTGTATGGTCGCAAGGCGGGGGAAAAACAACTGATCGTTTTTGTGCGTGATGAAAAGTTTGATCTGAATGCAAGCATCCCTTCTAATGGAATCACCGACGGTACACTTGACCAAAATCACATTGTTGCCGGATTAACCTATCTGCCGATAAGGAACGTCGCCATTAAGGCAGATGTGAGACTAATTCATACCGGCCGGCAAAATCCGGAACTGATCATCAACCCCAACCCGGTGGCATTGCCTTATCAGCAAAGCAACAACCTCGTAAACGTAGGAATGGCTTTTTCATTCTAAAAATATGGACAGACGCAAATTTGTAAAACACTCGTGTACCCTGTGCCTACTGGCAGGTTCAGGAATGCTGGCAGGTTCATTAGCCTCATGCGGGGCGGCATTACCTGCCTATAAAGCAATAGTGTCTAATAATCAGATAAGTGTCCCTGTGACACTTTTTGCGGAAAGCGACTTTCAGCTTATTCAACCGCATGGAATGTATTACAATATTGGTGTCAAAAAAGAAAAGGACGGCACCTACACTGCATTGTTACTGCGCTGTACACATGCCGATAATCAGCTTACCCCGACAGGCAACGGGTTTAAATGCACCCTGCATGGCAGCGCCTTTGATAACGAAGGCAATGTGACCAATGGCCCTGCCCGCCGCCCGCTTACCAAATACCCCACCCATGTCGAATCAAATCAAATCATTATACATGTAAGCTAAATTCTCTATGAAAACTAAAATACTTGCCCTTTTCGGAACACTCGCAATTATGGCAGCAGGCTGCTCAAAATCGCATAACCCGGATCCAGATACTACCAGCGCGACGCTTGAGGCACAGGTGCTGACGGATTTCCCGGCAAACCTGGCTAACCCGAACTATCTGGATATAGAAACCAAGGCGGGAATTATGAAGGATGCCGCGGGTATATTTATTTCGAGTTCAACAGATGCCAACCTGAAAGCCGTGCAGGACGCCTGGAAAAATACACGTGCCGCATGGGAATCATGCGAAGGGTATCTGTTTGGCCCGGTGGAAGACTTCAACTACGACCCGACCATGGACGACTGGCCGGTTAATAAAGTGGACCTGGATGCACTGCTGGCAAGCAGTAACCAGTTGTCAGTAAGTGATATAGAAGATCTCGGTACAACCCTGAAAGGTTTTCACGCGATTGAATACGTTATATTCGGTGTCGGCGGCACCAAAAAGGCCGCTCAGGTAACCGAACGCGAAAAAACCTATCTGGCTTCTCTAACCGAAAGTCTTTATAACACGACCCGCGAGCTACGCGCAAGCTGGGACCCGTCGGTATCAGGAAACTTTACCCACCAGGTAACCACGGCAGGTAATGGCAGCGCAAGATTCGCTACCCGTCAGGACTTCTTTAAGGC
The DNA here is from genome assembly GCA_035547875.1 of Mucilaginibacter sp. Classification (GTDB taxonomy): domain Bacteria; phylum Bacteroidota; class Bacteroidia; order Sphingobacteriales; family Sphingobacteriaceae; genus Mucilaginibacter. The sequence continues at coordinate 226,932 of DASZTX010000055.1, read as the reverse complement.
ACTGGTCGGCGCGATGGCGGATATTTGCAACGAAGTAGCTGACGAAAAGATGCAAACACCGCTTGCGGCTCAGGATTCTACGCTTGACGAGTCGTCTTTTTCGCATAATTCGGTTACTGATTTCACCAACAACATTAAAGGTGTACTGAACGCCTACAACAGTTCTTACAACGGCACCAGCGGGCACAGTCTGAGCGAATTGGTTAAGGCAAAAAATATCTCGCTTGATGCAAAAATTCAATCGCAGATTACAGCAGCCATCTCTTCATTCAGTCTTTTGAACGGTATTACCTATGAGAAGGCCATCTATGATAACAAGGATAAGATAAACCAGATCCAGACCGCAATACGCACACTTAAAGAAACACTAGAAGGTGATCTGGATGCTTTTGTTGAAACAAATATTAAAGACTGAACAAAAAATTGAAACAGTTAAAGGTAATTGTTGTGCTTGTTCTTGCGGTACTCGTATTGGCGAAGTGCCGCAAGTCGGAAGTGTTCCCCGTGGAACATTATGACGACCGGCTTTCTGGCGGGGACGAAACCGTTTTTACGGCCACCTCAACTTCTTTTGGAAATATGTTTCCGGGGTTGACCGGCTATGATATTCATGTTCATGAACTGGGCGATGCGGTTTTCAGCCAGACATTTGTTACCGCACCCGCGCCGATACACAGCGGTTTAGGTACGCTTTTTAATAATACCTCCTGTACTAACTGCCACCACAACGATGGGATAGGCTTGCCTACAGCCGGAGAATTGCAATCTTCCCTGTTGGTCAGGATCAGTTTACCCGGCGAAGATGAACACGGCGGCCCAGTACCCGTACCGGGTTATGGGTTGCAAGTGCAGGATAAAGCGGTTTTTGGAAAAACACCGGAGTGTAAGATCAACATCAGCTACAGTTACCGGACTTATTCCTTTCCTGACGGAGAAACATACGAACTGCGGACGCCGGATTATTCATTAACCAATCTGTATGCGCCGATTTCCGGTAATTACCTGTTATCACCGCGACTGGCTCCCCCGATGTTTGGCCTCGGTCTGCTCGAAGCTGTTCCTGAAAGTGAAATAGCTGCCTTACAGGACCTGAACGATGCAGATGGTGATGGAATAAGAGGCAAAGCCAATTATGTTTGGGACGCGGTTACCAACCGTAAGATGCTCGGTCGTTTTGGATGGAAAGCAAATACGGCCACTATTTTGTCGCAGGTTGCAAGTGCGTTTAACCAGGATATGGGGATAACCACCAGTGTTCTGCCCGTTGAAAATAGTTTTGGCCAGCCACAGTACGATGGATTAAAAGACGATGCGGAACTTCCTGATAGTCTGTTGAATGCGGTGAAATTTTATGCGCAGACGCTTGCTGTTCCGGCAAGACGCAATACAACCGATCCAACCATAAAACGCGGGCTGCAATTATTTACGCTGGCCAAATGTATCAACTGTCATAAGCAAACGCTGACAACAGGCGTCGATGTGTCCAAGCCATGGTTGTCCAACCAGGTGATACATCCATATACCGATATGCTGCTGCATAACATGGGGCCCGGGTTGGCTGATAACCGGCCGGATTATCTCGCCGGAGGTCAGGACTGGCGTACGGCTGCACTATGGGGTGTGGGATTGTTCGAAACCGTAAACAATCCGGGCTACTATCTTCATGACGGCAGGGCGCGTACCTTAACCGAAGCTATTATGTGGCATGGAGGTGAAGCGTCGCAGTCAGTCGCTTATTATTCAAATCTGTCCAAATCCGACCGGGACGCAATTTTGAAATTTCTCAGGTCTTTATAAAAAGCAAAAATTGGCAGGGATTCAAACAATGTCTTCCTGCCAGTTAAAAATCTCCTTTCCCATTTTCATACTTAGTTCACAAAATTTCCGTTTTTTAGCATCTTTACCCTGATTAAGTTAAAAGGATGCGTTATTACCGGCTTATACTGTTTTGTCTGCTTTTATTTCCGTATGCGGTTTTCGGGCAGGGTGGCGTCATTACCGGGACAATAACAAACGAGGAAACAAAAGGCCCCCTTCCCCGGGCCAGCGTGTTCTTGAGTAACTCTTCCGTCGGTACCGCGACCGACGATAACGGCAAATTTACGCTTAGCGGTATCAGGGCAGGACAATACACCCTGACGGTTACGATTTTAGGCTATGAGGATTATTCCGAAAATATTTTAGTAGGAAGGGAACCTATAAAAATGAATATCGCCCTAAAGCCCAAGCCATTAATGCTTAAAGGGGTAGTGATTTCATCCTCGGCTGACTGGAAGAAAAACTATGAGTCGTTCAAAAAGGATTTCATCGGAACCGATGAAAACTCCCGGGCCTGTATTGTGATAAACCCGCATGTGCTGGATTTGAACTACAATCGTACACGGCAGACACTGGAGGCAAATTCAGACGAATTCCTGGTGGTGGAGAACAAAGCGCTTGGGTATCGTATAAAATTTTTGCTGAAGGATTTTCAAAGTGACCGGCTCAGCGGACGGATTTCGTGGGGTGGCGAACGCTTGTTTGAAGACCTGCCTGGAAGCGCTTCACAAAAAAAGAAGTGGCACGAAAAAAGGGAAGAGGCATACTATGGCTCAGAGATGCACTTTCTCCGGTCGCTTTATACAGGCAAACTTGCTGAAAACGGTTTTGTAACCTATCACTTAAACCGTCAGTTGAATCCGGACCGGCCGCCGGAAGATGTAATAAGACGGAAGGTTAAGATGTTTTATGAGATGCGCATGGGCGACTCGTTAAATTATTGGCAGGGTTTGGCTTCATTATCAAAATATTACCGGGAAACGCTTGACAAAACGCCTCTAATGCCCTATCAGGTTTGGAGCAATACGGATAAAGCCGGGTTGTTTGCGCTCCATTCGGAAAATTATCTGTACGTGGTTTATACAGAAAAGCGTGACGAGGAGTACAATAAGGATCTGTACCGACCGCTGGATATGCCAAATTACGAAACGAGCATTATTACACTTTTTCAGCCTTATGCGCTGTTTGACATGAACGGCGTGATAGTAGGCGAGCCCCCGCTGGTAGAGGGAGCGTGGGCAAAGTCCCGGCTTTCCGACCTGCTTCCGGTGGATTATGTGCCCGATACAAGATAATCAGGACGCATTTTCTGATTTTTAAGTCGGTCGCATCAAAAACCCTTTGGCATCTTTCGGGTACAATCAACTAAAAATACCTAACTTTGCCGGGACTTTTTATGAAAACTATTTCCGCAATAGCCGCAACCTTTTACAGATTCCTGCAAAGACAAATGACAAGAATGTGGTGGAAGGTACTGACGGTGATCTTGATCTTTTATACCTTAATTGCCGGATTTTTACTTGGAGTGCCCGCAAAGTTTATCCTGAACGAAACCATCCGGAATCTTTATTTTCACGTTCCCATGTGGATGGCTATGTTATCGGTATTTGTGATGTCGGTCTTCTACAGCATAAAATACCTGAGTGACGGACAGGAGAAGGATGACCTTGCCGCCGTTGAGTGTGTAAATACCGGACTTTTGTTTTACTCACTGGGTTTGGTAACAGGCATGATCTGGGCTAAATTTACCTGGGGCGCGTACTGGAGCGGCGATCCGAAACAGAACAGCGCAGCAATCGCCTTTTTATTGTACTGCGCTTATATCGTCCTGCGTAATTCGATTGACGAAGAACAGAAACGCGCCAAGATATCCGCCATCTACAATATTTTCGCTTTTCCGGTCATGATCGTTCTCATATTCGTTCTGCCCCGTATGACGGATTCACTGCATCCGGGCAGTGGTGGCAATCCGGCCTTCGGAAAATATGACCTTGACGGGCGTATGCGCCTCGTTTTTTATCCGGCCATGCTGGGCTGGAGCTTTCTTGCGGTTTGGATCGCCACGATCAGGTACCGCATCCGTTTAATCGAGTACAAAAATAATTCCCTATAAGTTGATGAAAAAATTACTGGTGCTGATGTTATTGATCCTGAACAGCGTTGTGCTGTTTGCGCAGGGTACAAACACCCCTGAGATGGCCGATGCTTTACGCAGTTCAGGGAAAATATATGTGGTTGTTGCGGTCATCGTTGTGATTTTTGCGGGTCTGGCCATCTACCTTTTTTCTATTGACAGGCGCGTAAGGAAGATCGAGCGCGAAAAATAGTTCTAAAAACCTATTGTGCCGGTTAAATATGCATCTGATTGTAATATTATGCATGCATAGAAAAATCAGCGATAATATATTTGCGATATTGATAAAAAATGTATCAAATTTGAGCACTTTTTTAACGATTTAATAATTATCAGACAATTTATGGCTACTACTAATCCGGCTGCTAATCAGGATACGCACTTTTTCGGTGATGTATGCAAGAATTTTGATTATGCGGCTCAGTTTACCAAGCATGACGCAGGCCTGCTTGATCAGATAAAATCATGCAACAGCGTTTATCGTTTTCGTTTCCCGATACGCCGCGGGAACAGTTTCGAGGTGATTGACGCCTGGCGTGTGGAGCACTCGCAGCACCAGTCGCCCACCAAAGGTGGTATCCGCTACAGCGAAATGGTTAACGAGGATGAGGTGATGGCACTGGCAGCGCTGATGACTTACAAATGTGCCATCGTGAATGTGCCTTTTGGTGGCGCAAAAGGGGGAATAAAGATTAACCCCAAAAACTATACTTTACAGGAGCTCGAAAATATAACCCGCCGTTATACCGTTGAGTTGATCCGCAAGAATTTTATAGGTCCCAGCATTGACGTCCCTGCACCTGACTATGGTTCAGGCGAGCGCGAGATGAGCTGGATTGCCGATACCTACGCAACTATGAATCCCGGTCAGCTGGATGCAATGGGTGCCGTTACAGGTAAACCGATCGCACTGCACGGTATCGCCGGACGCAAGGAAGCAACCGGTCGCGGGGTGGCCATCGCCATACGCGAATGTGTAAGCGTTGGTGAGGATATGAAGAAAATCGGCTTAATGCCGGGTATATCCGGCAAACGGATAATCGTTCAGGGTTTAGGTAACGTTGGTTACCATTCCGCAAAGTTTTTAGCTGAGTTCGGTGCCCTGATCGTTGGCATTTGTGAATTTGAGGGCGCGATTTACAATGATGCCGGGCTGGATGTGGACGCGGTATTCCAGCACCGTAAGGCTACAGGTTCTATCCTGGGCTATGCGGGTGCAAAGCAGGAATTTGCAAACTCGATGGAGGGCTTGGAGCAGCCTTGCGATATTCTGGTTCCGGCAGCGCTGGAAAATCAGATCACGCTGGCGAACGTTAAAAATATAAAGGCTAAAATTATTGCCGAAGGTGCTAACGGCCCGACTTCGCCGCAGGCCGAGGAAATATTTTATGCAAACGGCGGCATGATCATCCCGGATATGTATGCCAACGCAGGTGGTGTAACCGTTTCATACTTTGAGTGGTTAAAAAACCTCTCGCACGTAGCCTTTGGTCGTATGAACCGCAGATTCGAGGAAAATACCAACATGAACCTCGTTAACATGGTAGAGGGTATCACGGGCGTGGCCTTAACGCCAATGCAGCGATCTACCATCATCAAGGGCGCATCGGAGCTGGAACTGGTAAATTCCGGTCTGGAAGACACCATGATCCGCTCGTATCATGAGATCAGGGAAACCTTTAAGAACAACGAAAAGATAGATACGCTGCGTACCGCAGCCTTTGTAGGGGCTATTAATAAGATCGCGGTGTCTTATCAGAATCTTGGTATATGGCCTTGATAGGTTAAGTTTATATTCAGATAATTTTTACCCTTGCCCGATTGCGGGCAGGGGTTTTTTGTTTAAGCAGGTTACTCATACGTCCTTTTGGTTAAAAGGAAAGATAATAAATAAATTAAAATGATTCTAAATAAGATTAATGTCTTGTAATAAACATTATTAGCTTAACGTTTTGTATTTTTGTAATCCGGTAACTCAAGAGAAAACCTTAATGAAAAAAAGTTCGATACTCGGTTTGATTGTAATTGCTGTTGCGATAGCAGTTATAATCGCTACCTATTCAAGCACAAGTACTTACGGCTCGTTTAGCGATGCCAAAAAGACCACTGAAGAACTCCATGTAGTCGGTCATCTTGACAGATCAAAGGAATTATATTACGACGCAGCGAAAGACGCCAACTATTTCTCGTTTTTTGTAAAAGATAATAAAGGCGAGGAATGCAAAGTAGTATTTACAGGAACCAAGCCGCAGGATTTTGAAAAATCAGAACAGATCGTGCTTACCGGCCGGATGACCGGCAATGAATTTCATGCATCAAACATCCTGATGAAGTGCCCCTCAAAATATACGCAGGATAAAATAAAGGTTACAGAGGCCAAGGCTAAGACGGCCGAATTATAGATCATTTTAATGGATATAGCTTTCAAAGGTGAACACCTTTTTCCTGGTCATTTAGGGCAGGTATTCGTTATCCTGTCATTTGGCGGGGCGTTATTATCAACCATCAGCTATTATTTCGCGACAACCAGCACCGACAAACTGGACAAGTCCTGGTTGCGGATGGGGCGTATTGCTTTTTACGTGAACTCCCTTTCCATTTTGGGGGTTGCGTCTGCGCTGTTCTACATCATTTACAATCATTATTTTGAATACCATTACGCCTGGTCATATACGTCCCGGTCGTTGCCGGTGTATTATATCGTTTCAGGTTTTTGGAACGGACAGGAGGGAGGCTTTCTGCTTTGGACGTTCTGGCAGGCCGTTTTAGGCAACATCCTGATATGGCGTTCCAAATCATGGGAGAAGCCTGTTATGACGGTTGTTTCTCTCTCGCAGCTTTTCCTGGCATCAATGCTGCTGGGAGTGGAGGTCTTCGGTTCAAGGATAGGAAGTTCGCCATTTCTGCTGCTGCGTAACGCTATCGAAGCGCCGATTTTCTCGCGCCCCGATTATCTTTCCTTTATCAAGGACGGACAGGGCATGAACCCGCTGCTGCAAAATTACTGGATGGTGATCCATCCGCCTACCTTGTTTCTCGGTCAGGCATCCGTTGTGGTGCCGTTTGCCTATGCCATTGCAGGCTTGTGGCAAAAACGTTATAAGGAATGGATAGCCCCCGCATTATCATACGGTCTGTTTGCTGCTATGGTGTTGGGCGTAGGCGTGATCATGGGTTCGCTCTGGGCTTATCAGTCACTGAATTTCGGTGGTTTCTGGGCATGGGATGCGGTAGAGAACGCTTCGATCTTTCCGTGGCTGACCTTGGTTGGCGGCCTTCACGTGCTGATCGTTTATAAAAATACAGGGCATTCCTATTTTACCGCTACGCTGCTGGTACTGATCAGCTTTATACTGGTATTATATTCCTCGTTCCTGGCGCGAAGCGGTGTTTTGGGCAATACATCAGTACATGCATTTACCGATTCGGGCATGTTCGGGCAGCTGGTTAGCTATGTGCTGGTCTTCCTGGGTCTTTGTGTCTGGTTTTTGGTGGTCCGCCGCAAGGAACTGCCTATCAGCAAAAAAGATGAAGACACTTATTCCCGCGAGTTCTGGATGTTTGTCGGCTCTGTATTTTTGGGGCTGTCCTGCTTTCACCTCGTGTTAGTTACCTCCATCCCGGTATGGAACCGCATGTTCGGAACGAAGATCGCGCCACCGACTGATCTGGTAGGCCATTATAACGTTATACAGGCCTCATTTGCGATGGTGATCGTTATCCTGACAGGCTTTACACAATTCCTGAAATATAAAAAGACGGATATCACCCGCTTTTTCATCAGCACGCTGGTTTACTTTATCGTAGCGGCTTTGATCACCGCGGCAGTAGTTTATTTCACGGGGATATACAAACTCCATTTTGTATTTATCATGGTGATGTTCGGTTCGATCTATTCCGTGATGGCGAATGGCAAGATCCTGACCGATGCCTTCAAGGGCAAGTTTAAACTCGCCGGATCAGCAGTGGCTCATATCGGTTTTGGTATGATGCTGATCGGCGCTTTGATCGCGGCAGGTACACGTAAAGTGGTCTCAAAAAATGAATCAGGCACAATTAATATAGAGGGTTTTGATAAAGCCGATGGCATGGGCAGCGCACGCGAAAATGTGATGATCTATAAAAATGAGCCGGTCAGGATGGGTGACTATATCGTCACTTATGTAGGTGATTCAGTTTCTGCGCCAAACCGTTATTTTAAGGTTGATTACAAACAGGTGAACTCAAAGGGAAAAGTTACCGATGAGTTCCAGCTTACGCCTAATGTGTTGACCAACCCGCAGATGGGAGCGGAGCCGTCACCGGTGCCGTCAACACGTCATTATTTATTCCATGACCTGTACACCCACGTTACCGCGCTTCCTGTTGGAACGGCAGGCGCAAATAAAGATGCACAGGCTGCAGCAGAACACGGCGAGGAGAACGATGATAAAAATTATGAAGAGCCTGTTCCGCATGAGGTTGCCGTAGGCGACACCATTCCGTTCAGAGACGGCTATATCGTACTTAAATCATTAAACCGCGAGGTACAGGTACAAAATATTCCGTTAAAGCCCGGTGATGTGGCTATAGGTGCCAAACTTGAGGTAGTTACGCATAGCAAAACCTATCAGGCCGAGCCGGTTTACATGATAAAAAATAAGAGCGTACTCGATTTTTCACGTAAAGTGGAAGATGCAGGGCTTAAGCTCAGACTGTCCAAGATCCTGCCCGACAAAAATAAGGTGGAGATCTTGGTGTATCAGCAGCCGACGAACAAACGGCCGTGGATCGTGATCCGTGCGCTTGATTTTCCTTTTATCAATCTGTTATGGTGCGGAACCGTCATCATGATCATCGGATTTTTATTATCGATAGCGCGGCGAAATAAAGAATTAAAAACAGTCTGACATCAGATCAGGTATCGTTTCATAAATTCTATATATGGTTCTTTCGTCACGTGTCCGGGAAGAAATGTATTTGGATGGTTTTACCGTTCTAAATAATATCTATAGCCACGACGAATTGGAGGCAATAAGCCGTCTGATAAACAGTGCAGACCATTCGCAGCCTGCTTTTCGAAAAAGCAATGATATTTTTGCCATCCGGCAGTTTTTCAAGACGATACCCGGCGTCAGTGACCTTGTTTTTAATAAAAATCTTAAGGAACTGATAGGTGATATGTTTGGCAGGGATTATTTCGTCGCCAAATCCATTTATTTTGACAAACCCGGAAACTCGAACTGGTTTGTTGCGTGGCACCAGGATTTAACGATCTCGGTGGATAAAAGGTCAGACATTGACGGTTACGGACCCTGGACAGTTAAACTGAATCAGTTTGCCGTACAACCCCCGTTGGAAATGCTGGAAGATAATTTTACCGTTCGCATACATCTGGATGATACAGATGAAAACAACGGCGCTTTAAATGTTATTCCTGGTTCCCATAAAAAAGGAATTTGGCGGGTAGATAAAATAGATTACGACAGGGAAAATCCTGTTAGCTGTAATGTTCAGGCCGGTGGCATAAACATCATGAGACCGCTGATAATGCATTCTTCTGCGCGCACGGTTTCAAACCGTCAGAGGAGGGTAATCCACATTGAATTTAGCCAGGCTACACTACCGTTGACGCTCGCGTGGGGCGAAAAGTGCAACTGGACCTGATCATTTTTAAATAATATCCTCCGGATTTACTCCTTTAAAAAATTCGATATTCTTTTGTTTACCGTGTCGGCCTGTTCGATATACGGTAGATGCGCGGCGTCATCCACCGGAAAAAATTCTGCTTTTAATACACTGCGAACCGAATCGCTGTAAGTAAACGGAACGGTATGATCGTCTTTACCCCATATCAGCAGCACTTTTTTACCGGCAGCGTTCAGGCAGGTATTATCGCGGCGGCCATTGTAATTATAGTGGTACCGCGTTGAAACCAGTGCATGGCGGAAACCTTTGTAATGCATCTGCACTAAATATTTGCTGACCCACTGTGGATGCCGCTCCGGGTATTTAAAATCGGCAAGCTGCCCGTCCGCCCGTTCCTGACCCCCCGTCGCTTCTTCGTAATCAGTATAAAATTCCGGCGCAGAAGGCTTTTTCCACGGATAGACGGGATCGATCAGCACAACTTTACCGACCAATTCAGGGTGCTTGCAGGTAAAATCAGTAGTGATCCCACCGCCAAATGACACCCCGATCAGGGTAACAGGCGTTTTCAGCTTTAACTGACTGATCAGATCGGTGATCTGGGTTTGATATAGTTCCCGGGTGTAATTCACATCGGGACGGTCCGAAAACCCCCGGCCATACTGATCGTACCGGAGTACCCGGAATCCCTGTGCGGCAAGGTACGCGAAGGTCCCGTCCCAGATGTAATAAGGTACGCTGAAGCCATGCACCAGGATCACTGTCTTTCCTGTATCGGGTCCGGCAATTTGATAATGGGTAACGCCCTGACTCAGTTTAATATATTCTCCGGATGTTCCTTTTCTTTCAGCGTCCGTGAGCTCTTTTTTCTCGAAGTCGCTCTTTTTGTACATGATCACGGCGTAAAGCCCGGTTATGATAATTAGAAACAAGATGACTGAAAGTATGATCCTTAATAATTTCATGGCTAATGGGGTAATGCTTAATATTGCAGACTCTATAAAAATATGGAAATATCGGCTAATAGTTTAGCAAACAGATCATAATATGCGCATCACTTTGATAGGTTCCGGAAACGTCGCGACCCACCTTGCAGCCGCATTTAAAAATGCAGGGCACCGCATTGTACAGGTTTACAGCAGGGAAATGCAGCACGCCGCATTACTGGCTTATCATGTTGCCGCCGAACCCGTTGATGATCTCTCGGCTATCAGCGGAGAAACCGATATTTTTATTATTTCGGTGAATGATGACGCCATTGTCCCGGTAGCCAAAAAACTGACCGGGTTTAAAAAACTGATGGTACATACCTCCGGCGCCACCTCACTGGACGCATTGCTTTCCTTTACCGGTAATGCCGGTGTGTTTTACCCCTTGCAAACCTTCAGCAAAACAAGGGAAGTTGATTTCCTGACCGTGCCGCTGTGTGTGGAAGGTGGTAGTCTTGTTATTTCAAATCAGCTTATGGAGCTTGCCCGAACGGTTAGTAATGACGTCCGGCAGGTCAGCTCAGCACAGCGCCGGGTGCTCCACCTCGCCGCCGTATTTGCCTGTAATTTCCCGAATTACCTGTATGATATCGCGCAGCAACTGCTGGCAGCTTCGGACCTCGATTTTAGCATTTTAAAGCCCCTGATACTCGAAACCGCTCAGAAGGTACAAGGTAGTTTACCTGCGGATGTCCAGACGGGCCCGGCTGTCCGTAACGACCGCACAAGTATGCAGGCTCACCTGCAAATGCTTGACAATCAGCCGGAATTTAGAGCCGTTTATGAATTGTTAAGTCAGATGATTATCAAAAAGAATAATGCCGGGCACGGGCAAGTGTAATTTTGTTACTTTTGCGGAAATGAACATTTTTAAAGTTAAGATAAACTTTGAGGAGAAGGGCCATGAAAGCGTTGAATTGCCCATCGCCGAAGGTGAATCTGTGTTAGACGTTTGCCTTGAGAACGGAATTGAACTACAGCATAATTGCGGCGGTGTATGCGGATGCAGTACCTGCCACGTGTATGTAAATAAAGGGATGGACAATATCCAGGAGATATCCGACAAGGAAGAAGACTTTATCGACAGGGCGGTCAATCCCCGTATCAATTCCCGGCTGGGCTGTCAATGCGTTGTGCTGGATGGAGATATCGAAGTAACCCTGCCGGATCAGTCACAGTTTTTGGGACATTAACATACATTCCCTGACAAATCCCTCTTTTATAAGCTATATTTGATAAATGGAAGATAATAAATTCAGCCTGCCTGTTCACTGGAACGATTACGAAGATATTGCTATCGAGCTTTATGAAAAGTTCGGTGATGATTTCGACGAATCCAAAATTTACCGCATTCGCTTTACCGATCTGCTGGAATGGGTACTTTCGCTTCCGAATTTTGCCGGAACCCGCGAAGAATCGAACGAAGGACATCTGGAGCAGATCCAGTCCGCCTGGGTTTATGAGTGGCGCGATAATCAGGATAACTGATTTGTCGTTTAACGCAGTACTGCCTGCTCTTCTTATCTTAACGTTCGCCGGTTGTCAAAATCATCAGCGTTAACTGTTAATGTCCGGAATAATGATCTTCCCAGGGCCGTGTTTTAGTTTCATATTTATTAAAAAGACGGGTTCATTTAAATAGCGTTATGACGGGCGAAATCGTATGGTTTGGTCGTATATTCGCAAAAACAACTTTACCCAGTGGAATCATTTTTATTAAAACTTAAGGAAATAAGCACGTTTGTTTTTGATGTTGACGGTGTGCTCACAGATGGCTCGGTGTTTGTTTCAAACGATGGCCTGCAAAGCCGCGCTTTTAATATAAAGGACGGTTATGCGCTGCAACTGGCCGTAAAATGCGGCTACAATGTCTGCTCGGTATCGGGCAGCCGTTCTAAAAGTGCGCTGCACCGCCTGAACAGCCTTGGGGTAACCGATGTATATATGGGCATCCATACCAAGATCACCAAGCTGAAGCTGTATCTCGAAGAGAAAAGCATCAGTCCGGAAAACGTACTGTATATGGGCGACGATATTCCCGACCTGGCCGTGATGCAATATGTGGGTCTCCCGGTTTGTCCTGCGGATGCAGTCGAAGAGATCAAGGCGATCAGTAAATATATTTCGCCCTGTGCGGGGGGGAAGGGTTGTGCCCGCGATGTGATTGAAAAGGTTTTGAAAATACAGGACAAATGGATGCGCGAAGAGGCATACAGCTGGTAATTCTTTAATCCGCCGACTATTAAACATGGGTCATAAAAACATTATTCTTGCATCAAAGTCGCCCCGCAGACAGGAACTATTGCGGTTAATGGATTTAGACTTCAGGATCGTACTGAAGGATGTGGATGAGTCCTATCCCGAACATTTAAAGCCTGAAGAGGTGGCGGTGTACATTGCTGAAAAAAAAGCGGGCGCATTTGACGAGGAAATAAACGACGAGATCGTACTCACCGCCGATACCATTGTTTGCGTTGACGATAAGATACTCGGCAAACCGGTGGACGCAGCGCATTCGGTGGAGATGCTCCGGATGCTGTCAGGCAGGATGCACCGGGTAATCACGGGCGTGTGTTTACTGTATAAACATCAGCTTCACAGCTTTTATGATATTTCTGAGGTTTACTTCAGCAAATTGTCTGACGAGGATATCAGCAGCTACGTAGAAAAGTATAAACCCTTTGACAAGGCCGGTTCATACGGCATTCAGGAACGCATAGGCCTGATCGGTATTGAAAGGATAAACGGCTCCTACACCAACGTGGTCGGCCTTCCTACCGAAAAACTTTACCAGGCATTAGCTAAATTATAACCCGGATTTTTGACACTGTCACAATATCACAACCCATGTAGTGTGACAGTGTGACAAGGACGCGAGGAGATTCCTCACATGCGTTCGAAATGACAGGTTTGTTTGTTTTTACAGGCAGGTTTGCCGATTCGCCACATTGGGATTGTTGTCACAGCATCACAACCCATGTAACGTGACAGTGTGACAAGCCTCTCTGTTTTTTATACAACGCTGTTGTCATTTCGACGAGGAACGAGGAGAAAACTTTTTCAAATGGATCAATAGATTTCTCGCTTTGCTCGAAATGACAAGTGTCTTTAATATATTTTTTTAAACCAGCGGCATCAGGGCTGATCCTGATGTGTTGCAGGTATAGCTTGGTGGTTGTCACAGTATCACAACCCATGTAGTGTGACAGTGTGACAAACCACCCTGTCATTCCTCACATGCGTTCGGAATGACAGAATGTATATTTCTTGTTATTGTATGTCATTTCGACGAGGAACGAGGAGAAACCTTTCTTTAATTAAAGATTCCTCACGTTTGTTCGGAATGACAATTTGTATGTTTTTGTTAATGTTATTCTTATCCTCTCCCTGCTGTCACGCTTGTCACAGCCGTCACAATCGTCCCGTCTCCGTTTTGTGACAGACAGTACTATTCAGATTAGATTTTTGTTTGATTAACTGACGGTGGTTTTTATCAGGCCTGTCATTATTAATATTTTATAATTATAATAAATTTTTATTTATAAAATATTAATAGTCAAATACTTAATACTGAAATTCGAAAAGATAAAGGCTTGTCACGCTGTCACACTCCCGGGAGCATGACAAACGTGACAAGCTGTGACAACCGGGGTTATTTCACCTCCATCGTATTATTTTTGCGGTTGCTGTCAGGCAGGGCGGCATCCGGATCAACCGTAACGCTCTCCACCGCAGTAGTGGTTGGTATGGTGTACGTGATGGCTTTGTTCTGCAACCAGGTCTCTACCGGGAAATAAGTGCGCTGCTTGCTGCCGTCTTTCAGCTTTACCTCGACGGTAAAAGGCATCGCCATTTTATCTTTGTTGGCAACGGTGATGCGTATGCCGTTCTTCGGGTCGTTACCAACGTATTTGGCGTCAATAAGTGCAATGTCCAGTGTCCAGTTATTGTAATACCACTCTTTCCAGAACCACGACAGGTCTTCACCTGCGCCGTTCTCCATCGACCGGAAGAAATCGTCCGGCTGCGGATGCTTGTATGCCCAGTTTTCGATGTAGTTTTTAAAGGCGTAGTCGAACCTGTTTTTGCCGAGTATCTGTTCGCGCAGCAATACCAGCCCGAACGCCGGTTTAAAATAGGTAAGCGGATGCCGGTACTGACCGGAAATAGCGTCGGCTGCGGTCATGATGGTCGGCGCATTGGGGTCGCTCATGATCGGAATGATCTCGTCGGCAGGGTTTCCGCCGCCCGGAGCATATTCACCGTCACGTTTTGGTGCAAACTCGCCATGATTGACCTCGTCGGAAGCATAGATATCGATAAAGGTGTTAAATCCTTCATCCATCCACCCGAAACGGCGTTCATCACTGCCTACGATCATCGGGAACCAGTTGTGACCGATCTCATGGGCAGTTACCCAGAACAGTTCCTTGCCTTTGTCACCAATCCCGTCGAAAACAATCCCCGGGTATTCCATACCGCCTGCTATACCAGCCTCATTAACCGCGCAAGGGTAGGGATACACAAACCATTTCTGCGAAAAGTATTCGATCGAATTTTTCAGGTATTCGGTTGCACGTCCCCAGGCATCGTTACCTGCGCTTTCAACAGGATAGACCGACATTGCCATCGACTTTTTGCCGCCGGGCAGGTTTACCCTTGCCGCATCCCATACATAAGCCTTTGATGCGCCGAAGGCTACGTCACGGGTGTTCAGCATTTTAAAGTGCCAGGTCAGGTTGGCTTTTCCTCTTGGCCGGGATGCGGGGTCGGTTACCTCGTTCACATCCCGTATCATAATGGTTTTATCGCTTTTGCGTGCTGCTGCCAGCCTGCTTTGCTGCTGCGCAGTAAGTACATCGGCAGGGTTAAGCAGTTCGCCTGATCCGGCAACGATCATGTCGGCAGGCACAGTAACCTTATAATCGATATCGCCATATTCCAGGTAGAACTCACCTGTACCAAGGAAAGGCAGGGTGTCCCAGCCGCGTGTATCGTCATAGACACACATGCGCGGGAACCATTGTGCAATTTCGTAGATCTTGCCGTTCTTGGTCTGCACATAATCCGTACGACCGCCGAAGTTGCCAGGGATCACATATTTGTATTTTATGACCAGGTTGATCACGCCGCCGTTGGGTGCTACCGGTTTCTGAAGCCTGATCTGCATACGGGTATCTGTTACTACAAAGTCTGCTTTGGTGCTTGTCTTTCCGTTGCTGATGGTGATCGAAGCGATCTCGTAACCATCGGTATGCTGGTTAGGGCCGGGAGCAAAACCCGTTACAAAGTTCGACCGCGCCGTTTTTTTATAGGTATTCTGATCCAGCTGCAGCCACAAATATTGCAGCGCATCCGGGCTGTTGTTGGTATATGACAGCTTTTCAGTTGCTGTCAGGGTCTTTGCTGTGGTATCAATGGTAGCGTCAATCGTGTAGTTGACACGGTTTTGCCAGTATTTCGGTCCGGGGGCGCCGTTTGCCGCATGCCTGTCGTTCCCTTTTTCGGTATAAAAGAGTGGCGAAAATAATTCGGAAGGTTGATAGTTTGATGTAATTGTGTCGTTGGGGTTGGCCTGTCTGCGGCGGCGCTGCGCCTGGGCGCCGACAACCGTAAGCAGAAGAATGACACTGCAGATAAGTTTCAATTTCATGAGAGATCAGTTATGTGGACTGCAATATACAAAGGCACGCGGGGAATTTATAAATGGATGTCGTATTGCTTTGTAACGTTAATGTTATCAAAGAATGAATGACCAGCTTTATCGGGGTATGTCGTTTTTTGCGTTATCGCCGCGATAGTCAAAAGTAGCTGGGTATGGCTACTAAGCGGCGTGATGGTGCTGGTGCTTGGCCCTTCCACCTGTATTATGATACCGCCAATTATCGATAATTAGCCGGCCATCTCCGCTAATACGCCTTCTTTTAATGAGCTGGCGGACATGGCTATTCCAGGCACACCGGTTTTTTTTATGATAAAACGCGTCAGTAATGAGGCCGTTACGATCATGTCAACTCTTACGGGAATAATGTCCCTGTTGGCCTTACGTTCATGGTGGGTGGAATGTATCAGGGTTTCAATTACCGCGAGGAGTTCCTGCTTATTAAATTCAAAATAACGCATTTTTTTCAGGTCGAAGTCGCTGCCCGAACGCGTGTGCACGACGGCCGCATAAGACTCAAACACGCCGGATGATCCTATGATATTTTCAACGGGATAGTGGCTTATCGCCGCAAACAGGGGCTGAAGTATTTCGGCAAGATAATTTTCAAGCGCTTTCACGGAATCCGGGGTGATCGGGTCTTCCCGGTGGAATTTATCCATCAGCCTTGCCGCGCCGATCTCGAAGCTTTGCTTCCATTTTATCCCCGCTTCGTTGCAGATAATAAACTCCACGCTTCCACCGCCAATGTCAACGATCAGGATATTTTTCGCCGATAGGCCTTTTCCGGCTCTCACCCCTTTATAGATGTAGGCCGCCTCGTCCTCACCGCTGATGATCTCAATCCTGATCCCTGTTCGTTGCGCTACTTCATTTATAAAATCCTGACCATTGGCCGCGTTTCGTAAAGCCGAGGTCGCTATGGCACGGGCACGCTGTGCCCTGTTTTCAGTGATCAGTCCGGCATAGCGCTGCATACATTTTACACCACGCTCAAAGGCTTCGGCCTGGATGAAGCCTTTATTAATGCCACCTTCGCCGAGTTTTACGGGCTGCTGCTCATGTACGATCTCTTTATACCCGGGGCCGTCAGCATCAACTATCAGCAGGTGAAAGGTGTTTGTGCCAAGGTCCATCACGGCGATGCGGTTATTCATGCTTCTAAAATAAAAAATCCCCTAAATTGTTTATGATTTAGGGGATTTTAAAACTGATTTCAACTTGATCTGTGCTATTCTTTATAGAAGAACCATTTTACAAGTTCCTTGTAGCTTGCTTTTTTGCCATACATGAGCACACCAACGCGATAAATCCTTGCGGCGACATACGTGGTGAACAAAAAGCCGAGCACGAGTAATGCCATGGATAGGGCCAGCTGCCAGTCGGGTACGCCGAAAGGCATGCGGAGCATCATGGCCACCGGCGAAGTTAGCGGGATGATGGATAACCATACCGCCAGTGCACTGTCAGGTGCGCGGAATAAGATGGACACCGACAGCAGGTAGGTGAACAGCAGTGGCAATGTGATGGGAAACATAAATTGCTGCGTCTCTGTTTCGCTGTCAACCGCCGAACCAACCGCCGCGAACAGGGCGCTGTAAAGCAGGTAACCGGTAAGAAAATAAAATATAAAACATAACAGTATCTTACCGAATGGAATGGTTTGCAAAACGGCAATCGCGCCCATCAGGTTTCCTCCGGGTGACGCAAACGCGTTTCCGGCAATCTTGGTTGCCACTATGGACAAAACGATCCAGGCCGCGAACTGCGTCAGTCCCACCAGGCCGACCCCGATAATCTTCCCGAGCATCAGTTGAAACGGCTTCACCGATGAAATAATAACCTCGATAATGCGGCTGGTTTTTTCTTCTATCACACCCCGCATCACCTGTGCCCCATAAATAAACAGCGACAGATAGATCAGGATGGAGCAGGCAATGCCCACGCCTATGTTCGCACCAAGATTGGTTTTATTATCGCCCGTCTCGGTTATTTCAATGGCGTTAAGGGATATATTGCTTTTAACAGAGTTTAATAAAGCGGTGTCGATGTGGTTTTTTATCATGCTGTTATTCACGGCAATGTCGTTCATCTCACGTTCTATTTTCTCAGTAAGCGTGATGCCCGGCTTCTTTTTTGAATAGATCTTAACAGCGTCCTTTTTCTTATAATCGGCGGGTATTTGCAGGGCAGAAAGATTTCCGTCTTTTTTCAGCTCCGTCTTTACATCTTCCAGCGATTCGCGGGAATATTTAAACTCGAGGTTCTTCTGGTCCTTAAACTTTCCGGCAAACTGGCCGTTTTCATCAAGCACCATGACCACCTGTTTTTCCGTCAGTTCATTGCTGTTTTTAGCTACCAGTGCAATGGCAGCACCCATCGCAAAAATGAGCAGCGGCACCACAAAGATCATGATGATGAACGATTTTTTTCTTACCCTGGTAAGATATTCACGCTGGATAATTAATAAAATTTTCTTCATGGCTTAACGGATTAAGTTTACTTGTTCAATAAAAATTTCGTGCATGCTCGGGATAACCTCCTGCAGCATGTTCACATGTACCTTCGGAAGAAGATACTGCAATACCTCATTGGAATTGCTTGTGTCCTTCAGTTTGATCTTTAGACGATGGTCGTTGTTGGCTCCCGGTTTTTCTTCCAGTACGTCGAACGGTTGTTTACCATCAAATGCAATGGTCTCTCCGTTATATTCGATCTGATAAGTGGCGTTCCGGTAGGAGTTCCGGATATCTTTTACCGTTCCATCCAGTATTTTGTGCGATTTATTGATGAGCGCGATCGAGTCGCATAATTCCTCGACCGATTCCATCCGGTGGGTGGAAAACAAAATAGTGGCGCCCTTGCGGTTAAGTTCAAGAATTTCGTTCTTGATGATCTCTGCGTTTACCGGGTCAAAGCCGCTGAATGGTTCATCCAGGATGATCAGATCAGGTTCGTGAAGAACAGTAGCCACAAACTGGGCCTTCTGCTGCATGCCTTTTGACAATTCCTCGATTTTCTTTTTCCACCAGGATTGCATGTCCAGCCGCTCAAACCACACATTCAGCCTTTTAATGGCATCTTCGCGGCTTAGCCCTTTCAATCGGGCGAGGTAGATCATCTGCTCGCCGATCTCCATTTTTTTATACAAGCCGCGCTCTTCCGGAAGATAGCCTATCCGGTTGATATGCGATTGGTTGAGTTTTTCGCCGTTAAAAAGTACTTCGCCCGAGTCAGGCGCGGTGATCTGGTTGATGATGCGTATCAGTGAGGTTTTTCCGGCGCCGTTAGGCCCTAACAGACCGAATACCTGCCCGCTTTCCACCTCCAGACTGACATCGCTTAGTGCCCTGTGACCGGCGTATTGTTTAACAATATTGCGGATACTTAGCATATAAAAAGATTTTAGTTAAAAATAAATAGTCAGTTTTAAGATGAAGATTTTCCCTGAATGTTACATTGTGTTGACGGAATATTCGCCGGTTTGTATGGAAAGCAAATAGTTAATACCTTTAGTTTTTGGAACAGATAAACCGGGGCAGCTCGCTTCCACCAGCAGATTGTAATGTCGCTTAAGAATATATTCCTGATCCTGATGCTTTGTCTCGCTTCACATGCTTTTTCTCAGGGCAGTGTGAATGTCATTTTTGACAGCGACATGGGGCCTGATTATGACGATGTTGGTGCCATAACCATGTTACACGCTTTCGCCGACAATGGTGAGGTGAAAATTTTAGCCACGATGGCCAGCACCAGATACGAAGGTGTAGCCGGGGTGTTGAATGTATTTAATACTTATTTTAACCGTCCCGGCATTCCTGTAGGCGTACCAAAAGGCAATGCCCCTGACCTGCGCGACTGGCAGCACTGGACAGATACCATTTTGGTAAAATATCCGCACCGTATAAAAGCCAATCAGCAGGCTGACGATGCAGTCGCGTTGTATCGCAAGGTGTTGGCTGTTCAGCCTGATCGTAGTGTCACGATAGTTACCGTTGGTTTTCTGACCAATTTGTCCGGTCTTTTGAATACGAAGGGCGACGCTGCGTCCCCTTTATCAGGTTATGACCTGGTTCGGCGCAAGGTAAAACAGCTAATATGCATGGCGGGCAAATTTCCGTCAGGCTCTGAATTTAATGTGATGAAGGACGCCGCTGCATCAAAAAATGTTTTTACAAACTGGCCGTCTCCGGTGATATTCAGTGGATTCGGGATCGGTGATCAAATAAAGACCGGCTTACCGCTTGTTCATAACACATCCATAAAAAATTCACCCGTTAAGGATGTTTTCCGCATAGCCATACCCAAGGCAGCGGAAGACTCGCTCGGACGCAGCAGCTGGGATGAAACAGCGGTGTTGATCGCCGTCAGAGGGTACAGCCATTGGTACACAATCCATAAAGGCCGCATGATCGTAGCGGATGATGGCAGCAACAGCTGGGATGAAAACGGTACCGGACAGGCATTCATCGTCGAAAAGGCAGATACCAGAAGCGCAGTGCAGGATTTGATCAATATGTTAATTCAGCACCAGCCGACGGGCAAAGTTGTCGGTAAGCGGACAACAGGAAAGGTGCAGGCAACGGGCAGATCGCGTATGAGTAATTCAACTAAAAGCAGGATAGCGCAGATAGAGGCCCTGAGCCGTAAGATAGATAAGATCGAGGCTAATATAAAGAGGAGGGAAAAGGAGATCGCAAAAGCCGAACAGCAGGAAAAATAAAAATCCCGGAACAGTTATATTCCGGGATTTTATGTCTTTCGCCTTTCGGTCTTATTCAAAATATTCTTTCATCCGTTCAAAGAAACTCTTTTCATTCTTTCCGGGATTGGGTTTAAAGTTAGGCGAGTTTTGCAGTTTTTCAAGTAATTCCCGCTCCTCGCGGCTGAGTGCCTTTGGTGTCCATATATTAACATGAACCAGTTGATCACCGCGACGGTAAGAATTTACCTCCGGCACACCTTTCCCTTTCAGGCGCAGTACTTTGCCTCCCTGGGTTCCGGGATCAAGTTTTATCTTTACTTTACCGTCGATGGTCGGTACTTCAACGCTCGTGCCCAGTGTCGCGTCAACAAAATTTACATGCAGGTCATAAATCACATTGTTGCCGTCGCGTTTCAGCGTTTCGTGCGGAATCTCCTCGATCAGTATCACCAGATCACCGGGAATGCCACCTCGGGGAGCCGCGTTTCCTTTGCCTGACATGCTTAGCTGCATCCCTTCACTCACACCTGCAGGAATGTTAATGCTGATGGTTTCTTCTCCGCGCACCACGCCGTCGCCATGACATACCGTACATTTTGACGTAACAATAGAGCCTTCGCCGTTACAGGTAGGGCAGGTGCTGGTGGTCTGCATCTGTCCCAGGATGGTATTGGTTACCCTGCGCACAGAACCCTGACCGCCGCAGGTCTTACAGGTCTGGAACGATGATTTATCTTTTGCTCCGGTACCGTCACAGGTTTTACAAACTATCTGTTTGTTTACTTTTATTTTTTTCTCGGTACCGTTAGCGATCTCCTCAAGGTTAAGGCGAACCTTTATACGCAGGTTGCTGCCCCGTTGTACCCGGCGGCCACTGCCTCCCTGACGTCCTCCGCCAAAAAAGCCCTCAAACGGACTACCGCCGCCAAAGATGTCGCCAAACTGGCTGAATATGTCGTTCATATCCATGCCGCCGCCATATCCGCCGCCGCTTGCCGAGTGAGCATTAGCCGCATGGCCGAACTGGTCATACCGCTGGCGTTTTTCGGGATTACTTAAAACCTCGTATGCCTCCGCTGCCTCCTTAAATTTATCCTCTGCGGCTTTGTCACCCTGATTTTTATCCGGGTGATATTTGATCGCCATTTTGCGATACGCCTTCTTGATCTCGTCAGCATCGGCACCTTTTGCTACGCCTAAAACATCGTAGTAATCTCTTTTTGCCATTGGGTTTTTAATTATTGAACTACTGTTAGTTGAGGGTTTCAATAACCGCCTGCACTTTTCAGTAATCTAATGGTAATATATATTTTAAATTAATCAGTAACCTGTAAACACCAGCAAATGACCGGACTGATGACAGGGATAAATCCCATTGCTCATCAATCCAGTCATTTACAAAATAACTGTTTTTATTTATGCGCCTACAATAACCTTGGCGAAACGCACCACTTTATCATTCAGGAAATAACCCTTTTCCATTTCATCCACAACTTTGCCTTTCATTTCTTCTGATGGAGCAGGGATATTGGTGATAGCTTCCTGAAGATCAGGATCAAACGCCGCACCGATCGATTCCATTTCTTTTAAACCGTTTTTTGTCAGGGCATTTTTTAATTTATTCTGGATCAGCAATACGCCTTCTTTAACCGGCGCTACGTCG
The DNA here is from genome assembly GCA_035547875.1 of Mucilaginibacter sp. Classification (GTDB taxonomy): domain Bacteria; phylum Bacteroidota; class Bacteroidia; order Sphingobacteriales; family Sphingobacteriaceae; genus Mucilaginibacter. The sequence continues at coordinate 204,333 of DASZTX010000055.1, read as the reverse complement.
GTTGCATTTTCCATTGCCTTTAACGCACGTTCAAAATCGTCAAGAACAGGAAGTAGCGATAAAATAACGTCTTTACCCTCCATTTTGCGGGCTTCTTCACGTTCTTTGATCGTACGCCTTCTGAAGTTGTCAAATTCAGCGTACAGCCGCAGGTATTTGTCATTGGCCAGCGATAACTCCTCCTTCAGGGCTTCGACCGGCGAAACTACATTTTCTTCGGCCTGTTGGTCAATATCCTGTTCGTTTTCTTCAACCGCCGCTTTTATATCTTCAGCATTTTCCTGATTTTCTTTATTTTTTTTCTTCAACATATCGTTAGAATTCATAGCTCATAGTGCCAAACAAGTATCCTGCCATAATGTTAAAAACGACATCATGTCATATACTTATGATATTTAAGTAAAATATGGCATTTAGAAGTAGCAGCAGTGGCAGAGACCGGAACTATAACAAGATTCCGCTGCCACTGCCGGCTGCCTGCGGATCAGGCGATTTTTACATCCTCAAGCACCCGGCCATTCTCGCATTTGATAATACGTGAAGGAAACGTACGGATGATGTGATAGTCATGCGTGGCGATCAGAACTGCGGTTCCGGACTGGCTGATCTGTTTCAGCAGCAGGACGATCTCTTCCGAAGTCTCCGGGTCAAGGTTGCCCGTAGGTTCGTCAGCCAGGATAATTTCCGGATCATTAAGCAATGCCCTGGCAATCACCACACGCTGCTGCTCACCACCCGAAAGTTCGTGAGGCATTTTTTTGAGCTTTGACCGTAAACCAACCTTTTCCAGAACATCTAATGCGCGTTCTCCGATCAGTTTCTTGTCGGTCCAGCCGGTTGCACGCATCACAAATTGCAGGTTATGCTCCACCGAGCGGTCTGTAAGTAACTGAAAATCCTGGAATACGATGCCTAATTTCCGTCTTAGGAACGGAACGTCCGAAGTTTTAATGGTATTCAGATCATAGCCGCAGGCATAGCCTACGCCACCGGAAACATTAACGTCGCCGTAAATAACCTTTAACAAACTGCTCTTACCCGATCCTGTCTGCCCGATTAGCCAAACAAAATCGCCTTTGTCGATATGGAGGTTAACATGAGACAATACGAGATGCTTTTGCTGAAAAATATCAACATTGCTAAGCTTTACTATCGAGTTTCCAATCATATTTCTCTTGGGTTATTCAGATCCTGTCGCCTTCCGGTGACGACTTGTCCGCCATAAAAGCAACAAATTTAAAGATCAAGTTTAAGGATCTGCCCGAAAGGCAGATCCTTAATAATATTCATAATGTATTCGGTCTTATCCTGTAAGCCTACCTTGTCCAGCGACTTGTCAGGCCTGTCAACCCTGAAATAGGCCAGCAGCGTAAATTTATCGTCACGCAGCTGTACATAATCAGGTATTTTGGCAACGCCTTTAACTTTTATAATATACATTTTGTCAGCCGGGGCTGTTACATTGCAAGCACTTCTTTAACGCGGTCGGCCGCCTCCTTCAGCAATATTGCCGAGAATACCTTCAGGCCTGAGTCGTCGATCAGTTTTTTTGCTTCGACAGCATTGGTACCCTGTAACCGAACGATGATAGGCACAGGAATATTGCCTATTTCGTGGTAAGCGTCTATAACGCCCTGTGCCACACGGTCGCAGCGTACAATTCCTCCAAATATATTGATCAGAATAGCTTTTACGTTAGGATCTTTTAAAATAATGTTAAATGCCGCCTTAACGGTTTCCGCATTGGCGGTACCGCCAACGTCAAGGAAGTTAGCCGGTTCGCCGCCTGCAAGCTTGATGATATCCATCGTAGCCATCGCCAGTCCGGCACCGTTTACCATACAGCCAACATTTCCGTCAAGTTTAACAAAATTCAGGTTCGATTTGCTGGCTTCAACTTCCATCGGGTCTTCCTCGGAAGTGTCGCGCATGGCCGCATAATCCGCATGACGGAAAAGTGCATTGTCGTCCAGGTTTACCTTGGCATCCACAGCAAGTATCTTGTTGTCGGATGTTTTTAAAACCGGGTTGATCTCAAACTGAGATGAGTCGGTGGCGTCATAAGCATTGTAAAGTGCAGTGATAAATTTTACCATATCCTTAAATGCATCGCCGGACAGACCAAGGTTAAAGGCGATCTTTCGCGCCTGAAAACCCTGCAAGCCCACTTTCGGATCAATTTCTTCTTTATGGATGAGGTGAGGGGTGGAGTGCGCCACTTCTTCTATATCCATGCCGCCCTCGGTGGAATACATGATGATGTTGCGGCCTCTTGCCCTGTCGAGGAGCACGCTGATATAAAATTCTTTGGTTTCACTTTCTCCCGGATAATAAACGTCCTGCGCGATGAGTACCTTGCTTACCAGTTTCCCTTCCGGTCCGGTTTGCGGAGTAACCAGTTGCATGCCTAAAATATTACCAGCTTTTTCCTTTACTTCGTCCAGGTTTTTAGCCAGTTTAACACCGCCGCCTTTGCCGCGTCCGCCTGCATGTATTTGTGCTTTTACAACTACCCAGTCAGAGCCAAAGTCTTCTTTCATTTTTTTTGCGGCTTCAACAGCCTGTTCAACGCTGTCGGCAACAATGCCTTCCTGAACCCTTACTCCAAAGCTTTTTAATATTGATTTACCTTGATATTCGTGAATATTCATGTTTGTGAAGAATTTGCGGTAAAGCTACGGATTTGATTTTAGAGATTGACGTCCGGAGCATGATCGGATTGTCACTTTTTTAAAATTTAAACCCCAAAAACCAATTTTTTATGCTGCGGAATACAAACTCTAAGCACTATTCTCTACCTTTACCCCATGCTCAAAGCGGAAAATATCCATAAATCGTACGGGCAGCTCCGTATATTGAAAGGGGTTGATTTTGAAGTCGGTCAGGGCGAAATTGTCACCATTGTTGGTGCGTCCGGAGCGGGAAAAAGTACGCTCCTAAATATTCTCGGAACACTTGACCGGCCCGACGGCGGTAAATTATTTATCGATGATGTTGAAGTCAGCGGCCTGAGCAATAAGAATCTGAGTACATTCCGCAATCAGCGTATCGGTTTCATTTTTCAGTTCCATCACCTGCTGGGCGAGTTTGATGCGATAGAAAACGTCTGTATTCCTGCGTTCATTGCCGGGACGGCGCGTAAGACCGCCGAAGCGCGTGCCACAGAATTGTTGCACCTGCTTGGACTCGGCGACCGGCTGAATCATAAGCCTAATCAGCTTTCAGGTGGTGAACAGCAGCGGGTGGCAGTGGCACGAGCGCTTATCAACAGCCCCTCGATCATATTCGCCGATGAACCGTCAGGAAACCTCGATTCTGCGAATTCCCTCGAACTGCACGAATTATTTATCAGGCTCCGCAAAGAGTTTAACCAGACGTTTGTGATCGTTACCCATAACCAGGATCTGGCGGATATGAGCGACCGGACGGTATTTATGCGTGACGGGTTGATAGAAACAACGGGCAAATGAACGTCCTCGTAACAGCTGCCGCATCGGCGAAGGCTCACAAAATAAAGGCGCAGTTGAGCAACGACCGTGTTATACTTGGCGATTATCATCAGCTCCCTGCTTTTTTATTGAAAAGCGGCAATTTGATACAATTACCCGACCCATCGTCACATGCTTATGCGCATCAGATGCTAACGCTCTGCCTGGATCAGGGCGTCGAAGCAATTTACGTGCTGGAAGATATGGAATATGCTGCGCTGGCGGAAGCGTTGCAGTTATTTACCGAATATGGTATTGAAATCATTGCCACGGAGTAAGGGCGGTAACAAAATATTATCAACATGAAATTACACACGATCAATACAGGTTTTTTCAAATTGGACGGCGGCGCGATGTTTGGCGTGGTGCCGAAGGTATTGTGGAATAAAACCAACCCTGCCGACGAAAATAACTTATGTACGTGGGCTATGCGCTGCCTGCTGATTGAGGATGGAAACAGGCTGGTATTGGTTGATACCGGCATCGGTAATAAACAGGACGAGAAGTTTTTCAGTCATTATTACCTGCACGGAGCGGACAGCGTGGATAAATCCCTGTCAGCATTGGGCTTTCACCGCGACGATATCACCGACGTTTTTCTTACGCACCTGCATTTTGATCATGTCGGCGGGGCAGTAGTACGGGAGGACGAACAACTTAGACCCGCCTTTAAGAATGCGGTTTACTGGAGTAACGAAAAACATTGGGATTGGGCCGTTTATCCTAACGACCGGGAAAAGGCATCATTTTTAAAGGAAAATATAATGCCATTGCAGGAGAGCGGTCAGCTTAAGTTTGTCGCGGTGGAGGATGGCGTAAATTTTAGCGAAGGTGTTGATATCCGGTTTGTATATGGCCACACTGATGCGATGATGCTGCCTCTGATCAGCTATAAAAATGAGAAAATTCTATACATGGCCGATCTGTTGCCGTCAGTCGGACATATCCCGATGCCATACGTAATGGCCTATGATATGTTTCCGCTGCAGACCCTTAAAGAAAAGAAAACCTTCTTAACTGAGGCCGTAGAGAATAACTATATTTTGTACCTGGAACACGACCCTGTCAACGAATGCTGCACGCTTCAGCAGACAGAAAAGGGGATAAGGTTAGAAAGAGCTTTCCAACTGAGCGAGATTTAATAGCTCAGCTATCGCTCCGTATATTCAAGAATATCACCCGGCTGGCAATCCAGTGCTTTACAGATCGCATCAAGGGTTTCTATCCGGATCGCTTTCGCCTTACCCGTTTTAAGAATGGAGAGGTTGGAAATGGTGATACCAACCTTTTCGCTGAGCTCATTCAGCGACATTTTACGACGCGCCATCATAACGTCGAGATTGATTGTAATTGACATAGGATCAGATAGTAAACGCCTGTTTTTCTTTCAGATTGTTGCCATACTTAAAGGCTTCGGCATTAATAATTGCTGTCGAATTTAAGTTCATCGTGATTATTTCCGGTCAACAGTTTGCATTTCAGTAAAGTTGTTAAAACAGTTCCGGTGTTATTTTTGTTGTGATCGACGGTGTAGTTATAATTCCAGCCGTCTTTAAAACGCGGTAGGCTTGCATCCCCGCTTTTTTGAATAACAAATAGTCCGAATATGACGTAAACCGGCATTAGTAAGCCGCGCATTTTTTTCATGATTAAACCGTTTGGAGATGCAAATCATGAAAAATTTTATTAAAAAACAAAATATATTTATTGAGTATCGGTAAATATTAATTGCGTCGCAGTTTTTTTAAATAGTGTTTGTAAGATGAGTGTCAATATCGATTTGAATGCTTATTTTTAATAACATTTTTGTAACTTTGCACGTTCTATTCTAAAACAAGAATCGAGGTTAATAAAATAGATGAGACAACTCAAAATAACCCAATCAATTACCAATCGTGAATCGCAATCGCTTGATAAATATCTGCACGAAATTGGTAAAGTTGACCTGATAACAGCCGAAGAAGAAGTAATATTAGCTCAGAAAATTAGGGAAGGCGACCAGGCCGCTCTGGAACGTCTGACAAAAACCAACCTTCGTTTCGTGGTTTCTGTTGCGAAACAATATCAGAACCAGGGCTTAACCCTTGGTGATTTGATCAACGAGGGTAATTTAGGCTTGATCAAAGCGGCCAAGCGTTTTGACGAAACAAAGGGATTTAAATTCATATCGTACGCAGTTTGGTGGATTCGCCAGTCCATTTTGCAGGCTATTGCAGAACAGTCACGTATCGTGCGTCTGCCATTGAACCAGGTAGGTTCGTTAAGCAAAATAAGCAAGGCCTTTTCAAAACTGGAACAGGAATACGAGCGCGAGCCGTCTCCTGAAGAGCTGGCAGATATGTTGGAAACTACGGTAGATAAAATTTCGGATACGCTGAGCAATTCCGGCCGCCATGTTTCAATGGATGCTCCGTTTGTTCAGGGTGAGGAAAATACACTGCTGGACGTTTTGGAAAATCAGGAGCCGAATACCGACTCAATTCTGATCAATGAATCTTTGTCCGAAGAGATCAAACGTTCATTGTCAACCCTAACCGAGCGTGAGCGCGAGATCATTGTATTGTTCTTTGGTTTGGGAACCAATCACCCGCTTTCCCTGGAGGAAATAGGAGAGAAGTTCAACCTGACACGCGAGCGTGTTCGCCAGATAAAAGACAAGGCGTTGCAGCGCTTGCGTCATACTTCACGAAGCAAGATCCTTAAATCATATTTAGGATAACCGATATCAGGAATCAGATGGCAAAGCCGGACTTCAGACAGTCCGGCTTTGTTGTTTTATGGTGGAATTGTTCTGTTTTTGCCTCCTGGTTAATCTATTATCATAGAAAAAATATATTTTAGGGCAACAAGAACTTCGCGTAGCCAATGCGACCGTTAAGAAATATTTTGATCGTTGTTTTTATACTGCATGGTATTGGCGCCATGGCACAAACCTGTACGGGCAGCCTGGGCGCCCCGGTGATCAATGAAACTTTCGGTGCAGGTACGCAGTTCGACGGCGGGCCGCAGCTTCCTTCAGGCGTCACCGATCTTCAATACGTTTTCGGGCCGGGATGCGGTGGTGAGGACGGCACGTACGCCATCCTCCAGCGCATGGGGTCATCGTGTAAGGGAGGCACGTGGCAGGCCATCCAGCAGGATCATACCGGCGACAAATTCGGGTACATGATGGTGATCAACGCGACGATCGATCCGAGCCTTTTTTTTACCTATAAGGTGGATGGCAGTAAGCTTTGTCCCAACACCACCTATCAGTTTGCGGCATGGATAATGAATATTTTACGTCCGCTGCCGCAAACGCAGGGTTTCTCGCGTCCGAATATCACTTTCAGGATCGAAAAGCCCGACGGCACGCTGATAAAAAAATACGATACAGGTGATATCCCCGAAAGCGAGGAACCGACATGGGTACAATACGGTACCTTTTTTACAAGCCCTTCTGACGGATCGGATATTGTGGTCAAGATGATCAACAACGGTTCCGGTGGTAATGGTAACGACCTTGCCCTTGATGATATCACGTTCAGCGCCTGCGGCCCGCTGATACAAACTGGCTTTGGAACCATCGGTAATATTGAGGCAAAAAGTGCCTGCAAAGATGATAATCTGAGTTATACGCTGGTGGCCACGCAGACAGGGTACGACAACCCCGATTATAAGTGGCAGCAAAATCTGGATGATGGCAAAGGTTGGGTAGATATTCCCGGTGAAAAGTCGCTGACACTCAAGATTAATATCCCCAATGCATCAGCCGGTAAATATCAATACCGTATTGGCGTACTGAACACAGCGCTGGCTGCTGCTGAAAATTGCCGGATATATTCTGATCCGCTGACGATCAACGTTCATCCTCCGCCGGACCTGACGATTGAACCGGCGACCAGTGCTTGTGCAGGCCAGCCGTTACAGTTAAGGGCGAGCGGTGCTACCTCGTATTTATGGACTGGCCCGCGTAATTTTGCATCAACAGAGAATAGTCCGGTGGTTACACAAACAGCTGATCCGGGATACAACGGTGTTTATCACCTGACGGTAACCAAAGACGATTGTCCGTTCTTCGCGACCACGACGGTCACCGTCTTTCCGGCGGCTACCGTTCAACCGATGGACAATCTTAGCGTATGCGCCGGCGATGCGGTCCAACTGCATGTTAATAGCAGCAACGCTACGCATTTTAAGTGGGAACCCTCTGCCGGACTGGATCATGATGATATTCCCGATCCGGTGGCCAGTCCGCAGCAGACTACTTTATATACCGTATCGGTATCCAATGACGGATGCGCTGATTTAAAGCCCACCTCTTCACTTACGGTGACTGTACTGAAACGGCCCACAGCCGATGCAGGAGCGTCGCTGAGAATGTTTGATGGACAAACCGTTAAGCTATCCGGAAAAGCTTTGGGAGATAACGTATCCTGGTATTGGACACCATTGGATTTTCTTGATGATCCGGGTTCGCTCACGCCGGTGTCAAGCACAACCGATGATATTACTTACACGCTGCACGTCCGTTCGGAGGTCGGCTGCGGCGAGGCGACAAGCGCCGTTTTTGTGCGTGTATATAAACTGCTGACGGTGGTTAACAGTTTTTCGCCCAACGGCGATGGTGTAAACGATAACTGGTATATAAAAAATATTGAAAATTATCCCAGAGCTGAGATCAGCGTTTACAGCAGGTACGGGCAGCGCGTTTTCAAAAGTACGGGATACAGTATTCCTTGGGATGGTACCGAAAACGGGAAAAAGCTGCCTGCCGGAACCTATTATTATATCATTGATCTGAAAGACGACTATTTGCCAAAAAAGGCGGGCTGGGTACTGATCGTCCGGTAATCAGGTTCGGTCATTAAAAATTGTCACCCATTTAATCAAAAAACGTCATATATTTAACTTACAACCTCATAAAAACGATGATGACGATACCAATATATCAGGCTGATGCCTTCACAAATGAATTGTTTGGCGGTAATCCGGCCGCAATTTGTCCGCTTGAAAAATGGCTCCCGGACGAATTGATGCAAAAAATCGCAGTGGAAAATAACCTTGCTGAAACGGCCTTTTTTGTGAAAACAGATAAGGGGTACAAACTGCGTTGGTTTACTCCGGAATATGAGATTGACCTTTGCGGACATGCAACACTGGCTTCGGCACATATTTTATTTACGGAGTTGGGGTATGACAAGGACGAGATCGCCTTCGAAACCGTAAAAGCCGGAACACTGACGGTAAAAAAGGACGGCGATAAATATACGATGGATTTTCCGTCACGCCCGCCTATACCCATTGAACCGCCGAACGGACTCATAAATGCACTGAGTGAAAAGCAGCCGCTTGCCGTTTTACGCTCACGCGATTATTTTCTGGTTTATGAATCGGAGGCTGATATCCGAGATATTTCCCCCGATTTTTACGCACTCTCGAAAATGGATACCGTCGGGGTGATCGTTACCGCCCCCGGCGACCAATCTGATTTTGTTTCCCGGTTTTTTGCACCCGGCGCAGGTATCCCTGAAGATCCGGTTACCGGATCAGCTCACTGTAATCTTATTCCATACTGGTCAAAAAGACTGGGGAAATCAAAACTTCATGCTTTCCAGTTGTCAGAACGAAAAGGCGAGCTCTGGTGTGAACAAAAGGAAGGGAGGGTATTAATGAGCGGAAAAGCCGTTACTTATTTAAGGGGTGAAATAGTTGTGTGACAGGTAGTTTTTAGCTCCGCTCCATCTTAAAATAAACTATGAAAATTAAAGATTTTATAACTACTTTCAAGGTTCTGAAAAATTAAGGAACGGGATAAGATAAATGCAGCTTACTAAGTTAGAAATCAAGGGATTCAAGAGCTTTGGTGACAAGATTACAATTAATTTTAACGAGGGTGTAACTGCAATTGTTGGTCCGAATGGCTGCGGAAAATCAAACGTGGTTGATTCTATCCGCTGGGTGTTGGGTGAGCAAAGCACGCGCATGCTTCGTTCCGAAAAAATGGATAACGTGATCTTCAACGGCACAAAAAGCCGTAAATCTGCCAATCTTGCCGAGGTTTCGCTTACATTTGATAACACTAAAAATATTCTTCCCACCGATTTTTCGCAGGTTACGCTGACCCGCCGCCTTTACCGCACCGGAGAAAGTGAGTACCGTCTGAATGATGTACAGTGCCGTTTAAAGGATATCACCGATCTGTTCCTTGATACAGGTATAGGCCCGGATTCTTATTCGATCATTGAGTTGAAGATGATCGATGAGATCATTACCAATAAGGAGGGATCGCGCCGTAACTTATTTGAGGAGGCTTCGGGCATTTCAAAATATAAGCTCCGTAAAAAACAAACTTTCAATAAACTAAAGGATACGGAAGCCGACCTTGAAAGGGTGGAGGACCTGCTTTTTGAAATAGAAAAGAACCTGAAAACGCTGGAGAACCAGGCGAAAAAGACCGAACGTTACTATCAGCTCAAGGAGCAATATAAATCGCTTAGCATCACACTGGCCTCGTTCAGAATTGCATCATTCAGCGAGTCGCTGACCCGTATTGAGGAGCAGGAGCAAAAGCACAAGGAGGAAAAATCGGGTATCGTTACGCAGATCGATACGCTCGAGGCTTCTTTGCAGCAGCAAAAGCTGGACAGCCTTACCAGGGAAAAAAATCTTTCCGTTCAGCAAAAGGCGACCAATGAGTATGTTGCAAAGATCCGCGCCTATGAAAGTGAAAAAAAGATCAAGAATGAGCAGCTGAAATTTCAGCAGGATAAGGAAGCGAGGCTGACCGATGAACTTGAAAAAGACAGGACGCAGCTCAATCACGTGTTGTACAACATAAAACGGCTGTCAGAGGAGAAGTTGCAGGAAGATGAAAATTTCGAAAAGATACGTTTACAGGTCGCCGATCTGAAAGAAGCGGTAGATGAATTAAGGGCGGAACAGTCGGAAGCGCGGAACGAATTGAACGAACTGACGAATATTAATACCCGTTTGCAAAATCAGGCTTATAAAGCCGAAAAGGATCTTGATATACTTAACATACAGGAGCAGGCACTTGAACAGGAAGGTCAGCGTAACATGGAGGACGCCACCAATAAGGAGGCGGAGCTTTCTCATTTCAATATCGCGGTAGAGGGTTTGCAGGAGCGTGTAGAGGCTGCGGAATCAGCTTATAATCAGGACGTTGAATTTGAGACTGCTTTGCAGGAGCAGATAAAAACAACGGAAGAAGAGCTGACCGTTGTGCAGGAAACCATCATACGCGAAAGCCGCAAACTGGACGCCAAACAAAATGAATACAACCTGACCAAAAGCATGGTGGATAACCTCGAAGGTTTCCCTGAATCGATCAGGTTTTTGAAAAAAAATACGGAGTGGTCAAAAAGCGCACCTCTTTTCAGCGACATCCTGTTTTGCCGCGAAGAGTTCCGGGTAGCGATTGAAAATTATCTGGAGCCGCTGATGAACCATTATGTGGTTGCCACTTTTAATGAGGCCGTCAAAGCGATCAACTTGTTAAGCAGGGCCGCGCAGGGCAGGGCACAGTTTTTTGTGTTGAGCAGTTATACGGAACCGGTTTCCAGCCCGGTTAAAACCGATATTGACGGCGCAATTCCTGCGTTAAACGTAATTGAAGTTGAACGGCAATATAAACCGCTTTGTGAACATTTGCTACGGAACGTTTACCTGATCAACGATGAAAATGAGAATGCGCTTAACAATGCGGAAATACCGGAAGGACTCGTGCTGATTGGAAAAAGCGGTAAATTCAATAAATCGAAATATACAATGGCCGGGGGCTCCGTTGGGCTGTTTGAAGGAAAGCGTATCGGACGAGCCAAAAATCTTGAGGCATTGCTCAAGGTTATAAAATTGGTTGAGGTGGAAGTAGGGGAGTTGAAAGTCCGTCAGGAAAACCTGCAAAAAAAGCTTGCAGAACTTAAGGCAGCGGGAAAGGCAGCCGAGATAAAGCAGCTTCAACACCAGCTCAATTTACTAAACACGGAACTGGTAACGGTAAAAACAAGACAGGAACAATATCAGACCTTCATCGAGAATAGCCTTAACCGGAAAGAAGATATAGCCCGGAAGATCGAGAGTATCCGGCAGGAAATGCAGACGCTGATACCGCAGCTTGAGCAACTGAAAGCTCAGAAACAAACGCAGGCGGAGCTTTATACAGAGAAGCAAGAGGCTTTTAACGAGCTGAATGAATATGTTTCGGTGAAGTCAAATGCCTATAATCAGGAAAATATACGCTTTCATCAGCAACAGAATAAAGTTTCAGGGCTGCTGAAAGACCTCGATTACCGTGAATCACAGAAGGAAAACCTGGAAGGCAGAATAGCACAAAACGGCGGGGAACTGGAAAAAGTTAAACTTGCCATCCAGGAAAATCTTCAGCAATCGGATACATCCGATGATGATCTGCTCGGGATGTATGAACAAAAGGAGATGCTTGAAAAAGCGACCCAGCAGGCAGAGCAGGAATATTATGCATGGCGCGGAAAAATAACCGAAACTGAAGACGAAATAACGGCGCTCAGAAGGAAGAAAGAAAACGCGGAAACCATTGAGAATGCGCTGAAAGATGAACGCAACAACCTAAAGATAGAGCTGAATGCGCTGAAAGAGCGATTGTCAGTGGAATTTAATATCGATATACAGGATTTGCCGGAAACAGAAATTTCCGAAGGTGACAATGAACATGATGTAAGGGAAAAAGCGGAGCGTGTGAAAAAACGTCTTGATGACTTCGGCGCGATCAATCCCCTCGCGGTCGAAGCTTATAATGAGATGAACGAACGTTATACCTTTATTCAGAATCAGAAAAAGGACCTGAGCGACGCAAAAGCTTCCCTGCTGGCGACCATACAGGAAATTGATGATACTGCAAGGGAGAAATTCATGTCGTCATTCACGCTGGTTCGAGAAAATTTTATCAAGGTATTCCGTTCCCTTTTCAATGAAGAAGATTCATGTGATCTCATCTTAACTGATCCTCAGCGCCCGCTTGAATCGGATATCGATATTATCGCAAAGCCGAAGGGAAAACGTCCGTTATCGATCAATCAGCTATCCGGTGGCGAAAAGACTTTGACGGCTACTGCTATCCTTTTTTCCTTATACCTGCTGAAGCCTGCACCTTTCTGTATTTTTGATGAGGTTGACGCTCCGCTTGATGATACCAATATTGATAAGTTCAACAATATCATCCGGGAGTTTTCGAAGGAATCGCAGTTTATTATTATCAGCCACAATAAGCGTACGATCGCCAGTACGGACATCGTTTACGGTGTTACCATGGTAGAGCAGGGGATTTCGCGCGTGGTTCCCGTTGACTTGCGCGAACTGGTTGACTGAGAATGATAAAAATAAATTCATAAAAAAGCCGGAGGCAAAATTGTACTTGCTTCCGGCTTTTAATTTAAAATATCAGCTCGCTATTTTTTCAGCTGCACCTTTTTGAAGTTAAAGATCATCCCTGAAAACTTATCCTTATTCAGCTTAATAGCCTTGTCTCGCGATTCAGCGAGCGAAAACGTTTGTTCACCCGGGTTTAGACTCTGTACTACCTTTTTAGTAGCTCCGTATGTTCCGGTTTTTACCTTATTGATAATATGTGCAAGCAGCCCTTCACTTGGGTCGCCAAATTCTTTGGTATAGTCATCAAAGTCATTCACGCCCGGATAGTTGGTTGTGTTGGGCGTCATACCGTTAAAATAGTCGCCCTGATTAGCCGAGTTTTTTGTTGAAAATTCCGGCGTAAACATAGTGTACTTGTTGATCTGTATATCGAAAAAGCCTACGGGTTTGCCGTAGCTGGTTTCTCCTACCAACTGTACATCCATAACGGGGCGCAGGTTGTTGATCGTAAGCTCACTTGCTGACGCCGTGCCGCCGGTAATGATAAAGAATACCCGGTCAACATTCAGCGATCCGATCTTTGAAAACTTCGGCGTATTGTAAGGGGAATTGAGAGAATAATCAATCTGCGACAGATTGTACAGGGTACCGTCAACATCCCGCCGTACCTGATTTTGGAGCAGCGTTTCCTTGTTGTTGCTTAATATGTCATTAAAGTAAGTCTTGTACATCAACGTATTGTTTTTTGATGACGGTACAAGCAGATTATCAAGGTATTCGGCAGTTGATACATAACCACCACCGTTATACCGCAGATCGACAACCACATCAGTAACGCCAGCAGTTGTAAATTTCGCGAAAACGGCATCCAGTTTCGGATCGGCATTCGCGTCGGATGTAAAGCTGTTAAACACAAAATAGCCGATTTTCTTTCCGCCGCCAACGTCAAATACAGTGTCTTTTAAAACCGGGTTTACATTATAATTGGCAGTGCTCAAATTCACGGTAATGGTGGAGCCATCAGGCTTCCTCAGCGTCATTTTAATGCTGCCGCTGTTAAAAATGGAGTTGAAAACATAATTGAGGTTAGTTCCCGATCCGTCTCCGTAAGTGTGGCCGCCTGAAACACCATCATAGGATATGTTCGTATTGTCATTAACACTGATGATGCGGTATCCTCTTCGGATACCGGCGAGACCTGCCGGGGAACCGGGATATACATAAACAACACGAATGTCATCCACGGCATTATAGTTATAATCAAAGCCAAAGTCGCCTTTAACGCCGTTCAGGGCTCCTGTTTCGGTTCCATCGTCAATGAAGGAGTATTTCGCCCTGCCCGGGTCATATTGATAATATTCATAAGGCTTGCCGCCGTCGGGATTGATCGCATATTGTGAAAGTGCGTCCAATTCGTCCGATAAAGCAGTAAGCGGAGCAGAGTTGGTAAAGGAACGCGGTTTAAAATCGGCGTAACTTGGTAACTGGTTATACCATAAGTAATTCTCCTTGGCATATAAATAGACCGAATCTTCGGCGAGCTGTAAGGTCGTGCCGGTTTTCGAAGGTTGATCGGGATCAGTACCTGTGCCGTTGTTGATCTTTTTATCCTTTTTGCAGGCTGTGAAAAATCCGGATAACAAAATAATAACCAGGTAAAGTATTTTTTTCATATATGATTTATAAATTTTCTTTTAGATAGATAAATAAACGAAAATAAACGGAGTATCTTATAATTCTGTATTTAAAAAGTCGGAAACATTCAGGTAATCAATGCCGCTTGATTCTGCACAAAGCCGGTCAATCTCCGAATTTTCTATCATGATCATTTCCCGCCGTTGCAGGTTATGGTCTCTTATTAAAACGTCAATGACATCAGTATCCGGTTTTGGTTTAATCTCATCGGTAAAATAAACCGTTAAATACTGTTCCAGGCCGTTCCATTCCATTTGCTTTATTTTATTTAACTGCATTTCCGGGTTGCCATTGGTTACAATAAATATTTTTTTCCGGTCAACGACAATATCCTGCAATAAGGTGAGGATATTCCGGTATAAAAGCAGTTTTAACGGCAGCTTCGCGGTCAGCATCAGGTGTTTTAAACTGCTCCGGTATTTTTCTTCTACTTCAAGTTTTTCCTTTATTCCGTCAAATGCAAATTCTTTCCCCCTTTCCATATACGTATTGATCATCGTATCGGTTGTCTGCTTCGCATCAATTTGTGTAGTATATTCCAATAGTCCAGCAAAAAGATAATAGACCTGGAAAAGATAATCCTTTTCGGGGTAGAGGACGTTGTCAAGCTCAAAAATGAAGGCGTTTTTTCTTTTATCTATATCGGTGTAAGTCATCATGCATAGCGCGGTTTGAGTTAAATTACCCTGGAAACCGTTATTTTTGTTTGCAAAGATAACAACAACCTGTTATGAAGTCTCAGTCGCCCGTAGCCAATCCTATTGCAAAAAAATTATTAATTAAGCCAGGCAAACGCTGGATGTTTCTGCATGCGCCCGATAATTACCTTTCGGCACTTGATCCCTTGCCGGATGATACCTCAATAGTATTCGCACCAGTGGGTAATGTTGATGGCGTGCAGTTATTTGTAAAGAACAGTGAGGAGCTGATTGCCAGTTTGAAAATAATCATGCCTTTGTTAAAACCTGAAACGGTTTTTTGGATCACTTACCCCAAGAAAAGCTCCGGCATCATATCCGATCTGGAAATGATGGGCAGTTGGGACGAGCTGGAAAAATATGGGTATACGACCGTAAGCGCTGCGGCAATCGATCAGGTCTGGACGGCATTGAGGTTCCGGCCAAAGGAGTTGTCAAAGGCCTCGGCCTCCTGTAACGACGAAATCAGGAAGAATGATTATGCCCGTTATATCGACTTGGATAACAGGCAGATCAAACTTCCCGAAGAGATGGAATCAGTGCTGAGCGATACGCCCGCTGCCATGGAGTTCTATCAAAACCTTTCTTTCAGCAACAAGAAGGAATATGTTGTCTGGATACTGTCCGCAAAACAGGAGAAGACGAAAAGCGAACGGCTGAGTAAACTGATCGAAAAGCTGTTGGCCGGGAAAAGGAATCCTTCAGAAAAATAAGTGGTAATATTAAAAATTAATCAGCATAAATTTTCTCTTTTATTTGCGTAACCAAAGGGTTTCATTTAAATTCGTAACCGAAAGGTTTCATAAATACTTATGCGCAGAGACGTTTTTCAGGCGATTGCCGACCCAACCCGAAGAGAAATTATTGGACTCATCGCTAATCAATCACTGAATTTAAATGCTATTGCAGATAAATTCGAGATCAGCAGGCCTGCCGTATCCAAACACATTAAAATACTGACACAGTGTGGGCTGCTTACTATTCATCAGGACGGCCGCGACAGATATTGCCAAGCCAACTTTGGAAAGCTCAACGAAGTTTCTGCCTGGGTGGAGCAATACCGCAGATTCTGGACGCAAAAGCTTGATGCCCTCGGCGATTTTTTGGACAGGGAATCAGATACCAGACAGACATTAAAAAAGTAATTAAATTCTAATAAAATCAATCATGGAAACAGCGCCTTTTGTAATTGAACGGACCTTTAATGCAACAGCAGAAAGGGTTTGGCAGGCCATAACCGATAAAGATAAAATGCGGGAATGGTATTTTGATCTGAAGGAATTTAAACCCGAAGTTGGATTCGAGTTTGAGTTTACAGGCGGAACGCCTGAAAAAAGCTACCTTCATCTATGTAAGGTTACCGAGGTAATACCGGGTAAAAAGCTGATGCATAGCTGGCGATATGACGGCTACGAGGGAAATTCCTTTGTCACCTGGGAGTTGTTTGACGAAGGTGACAAGACGAGGGTGAAATTGACTCATGCCGGACTGGAAACATTTCCTGCGCTGCCCGATTTTGCCAGGAAAAACTTCGAAATGGGATGGACAGAGATCGTTGGTCGCGTATTGCGCGAATACCTCGAAAAATAAAATTAATCCGATCAAAAAGCGGCGTAAGGCTTGCCCACGCTCCCTGTTAACTTTATGCAAAATCAACCGAATAATAAACTTCACGGCAAGACATTGGAGATGATCTTGACGGCCCTGGTAGATCATTACGGATGGCCCGAACTCGCTTACCGCATCCGTATCAATTGCTTTCTGAACGATCCGGGTATAAAATCAAGCTTAGTGTTTTTACGCAGAACCCCCTGGGCCAGGAAAAAGGTTGAAGATCTTTATCTGAATACACCCTTAGATTGACAAAATAAAAAAACCGGCAGCGTTCGCATGCCGGTTTTGATTGTATAGTTGATTGATTGATTCAGAAATCAAAATACCTGATCGAACTGGTTGACGGCATCCTTGCTTTCCAGTAGTGAATGACCCATCAGGAACTCATCGATCTGGCGGGCAGCTTCACGTCCCTCAGAAATAGCCCACACTACCAGCGATTGTCCACGGCGCATATCGCCCGCAGCAAATACCTTACTTACGCTGGTGCGGTAATTTTTATCAGTGGCTTTCACGTTATTTCTTCCGTCAAGATCAACTCCCAGGTTTTTTACCATGCCTTCATATTGTGGATTTAAAAAGCCCATGGCCAGGAAGACCCGCTGACAGGGTATTTCTTTTTCTGAACCATCTACACGACTGAATTTCACCGGTCTGCCCATAACGTCTAACTCCCAGGTTACCTCAACTACTTTTAAAGCTCTTAAATCTCCGTTTTCGTCGCCTAAAAACTCTTCTGTATTAACACCCCAGAAACGGTCCGCACCCTCCTCATGGCTGCTGGTTGTTTTAAGCAGCATAGGGTAGGTTGGCCAAGGCATGTGTGCGGTTCGTTGTGCGGGAGGCTGCATCATCACTTCAAATTGCTTGATCGATTTTGCGCCCTGACGGTTTGATGTACCCACACAATCCGATCCGGTGTCACCGCCACCTATAATGATCACATCTTTGCCTGTAGCCAGTATGTCTTCACCGGTAACATCTATATTGCTGACACGTTTATTCTGCTGCTTTAAAAAGTCCATTGCAAAATAGATTCCCTTCAGCTCCCTGCCAGGTATATTCAGATTCCGGGGAATAGTTGAGCCGCCTGCGAGCAGCACGGCATCGTATGTACGTACAAGCTCTTCGGCAGCAACGTCTTTACCAACTTCTACATTGCATTTAAATTCTACGCCATCTTTTTCCATAATTTCAAGTCGGCGGTCGATGATCTTTTTTTCGAGTTTAAAGTCAGGTATGCCGTAGCGCAACAAGCCGCCAATGCGGTCGTCCCGTTCAAACACCGTAACGGAATGGCCCGCCTTTGCCAGTTGAGCGGCAGCAGCAAGCCCGGCTGGTCCAGAGCCAACAATGGCCACTTTCTTTCCTGTCTTGATCAGCGGAGCAGTAGGTTTTACCAGATTTTCTGAATAAGCTATTTCAATAATATGCTTTTCGATCTCTTCTATGGCAACCGCCGGTTTGTTTATTCCCAGCACACATGCCGACTCGCACGGAGCGGGGCAGATACGGCCCGTAAACTCCGGGAAATTATTGGTTGATGAGAGAATATTGTAGGCTTCCTCCCAGTTTTTACGATATACCGCATCGTTAAACTCGGGAATGATGTTACCGAGCGGGCAACCCGAATGGCAGAACGGGATGCCGCAGTTCATGCATCGCGCAGCCTGCTGGTTCAGCTTTTCACCTGAGTACAGGTTTACAAATTCGCTATAATTCTTTACACGTTCTGCAACCGGTGTCTTGGCGGGAAGCTCCCTGTTAAATTCCTGAAATCCTGTTGGCTTTCCCATTAGCTGATTGTTTGATATTGCAATTTCTCTAAAACCTTTTTGTATTCTCTCGGATAGACCTTGATAAACTGAGCAGATGCCACACCCCAGTTATCCAGTAATCCCTGTGCCACTTTACTGCCTGTCAAATGAATATGCTTGTGAAGCAGCGCCTTTATCTGTTCTTCGTCTTTCGGCGTAAGCGGGTCAAGATCTACCATTTCGGTGTTGCAGTTTTCGGCGAAGGTGCCATTCGGGTTATACACCCAGGCAATACCGCCGCTCATGCCCGCCGCAAAGTTGCGGCCTGTTTCACCAAGGATCAGCGCACGGCCTCCGGTCATGTACTCGCATCCGTGATCACCTATGCCTTCCACAACGGTGGTTGCACCTGA
The DNA here is from genome assembly GCA_035547875.1 of Mucilaginibacter sp. Classification (GTDB taxonomy): domain Bacteria; phylum Bacteroidota; class Bacteroidia; order Sphingobacteriales; family Sphingobacteriaceae; genus Mucilaginibacter. Next base: position 185,320 of record DASZTX010000055.1, on the reverse strand, counting down.
GTTGCGCACCGCAAAACGCTCACCGGCCATGCCCCGGATAAATACCTCGCCGGATGTAGCACCATACAGTGCAACGTTGCCGATAATGATATTCTCTTCAGGTGTAAAAGTTGCCTTTTCAGACGGATAGATAGCCAGTTGAGCGCCTGACAAGCCTTTGCCTACATAATCATTTGCCTCACCCTCCAGTTCAAATGAAACACCCTTTGTGTTGAACGCACCAAAGCTTTGTCCAGCTGAGCCTTTGAATTTGAAGTTGATCGTATTGTCAGGCAACCCGGCCGATCCGTATATTTTTGAAATCTCGTTGGATAACAGGGTGCCTATGGTTCTATCAACGTTTTTTACATCGAAAGTTGCAAATACTGGCGTTTTGTCTTCAAGCGCAGGTTTTGCCGCTTCGAGTAACTGCCAGTCGAGGATAGCGTCGATGCCATGATCCTGCTTTTCGCTGTTGTACAGCGTCGCATCCTTTGAATTATTTACCGGATGCAATATTCCGGACAGGTCAATTTTTTGTGCTTTCCAGTGTTTAACGCCATCCTTTACTTTCAGAAACTGCACACGGCCAACCATTTCGTTCACGGTACGGAAACCCAATTCCGCCATGATCTCGCGCAACTCTTCCGCCATAAAACGGAAAAGATTGACGATGTGCTCCGGTTTACCGCTGAATAGCTTGCGCAGTTCAGGGTCTTGCGTAGCAACGCCTACCGGACAGGTGTTCAGGTGGCATTTACGCATCATGATACAGCCTCCTGCAACCAGCGCGGCAGTGGCAACGCCCCATTCTTCGGCGCCCATCAGCGCGGCGATAGCAAGGTCCCGCCCGGTTTTTAACTGACCGTCAGTCTGAAGTACAACGCGGCTGCGTAATTTGTTGCGTACCAGCGTCTGATGTGCTTCTGCGAGACCGAGTTCCCACGGAAGACCGGCATGTTTGATGGAACTGATCGGAGAGGCGCCTGTTCCGCCATCATAACCGGCGATGAGGATCACGTCTGCATGAGCCTTGGCCACTCCTGCGGCAATCGTGCCTACACCTGCTTTTGAAACGAGTTTCACGTTAATACGCGCTTCCCGGTTGGCGTTTTTCAGGTCAAAGATCAGCTGCGCTAAATCTTCTATCGAATAGATGTCATGGTGCGGCGGCGGTGATATCAGCCCTACACCCGGTGTGGAGTGCCGCGTTTTGGCGATCCAATCGTCCACTTTATGGCCCGGTAGCTGTCCGCCTTCTCCTGGCTTGGCGCCCTGAGCCATTTTTATCTGTAATTCATCTGCATTGGTCAGATAATTTGAAGTTACCCCGAAACGCGCGGATGCAACCTGCTTGATGGCCGAACGCATCGAGTCACCGTTTGGCAGCAGCTCGTAACGTAGCTCGTCCTCGCCGCCTTCACCGGTATTGCTCTTACCACCTATACGGTTCATAGCTATCGCCATAGTACTGTGCGCTTCATGCGAGATGGAGCCGAACGACATGGCGCCGGTGGCAAAACGTTTCATGATATTTTCGGCCGGTTCTACCTCGTCGATAGAGATGGCCTCACGATGATGGGCAAAGTCGAGCAGCCCGCGAATGGTAAAATGTTTTTCGGTTTGCTCGTTTATTTCTTTCGCGTAATTTTTATAGACGGTATAGTCATTGCTCCGGGTTGCGTGTTGCAGCAGGTGAACCGTTGTGGGGTTAAATAAATGCTGTTCGCCGCGCCGTTTCCATTGGTAAATGCCGCCCTCGGCAAGTAAATGCGCTCCCGGTCTTGAACCGCCGAAGCCCATTTTGTGTTTGCATAATGATTCCCGGGCAATCTCGTCAAGCCCAAGACCGCCTATTCGCGTCACTGCTCCGGCAAAATATTTATCCACTACGGTTTGATTGATGCCGAGTATTTCAAACACCTGTGAGCCGTGATAGGATTGAAGTGTGGATATACCCATTTTCGAGAATATCTTCAGCAGGCCGTCGTTAACTGACTTAACGTAATTCTTCTGCAGTGCTTTGACATCAAGATGCGTGTCGATCGCACTATTATTCTTTAAGGTCTTGATGGTGCTCAGCGCCAGGTATGGGTTTATCGCCGTTGCGCCGAATGCCAGCAGACAGGCAAAATGATGCACTTCCCAGGTGTCGCCGGTTTCCACGACAAGTCCTACAGCGCCGCGGCGCCCGGTGCGGATGAGGTGGTGATGTACCGCCGAAACAGCCAATAATGACGGAATCGGGGCGTGTTCCGAGTCAATGGCGCGGTCGGAAAGGATCAATACCTCGAAACCATCGTCCACAGAATCTTCTGCATAGCGGCATAAACGTGCAATACCTCTTTCCAGCGAGCCTGGCATACCATCCGCATTGAAATAGGTTTGCAGCGTCTTTGCATGGAACATGCCGGTATCGATACTTCTCAGCCTTTCCAGCTGATGGTTTTTTAATATCGGATGTTTAAGCATCACACAATGGCAATGCATTTTATCCTCGTCCAGCAGGTTGCCGTTATTACCAATAAAGGTGGCAAGGCTCATTACCAGCCGTTCACGTATCGGGTCGATCGGAGGGTTGGTAACCTGCGCAAAGAATTGCTTAAAATAGCTTGAGATATGCTGCGGCCTGTCTGACAATATTGCAAGGGGTACATCAGTTCCCATTGAACCTATAGGTTCCTTGCCATCAAGTGCCATAGGTTTTATAATACTGTCAATATCCTCGCGTGTGTAGCCGAATACCTGCTGATAACGATAAACGGAATCGTCCGACAAACTCGCAAATGCAAGGCGCGGTTCACCCAGCTCGTCGAGACGGATCTTATAATTTTCGAGCCAGCGGCCATAGGGCTGACGGGATGCGATCTCATGTTTGATCTCGTCGTCCGTGATGATCATACCTTTTTCAGTGTCGATCAACAACATTTTGCCCGGTTGCAGACGACCTTTGCGCAAAACCAGGCTTTCGTCAAGACCAAGTACACCCGCCTCTGACGCTGCGATCACCCTGCCGTCATTGGTAATAACAAAACGTAACGGCCGCAATCCATTGCGGTCAAGCACTGCTCCTACAACTTTACCGTCAGTAAAGGTGATGGCGGCAGGACCGTCCCAGGGTTCCATTAACGAAGCGTGAAACTCATAAAAAGCTTTTTTCAGCGGATCCATCTGCTCATTGCCATCCCATGCTTCAGGGATCAGCATCATCATCACATGTGGCAGCGAGCGGCCCGTGTGCTGCAATATTTCGATGATGTTATCCAAACACGCCGAATCCGACTGGTTGTTGTCAATCACCGGCAACAACATTTCCATTTCCTCGCCGGTAAAATAAGATGACGCATAGGATTTTAAACCGGAATAAAACCAGTTTAAGTTGCCTGTGAGCGTGTTGATCTCACCATTATGCGCGATCAGGCGGAATGGTTGCGCCAGTTTCCATGACGGGAATGTATTGGTCGAGAAACGGGAATGGATCATCGCAAATCCCGACGCGATACGCGGATCTTCCAGATCGGTAAAATACTTCCGCAACTGGTAAGTCGTTACCTGACCCTTGTAAATGATTGTTTTGCAGGATAACGAAGTGAAGTAAAAATGATCCGAAGCGGTTGCAATCGTCTCCGTAACGGTCTTGTTAATATACCGTCTCAGTATATATAACTTACGCTCAAAATCTTCCGTGTTTAAAATATTATGCGGACGTTGTATAAACAACTGTTCAACGCTTGGTTCTGCTTTGCGGGCTGTTTCTCCGATCACCGAAGAATTAACGGGAACCTTACGGTATCCCATAATATGCAGACCGAGTTTTTCAACGGCATTACTGATAACTACCTTGCATGCTTTTTTTACCGCTGATTCTTTCGGGAAAAATATCATCCCCACGCCGTATTCGCCCGGTTCGGGCAAACTGATCTCCAGATCGGAGCATTCCTCCATAAAAAATTCATGGGGTAGTTGTATTAATATACCGGCGCCGTCGCCGCTTTCAGGGTCGCAACCGCAGGCGCCGCGATGCTCCATATTTTCGAGCATGGTGAGCGCATCATCTATGATCTGATTATCTTTATGACCGTTGATGTTCGTAATAAATCCGGTTCCGCACGAGTCGTGTTCAAATTCGGGCCAGTAAAGGCCCTGGTTGCTTTCAGCTTGATCCATCGTAAATAATGCTGTTTATAAAATGGTGCAATTACGAAAATACGGATAATGTAACTTAATTTAAAACTTCCTAAATTTTTTTAATTTATCTAAATAACCTGATATTTTAAATCGTTAAAATTGACAAATTGATAAAAAAATAGATGTAATATTATTATTATGTAAATAAGAAATTCTTAGTTTGAATTTGCTTTTTACGATAAATGCTACTAATTCTGTATGCAATTAAGGCTATCGTTTATAGTCAACGAAAAGCGACCGACAAAAGTCCTTTGCCGGTCGCTTTTGTGTTTTCCTCATATCTTCACCCTGATGGCCACGGTAGGATAAATTTCAAAGATGTTTTCGGACGTGTTCACATGGTAAAAAAGCAACTGCTTTGAGCCGAAAGAAATGGCGCGGTTCAGATTGTACCAAAATTGAGGTTCCCCAAAAAAGCAGGTTGTTTTTCCCGTAAGGCTCTGATTTGGCTCACCCCCCGGATTCTTGTTAAGCGTATATAACTCAATGTCGCCGGCAACTTCCAGTTTGTAATTAAAAAAACCTTTCCACCAGTAAAAGGAGAACATTAAATCATTGCTTGGCTTTTTAAGCAGGTTTTTGGTATAATAGATCGCTGCGCTGAAATAACCGCCCTTCCATTGAAATGGGTAATTTGGCCCGATCCCAAAACTATTGCTGATATAATAGCTATATTGTTTGGGTTCCGTCACGCCGAGTCCACCGCTATACTGAACGCCTATGAATACAGGGAATTTCCAGCACCTGAAGGTTTGAGTGATTTGCATATAGGCTTTGCCGATATTATTTTGGTCTCCCTGCATATCGGTTTCCATTTTAAATAGAAATGAACCCGGTTTTATGAATGATTCCGTATCGGTTTGTGTTTTGAAGTATTCAAAGTAAACGGATGGGAAATTTTTAGCGTTGCGGTCCGGATTGACAGTATGCCGCAAGTCATAGTGCAGCTGCAGGGTTTGGGTAAAGGCCACAGCGGGTAAAAGGTAAAGGATAACAATGAACAGATGCTTCATTTTTATGTTTTTAATCGGATATTTAAGGAATCAGATATGGTATTCGGAGCAAAGGTCTGTTAAGCCTGGTACATGTGGCGGAATTGCAGCGTAAACCTGGCGTAAATTCAAAATCCGGCAATGGCCGTGCGTGTTTCAGTTACTATGGATGACTTTGAGTTTTTAATTTTTATAGAATTATTCAGAGATACGCTGATAAAGTGTTTTGGAAGTAGTATGGAGCGTCCGCTCACCGAAACGGAAAGCCGGATGCTTTGCAAGGATATACTCGATCAAACCGGTTTATCTGTTGGTTGGAAAAGCGTTAAGAACTATTCTATTTTTATCGCCGCCCCGGAGAGCGGAAAAAAGGAAAACCCGTCAGTAGCCACACTGGACACATTCTCACGGTACGTTTTAAATGCGCCTTATACCAACGAACTCCAGCGAAAAAAAGAAGAGGATCACCACCCATACTGGTTTTTATACCGCGACCACTACAATAAAAATGTTTCAAAGAAAGTGGTTAGACGCAGACCTCAACGGCTAATCATCAGTTTGGCGGGCCTGATACTACTTGCTATCATCGTAATGCTCTTTTTTAAATTTTCTGCAAAGACGTTAGACATCAGTTTCAGCGACAATTTCAGTAACCTAAATAACGCTGATATGCGCAGCCGGGGCTGGTTTGTCAAATCGGAAGATACGATATGGTGGAAGAAAAGAAATGAAATACCCGGGCGGTTGACCCTTTTTACACTCCGCGGCGATAACTGGCCTGATCAAAGATTTATCGCCGGAATACCTAACCTGGTATTAAGATCCATACCTTCGGATTGTTTTACAGCAGAGGTTCATCTGGAAGATTTTATACCCGGTGCGGAGTGGCAACAGGCAGGCGTGCTACTGATGGAGGACACGTCATTCAGGGGTAAGAGTATTCGCCTCTCGCTGGGCTATAACGATTATTTCGGTGGAATGAAAAAACCGTCAGAAATATTGGTACAATGCATCACTTCGATAGGAGAGGGTTTTGGCAAGCCGGAGGAAATAGCGCACAAGGTACTCTTTTACCCTGATAGTGCCCGGAATAGTTCGCTGATCACCGATAACCTGAAAAATTCAGCTCTCCGTATCGAGAAGCAAGGCAATAAATTCAGGTTCCTGTATGCAGGAGGAACGACTGAAAATGGCGCCTTTAAAGAGGTCGTAAGCCAGGAGTTTGACATGAAGCCAAAATATATCGGACTGTTCGCCATAAAAGGTTTTACTGATTCGAAGATCGTGCCGGTGCGTTTCAAATTTTTCCGTCTCACCGGAAGCGATTGCAGCAATTGACGTTTTTTGGTAGCTGGTTGTCGGGCAAAAACTATAAGTTTTCCATTTCACCCCAAACTTTGAGCGTTTGGGCTCATTTATTTTAGCGGGCCCGAAAATCATCTTTCATTTGAATAAATAATTACGAAAATGAAAGCAATAGAAACCAAATCAGCGATCATCTTTATCAGGAGATTTTTGTTCCATGCCCTTGTTGCATGGTTGGTGTTTAACTCAGGCGACCTGATTTTTAATTTTTCTAGGGAATTTTTCGGGCTTGCCCATACGACGAATCCTGATGGAACTTCGGTGTCTATCGCCCAACGCTTTATCAATCATAACCTGAATCAACCTTTAATTCTTTGGATATTATTGCTTGCCTTGCTGGCCGAAGCCAATTATTTGTTTGTATTCAGAAAATATAATCTTTTTTGGTTCGCGTTCTCCAGTATTCTGCTTGCCAAACTCGGCAGCGGCGCCAGTTTTCTATTTCAAAAAAACAGCGATTTTATACCCCCGCTTGCCCGGTTTATCGATTCGACCTTTTTTGTCCTGGTCTATATTTTTGGCTATGCTATATTGTATGATTTTTTCTACGACCGTTACCGGCGCATCCGTTTCCATCAGCAAAAGTCGGAGGCCGAACTACATCTGCTAAAGGCGCAGATCAATCCCCATTTCTTTTTCAATACGCTCAACAATATTTACGGTATAGCCTTAAGCGAGCAGGCGACCAAAACTGCCGGAGCGATCGAACTTCTGTCAGATATGATGCGATATAATATGACGGGTGTAAAAGAAGACTTTGTCAGCCTTACTACGGAATTGAAATTTATAGAGGATTATCTTGCGCTTCAGCAATTGCGGATACCTGCCAACGATGATATTATGATAAGGACGGAAATAGTTTATCCGGAGACCGACTACAGCATCGCCCCGATGTTGCTGATCCCGCTGATAGAGAATGCATGGAAGTATGGCATCAGTATGGACAGACCGTGTTTTATCGATCTGACAATAGCTGTCGTTGATCAACAGTTGACGATGAATATTGAAAATCAGGTTTTTGATACCGTTAACCCGGAAAAAGGCTCCGGAATGGGGATTGTCAATGTAAAACAAAGGCTCGAACTGATCTATCCCGAAAAACACAAGCTGTCAATAACTTCTGTCGGAAGCAAATACCGGGTAGCACTTTCCATTAGTCTTTAGTTATTAATCAAAAAAATGATAAACATGAAATACTTTTTTTCATTACTGGCCTCGCTTTGCCTGCATTTTTCTGGCCGGGTGATTGCCGAAAATATTCGTAAAGATTCAGTCTTTATTATTCATGGTAATATCGCGCATAGTCCATCGTCTTCTACGGTTTATCTTTTTTACCAGACAAACGGAAAAAGATTTATCGACTCGTGTAAGCTTGATAACGGAAACTTCCGGCTTAAAGGGATTGCAATTGACCCGGTTCATGCAACTCTGGTCTTAGCTCGCAAAGGCTTGGATTTGTCACAATTGATGAAAACGCCCGTTGACGAGATAGACGCACTTAAATTTTACTTGCATCCGGGCGAGATAGAGATCGGCGCGCAGGATTCTGTTTCCGCAGCCGTGTTCAAAGGATCGTCCGTCAATGCGGATTACGCCAGATTAAAAACGTTGCTTAATACGGAAGATGAACGCAGGCTCATCCGTTTATCTGCCCGCATGAAAAGGTTGAAAACTGCCGGCGCGGTGAGGGATTATACATCTTTTTATGATAGTCTCAAGGCGGCCCGTCGCCCGCTGTTAAAACAGTACGCTCAAAACAATCCGTCGAGCTTTATCGCCCTTGTGGCTCTGCAGGATTATGCGGGGGCATTTCCTGACACAGCGGAAATAAAGCCTCTTTTTATGGCGCTTGCTGAAAACGTAAGAAATACGCGGGCGGGAATTGCATTTGATGCATTATTGAGCAGTAACATTATGGTTGGAAAACCTGCTCCGGATTTTGTTCAGTACACACCGGACGGAAAGCCAATTCGTTTGTCTTCATTTCGCGGAAAATTTGTATTGGTCGATTTCTGGGCGTCATGGTGTGGCCCGTGCCGGGAGGAGAATCCCGCATGGGTAAAGGTGTTTAATAAGCTGAAAGACAAAAACTTTACTATATTAGGCGTATCGCTTGATGGGCATGACACCAGGACAGCCTGGATAAAAGCGATAAAGGACGACGGTTTAAGCTGGCCCCAGGTAAGCGACCTGCGGCATTGGGATAACACCGTGATAAAACAATACGGCATTAACGCTATTCCACAGAACGTGCTTATTGATCCGGCTGGAATGGTTGCCGCAAAAAATATAGAACCTGATGAATTGATCAGATTCATGACCGCCGCACACTAAAATGATAAGTGCTATAGCTATTGACGATGAACCGCTTGCGCTGGAGGTGCTCAAAACCCATGCCGCGAAAATTCCATTTTTGGAGTTGAAGCATACATTTTTGAGCACAACCGGCGCGCTTGCTTTTTTACAGCAAAACAAGGTAGATGTGGTTTTTCTGGATATCAGGATGCCCGATCTCACCGGGATTGAATTTGCCGCATCAATACCAAAGTCGGTCCATGTTGTTTTTACTACCGCTTATCCCGAATACGCGGTCAGAGGGTTTGACCTGGCCGCTACTGATTACCTGTTGAAACCAGTTACCCTGAGCCGTTTGCTGCAAGCCTGTAACCTGGTAAAGGAACGGATGGCAAAAGCGTCCGGCCAGCCGGAAATAACAAGGACTTTGTTTGTTAAGGACGGCTATAATCTTGTCAAGATCGATATCCCAGACATCACCTTTATAGAAGCCGGTGATAATTACCTGAGTATTTTTGAAGGAGAAAAACGAACGCTGACGCGAATGACCCTGACTGAACTGCTGGGCAAACTTCCGTCGGATGCTTTTCAGAGGGTGCATAAATCCTATATCGTCGCGGTTTCGAGGATCGAGAAGATCGAACGCGCCCAGGTCATTGTTGACGGAAGGAGGATTCCCGTTTCCCCGGGTTTTAAAGACGAACTGCTACATAAGGTTAAGCTTTAACAAAAAAGGAGCCTGCTGCTATCGCAGAGCTCCCCATTATTAGCCCCATTAAAAAACGTCTTTTTATTGAGTAACCACTACAGAGGCGTTAGCCATCATAGAATGAATAAGACAATGGTAGGTGTAAGTGCCTGCTGTCTTAAATGTAAAGCTGTAAGTCTGGTTGGTTGACAACGTTCCGCTGTCAAAGGCGTTACCCAGGTCGGTGGCGGTGTGCGGCGCGGTATCCAGATTTTTCCAGGTAACTGACTGACCGACCTTTATGTTGACGGTTGCCGGAGAAAATGCGAAATTCTGGATTTCAACGGTAGCCGCCGGGCTGTAGGGGGTCGGATCGACATTATTGCTTTTCTTAGAGGAACAGCCCAGCGCAAATGACAGGCAAGCCAGCACTATAAACGATAAATAAATCTTTGTTTTCATGTAATTGATAATTTAGTGTATTTGATCTTTTTGTATAGTCATCACGCGGAGAATCGGCAAAAGGTTGCCTTATGCCGATATTTTTTTGGGATAGTAAAAAATTAGACGTAAGCGTGCTACAATGCGTAGTTTTACGGCTCAAAATCAGGTGATAGTACTGAATTCAGGAAGGTATAATCAGATTACATTTACAGCACCCTGTTAATTATAAATTACTGAAATGGCTGTAAGGATAATTTGCATCAAAAGGGACGAGCGCGCCAGCGAAAACCCATATCTCGCGATCGATCACCTTGAGTGGATAAACGAGAAGATCAATGTAAATGGCGTAACCGACAGAACCCAGATATATGACTGGATCAAAGAAGGGAATGGTGAGGCTTACGTGACCGACAGCAAGGGAAAGAAGCTGTACCTGATAGCTGCAGTTTGTCCTGACGGGAATAAATACGTTAAGACGGTAGAAGATGAATCCGTCGTGGATGAGTTGTTATTACTTCCCGAATGCGACGATTAGCGGCTCCAACTCCGAAAGGGATTTTTTAAAAGATTAGCATTAAAGTACCGGGCATCGTGGCTTACTTCAGCTGATACCCAGTCCGGCAGGACAAAATGTTCATTTTCATTTGTTAACTCAATTTCTGCAACAATGAGCCCGGCATTATCCCCAAGAAACTCATCTACTTCCCACAGTTTTCCCTCGAAAATTATATCGAACCGCACTTTCTCGATCGCAGCCGGAGCAAATTCATTAAGCAGCTCCGTGCCGTCCTCAGCCGGTATTTCATATTCAAACTCTTTTCTCGAAATCCCTGTCGTGGCACCTTTGATCGTAATAAAGGCTTTATCGCCGTCAAGTCTGACACGAATGGTGGCCTCTTTACGGTCGGTTAAATAACCCTGGCGCAGGTATCTCCCTTCTGGTTTTGCCAGCGCTTTCCATTTTGAATGATCAACCAAAAATTTACGCTCAATTTCAAATGCCATTAGAGTTTATTTTTTCGCAAAAATAAGCATTCGGTTTAAGGTATTCTCCCGAAGACAATTTAACACGCCGCGGTTTTAATAGGGTAATATTATTTAATAACAATATTTGATGCGACTTATACAATCTTTATATTTAATAAACAAAAAACCTAAAACAATGAACTTTTCGCAAATTAACTGGCTGGCAGTTGTTGTTGCCGGCTTGTCCGCATTTTTGGTTGGCGGTATCTGGTATTCAAAACCTCTTTTTGGCAATGCATGGATGGCAGAAAGCCAACTTACTGCCGAACAGATTCAGGCAGGGAACAAAGGAAAAATATTCGGCTTTACGGCTGTGTTTTCCTTGCTGATGGCTGTAAACCTTGGAATGTTTCTCGCTGATGTCAAAACAGATATGTCCTGGGGAGCTACAGCTGGCTTTCTTGCCGGCATCTGGACGTTTTGCGCGATAGCAATTCATAGTTTGTTCGAGCTAAAATCATGGCGTTACATTTTCATTAACGGTGGTTACAGTCTGGTTTCGCTTACTTTAATGGGGGCAATCATCGGCGCCTGGCGATAATTGTGTTAATCGTCATTTAAACCGGATGGCAGGCCACCCGGATCAGGCCCGCTATGTTTGTAATTAGTTGAAAAGCCGTTACAACAAATATCTGCGGATCGGTTAAACTTAATTATTTTATACTCGTCATAAGTATATAAACAAATATTATACACATTTTAGAACCGCCGTATCATGAAAAAGATATTTTATATACTACCGATAGCAGCCGCGCTTAGCGCGTGCTCTCCAATTATATATACTTCCGGGCCGCAACCGGTTTATAACGATCAGGTGCAATACGCCGACCAGCCGATAACTGATCAGGTTTTTTATGATGAACTGAGTCCATACGGTCAATGGATAGATTACCCGGATTACGGCTATGTATGGCAGCCAAATCTGGATGATTCGTTCAGACCCTACGATACCAATGGCAATTGGGTTTATAGCGAAGAAGGGTGGACATGGGTATCGGATTATAGCTGGGGCTGGGCGCCATTCCATTACGGTAGATGGTTCTATGACGGCTACTATGGTTGGATGTGGGTTCCCGGCAGAGATTGGGCACCGGCATGGGTTACCTGGGGACAAAGCGGCAATTATTACGGTTGGGCGCCGTTGCCGCCGAACGCAGGCTATAATACCAGCTGGAGACCGGGATATCAGGATTGGTGTTATGTGCAAGCGGGCTATATGAATCAACGGAACATCAACAGGTACGTCGTAAGGAATAACGTAACCGTTATTAACAATACAACCATTATCAATAATGTTTATACCCGTGGGGATGATAATAATAACGGGCACAGGGGATTTACCTATAACCGCGGACCAAGGATCAATGATGTAGAGGATCGGGGACATATTACCGTGAGACCGGTAAGAATTGGCGTGGTGCAAAAACCGGAGCGTTCAACGATATCGAATGGTCAGCTAAATGTTTACCGTCCTGTTGTCCGGCAGGCTCCTGATCTTGATGGAAAAAGACCATCACCACGGCGCGTGGTAAATTATGACAACAACAGGGACAACCAATATCCTCAGCAAGGTCAACAACGTCCAAGACCAAGCCGGGGACAGGATAACCAGAATCCGCAGCAGGGTCAGCCACCGCGTCAGGATAACGGGCAGGGGAACCAATATCCTCAGCAAGGTCAACAGCGTCCAAGACCAAGCCGCGGACAGGATAATCAAAATCCGCAACAGGGTCAGCCACCGCGTCAGGACAACGGACAAGGGAATCAGAACCCGGCGCAGGATCAGCGCCCAAGACCAAGCCGCGGTCAGGATAATCAAAATCCTCAGCAGGGTCAGCCACCGCGTCAGAACAACGGACAAGGGAATCAGAACCCGCCGCAGGATCAGCGTCCAAGACCAAGTCGTGGACAGGATAATCAAAATCCTCAACAGGGGCAGCCACCGCGTCAGGATAACGGACAAGGGAATCAGAACCCGCCGCAGGATCAACGTCCAAGACCAAGCCGGGGACAGGATAACCAGAATCCGCAGCAGGGTCAGCCACCGCGTCAGGATAACGGACAAGGAAATCAGAATCCGCAGCAGGATCAGCGTTCAAGACCAAGCCGGGGACAGGATAACCAGAATCCGCAGCAAGGTCAGCCACCGCGTCAGGATAACGGACAAGGGAATCAGAATCCGCAGCAGGGAAGACCTGAAAGATCGCAGCCGGTATTAGACCAGCCCCGTAATTCAAGGCCGGTAACCACCCCGCCACAGCAGCAACCAAAAACCGACCAGCAGCAACCCCGGCCCATTGCGCGGCCGGTAACAAAACCAGCTGAAACCAAAAAGCCGGAGCCGGTAAAGCAACCAACGGATCACCGTCCTGACATCCAACAGTGACGGCGTATATAGCAGAACTGGAAGAAGGGGAATTGTGAACTAAAGCAATTCCCCTTTTAATTGCTGTGGCGCTTATGAAAAGTCTTTATCATTTTTCACACGAAGAATATAAGCTGAATAACTATATTTGCAGGCGCATCGCTCCTGTAGTTCAACGGATAGAATTATGGTTTCCGGTACCATCGATATGAGTTCGAATCTCGTCGGGAGCACAAAAAAACCTCATTTTATTAAATGAGGTTTTTGCTTTTAAAAGGCGCCGATCCGGTATGCCGAATTTCAGGATGCTTTAGCCAAAGACGTATTATAAACCGGTTCCGCCCTTAATTCACGACGAACAGGCTTGCTTTTCAGTACTTCGTACTTCTCTTTCAGTTTCTTAAATATTTCAAAGCTGAATGCGTCGTTCATTGGCAAATGAAACCCTTCGATTGTCTTTGGATGGACTGAAAGCCGTTCCGCCGTTACCTTAAGATTTTCATGATTGATATGAGTCAGTCCGGTCAGCTCATCCGTTTTATAGATTACGAATGTGTCGATCAGCCTTCCATCTTCATCGGTGTAGATTACTGTGTCGTGTTCATTAAATTTTTTCATTTTGGGCGAGATATATTGCTCAAATAACACGCGCGCCAAATCAAATGTTTTACACTTAGTTAAAAAATTTATTTAGTCAGATAGCTTTTCGCTGCTTACCTCCCTTGAGATCTTATTTTAGCTAAGATTTCGAATATATTTCGCTTTTAGTATAATTAATTAATCTAAAATTTAATTCTTAGGGTGGCGCCATAGGTTTTTGGATTACCTAAGTGGCTTGCCCCGAAATCATAAGCGTAGTCGATATACTTTTTGTCGGTAATGTTGCGACCCCATACAAAGATATCAAAGCAATCAGTGCTGTAACCTAGGCGTGCGTTTAACAAGTTATAGCCTTTCTGTTCAATATGGTTAGCCAGATCAAAATATTGATCACCTACATATTTCCACTCTCCGCGTGCTACTAATGCACCTTTGGTGGTCAGCCCGTAGGAATATTGCAACGCCAGCATCGAGGTGACATCAGGTGTGTAAACCTGACGATTCCCACGCAAATCGGCGACATCGCCATTGCTTGACACCGAAAGATCCGTGTACCGTGCATGAGTATAACCGAAGTTGTAATCAACATCCAGGCCTTTCAGCAAGGTAGCAGCCAGTTCGAGTTCAACGCCCTTGCTGTTAAGTTTTCCGGCATTTTTAGTTACTGTGATAGCATCAGGCAATATCAGCGTCGGTACCTGTGCGTTATTGATCAGCGTGTAAAATGCGGAAATATTCAAACGCAGTTTTTTATCAAACAAGGTATTCTTGCTGCCAATTTCGTAATTGTCGCTATATTCAGGTTTATACGCGTACAGCGGCGGTTGCGATGGGTCGGAGGACAACTGACTGATGCCTCCTGCGCGAAATCCTCTGCTGTACGACGCAAATAAATGGTTGTTCTCCGATGCGTGGTAGCCGAGGATAAGTTTCGGTGTGAACGCTTTAAAATTCGCTGCAGAGGACGTATCGGGTTGAGTGACCATAGCGTCACCGCCGTCTGGTTGAAACTCTCCTTTAATTTCTTCTTTTTTATGCTCGAGATCGTAACGGAGACCCGCAGTAATATCCCATTCGGTATTGATGGTATAAACTAATTGTCCGTACGCTGCAAAACCATAATTGTGTTCGATATTGGTATTAATGCTGGTAAAATCATTGATAGGTGAACCTACCGCAGCGGCATCATCTCCAAAATGTGTTCCGACTTTTGTCGGGCTGCTCCGGTAAAAACCATATAACCCGGCCGTCCATTTAACAGAGGATTGCAAAGATGCAGGCGAGCTAAAGCGAAATTCCTGCGTTCCGACTTTTACATTGTTCCAGTCGCTGCCATAGTTATTGACGAGCGACACCGCATCGATGGGGGAAAAGTCACCGTCAATCGGGTTGGTGTAATAGCGGTAGTTTTTTTGATAAGAGGTTACCGAAGTGAAGTTGAAGTCGCTGCCCGTATAATTCGCAGCAAGCGACGCATTAAATATATTATCTATAATTTTTGTTGTGGCGTTTTGGTTTAGTTCAAACGGATGATTTAACGCTTCATCAGGGCTTCTGGCTAACGTAAACGGGCCGTTATTCCTGTTCTCATAATTTTTAACATTTAGGGTAAACGTCAGTTTCTGGTCCGCTAAATATTTAAGATAATAATTTCCGAGGAAAAAGTGTTGCTTATCAAATTTTGTATGATTGAACTCGTTGGTATAAAAGCCGTTAAAGCCTGAATAAACGCCTGCAACACCCAGGAAAAGTTTGTCCTTAATCAACGGTGCGCGTAAGCCCAGGCTGTATCTTTGCTCGCCATAATTGCCAAATTCAAGTCCGGCAAACCCTGAAATCTGGTTCGACGGTTGTTTGGTAATTACATTTACAACACCGCCAAGCGCGTTTCGGCCGTATAAGGTACCTTGAGGGCCGCGTAAAACCTCAATGCGTTCCACGTCAAATAGCTGCGGAATATAAGTATCCAGACTGAATTGATTGACGCCGTCAATATAGGTTACGACCGCAGGATCATACGACGTTGTGGCGATGCCCCTTAGGCCGGTAACGTTCCGGTTGTCGCCGGGTCCGGCGGAATAAAAGTTCGGAACGATTGCTGTGATCTCCTTCAAATCTTGCAATTTATAGGCCTCCACTTGTTTCGCAGAAAGCGTCGATACGCTGACAGGTACACGCTGCAACGCTTCCTCTCTTTTCTCGGCGGTTACGACAACTTCGTCAAGCTGTGTATTTGAAGGCTTCAGCATGATCTTTATAGCCTGGTTATTACCGGATACACTGATATTTTCGCTGTATTCTGCAAAAGACAGGCTGCTGACATGAATCATGTAAACACCTGCAGGTACACCGGTAATACTGAAATGGCCTTCTCCATTGCTTACGGTGCTATAATTGGTATTCAGCAGACTTACCTCTGCTCCGGGTATTGCTTTCCCATTGCCGTCGGTGATGGTACCGGAAAGATTTATTAAACTTTGTGAGAAAGCCCGGCAGGAAAATACCAGAAGGAATAAAATAATAGTAAATTTTTTCATTGTGCAGTTTAGTACGTTGACGCAAATGTGCTATTAATTGCTAATACATTCGCCAAAAAAATAAAAAGCAGGATAATTATTGAAATTATCCTGCCTGTAAAATTAAAATGCCAGTTATTTAAGCGACAATATCCAGTTAATTATTTGTCTTTCTTCTGCGGGTTTCAGCGCAGGGTGTGCCGGCATCGCCACATCGCCCCAAACGCCGCTTCCTCCTTCTTTGATCTTTTCCATCAAATGCGCTATCGACGCCTTATTGTTCGGATATTTTTTGGCTACCTCGGTAAAGGCCGGGCCTATCGATTTTTCGCTGATCTTGTGGCAGGTTTTGCAATCCAGCGAAAGCATTAACGCTTTACCCGGAGCGTTCGCAGAGGCTGAACTTGTCTTGGTTGTTGCTGACTTGCCTGTAGCGCTTCCGGCCGTGATGCTGATGTCTGCACTTTTTACGGTCGCTCCCTTATCGTCACTTACCACTACCGAGGCGTTGTAAGCGCCTTTTTTGTAATAAATATACAGCAGCTTTGGTACCGTGGTTTTACGAACGATGCCGTTACCCAGGTTCCAGATATAGGTCATTTTGTCGCCTTCCGGATCTTTAGCCGCAACCGTAAACAGCACCTTCAATGGAGCGCCACCGGTAGTTTTATTTGCATTTACGGTTATTATTTCCGGTGCACGGTTTCCGGGTATATAATCTATGCGCGCCAAGCCTGCGTCCTTGTTTTTCTGGAACCAGCCACTGCCATATTCCAATACATAGATGCGTCCGTCAGGGCCGGTTTCCATATCAATAGGCGAGTTGAATTTTGTAGATGGCATAAATGGTTCCATCTCGTCGAAGTCACCATCCGGCGTCAAGGTGATCGCTTTGATCCATCCGCGAATCCAGTCGTAGAAGATCACCTTATTGTTATAATACTCAGGGAAGCGTGTTGCTTTAGGATACATGTCGGTGTGATAGATCGGTCCGGCCATGGTCGTGCGGCCACCTGAACCCACCTCCGGAAAGTCGCTCGACGGTCCGTAAGGATACCATATAAAGGCAGGCTGTGCCGGAGGTAATTCCTTTAATCCGGTATTGTTTCTGGAATCATTGACCGGTTTTTGAGGATCGAAAGCGGCTCCTGAAACGCCCGTTTCATAATTATATTCGCGGTAAGGAATATTCGGACCGATAAACAGCGGCCAGCCGAAGAATCCGGCTTTCCGGGCCTGATTAAACTCATCGTACCCGCGCGGGCCTCTTGTTTCGAGGCTGTCCTTATTCGCATCCGGGCCTACTTCTCCCCAATACAGCCAGTTTGTTTTTTTATCTACTGCAATTCGGTAAGGGTTTCTGTCTCCCATTACAAAAATTTCTGGACGGGTATTTGGTTCTCCCGGCTTGAACAGGTTTCCTTCAGGAATGTTATAAGTTCCGTCGTCGTTCATCTGTATTCTCAGGATCTTTCCGCGCAGGTCGTTGGAGTTACCGGCAGATCGTCTTGAGTCAAATTGCGTATGTCCAGGGCGATCGTCAAGCGGCGCAAAAGCATGGGTGTTGTAAGGCGGTTTACCGGGCTCGTCAAATGGTGTTGAGTTATCGCCTGTCGAAACGTAAAGCATATTGTCTCGTCCAAAAGCAATAGAACCGCCCGTATGACAGCATATTTCGCGTTGCGAATAAAGCTGTAATATTATTTTCTCGGTACTGTTGTCAATGGTATCGTTTACAAACGTAAAGCGCGATAAACGGTTTACACTGGTGTCGCTCGGGCTGTAGTAAACATAAACATAGTGATTATTTGCGAAGTCGGGGTCGGCCTGAATGCCAAGAACGCCTTCTTCTGCATTGACTCCTTTAGTATGGGTCTTCCAGTAAACATCCAAAAGACCGGCCTGTTTAACACTTTTGGTGTCGTTTTTATACAGCAGGATCGGACCGCGACGCTCTGCGATCAGCACATCCAGGTTAGGAAGTACGGTAAGTTCTGTCGGCTCAAAAAAGGTTCCGGTTACCAACTGTGTCTTTTTAAAACGATCTTCGTCAGGCATGCGTTCGGTAACAGCCCTGTCGTAATTTAACGCCGGATGATCCATTGCCCATTCAATACCGCCTAAAATGTGTTTCAGGTATAAGGGGTCGCTGTAACTTTCGTCTGTATGTCCAAGTTCGGTGTACCATGCCTTGCCGCCATCATAATAATGATACCAGGCCATTGGGTGGTTCGGGCCGTTAAGGCCGCCCTTATAGGTATTCTCGTCGATGGTGATCAGCACATGCAGATCTTTGTCAAGGTCCTTATAGTTATACCACTCATCTTTCCTTTTCCAATCAGCCGGAAGGTGTTTGGTGGAGATATGGGAACGGTCAACAACGTGAAGTACGGCTTCCTGTTGAGCCGGATGGCTTAGAAAATAACCGCCGACCAGGCGTCCGTACCAATGCCAGTCGTATTCGGCATCAGCAGCAGCGTGGATACCTACATATCCGCCACCAGCTTGTATATACCTTTCAAAATCATTCCGCTCCCCGCCCGTCAGCAGTGAGCCTGTTGTACTTAAAAATACTACAGCATCGTATTTTTTCAAGTTGCTTTCAACAAACTTTTTATCGTCCGACGTGGTATCAACTGTAAAATTATTTTCCTGCCCCAGTTTCATAATTGCATTTACACCCAGCGGGATGGATTCATGATGATAGCCTGCTGTTTTGGTAAATACCAGTATCCTAGGTTTTACCGGGACAAACCCGAAGAATAAAAACGGGACTAATAATAAAAAAGTAAATTTTAGGCGCATAGCGATGGTTTTTAGGAATTGGAAATTGCGGGAATTATTTTGGTTTAAACGGCGGTTAATTTAGTTAAAAAACCATAAATAGCACGCTCAAAAAGTGAAATGATACTTAATTGTTACTTTTACACTTTTGGAAGTAAAAAAACACCGGATTTGCAAGGAACTTCACCCGGATTTGTATTTATTTCCCTGGCTGTGGTTATCCGCGAAGTTTGTCGAGCAGGTCGCTCAATGTTCCTGCCTCTTCTTCAGTCAGATTGTTTTCGAGTATATCCTTTATTTTAAACTCCTCATCCATCAGCGCCAGTATTTTCAGCCCCTGTTCGCTGATGCGGATATCAACTGCCCGGCGGTCTTTGGTGTTCGTACACCGTGATACAAGCCCTTTTTGAATAAGCCTATCGACAATCCGCGAGGCGTCCGACATTTTGTCCAGCATACGGTCTTTTAACAGGTTGATGGTTGAAGGATTAGGGTATTGACCGCGTAGAATCCTCAGGATATTAAACTGCTGCAGGGTAATATTATGGCTTTCGAACTGCGAACGTGTTTTATTGTTTATCCAGCTGTAAGTATATGAAATGTTGATAACTGCCTTCTGGTAGTTATTTTCAAACTTGCTGCTTTTTATTTCGTCGTCTATCCGCATAGTGATATTGCCTTTAATACAAATATCCTTAATTATTTTTTAACATCATCGGCCGGAGCAGGTTTTCCAAAATTCCAGGGACAGTTAAGGCATTTATTTTTGCAGCAATAACCGCGTTTAAGGTGATATTCCTTAGTAAATACCAGGTTTCCGTCCTTATTTATATAATAATCAACACCTTCTGTTAGCATTTTTCAATTCAGGATCTTAACCGTTATCCGGTCACCGAAGTGTTCCTTTAAATGAGACCCTTCCCCGTGAAGCGTCCATATCTGCTCGGGTTGTACCTGGTCAACTGCATAAAGGATATCGGCCCAATCTACATGATCTGAAATAAACAGGGTATCATTTTGGTTTACCTGTAAATTTTTCCATCCCGATGCGAACAGCCGCTTAACGCCGGTGGCTCTTATATAACTGTCGAAGGTAAAAGGCGGTACAATATACACAAACTCATCCTGAATTTTCATCGCTTTGCGGTTATAAAGCTGATACTGGCCGGGAGGGTAGCCGAACTTTTCATAAACTTTATTGATAGGAGCTATACGGTGATGCACCAATATCTTTTTTTGCGGTGCGTAATCATTGATCATCCGGATCAGACGCTGGCTTTTTCCCAGGCCATACGCGCCGAGCAGGATATTTATTTTTATACTGTTTAGTTTTCTGATCTCTTCCACCGGATCAGGATGAACGATCTTCGGATCGGCGAAAGTGCTTTCGGTGATGAGCACGTCAGCGTTTACCCATTCGGCGGCTTCGCAGGTAGCATCAGGCTGAAGCTTATAATCGCCGGTATAAAGATAGCGGACGCCCCGGTAGGTCATCAGTACCTGCGCGGATCCGAGCATGTGCCCCGCCGGAATTAAAAGTATCTCAACTCCGCCGATATTGAAGACTGTATGGTGTGGAACGATGTTGAACAATTTGCCTGCATTTTTTCCATACCGCAGCTCCATAAAAGCATGTGTAGGAGCCGTGCAATAAACGGACGCATTACCGCTAACCGCATGATCAGCATGTGCGTGTGAAATAACCGCGTTTGCCACGGGCATAACTGGGTCGAGATAAAAATTGCCGTATTTGCAGTAGAGTCCATTTTTGTCAAAAGCGACAAAGTCATCAATGATCAAATCACTCATCAGCTTACTCTGCTACCTGCGAATGAACACAGTTTCTGATGTAGTTCAAGCGCTTGTGGTATAACCATTTGAACTTCATCATTGACGATGATAAAATCAGCAAGCGCTGATTTCTTCTCTTCATCAAACTGCCGGGATTCGCGGCTTATTATCTGTTCGCGGGTAAGTCCGTCCCGTTCCATTACCCTTTTTATCCTTAGTTCCAAAGGTGCGCTAACCATAATAGAGTAATCGCATAATTTGAACGAACCGCTTTCAAACAAAACGGCCGCTTCTTTCAAAATATAAGGTACACCTCCTACGGTTTTCAGCCATTCGTCAAATGCTCTGAAAGTTGCCGGATGAACCAGTGCATTCAGTTTATTTAATTCATCATCGTTATTGAAAACGATATTTGCGATATATTTCCGGTTAAGTGTGCCATCTTCAAAATATGCCTGCGACCCAAAGGTATTCCGTATTCCGCTGATCAGAAGATGATCGGTAACCATCGCTTCCTTAGCTGCATCGTCTGCATAAAATACCGGGATGCCCAATACCTCAAATATCTTGCTGACGGTGGTTTTTCCGCTGCCTATGTTGCCGGTAATTCCTACTTTAAGCATTTATTTTTTTACGATGAAATCAACGTTTTGCGGTTCAACCTTGACGATCCTGGTAAAGGCAGGTGATTTAAAAATAACGACGGGCAATGATTTATAACCGCTTTTACGCCACAGGTCCAGGTCGGCAGTTGCCTCAAAAAAATCTTCGTCGGTCTGCGCGTAACGGCTTAACGACACTGTAAAAGTGATCTTAACCTTTTGCGGGAATATCTTCACGTCATCATAGTTCCTGTTGTTGATCAGCTTAACGGGTATCTCCAGCACCTTTTCCGTAAATTCATCAACCGGAATGGTTGCTTCCGTTCCTTTAGGAAAAACGCTCAGGTTACCCTCTTTCACAGCCTGCAGACTCAGGTGTTTGTTTACCGTTTCCGAAACACTGTCCAGCTTAAGGGTATCGGTGTTCCAGGATGAGATATTGTCGATCACATTCGCCGGACCGTTTACGATCACATATGCCGGTTTAAGGCTGATATTGCCTGCCTGTGCAAACTGGTGTTTATATCTGATTGCCGTAATAAGCTGGATCGGTACCCTTTTCACCTTACGGTTGGAGAAGTCGAAATAAAGGGTGTCGGGATTAAAACTTGCGATCTGCTGGTTGGGTTCTTTTTTGCTGTTGATCTGGGCAAGCTGTGAGCTGAGTACCACATAGCTTTTATACTCCAGCGACCGCAGATCAACGGAGATCGGGTTCACCTCGTCGTGAATCTTTGAAAAAAGCATCTGCCAGCCGCTGCCATTAATGATCGCATTTACAGTGTCGGGCTGAAGAGAGTGGAAAGCTCTTTTTTGAGGCGTATTCTTAAAATTAAGTGCCTGTTTAACAGTATAACTATACGTATCGGACAGCACGGTAAAAACCCATGCTAAAACAGCAAGCACCAGGCATGTAAAAAATGCCGATAGCCGCCTTCGTTCCGTTGCCGACAGTTTGATTATTGCCATTTTTAAAGGTTACTGTTAAAAACCAAAAGCTGAAAGCATAAAGCTAAAGCCAAAATGCTTTTTACTCCATACCTTCAGCCTTCAGCCTTTCAGCGCATTGTGCGCCTACTTCGTCGTTACCGCAGGCGTATTTAACGCTTTAGAGGCTTCCAATGAAATAGCTGATTTATCAAAGCGGATTTTTCCGTTATCAACTTCAACCAAAAATGTTGCTTCGGCAACTTCGATTATCCTGCCGTGGATACCGGCTGTGGTTACTACCTTGTCGCCTTTTTTTAATTCGCTTACATATTTCTTTTGATCCTTCTGCTTTTTAACCTGCGGTCGGATCATAAAAAAGTAAAACACTATCGCGATTAAACCGAATACAATTAACTGCTGACCGCCAAATCCTGTAGCTGCCTGTAATAAAATAGTTGCTGTCATCTTTTATAAGTAATATATTATTTTGTAAGTGTCACCTCGCCAATCAGATGTACCCTGTTCTGGGGCGGATTGGTGTTTGCGGTAACCGTAATCAGTTTATCCTGCAGGCCTACTTTGCCAGAGCTGTTGAAAACAACGTGTATCATTCCGTTTTCGCCCGGTTTTACCGGTGTTTTTGGCCACTCCGGTTTGGTACAGCCGCAGCTCGCAATAGCGTCAGTGATGATCAGTGGCGCTTTGCCGGTGTTGGTAAACTTAAAATCATAGATCACTGAGTCGCCACTTTGAATTTTACCAAAGTCATGTGTGTCCTTGTCGAACTTCATAATAGCCACATCAGCGGTGTTTCCGGTTGTAGTCGTGTCGGTGCTACTTGCTTTCTGATTCGAATTGCAGGAGACTAACAATATCCCCGCAGTTAGTAAACTTAAAACAAAGGTTTTCATCTTATTCTTCAATTAATCCGCGGCCTATCTTTTTGATTTTATTCTGGGATTTCAGGTCGGCTAAAATCTTGTCCAAGATACCGTTAATAAACGAATTGCTCTTTGGAGTACTAAATTCTTTTGAAATTTCCAGGTATTCGTTGATCGTAACCTTAACAGGTATGGATGGAAAATTAATAAACTCGGCTATGGCCATTTTCATCAGCAGTGTATCCATCATCGCAATACGGTCCGGCTCCCAGTTTTGGGTCTTGCTGGTGATCAGCAACTGATAATCTTCATTGTAGCGGATGGTCTCCTCAAAAAGATTGACGATAAACTCTCTGTCTTCTTCCCAGTTCCCGGTGACTTCAGCCAGTTTGTTTTGCTGCGGATCATCGTAAGCGAAGTTCTTAAACGTCTTTGCGATCAATGCCTGCAAAACGTCCTTATCCACTGGCCAGTATAAAAATTTGTCTTCAAAAACCTGTTCGGCTAATGATGACTTTAAGATCACTTTTTTGAAGATAAATTTGATGATGTCCTTATCAGTCTGAATGGTATCTCCGGTCTTCTCGAGGTATTGTTTGTACTCATCCGACTTTTTCAGAATAATGAATAAGGATTTGACTAATTCCGGTTCAAAGTCCCAGGCTACCTTATATTTTTTTAAGCTGGCGAGATAGTCTTTATTTTGATGGAGCGACTGGATAAACCTGTTGCTCATGATCTTTAAATTGGCCTTTAGGTCGTCAGCTGTAGGAAGATGCTTGTTTGCCCGCTCTTCAGCGTCCATTGAAGCATAACTGGTCACTTCTGAGATCAACGATAGCATCCAGATATACATCTCGTACACCTTATCTACCGTTTGAAGTAGATTTTTTTCATGCTTTTTTATGTCGCCACTATTAGATTGGTGATAAGCGTATAACGATTGTAGGACTTTTACCCTTAGGTGTCTGCGATTTAACATTTTATAAGAACGAAATTAATTCCGCAAAAGTAGCGGATTAAGGTTATATTTTAATAGCTTGACTTAACTTTTTTTATATCTGCGATCCTTCTTTCAGCTATTTTGTCTGCAGCCTTGGTGGTTGGAATATTTTCCTCCTTTGACAACTGCAACACATTTCTTGTAGCTTCATAGATGTTTTCAGTAAGCTGCATGGTGCGTTTTCTGCTGAAACCCATCCATTCCGAATAGCAGTTAATGATACCACCGGCGTTAATGACATAATCAGGAGCAAACAAAATCCCCCTATCTACAAGCATCTGGCCGTGAACAGCCTCATCCGCCAACTGGTTATTTGCCGATCCTGCAATGATAGCACATTTAAGTTTTTTTATGGTCTGGCTGTTAACGGTTGCGCCAAGCGCGCAAGGCGCGTAAATGTCTGCATCAATATCAAAAATAGTATTGTTGGATACCGCATCCGCGCCATATTTTTTAGCGATCCTTCCAACGCGATCCTCGTTAATATCGCTGGCATAAACCTTTGCATTCTCATCGCGGAGCAATTTGACCAGGTTTTCACCCACATGCCCGGTACCCTGCACGATCACCGATTTTCCGGCCAGGTGATCATTGCCGTAAAGCTCTTTGATACACGCTTTAATACCCATAAAAACGCCCATTGCAGTAATAGGAGAGGGGTCGCCGCTACCGCCGATAGTTTCAGGCACGCCGGTAACATATTGGGTTTCCATCCGGATATATTCCATATCACGGGTGTTCGTACCCACATCCTCTGCGGTTATAAATTCTCCGTTAAGATTCTTGATGAACCTTCCGAATTTTCTCAATAATGCTTCTGATTTATCCCGGTGGGAGTCGCCGATAATCACCGCTTTGCCGCCGCCGAGGTTAAGCCCTGCGATAGACGATTTGTAGGTCATGCTTTTTGAGAGGCGTAACACATCGTGCAGGGCATCTTCTTCTGTTTTGTAAGCCCACATCCGGGTTCCGCCAAGCGCAGGACCGAGTGTGGTATCGTGAATGGCGATGATTGCTTTCAGGCCGGTTTCCGGATCGCTGCAGAATACGATTTTTTTATGTCCGAAGGCTTCAAGCTGGTTGAAAATTGATTCACTGGAGTTTGAATTTGACATTAGCGGCGATAAGTAAAATATTCTGTTCGGCTTTCGACAAAAGTAGGGGTTTTTTTAAAAGGAGCAAATTTTTTGGCCATGCGCTTTCTCTTATCCCTTTTCAATAAGGTTTCATCGAACCGCATGAGCAAGCACAATTTGCGTCACTTATTCCGAACACATTTAAAAAGTGCCGGTAAAATCCGATCCTGTCATTCATGCTGAAATTGTTTTCTCCCTTATTGCATTCCACAGGTCCGTTGATAATATTGATCGTCATTCCAAAACCCGGTGCCCGGTTTGCAACCTTGTCTGCCGGGTTTGGCTGCCACTTACCGATCATCACGTCATGCGCCGACGGTCTGGAAGTTTGCGGTGTCATCCAGAAATAAATGGCCGTTTTGAAAGCCGTTACCGGATCAGTTGCCACCTGATCCGGGTTGTCAAGCAAAATCTTCTTATCACCAAAGATGCAATCCGATGCGTAGCCATAATTGCCGTTATAACTAAGCTGCAGCGGGCCGCGTCCGTAATATTTTTTGCCCGGTATCGGTGGGTAAGCATCGTTCTCTGCGACGTAAGACAGCGTAGTATCGTTCTCGTGCGTGAACATCAATCCGTCGTCATACTTGCCGTTTTCACCGTGCCGTGTTTCATGGGCGATGTTCGCAAAGAACGCAGCAAGCTCTTTTCTATTCGTCTGCAAATCTTTTTCGCTACAAAAAGCTCCGTAGTCAATTGTATAGCTGCTGTCGGGTTTTTGCTTCGCCCAATCCTCATTCCAGTCTTCGTCCTGCCTTACAATAGCCGATCTTCCGGTGCTTTTATCCGTCCGGATGATCTGATAGACCGACACCGCCCGGCGCGTAACCTTAATGGTAATCAAACTCATTTCGTTTATAGCCTTTTTAAAAGCGGCGTAAGTATAAAACTGGTTGCGCTGCGGGAACAGGGCGTTAAATTGCGATTCGGTTATCAGACCGTCCAAAGCAATGCGCGAACTGGCGTCGCCGCTATCTTTCCTTGCATTGCTGGCGCATTTAAGACCCGATAAAGTGATGATTGCGGGTAAAAAAAGAGATATAATGAGCAGGTGCTTTTTCACGTTTTTTGTTTTTGATTTCAAAGGTGCTGATAAAATTTATATAACGTTAAATACCGCAGTCTGTTTATACCCTCCATAGTTTAAAAATTTTCACAATGAAAGCTGACGTAAATAAATGCAATATCCTAACTTCGGTGATGTGCGGTTGAAGGGAAAGGTAAATAAACATGCAGAGTCGCACTCAGAAGTTTTCACGAACACCAAAATAAAATTTAATGAAAATATATACAAAAACCGGAGATAAGGGGCTGACATCTTTAATTGGTGGTACACGGGTCGCGAAATATCATTTACGTATCGAAAGTTACGGTACTGTGGATGAGCTTAATGCATTTGTCGGCCTTATCGCCGATCAGGATATCGACAAACATTACAAGCATATATTGAAGCAAATACAAGACAGGCTGTTTATAATCGGATCATCACTTGCCGCTGATCCCGATAAGTCAAAAATGATCACTCCTGATCTTCTAATGTCTGATATTGAGCTGCTGGAAAAGGAAATGGACGATATGAATGCCGTTTTGCCTGAACTCAGACATTTTATTTTACCCGGTGGCAGCACGGCAATTTCATATTGCCATATTGCGCGCTGTGTATGTCGTCGTGCAGAGCGAATGACGGTGCATCTGTCCGAACAAAGCAAAGTTGATAAACTCGTGATGATCTACCTGAACCGTTTAAGTGATTACTTCTTTGTGCTGGCCCGGAAAATAGGTTTCGACCAGAACGTTTCTGATAATATCTGGGTACCAAGAAAGAACGCCTGAGTGCTTGGAAAAAGCCTTTTTTTGGCGAAATAGCTCCGTATTAATATCATCTCTATATCAGTAAACAGGACTGTTTGATTAAGTCCTGTTTAAATGAAAAAAAATGTTGATAATCGAATAAAAAATATTATACTTTTGCGAAAAATTAAATTTACGGATAAAATAAATTATAGAATATGTATTGGACACTTGAACTTGCATCACATCTTGAAGATGCGCCCTGGCCGGCAACAAAAGATGAACTGATTGATTATGCTATCCGTTCCGGAGCCCCTGTGGAAGTTATCGAAAACTTACAGGCATTGGAAGACGATGGTGAGCCATACGAAAATATTGAAGAAATATGGCCTGATTACCCTACAAAGGATGACTTCTTTTTTAACGAAGACGAATACTAAAAAGTATTTCAATTCTCAAAAAACCCTGATTTACAGGGTTTTTTTGTTTTTACACCTTTTTGGAATGGTTTTGGTTAAACGATGTTCATTGTCAACTAAAACTTTACAAAAATGAGAAGCTTACTTTATTTAATTGCCGTGATCCTGGTGATCGGATGGATCTTCGGATTTTTCGTTTACCCGGTAGGCGGGGGCCTGATCCACGTTCTTTTAGTAATTGCCGTAATCGCATTACTTTTAGGAATAATACGCAGGGCATAACCTGATTTTATTTTAGTTCATGGCTGGCAACAGTTGGAATTCATTATAAAATTGTCTTGTTTTCCGTGCTGTCATCCATGAACTTTCTTTATTATGTAGCCGTCGGCAATTTTAATATAGCCTCTGCTAAAGCAATATCTTCCGGAAAAGTGATCTTGATATTCCGGTAGCTTCCTTCCATCAGATTTATTTTTACTCCTGTTTCCTCAACTACGCTCGCATCGTCAGTAAACTTATCGTTAAACGGTTGCTGATAAGCTTTTTTTAGTTGTGCCGCCTGAAATGTTTGCGGTGTTTGCACCATGTAAACACTGTCACGCAAAATATTTCTGGATGAATCAGCGTCAACCAACCGCACAGAGTCTCTGCTTTTTACCGCTGCGACAGCATTACCTTGCCCGGATGCCTGCCTGTAGCTGTTATCGATGATTACTTTGTCAATTATTGGTCTCACGGCGTCATGTACGGCTATTACCGAATCTTTATAACAGTCGATACTGTCGAGACCATTTTTTACCGAGTGAAAACGGGTTTCACCTCCGGTTACGATCGTGTGCGGTATATTGAAGTCATGTTCAGCGCAAAGTTGTTTCCAATGGGAATGATATGGTGCGGGAAGCACCAATATGATCAGAGGGGCGGTATTTGAAAAATGAAAGGCTGCAATGGTATGCATCAGGACAGGCCTGCCGCAAAGCAATAAAAACTGTTTCGGTATCGCCGATTGCATTCGCGATCCCGAGCCGCCCCCAACAATTATAGCATAGTTTCCTGATGTGCTGTTCAAATCTGCCATTGCCCAAAACTATCAATCTGTCCTAAGAATCCAAAAAATGAAAAAGCCCCGGTAAAGAGGCTTTTATGCTGATTAAATTTTAAAACTTTAACCGTCAGGATTAAATCAGAAGCATGGCGTCGCCGTAGCTGTAAAAGCGGTATTTTTCTTTTACGGCAACCTCGTACGCATGCATCACGTTTTCATACCCGCCAAATGCACAGATCATCATTAACAGGGTTGACTCCGGCATGTGGAAATTGGTGATCATGCAATTGGCAATGCTGAAATCATACGGCGGGAAGATGAATTTACTGGTCCAGTCGTTGGCTGCCTTAAGCGTTTTATTTGCTGATACAGCCGATTCGATGGTACGCATAGACGTTGTGCCGACCGCACAAATACGTCTTTTATTTTCGATCCCTCTGTTTACAATTTCGGCCTGTTTTTCTTCAATGATAAATTGTTCAGAATCCATCTTGTGTTTGGTAAGGTCTTCAACCTCAACCGGACGGAAAGTACCCAGGCCCACATGCAGCGTAACTTCGGCAAATTCAATACCCTTTAATTCCAGGCGTTTCATAAGCTCACGGCTAAAGTGCAGCCCGGCCGTCGGAGCGGCTACAGCGCCTTCGTGTTTTGCAAATATGGTCTGATAACGCTCTTTATCTTCAGATGTGGCTTTTCTTTTGATGTATTTAGGCAGCGGTGTTTCACCAAGTATCTCAACGTTTTTCCGGAACTCTTCATCGGTTCCGTCAAACAGGAAACGGATGGTGCGGCCGCGGGAAGTGGTATTATCAACAACTTCGGCAATCAGCAGGTCGTCGTCGCCAAAATACAATTTGTTGCCCACGCGTATCTTACGCGCCGGATCAACTAAAACATCCCACAAGCGCAGTTCTTTATTCAGTTCACGCAGTAAAAAAACCTCGATGGTAGCACCTGTTTTTTCTTTATTACCGTACATGCGTGCAGGAAAAACCTTGGTATTGTTAAGGATCATAACATCCTTGTCATCAAAGTAATCCAACACATCTTTGAATATTTTGTGCTCAATTTTGCCTGAATCCCGGTGTAAAACCATTAATCTTGATTCATCACGGACACCGGCCGGGGTATGTGCAACTAATGATTCAGGCAGGTTAAATTTAAATTGAGATAATTTCATGCTAAAAGATATGAATTTTCAAGGGCGCAAATGTACGGAATTTTTTTGGATTTTTTGTATTATTTTACCACTTAACGTTTTAAACTGCTGACCGCTTTAACATTACAGCTTTTTTTAATAATAGTTTGAAATAATGTAACTAAAATGTAATACGATAGTCTAAAATTATAAGGTACTGAAGTTGGGAGTCGTTTATCACCGGCCGCAGTAAAGATTTTTCAGGATCAACAATCACGTTATGATATTTTTGAAACTTTTCAGGGAAAGCTTTTTGTTTGCCTTTGATGCGCTGAGACAGAATAAGTTGCGCACATTTCTGTCGTTGCTGGGTGTAACCATCGGTATATTTACCATTATATCGGTTTTTTCCGCAGTTGATACCCTCAAAAACAACCTTCAGAAAAGCGTTAACAAACTGGGAAGCAACAGTATCTACGTGCAAAAGTGGCCGTGGGTAGGAGGGAACGACTTCCCCTGGTGGAAGTATATGCAATGGCCTGATCCTAAGCTGCGTGAGTTCGATGCATTGCAGAAGCGCAGCCAGACGGCGGCGGCAATTTCCTATGAGATTAACATCGATAACAGAATCGTAAAATATAAAAGTAATACGGTTGAAGGTGCACAGATCGATGCAGCCTCTCATGACCATGACAAGACGTGGAACTTCGACTTTGAGGACGGCCGGTATTTTACAGAACTCGAATCTAAATCAGGAAGTCCGGTTGTTATTATCGGGCACGACATTGCAACCGATCTTTTTCCTGATGGTGGCGCAGTAGGTAAGCAGCTTAAAATTATGGGCAGGTATTTAACGGTTATCGGCGTCTTTAAAAAAGAGGGTAAGGATATGATCGGTATTTCCAGCGACAAGGAAATACTGATGCCGTTGAACTTTGCGAAAAATCTGGTTGATGTTCAAAGCGGCAACTACGGTCCGCAGATCATCGTGCGCGGAAAGCCCGGTATCAGTGATATTGAGGTAGAAGCTGAAGTAAGGGGAATTATGCGTAACGTCCGCAGGCTGCGTCCGGGTGTTGAAGACAATTTTTCCTTAAATAAAACAACGTTGCTTACCAATCAGCTCGATATAGTTTTTGGCGTGTTGAACAAAGTGGGCGGCTTTATCGGTATATTTTCAATTCTTGTAGGTGGTTTCGGCATCGCCAATATTATGTTCGTTTCTGTTAAGGAACGCACCAATATCATTGGTATCCAGAAGTCACTGGGATCAAAAAATTATTTTATCCTGCTTCAATTTCTGATAGAGGCAATAGTGCTGTGTTCAATGGGGGGGATTATAGGACTCGGGCTCGTCTATCTGGCGACGGTCGCAGTTAAGGCAGCAATCGACATCCAGGTGGTGCTTGATATAAAGAACATCATCCGGGGATTATCTTATTCAATCATTATCGGAATGCTGTCCGGAATTATCCCCGCGTATTTTGCTTCGCGGCTCGATCCGGTTGAGGCCATTCGTTCAAATTGAAAAAGTAATTTCAGTTTATTCGACGATCTCGTTGATCGCTTCTGAGGGGAGAAAATGTTCCGCCACTTTTCCGTACAGGGTATCCGGTACAAAAGGTTTCGTGAGATAACCGATCATTCCGGCGGCGAGCGCTTTAGTATGCGTTTCAGGCATCGCATCAGCAGTAAGAGCGATGATAGGCGTATAGGTGTTGTTTTGCCTGATGATTTGCGTCGTTTCAAATCCGTCCATATCCGGCATCTGGAGGTCCATTATGATCAGATCGAATTGCGTACCTTTGACCATTTCGATCGCCTTTTCGCCACTGATTGCCTCTGAAACTTCCACCTGCCATTTTTTTAGAAATTTTGAAGCGATCATCAGATTCATTTTGTTGTCATCCACTACAAGCACCCGCATTCCTGCGAGGTTTCGTTGTGAACCTGGCGATGGGAGGACAGCGCCCTCTGCCGGTTGCGATTGTTTCGCAATTTCGAATGTTATCGTAAAAATAAATTCGGTGCCCGTTCCTGTCTGGCTCGAAACGGCAATGTTGCTATCATGAAGCTCTATCAGTCTCTTGGTGATCGCAAGGCCAAGACCGGTTCCGCCATAGTCATTTTCGTGGGTTTGAGATTCCTGCATGAACGGATCAAAGATCAATGCAAGATTTTTGGCAGCAATACCAATTCCCGTATCGGCGACTTTAAAGGTGATTGAAACTTTTTTATCATCTGCATGCCCCTTTTGCAGAGACAGGCTTACTTTACCCTGATGGGTGAATTTGATCGCGTTACTTAACAGGTTATTCAGCACCTGGCCAAGCCGGATCTGGTCGCCGACCAAAAATTCAGGAATAGCTTCATCAATCGTGGCGGTGATTTCAATCCCCTTTTCAACCGCTTTGGAATGAAACGATTGGGTGATCTTTTTTGCCAAACCAATAACGCTGAAAGGTTGAACATTTAGTTCGAGCTTTCCGGCCTCGATTTTATTATAATCTAAAATATCATTAATGATCGCCAAAAGGTTCTCACCGGAGAATTTTAATATATTGAGATATTCAAGCTGTTCAGGTAAAGGATTTTCGCTTAGTAAAAGATTTGTAGTACCTATTACTGCGTTCATTGGCGTTCTTATCTCATGACTCATGATCGACAGAAACTCCGATTTGAAATGCGAGGATTTTTCAGCCTGCTCTTTGGCGGATATCAACGCCTGGGTTGCTTTCTGCCTGTCGGTAATATCCTCGCCAATGCCCGTAATCTCCTTAATGTCACCGTTTTCTTCATAGCTAACGGTGTTCTGCCAGCTGATGATCCGGCGTTCTCCGTTGCGGCAAATTATTGCCCCGGTAAACTGCGCTTCAAAGGAATTGTTGACGAACCATTGTTTTTGTTTTCTCCCCTCATCTTCAGGCATAAATTTCTCCATCCAGTTAAGGCCGAGCATTTCGTTTTGATTATAGCCCAGTATTTGCGCCATGTGCCTGTTGCAGAAAATTACTTTACCCTCGCTGTTTATGGAAATGGCCGGTAGTTTTATCGTTTCAAGGACAAGTTTATACTTGTTTTCAGTCCGTTTATGTTCAATCTCAGCCTGCTTACGGATGGTGATATCCTGAATCGTTCCGATCACCTTTCTGACTGTCCCGTCGTCGCGGCGCAGCAATTTGCCGACGATGATACTCAGATGCTTAACCGTGCCGCCGGAGGTGATGATGCGGTATTCGTATGATGTGTTCGTAATGTTCGAAATGTCCTTTAAATGCTGTTTCAGAATATGCCTGTCGTTAGGATGTGCATATTTTATCAGCAGTTTCACGATACTGTTTTCGGTTACCGTTGAAGGATCAATTTCAAAAATGTTGCTGATCTCGTCGCTCCAGGTCAGTTTGTTTAGGGTAATGTCCCATTTCCAATTGCCTATTTTGGCTATTGTCTGGGCCTCCATCAGTTCCGTCCGACTTAGCTTTATCTTCTTTTCAAATAACTTGCTTTCGGTGACGTCCTGTAAAATACCCGTTATACGCTTCAGATTTCCCTCGCTGTCTTTTAAAAGTTCCCCTTTTAAAACCTTAATGTATTTTAAATTTCCACGCGGTGTTATCAGTTTATGTACAAACTCCCCTTTGACAATCTCTTCAATATTCGTAAAATAAGAAAAGGCTGTTTCGCGGTTGTCAGGGTGGATGAGGCTTAAATAATATTCAAACCTATTGGTCTCCTCCGGTACGACGTCAATCTCAAGAATGCGGAGAAGGCTTTCCGACCAGTAAGTTTCCCTGGTGATCACGTCAAAATACCAGTTACCGATTTTTGCTATCGATTGCGCTTCAAGCAACAGGCTTTCGTTTTCTTCCAGTGCGTCGGCGTACTTCTTTTGCTCGGAAATGTCAGTGACAGAAGCGGAGATACGAGAGGTATATCGCCCGTTACTGTCAATCACGGGAGTGATTTTTGCAACGAACCATTGTCCGGTCCCAAAATCGGATGGGTAGGTTATTGAAACAGGTTCATGGGTTCTGATAACATGATCGAGTCCGTCGTTAAATTTTTTTGCTTTTTCATCACCCAAAACTTCATTTAACGTTTTACCAACGCAGCTTTCGGGATTAATAACGCGCCCTTCGATCCTTCTGAACCAGGTGTGCAGGCAAACTTTGTTTTCGTCAAACTCAAAAATAATGTCGTTTAAAGAATTGATCAGCGCTTCCAGATTTTTTCCACTCTGCCTGAGTTCTTCATC
This sequence comes from Mucilaginibacter sp., assembly GCA_035547875.1. GTDB lineage: Bacteria > Bacteroidota > Bacteroidia > Sphingobacteriales > Sphingobacteriaceae > Mucilaginibacter. The sequence goes on along the minus strand of DASZTX010000055.1, from coordinate 151,084 downwards.
GTTTTGTATTAAGCTCTTGTTAAGGTCGATAACGTTTCCCAAAGCCCTTTTAAAGCGCAGTTTATAGGCCGTCATGACAAGGAAGGATACGTAGGCAATAAAAGTAAAGGTAAGCAGCAACACACCAAGCACAGTTGCTGATATGTAAAGGACGGGAGCTAGCAGAAATGCAATCAGTATTGCTGCTGCGTTGAGACAGCAAATCGTTATAAACTCCCATCTTTTTTTGCATAAAAGGGTAAGCGCTATAAAAATGGTGATCGCACTGAAAAGATAAACATGTTCAAATCCGTTCCTGCTTAATAAAATCCCGTTGTTAATCGTGAGAAATGATAATGCGGTAAGATAGCGGCCAACAGTGTTATAAAAGTAATTATCGTTGAAAGAGACAATCAGCGCAGCCATGCAAACAAGGCAGTTAATACCCCGCAGCCACAGCGGATCAAACGAACGATAAAAGCAGAGATAATGTAAAGAAGGACTGGCAATAAACAAGCCGATCAGCAATAACTGGTAGATGGTATTATCGTTTTGCACGAATAATAACAGCTTGCCTTTAAAGGACATATTCGCCGGATTTTTTTAAAGATTATATCGGATACTTCAAAAAATTATCAAAAATCAGTAAGCTACAACATGAAAATTTTACAATTGACAGGTATCTTACGGGCCATTAATACGCAGATTTCGTTACATTTGTTGCAAAACAAAATATTTTCCTATGTCTGAGACAGCACAATTAAAAATTGGCGATAAAACGTATGAATTTCCTGTAATAGAAGGTACCGAAGGAGAAAAAGCCATTGATATTTCGAAACTGCGCGATCAAACCGGGTATGTGACGCTTGACGTCGGATACAAAAATACCGGAGCTACCAAAAGCGCAGTTACTTTCCTCGATGGTGAAAAGGGCGTGCTTAAATACCGCGGTTACCCGATTGAGCAGCTTGCAGAAAAATCAAGTTTTATTGAAGTTGCTTACCTGCTTATACATGGAGAATTGCCGTCCGAAAAACAGCTGAATACCTTTCAGTATGAGATAAGCCGGCATACACTGGTTCATGAGGATATGAAGAAGTTTTTTGACGGTTTCCCGTCGAAGGCGCATCCTATGGGTCAGTTGTCGTCGTTGGTTTGCGCCTTATCGGCATTCTATCCCGAATCCTTAAATACACATCAGACCGATGATGAGTTACATCTGAGCATTATTAAAATGCTTGGAAAGATGGCTACTATCGTTTCGTGGATCTACAAAAAATCATTGGGGCATCCTTACATCTATCCGCAAAATAAATACGATTACGTGACCAACTTCCTGTATATGACCTTTGGGCAGCGTACGGAGGTGATCGAGATCGATCCGGTAGTTGTTAGCGCGATGAACACCCTGCTGATTCTTCATGCCGATCACGAGCAGAATTGTTCAACATCTACCGTGCGCATTGTAGGGTCTTCTGAATCAAATATTTATGCCTCCGTATCAGCAGGTATTTCGGCGCTTTGGGGCCCGCTGCATGGTGGTGCAAATCAGGCCGTTATTGAAATGCTCGAAAAAATTAAAGCAGACGGCGGCGATACCAACAAATGGATCGCAAAAGCGAAAGATAAGAATGATCCGTTCCGCCTAATGGGATTCGGACACCGCGTTTATAAAAACTTCGACCCTCGTGCGAAGATCATCAAGAAAGCGTGTGATGACATCCTCGAAAAGCTGGGCATAGAAGACGAAGTATTGAGCATCGCTAAAAAATTAGAGGATGTAGCTTTAAAAGACCCATATTTCGTCGAAAGAAAACTTTATCCAAACGTTGACTTCTATTCCGGTATTATTTACCGCGCATTAGGTTTCCCGACTGATATGTTCACCGTATTGTTTGCTCTTGGTCGTTTACCGGGATGGTTGGCACAGTGGAAGGAAATGAAAGAAAATAAAGAGCCGATTGGTCGTCCGCGCCAGATTTTTGTTGGCAATACCCATCGCGATTATGTTGACATAAAAAGCAGGTAGGTTTGTAATTATACCGACGCTATTAAATAAAATGGCTCAGATACTTTTTATATCTGAGCCATTCTTTTTTTGGTAAATTAAAAAAGCCCGCCGGTTTTAACCAGGCGGGCCTCAATCCAATCACACTGTTTTATTGTTTTATCAGGCTGTAGTAGTAAAACGCCGGATTACTTAAGTTTAGCGTTACTTTATAATCGCCTGTGACATCTACGTTAATGTTTGCACCGTTGTAAGCCAGAACGCCGTTGGCAGGATTATTATCACCAAGGTTTATATCCCACGCATCATTCGCCCTGAATTTACATTGCTTGCCGCCAATCAAATGTACGGTGGCTGTCCAAACCTCGTTGGTCGCGTCGAAAGTTAGCGCGGTACTGCTGTCCCAACCGCCGGGTGTAGCGTCACCGATGATGCCCCACTGAGTTTTTGTGGCCGACCAGGTATTGGCAGTAAGGTCCGCTTTCAGAAGATAATATCCGGTAGATGGAACTTTTAAGTTACCCGCTCCGCCGTCGGTGCTCAAAGAGCCGCCACCTGCATCGCCATAGTTGGTATGGTTCCAATCAGGATCGCTGGTATATTTGAATTCAAGTGATCCTGCATCGGCGAAATACACAAAGCCTTCGTATAATTTATTATCGCTCGGTGACGATATTCTTTTCGCAGTACCGGGAGACCATCCTTGGTAAGCACCGGGTACGTATAACGACGAATAGAAAGGAATATCGAAGTAAGGTGTTACCGTAACAGTAACCGTATTTGAATACGTTGTCTGTACATTTGTGGCTAATTCCGATTTTATCCTCGCCTCCAGTTGTGCGGGTGAACCCGCAATAAAACCCATTGACAATAACAGGGTATTTAAATCCGCACCGGTATAGGTTTTGGAAGACGACGTCAGGCCAATATTTTTACTGTTTGCAAAATTATTGCCCTTTGCGTCGATCTGGAGCGTGTAGGAAACCGCGGCCTTAAAACCATAATCAGTTGGGGTATAGTTAAATGATACCGCGTTATCGCCTGAGTTTGCACTGCTTAAAACAATACTGTTGGCGCTTGCAGTCAGGGTGCCGGGGGTTCCGTCTTTTGCCGTTACCTTCAGGTCATTTTTTTTACAGGATGCCAGCAGCAGCAACGCAACGCTGCTGAATGCTAAGAACTTTGTTAAAACTGTTTTCATTTTAATGTTTTTTAAATCAGTCATCCGGATTTATATCTCGAATTATTTAATTAATAGCCTTGGTTCTGTTTCAGATTCGGATTAACGGCCATGTCCTGATCAGGAATTGGATAAAGGTTGCGGTAATCGCCTACACTTGCCCCGCCTTTTACACCACCTTTGAATGGCCACAGATAATTCGCTGTTGTAAACAAACCATAGCGTATTAAATCTGTACGTCTGAACCCTTCCCAGTACAGTTCGCGCGCTCTTTCGTCTAATATAAACTGCTTGGTTACCTGAGCCTGGGTAACAACACCGTTATCATTGCCATAAGCACGTTTACGCAGGTTATTAATATAGGTTAATCCGGTGTTGTCTATTTTGCCATCGCCATTGATCCTTACAGATGCTTCAGCATAGATCAGGTATTGCTCGGCCAGACGGAAAATTGGCATATCCACATCAGAATAGTCTGAACTTGATCCGGTAGAACCGTCCGTATTTACGTTTCTGAATTTTGTTACCGCATAGCCATCGGTGAATGAAGTTACGTCATTGATGGCGAGCGTTTGGCCCTGTGTCCAGAATTCGGCACGTTTGTCAGGGTTGCCGTTATTAGGGAATGTGCTTGAGGTATTCGCAGGGAACAGGTTAACAAGCGCGCTTGTAGTCCGGATACCGCCCCAACCGCCGCCGATACCAAACGATGAAGACGGCATTGAGCCACCAACAGAGGCATGTGTCATAAAGGTTGTTCCACCGTAGCCCTGTGTTTTGGCACCGTTATAATTAATAGTGAAAATAAATTCACTGGTGTTTTTATAGTTGTCAGCAAGCATCAGGTTATCATAACTGTCAATCAGCGAATAACCAGCACTGATCACCTTTTGTGAGTAAGTCATCGCATCCGCATATCTGTCCGATCCTGTGTAAACACCTGCATTTAGATAAAGACGTGCCAAAAGCGCCCAGTCAGCGGCTTTGTCGGCGCGTCCATATTCATTTTGCTTAGGGTCAACCAGCAAAGGATCGATGGCTTTCAGTTCCCCTTCAATATAGTTGAACAACGTTTTGCGGTCTGTTTGCGGCGGAATAATGGAGCCAACAGCATTTGCATCAGTTACAAACGGTGGATTAGCAAACAGGTCCATCAATACGGAATATTGATAAGCGCGCAGAAAACGTGCCTCTGCGCTGTAGTGGCGGATATTTTCTGCATCTGCGCCGGTAAACCCGCGTCTGCTGATCTCGGCATCAGTCGATTGACGGATAAAGTCATTACACAACGTGATCTGATACATACAACGGTAATATAAACCGGTAAGGATCACATTGTTTGATGACCAGTTCATATTGTGAAAATCAGGCACGCCAGGGTCGCCCCACCCGATAACTGCCTCATCTGTCGGCAGCTCTTCAGCATACCATAACAAACGGAAGAAATCTGAAGTTCCTTCATCAATGCCTTGAACATCACCCTGTCCGGCAGGGCCCTGATTGCCTGTTAATGCGAAGCTGCCATATACTTTCGCTAATGACTCCTTGTAACCAGTAGCAGTGCTGTAAACTTCCTCCGAAGTTACCTGGTAGTTTGGTGCAAGTATTTTATTCTTATTGCACGATATTAATCCGCTGGCTAAAATACCCGCAGCTAATAAAATTTTAATTGAATTTCTTTTCATTTTAATGCCTTTTACAAATAATCAATGTCAAATTATTTCAATGCCAGGTTTACGCCCAACGAATATGTTCTTGGTCTTGGATAGAAGTTATTATCCAGACCGCTTGATACCTCAGGATCTACGCCCTTGTATTTAGTAATGATAAATACATTCTGAACGTTGGCATTTACACTCAGGTCGCCTGCTCCGCTAAATATTTTACCGAAGTTGTAACCCAGGTGAACATTATCCATTCTCAGGAAAGAGGCATTCTGTACCCAGTAATCGGATAGTACGTCCTTGTCAGAATTACCTGTTAAACCGCTGGTCAATACGCTGCTTGAACCATTGTTGATTATGCCGAGCGGGTTCAGGAAGTTACGCTGTACGCCGGTGCTCGAAGCAACGTTGTTATAAACGTAGTTGCCAACGCTCGCACGCGCAACAAAGCCCACATTCCATTTTTTATACCGATAGTCAGAGCTCAGGCCGAAATAAACTTTCGGATCAGGGCTGTGGTCATGCAGGCGGTCTTTGTCATTGATGATGCCATCACCGTTCTGATCCACAAACACACCGTCGATCGGTTTGCCGTTTGCGCCATACACCTGCTGATAGTCGTAAAATGTATTTCTTGCATATCCCGGTTGATCGATCTGGATAAAGTTACCGGTACCGCCTGAAATATTACCAACCTGAATACCCGGATAGTTTGGATTCGGAATGGTTGTTAAATTAGTGATCTTGTTTTTGTTATAAGTAACATTGAAGCCGATACTCCAACCCATAGTCTGGTTGTCAATTGCTTTGCCGTTTACTGAAAACTCAACACCCTCGTCAGTCATATCGCCAACGTTACCTACAATAGTATTACCAAAGTTTGTACCTGCGGGTTGCCCGATAACTACCAGTAAGTTTTTGGTTTTTCTGTAATAGTAGTCAACTGAACCTGTTATGCGGTCATTCAGGAAACCGTAATCGAGACCGGCATTGCTGGTAGCAGTTTGTTCCCATGTTCTGCCGGGGAAATAAGCTCCCGGACGGTAAAGCTGATAGAACTGATTGCCGAACTGATATTGTGCAGTGCTGTTACTCAGACTGTACTGCGACAGGTATTCATAATCGCCGATACCTTCCTGATTACCGGTAACGCCATACTCCAGGCGTAGTTTTAAGGTTGACAGCGTAGCGTTGTTTTTAAGGAAATCTTCGTTATTGATCTTCCAGGCCAATGCTACCGAAGGGAAATTACCTGTACGGATACCCGGCGCAAACTTGGTGGAAACATCACTACGGAAACTTGCTGTTAAGTAATATTTCTGGTCGTAGTTATAATTCAACCTGCCGTACAATGATGTCAGCTGCGACTCATTTATATAACGCGGATAATTGGACGCAGAATTGGGATTAATGGTACCATCTGCAAATTTGCTGGTGTAGTAATAGGTACTGTTTGGTAATGAATAAAAGTTCACATAATCTGTGTTCTTGAAATCCTGCCATGAATAACCTGCTACTGCATCAAAATGGCTCTTAATGCTTTTGATGTCCTTGAAATAGCTGAAGAAGCCTTCAAACAATGTGTTTCCTTTTACCGACTTGTACTTACTGTCGTTTCCACTGTAGTAAATATTGGTATTAGGGTCTTTGTAGCTGTCAAGGTTTGAAGCTGCATTTGCCGGAATCTTATCATAACCGGAACCTTTGGATCCGTCATAGGATAAGTTCACGTTGGCATGCAGGTCAGGTAAAAAATGGAACTTATAGTCCAGGGCTAAACTGGTAATAGCCCGGTAAACAGTGCTCCGGTTGTCATTCTGGTCAAGCATTGCAACCGGGTTTAGCGGAGACAATGATTTCAGGCCACTCGGGGTATTGCTTGGATCGGTCCATTGCCAGTAACCGCCGTAAGGCGCGAATTTAGCATCGCCTGAAGTTACCGGAACAGTTGGATTGAAATTAACCGCTCCTCCGATGGCGCCGCCTTCATTTGCAAACCGCTGTTTTACCTGGGCTCCCTTAAAGTTGAAGTTAATCTTTAAATGGTCGGTAAACAGGCTTGGGCTTAGATTAACCGCAGCGGTGTATCTCTGTAACGATGTTGTTTTCAGGATACCGTTCTGGTTGGTGTAACCGGCAGATACGCGATATGGTAATTTTCCGGTTGTTCCGGCAATACTGAGATTGTTATCTGTGCTGATGGCTGTTCTGTAAATCTCTTTTTGCCAGTCGGTATTGGTGTTGCCAAGTAAATTGATGTAGCGTTTGTCCGAAGTGGTATCGTTCGCGTTCACATAGGCACGGAACTGATCAGGTGTCAGCACCGGGGCCTCTTTATACAGCTTTGAAACGGAGAATTGTGTGTTAAAGTCGATAACCGGTTTACCTGCTTTACCTTTTTTTGTGGTGATCAGAATAACGCCGTTTGAAGCCCTGTTACCATAAATGGCGGCAGAAGAGGCATCTTTCAGGATAGAAAAGCTTTCGATGTCATTCGGGTTGATTAGGTCGAGCGGATTTGCTGCGCCAGCGATGCCGTCATTGCTGAGAGGTACGCCGTCGATTACAATCAGCGGATCATTGCTTCCATTCACGGATGCGCCACCACGGATACGTATGGTGCTTCCGGCGCCAGGCGCACCACTGTTTGAAATGATAGATACCCCGGCTACTTTGCCCTGTATCAATTGTTCAGGGGTAGTAACAGCACCGGTATTAAAATCCTTCGCGCTTACTGTAGCGATAGACCCTGTAAGGTCTTTGCTTTTCTGTGTACCATAACCAACTACAACAACTTCATTCAATGTGGTATTCTGCGGTTTTAAAGCAAAGTCAACAGTAACTACGGAGTTATCTACGGTTACAGTTTTTTGAATGGCAATATAGCCCAGAAATTTTGCGGTAATGGTATAGTTACCCGGACGGAGACCGTTGATCGTGTAATTACCGTTCGCATCGGTAGTGGCTCCCAAGGTTGTCCCGTCAACCGTTACTGACGAGCCGGGCAGCGGCAGATTGGTCTCATCAATCACCTTGCCTTTTATGCCTCCGGTTTGGGCAAATGCAAATACTGACATCATCAGAAATGCGCATAGGAGGGCATACTTCTTTGAGTAATTTTTTCTCATATACATCTTAGTTTTTTAAATTAAAATAGGGCAGTTTATGCCGGGTACAATTGGTTTGTTATTTTCTGTCAAAACAACGTGTGCCTAATTTACACTTAGAAGTAATAAAAGCAAATTTTATATAAAAGATAATTTTAATGACCAATATTACACTAATTTTAACTTTTACGAAATATCGAAATGGCGGGGTTTGATTTGCATTTTTTGTAAATTTTGTTCAGAATTTTAAGAAAAACGAAGTTTTTAATTTTTTAAAGTGTCAAAATTACACAATTGGCAATTTTACTATTATGTAACCCATTTCCGGGAACGTTCCCGGAAAATAACCGTTAAATGAACACTTATTAGTCCCGTAAAAAAAAAAATTCTGCGTGTTTTTGTGTTTTGCCCGATTTTTTTTGTCGTTTTAGCCTTAAAAAAAGACCGCAAAAGCATCCGGTTTTCGGCTAAAGAATTGCCTCTGCAGCGTGTTTATTTTTTGCCATTTTAATAAGGCGTATTGTCGTTCGTGATGCGGGAAAAAACCACTGCATTTTCTGGCAGGAACCAGCGGAAAATTCTTAGCGTTGGTGCGATGGGGAGTGGTCTTTAACAAAAATGCTAATAACGGGAAACAACATTTTCGTGGAGCGGTTTTTGATACGTACTCACATAATCATTTTACATGTCGAAATCAAAAGAACCATCGAAAGTTATCCATTTGGGGAACACCCGTCTGTTACGTTTTTTTACAGATAATCTCGATAAGATATATTGCGCCAAACGCCACATGGTAGAGCACTTTCCGGAAATCGCCAGGGAAGCTCATTTCTCCGATCTGAATCTGGCGATCCTGGAGACGGTTGACGATGTTAAAAAGCAAATTGACCGGATGAATATTATATATGATCGTTTGGGCAAAAAAAACAATTCAGCGGCATGTATTGGTTTACAGGCCATGATTGAAGAAGCTTTTGAAGCTATTAAAAATGAAAAAGATGATGCGGCGCTGCGGGATATGTCGATTTTGTTCTACCTGCAAAATATCGAGAGTATCGAAGTCGCTTCTTTTCAGGTGTTGCAAATGATAGCTGTAAAAATGAAAAATGCAGAAATTATTCAGCTTTTGAAGGAAAATATTAACGAAGCAAAGGACGACCGCATGCTCCTGCTGATGATTACGGCTAAATATGTTAAAAGTTAACCGGGTACTGATAACAAAAAAAGCTACCTGCCTTACAAACAGATAGCTTCCCGTAATATATAGTGAACTTTTGCAAAAGTCGGCTTACATACCCATCAGGTCGTTATTATCGTCAGCTGCAAAGCTGAATTTGTTTTCTGTGGTGTGGGTTGCTGCTAAATTCTTACTGTTAATAACTGCATTAATATCGCGGTCGATGTTTAAGTTGTTGGCATCTCCTGTCAGAACGATGCTCGCATGATTTCTAACGGTCAGGTCAGCGTTAAAAGCATCCATATCCAATTTCGCAGTAGCATTATCATGCAGGTCAACATTGAAATTGATCTTTGATAATTTGCCGAATGATTTTACTTCAGCATTGTCAAAAGCGGAGATTGAGCGCAAATCTTTGGCGCTTACCCAAACTACCAGCTTTTCAGCCTTATAAGATGCGATACGTAAAACGCCGTCTTTGTTCTGAACAAGCGCGCTGCCTGAATAATAATCATCATAGACCTTTACGCGATCAGCAGGAGCGTCAGAAACATATACTTCTACGTTTCCGCGGATTTCGATTTTGGTAATCGCACTGATATCGTTTAAAACGGTATAGGTATCACTGTTTACAGAGCTTGCATAAGTTGATGTTGTTAATCCTAATACTACAACTAATGAGGAGATTACGGAAAAAATTTTGGTTTTCATTGTTCTATTATTTTAATGTTGTGATTCTGAACTGTTGTATCTTTTTCAATACAACCATAGGACGAGTCCATTTTTAAAACGTTACACCATATCTTGCTCAAATAGACCAACGCCCCGTTTTCGTCTGCAAAGGTGCGAATTTTATCTACCAAGTTTTCTCATCTTAGTGTAATTTATACACCAACGGTAAAATATATTTTTTTCATAAAATTATACAGTTAAATCTCTTGTAATTAGTGATTTATATTTTTTTAATCTGCTTTGCCAATGCATTTGTGGGAGAATAATTCATTTCTGTTGATCGGGTTTTTGAAAATGCGGCGGCGTAAAATGCGGTCGGGTGTTGAATTTTTTTTGGAGGGTTTATCTTTTTTTGTGGTATGCCATATCATTATCCTTGCATCAGCCAGGACAATAGGTTAACGGACGAGGGCTTGTCCGGCATATTCGGAAAAATGGAGGGAGATTGCGGCGATAAAGAAGTCAGTATTTATCAGCCGATGATCAATTTATCTCCCGCAAATCTGATCTTACCTGCGTCGAGCAAGCGCCGGATGATCGCTATTTTCTCTTTGTCGGTGCCATTTTTGAGGGATGAAACCAATGAGGCTATGTCATGCGGCGCATCAGCTAATAGCTGTAGTATTTCCCCGGTGATCTCATCGAACAGGTCTTCTGCATTTTTATTCCGTTTTTCTTCAATGCAGATATCGCATATACCGCATTTCGGGCTTTCGTGTTCGTCAAAATAATTAAGCAGTATTTGGCTGCGGCACCGATTGCCTTCCGCATAGGCGAAGACGGCCTTCATTTTATTTTTATAAACAGCCTTCCGTTCTTCTATCGGTTTTTTATTCAGATAGAGATTCTCGTTTGACTGCCTTGGTTTTAGATAAGTAACCTGCGGTGTGTCCGTTTGCTGCTGATAGTTCAGGATCCCGTATTCGTCAAGTTGTTTCAGCCCGTCGATGACCTGTTGTACGCTGAGATCCGACCGCCTGGACAGATCAAACTCCCGCACACTGACATAGTTGCCGAACGCACCGCCGTAAGAACGCAGGATGGTTTTTATAAAAAGGTCCCAGCCGGGATTTTGTATCTGAAAATTGTATAGCTCTTCATTGTTAACTTCAAATCTGAAACGGGAGGGTAAAAACACGCTTTCATTAAAGGAAAGATATCCTTCCTGTTCCAGAAACCTGAGCGCATTCAGTGTCTTTACGCTGTCGAGTTTGTAAAGGCTGCAAAAATCGCCAAGATCAAGCCCGAGGCTAACTCCCTCGCCCGCCCCATAGGCCAGTTGAAAATAATTAGCGAGGTGGTGGTAAATTTGCCTGATTTCGGCTATCGAAGGAAAAGTTGTCTCAAATTTCTTTTCCTGTTTCAGTCTGTCTGCATAATTATAAAGCAACACAGCATACGACTTTTGTTCGTCGCGACCAGCCCTGCCTGCTTCCTGATAATAAGCTTCGAGGCTATCAGGCATGTCCTTATGAATTACAAAGCGCACGTCGGCTTTGTCAATTCCCATTCCAAAGGCGTTTGTCGCCACAATGATCCTGATCCGGTTTTTTTTCCAGTCGTCCTGCTTTTTTGAACGTTGTGCTGCTTCCAGACCTCCATGATAAAAGTCTGCTTTTATACCGTTTTCTGTGTAGAACCGGGCTATATCAGCAGTTTCCTTTCGCGTGCGTACATAAACGATGCCGCTGCCTTTTACACCAGCTGGAATATCAAGCAGTTTGCGAAACTTGTCTTCAGTTTGCTGAACCACGTAACTGATATTTTTCCGCTGAAAACTTTTTCTGAAAACGAGCTCATTTTTGAAGCGCAGTTTCTCCTGAATATCCGCGCAAACATCCATTGTCGCCGTGGCGGTCAAGGCTAATACAGGTACTTCGGGCAGTATTTCTCTCAGGTTTGCGATATGCAGATAGGAGGGGCGAAAATCATAACCCCATTGAGAGATGCAATGCGCTTCATCTACCGCGATAAGGTTGACGTCCATGTACCTGACACGTTCTTGCACCAATTCCGAAAGTAAACGCTCGGGAGACAAGTATAGAAATTTAGCCCGGCCATATACGCAATCATCCAGCGCAATATCAATTTCCCGCTGGCTCATACCCGAGACGACCGAAACCGCAGCAATGCCTCTGCTTTTCAGATTTTCTACCTGATCTTTCATTAATGCGATCAGCGGAGATACGACAATGCATACACCTTCCTTTGCCATTGCCGGAACTTGAAAACAAATTGACTTGCCGCCTCCGGTAGGCAAAAGCGCCAGGGTATCATGTCCCAACAAAACAGATTTGATAATCTCCTCCTGCATGGGCCGGAAAGTATCATGATCCCAATATTGTTTTAATATTTCCTGAAGCGTCATTTACTGATGTCGGAATTCAGTGCCCATCTTGAATTCAGGCGATAAAGATATAAAACACGATCTATAAGAATGTGATGTGTTATGATGGATAATTTCTCCCTGTTTTTAATTAGAAATTATAACCCAGACCTAACTTTAGTCCGCCCTCCAAAAGATTTTGGCTGGAACCTTCGCTCTTAAAGGCAATAACTGCGTGTTCCCTTAAAAACGGATTGAGAAAAAACGTCACGCGTCCGGCATCATATTTTCCACCCAGGCCTAACTCAAAACCAATGCCTGATTGGTCTCTGATTATGGAATTATTTGTTTGATTTTCAACCAGCAACCCGCCATCGGCATATAAGTATTTCAGAAATGTATATTTTAAGATAACAGGGACAGACAGGATATGAACATTTCCGTCCGTCGTGTGGCTCAATGGGCCATCGGTATTGAGTTGTATTTTATTATTGGAATAAACCACGCCTGTTTCGAAAGCTAATGAATGGTTTAATGCCCTTGAATAAGTTAAACCATACAGTATGCCACTTTTGGGAGTATATCCATAGTCCCCGATTGCACCGTGAATGTTCACATCGTTATTTACAGCACCAAAAAGCAGGGAAACGTTGTTTTTTGATTGCGAGTAGGCCTGGAGGTTTAGCAAGATGAAAAATAGCAGGGTAAGATTTAATTTCATGCAGTGAGAAGATTAGCGTCAGGCTTAAATATAAAACAAACCGCTCTCCGGTGCAAAAAACATTTCATAATCTACGATCAGGCCGCCTGGATCTTCAGCTCCTGATAATGAGGTATCGGTCACAACCCATTCTATCAGCCTTTAAGAGCGGGTCCTTTTGCTTATGTCACAGTATGGAAACATTTAGGCCGTCACAGCTATTTTCCGTAAATCATGTTAAATTAGCAGCATAATTACTTCCTATGAAAAAAATTTATACATCGCTTTTTCTTATATTTCTTTCTCTCAGTTGTTTAGCTCAAAAATGGAATGTGGACAATCCCCCCGGAGCTCCTGAAAAAAAAGTTACGATCAATACCGATGAAGGCACCTGGATGAATCTCGATGTTAGTCCTGACGGCAAGACTATCGTATTCGACTTATTGGGTGATATATACAGCATACCCATTACAGGGGGAAAGGCAACCCTGCTTGCCGGAGGGAAGACTTACGAGGTTCAGCCCCGGTTTAGCCCGGACGGTAAACTGATCTCTTACACCAGTGACAAGGAGGGTGGCGATAATATCTGGATAATGAATACTGACGGTAGCGGAAAGCATTCTATTACTAAAGAAACTTTCAGGCTATTGAATAATGCTTCCTGGTCGCCTGACGGGCAATATGTGGTGGCCCGTAAACACTTCACGGCGACTCGCTCTCTTGGCGCTGGCGAAATGTGGCTTTACAATATAAATGGAGGAGACGGCATACAACTTACCAAGCGTAAGAACGATCAGCAGGATGCAGGCGAACCCATAATTTCTCCTGATGGAAAATATCTTTATTGGAGCGAGGATGTTACTCCCGGACCTGACTTTCAATATAATAAAGACCCATATAAAGGCATTTATGCCATAAAACGAATGAACCGTGAGACAGGCGACATTGAGACGGTAACCGGCGGCGCAGGTGGTGCTTGCCGTCCGCAGATATCCCCGGATGGTAAAATGCTGGCTTTTGTAAAACGGGTTAGGCTAAAGTCCGTGCTTTTTTTGCATAATCTGGAAACGGGGGAAGAATGGCCTATCTATGACGGTCTGTCGCATGATCAGCAGGAGACCTGGGCGATTTTTGGGGTATATCCGAACTTTTCATGGATGCCAGACAGCGAGAATATCGTTTTCTATGCTAAAGGAAAAATATGGAATATTGATATTAATTCTTTGAATGTTACACAAATTCCGTTCGAGGTAAGCAGCACGCAATCGATCACGGAGGCGCTTCATTTTCAGCAGAAGGTATTTACGGATGAATTTACGGTAAAGATGATCCGCCAGTTAACGACATCGCCTGACGGAAATGTTGTTGCATTTAATGCTGCCGGGTATATTTATATTAAAGCGCTGCCGGATGGTAAGCCGGTAAGGATCACCTCGACACCGGATTTTGAATACGAGCCTGCGTTTAGTCCGGACGGAAAATCGCTGGTATATGTTGACTGGACGGATGAACTGAAGGCATCGGTCAACAAAATTGATCTGACAACCTGCGAAGTCACCCGATTGACAGCAGAAAAAGGTTATTATTATTCGCCGAAATTCTCTAACAAAGGAGATAAAATTGTTTACCGTAAAGGCGAAGGGAATGGCACTTCCGGTTATGCATTCGGAACCAATCCGGGGATTTATACCATCCCTGTTAACGGCGGTACACCTAAAAAGATCATCGATAACGGTATTTATCCGCAGTATTCTGCCGACGACTCGAAGATATATTACCAAAGCTACGAGGGGGATAAAAAGGCTTATAAAATGATGGACACCACGGGTGCCAACCAGCAAACGTTGTACACATCCAAATATGCCACGCAGTTCAGCCCCAGCCCTGATGGTAAATGGATGGCGTTCACCGAGTTGTATAACTGCTATATTACGCCGATGATCTATACCGGCAGCCCTCAGGATCTTTCCGCAACAAACACGGCTATTCCCCTCAGTAAACTGACAAGAGACGCTGGCACTTACCTGCACTGGGGCAAGGACAGCAAGAAGCTGATGTGGACGCTTGGGCCTAAGTATTTTGTCCGGGATATCCGCAATGCATTTCCGTTTGTTCAGGGCGGTCCTGATAAAACACCGGTTGCCGATACCATCGGGACGGACATCGGCTTAAAATTAAAAACTGACGTACCTGAAGGCACGATTGTATTTAAAAATGCCCGCATAATCACCATGAAAGGCGATGAGGTTATTGAAAAGGGTACGATCATAATTGAAGGGAATAAGATTGTCAAGATCGGTAAGTCGTCTGATGTTAACATTCCGGATAGCGTGAAAGTGTACGACCTGACCGGTAAAACTATCATGCCCGGCATTGTTGATGTTCATGGGCATTTACCTACCAGTCCGGATGGCATAACCCCGCAGCAGGACTGGCGTTATTATGCCAACCTGGCCTTTGGAGTGACGACTGCGCACGATCCCTCAAGTAATACGGAAATGGTGTTCAGTCAAAGCGAAATGCTAAAGGCTGGAAATATGGTCGGCCCGAGGATTTATTCTACAGGGACGATATTATATGGCGCCGATGGCGATTTTAAGGCAGTGATCAATAATTTTGATGATGCGCTATCCAACATCCGCAGGTTGAAAGATGTTGGCGCGTTCTCGGTAAAAAGTTATAATCAGCCCCGCCGCGAGCAGCGTCAGGAGATTATCGAGGCTGCCCGCAAACTGCAAATGGAAGTAGTACCTGAAGGTGGTTCTACCTTTTTTACGGACATGACCATGATTTTGGACGGACATACCGGGGTGGAGCATAATATACCGGTATGGCCGGTGTACAAAGATGTAAAGGCGTTATGGAATGCCAGTAAATCGGGCTACACACCGACGCTGATCGTTTGTTATGGAACGCAGTTTGGTGAAAACTTCTGGTATGACCGGACTGAGGTATGGAAAAATCAGCATCTGCTCAATTTTACGCCGCAAAGTATTGTTGATGCCCGTTCCCGCAGGCGTAGCGAATCGGAGTATGGAGATTATGGTCATATCGAAGTTTCAAAATATGTAAAACAGATAGCAGACGGCGGCACCAAAGTCAATCTTGGTTCTCACGGACAATTGCAGGGACTTGGCGCGCATTGGGAACTCTGGATGCTTACACAGGGTGGTATGACGCCGATGCAGGCCATCCGCTGTGCCACTATAAACGGAGCTTCCTATCTCGGGATGGATAAGGAAATAGGATCGCTTGAGCGCGGCAAACTGGCTGATATGATCGTTTTAAATGATAATCCGCTTGACGATATTCACAACAGCACCAAAATAAAATATGTGATGGTGAACGGTCGCCTTTATGACGCCGATTCGATGAATGAAATTGGTAACCGCGAAAAGCCAAGGCTGCGGTTCTGGTGGCAGTTAAACCGTGGAGCTATCTCCGACCTGCCAGTCGGTAATACTGAAACCTACCAATTTACCACGCAGGACGGTGACTGACAGCTGATACTTAAAACGGCGGATGAAAACGAAATAGTTCATCCGCCGTTTTTATTTTGCCTGCTCGTTGCTGAACGACAGCATGCCGACTATTTCTTGCTTATGCCGCCGACTGAGGGACCGATCTGAATATTTTCTGAAACTTTTCGCCGATAAAAATAACCTGTTCGCCGGGAAAAACTGCCTCTACGCCTATTTGAGGAGGTTTCGGTGTAACGTTTTTTTTCGCATACCGTCTTATTGGTGTTACTTGAAAACAAAAACAATAATAGAAAACAAAAAAATATAAGATCATGAAAACCGCTATAATCACTTTATTTTCCGCCCTGGTTTTATCTGCAGGAGCAAATGCAAGCACTGTAACAACAGCAGGCAATGCCGACAACAGCAATTATACCGTATTAACCGACGTAAGCGCTATTAACAAAATAGAAGTTTATGGGAACGTTGAGGTGTACGTTTCTGACGCCCCATCAGACCAGGTAAAAGTTTATAATAAATACTATTCAGAAAGCGCTGTGGTACAAAACAACAACGGGGTATTGCGCATCGCATCATACAAGCCTGAAAAACTTGTAGTTTGGGTAAGCGCCAACGATCTCCGTTCCATTTCAGCTTATGACAATGCGGACATCAAATCGTTCGGCAAGTTATCAAAAATTGAATTTAATGTCGATCTGCATGACAACGCCGAGGCAAGACTGGACCTTGATGCATCTACCGCGAATATCGCCGTTAAAAATAATTCCCGAATCAATCTGGACGGTTCGGCAGATGAGTTAAACCTTAGCCGCGACATTGAGTCGAATGTTAAAAAAGCAAGCTTCACTGCAACCCATTTTCAGGAAGGCAAACCTGCTGCATCAGCTATGCTCGCCGAAGCGGGTTTCTAAATATTACTTTTGCAAAAGTTCAATATATATTACGGGAGCTATCTGTGTAAAGCAGATAGCTTTTTTGTTTACCAATCTCCTTACATTAGGAGATAATTTTGCGAAAGTAATTTGCGGGGATTTAATTATATTTAACTATTAAACCTAACCGCAATGCGAGAACTATCACATACCCTGACGCCCCGGGCGCGCCACATATTACTGATCATTTTTTTGGGTGGATCATCTATGATCATTACCAAAAAATTGCTTGTAAACGATGTCAGGTTAAGCGGGCATAAAACGGAATATATTGCCGTTCAGGATTCGGACAAGGTTGTCAATAGTACCGTTGTGACTGCTGTAGATACGATAACGGCAGTTTATCATAAAACAACCAAAACAGACACAGCCGGATTAAAGAATATTAAGACCACCCGCGACCTGCCATATAAAGCGCTTTTTTTTGAATACAATTCCGTTTTTTTAGTTTGGATGGCATTGATTTCTATCATGATGGGCATCTCATTTGCGCTGGCCCCTGTAGTGATAAAGGCAATCCGGGATATTGTCAGGATCTTTAATATTTCAGCGGGTATGGTTTGGCTGTGTTTCGCCATAGTTATAGCTATGGCCGTGTTAATAGTTTATACACAACAGAATAATCACATGATGCAGGCCTTTGAGATAATGGACAAATTTAAAATATTGCTGAATCACCCGGAGAAGCTCAATATAGTAGTGCTTATAAATCTTGGTGTCGGATTGATCGCCATTGCAGGGCAGTTGATTATCAATTGCGCCGTTAGCAAGCTTCCTGATAGTGTTATTGGCTTGTCTGACGATCAGCAAAAAAAGATGGCCGGGAAATTCATGTTGCTCCGAAACCAATTAAAATTTTTCCTGCTGATCGACGCTATATTAATCGTTTTTTCAATACTCACTACCGATGCTCTGCGACGTTCCATATTGACTGAAATAACCTTCAATATCGATATTTTTCCTTCAAACTTTGTGTATCTCTACGGTCTGCTGTTTACTTTCTTTTTAGGCCTGCTTTACCTGCCGGTGTATTACCGTCTTCGGTACAAGGGGACGACGATGTTATTTGATGTACCGCAAAAGGAAATTGACGGAGACAAAAAGGCTACTTTTAATGCTTTTTTGATACAGGAAACTCCGGTGCAAAGTCTGCAGGTTGCGCTTGCCATACTTGCGCCGGTTCTCACCAGTCTCGCTCCGAATATTCTAAAACTATAAAGTCGGTGCTATTTTACTTAAGTCACGCATGGTGGTTTTGAGGTTACGGTAAAGCTGTTTATAGATGCCAAATAGTTGGGCGTACGTTTCCGCATTTTTTTTATCTGGCTCAAAAATCCTGACCGATTCGGCTGGGGCCTCAGGATAGGCGGTAATCATGCCGGTACTTTTCATAGCGAGCAGAGCGGCCCCAACCGCGGAAGCATCATCACTTTGCACCATCACCAGTTTCTTATCGGTGATATCCGAAAGCATTTGCATCCACAAATCCGATCGTACCACGCCTCCGCTGATATTGATCTGTTTTATCGGTTCAGCTTTTTGTTGTACCGCGTCCAGCACATCTTTTAATGCGAAACAAATCCCCTCAAGCACCGCCCGCGAAAAGTCTGAATGATTATGATGTAGTCTGACTCCGAAAAACGTCCCGCAGCTTTCGCTATCCCAAACCGGGGCGCGTTCCCCGGTAAGATAGGGGAGGAATAACAGACCCTTGCTCCCTGGCTTCACAGTATCGGCCCTTTTAAAGAATTCTTCGTAGTCGTTTTCTTCCAATTGGTTCTTAGTGGTTTTTAACCACCATTGTAAGGCTATCCCCCCGTTGTTTATAGGACCGCCGCAGATATACGTGTCTTTATCTAAAATATAGCTAAAGGTCATTGCATCTGCATTAGGCAAAGGCCTGTCGCTGGCCACGCGCACTGCACCGCTGGTGCCGATGGTAATTGCCGCGATACCGGGCTTGTCGGCCATGCTGCCCAGATTGGCAAGACAGCCATCACTCGCACCGATAACAAAAGGCGTACCCGGGTTGATCAAATCAAAATCAGGCGATATTTTGCTGTTAAAATACTTTCGGTAATAGTCGTTTGGCACCACCTTCGAAAGCCGCTTCTGTGACAGGCCGGCGAGATTCAGCGCAGCGGCATTCCAGGTTTTATTTAAAATATCAAACAGACCGGTGCATGATGCACCGGATTGGTCGAGTTCATATTCATGAAATATGCTGTACCAGATATATTCTTTTATTGAAATAAATTTACTGGTTCGCGAAAACAGAACCGGATCGTTCTCTCTTATCCATATGATCTTGCACAGCGGCGACATCGCGTGCAGGGGCGTACCGCTGGTTTCGTAGATCGCCATACCCTCAGCAGTCATCCTTAAGCCTTCAGCAATTTCGCTGCTGCGGTTATCAGCCCAGGTGATCATCGGTCCTAAAGCCACGCAATCCTCATTAACGGGTATAACACTATGCATAGCGCTGCTCAGGCCCACTGTCATCGGTGATGAACCAATTCTCGAGGTAATGCTGTTTATTACGACCTTGAAGGCTTGCCATATTTCGGCGGGATCCTGTTCGTGATAACCCGGTTTAGGTGACCGATAGTTATAAAATTGCTGCGACACCTCAAATGAGCGGCATTGATCATCCACAGCTACTGCTTTTACGCTGCCTGTACCGATATCAATGCCCAGAGTGTATTTCATAGTCCGTTGATTTGAACTTGCAAGATACGGGTTTTTGTCGCGGCTGAAATGCCCTTTACGGATCAATTATATTATCAAGGAACGCCTATTCTTCAGGATGATTCATATCGCTCGCTAATATCGCGAAGCGATGCAAAACCCACTGATTTTTCACCGACAAAATTTCCCGGTTTACCGGGAAAAACCGCCTCTGCACCTAATAGAGGCCATATTGCTGTAACGATTTTTGATTGAGGCCGTCATATCAGTGTATTTAGAACACAATTACTTGACACTCAAAATAAAACATATCATGAAAACTCAAATCATAACCATCTTTGCAGCGTTAGTTTTACCACTCGGGATGACAAATTTAACTTATGCAGCAGCAAAAAATGCTGACGATACCTTTACTGTTTTAACCGACATCAGCGCCATCAGCAAAATTGAAGTGCGCGGAAACGTTGAGCTTTACATTAGCGACGGTGCGGCCGACCAGGTAAAGGTTTATAACAAGTATTACGGCGAAAGTGCACTTGTTCAAAGCAGCAACGGCGTGTTGAGGATATCTTCATATAAAGCCGATAAACTGATCGTATGGGTTACCGCTAATGACCTCCGTGGTGTTTCAGCTTTTGACAATGCTGAGGTAAAATCTTTCGGAGATATTTCTAAAATAGAATTTGATGTTGATCTTCACGATCATGCATCTGCTCATTTAAATCTTGACGCTAACAGCACACACTTAAACGTATTTGACGATGCAAGAGCAAACCTTAGCGGTACAATTGATGAATGCACTTTTAAATGCGATCATGAACAAAATATCGATCACAAAAATTTAGTTGTTCGCCGCGCCTTAACAGTTCCTGCCACACCCGCAAAAGCATTTAACCTGGCAGACCTTTAAAAAATAACAGAAACAAATAAAGCGTGTAAAGCTGCCACCAATCTGGTAGCTTTTTTTAAATTTGATGTAACGTAAATTCCTCACCGATAGTCAAAAGAACTAAAAACCATGAATAAGAAAATACAATACGCCCTGATACTTCTGACACTAATCATTTCAACAGGCATCTCATCGTGCCGTTTTAATTGTGTTAATGGGTCAGGAAACCAGATCACCCAGGACCGTAAGATCGGTAGTTTTAATAAGATTGACGTTGCAGAGTCTTTCAAAGTTGTGATCCGCGAAGACAACTCAAATACCATCAGTATTAAAGCAGACGACAACCTGTTAAAATATATTAAAACGACCGTAAGCGACGGAACCTTGCACATATACACTAAAAAGAATATGTGCAACAGCGGCGAAATGATTGTAAAGGTTCCGGTGCAGATGCTGAAAAGTATAAAAGCTTCAGATGCGGCTGAGGTCATCAGCGAAGGGAAGATCAACGCACAGGATATCAGCATCCGTCTATCGGACGGGTCACGTATTTCGCTTGAACTCACAGCAAGTCATGTCAGCATGCACGGCAGCGACGCTTCGGTGCTGAATTTATCCGGTCAGGCATCGACCTCGGAGGTGCAGTTAAGCGATGGCAGCAGTATTCATGCAAAGGATTTTGTAAGCGGAACCGTATCCGTACGTGCATCGGACGGCTCTTATGCTGAACTGAATGTATTGACAACGCTGAATGCTCGGGGGAGTGATGGATCAGTAATTAAGTACTACGGTAATCCTTCTGTGGTCAATACGGATAAATCCGATGGTTCCTCGGTTGAAAAGGCTGATTAAACAGATTTTAAAAAGTCGCCTTTTTTTGAACTCTCAACAAATGTAAATTATTGATTATTTGAATTTTACGGATATATTTTTATATTCGTCCAGTATCCTTTTCCCCACACAATGAAAAAATTTAAACGGGTATTGTTATACGGCGTCGTAACAATACTGATTGTAGTTGTTGCTGCAATTTCCTATATCACTTTATGTTTGCCGAATGTTGGCAAAGCTGAAAACATTCATGTACCGGTAACCGCAGAGACCGTGGCCCGCGGCCGGTATCTGGCCAATCACGTATCCCTTTGCACCGACTGCCATTCCCAACGCGATTTTACAAAATTTGCCGGTCCGGTGCTTGACGGAAAACTTGGCCAGGGTGGTGAAGTTTTTGACGAAAAAGTAAATTTTCCGGGCAGCGTTCATGTTCCTAATATCACTTCATATAATTTGAAAAACTGGACAGACGGCGAAATATTCCGTGCGATTACAACGGGAGTTCGTAAAGATGGCTCAGCTATTTTCCCGCTGATGCCCTGGCAGAACTATTCGAAGATGAGCAGGGAAGATATTTATGCAATCATTGCATATATACGTACGCTCAAACCCGTGGCAGTTATGTACCCGCGCGCCAGCTATAATTTCCCGCTAAATATCCTCGTTCATACGATGCCGCGGAAAGCGACCCTCGGATCGCTTCCAAGTGCGTCGGACACCGTAAAATATGGCGCCTACCTGGTCAATGCAGGGGGATGTATGGATTGTCATACGCAGAATAATAACGGAAAGATGCTGCCTGGAATGGAGTTTGCCGGGGGAAGGTCGTTTCGGATCGGAAATAATGATATCCGTTCGGCTAACATAACACCGGATAAAGAAACAGGAATCGGCACCTGGACAAGTGCCGCATTTGTGCAGCGATTTAAAAACTTCAGCGATACTTCGAAGTTGACGCCGGTGTCGCCTACTGATCCGCAAACCATTATGCCGTGGTACGATTACGCCGGTATTACCGAAAGCGATTTAACTGCGATGTACGCTTACTTAAAAACTATAAAACAGGTTAATAACAAAGTAGTTAGATTTACCGCCAATAGTTTTAAATAGAGTTTCGGAAGGGGACGTTAGAGCAATCAGGACGAGCTGTTCTAACGTCTTTTAGAGGTTACATCAGGCCTGTTTATTTTTTCTTCCTCCCGACTTTTTTTCATACCTTTGCACCTCCAAAAGCAAAGGCTTTTTTATTCAGATATCTGAGGCCTTTTGCGAACAAACAAAAAAGAATAAAATTACCGGTAAAAGATGAATATTTCACAGGAAAAAATAGATAACCTCAATGCAGTTGTAAAGATCAATATCGATCCGGAGGATTATCAGCCCCGCGTTGATAAAGCGATAAAAGAACACGCAAAAAAAGCTAAAATACCGGGATTCCGCCCAGGTATGGTGCCATCATCGCATATAAAAAAGATGTACGGCAAAAGTATCCTGGTAGATGAGATCAACAATATGCTATCGGATACCCTGAATAAATATCTCGAAGATGAGCAAATGGAGGTATTGGGTCAGCCCTTGCCTAAACGCGGTGATGATAAAGAATATAACTGGGACTTTGCCGATAACTTTGAATTTAATTATGAAGTTGGTCTGGCACCTGAATTCAACGTCTCGTTCTCCGCTGATGATAAAGTAACACAATACGACATTAAAGTGGATGACGAAACACTGGCGTCACGTATAAAAAACATCCGCCGCAGCTATGGCAAAATGACAAATCCTGACGTATCGGCAGACGATGATGTGCTTTATGCAGATTTGGTGCAGCTTTCGCCTGATGGTTCTGTTTTTGAGGATGGCATTACCAATACCGGATCAGTAAGACTTGATCAGATAAAGGATGAAAAAATAAAATCATCATTGATCGGTCTTAAAAAAGGTGACGAGGTAGTGCTGGATATTCAGAAAGCTTTTAATAACGACGCGGCAAAGGTAGCAGGCTTATTAAAGATAGATGAGGAAACCGCAGCAGAATTAAAATCGGATTTTCGTTTAACGGTCAAGAATGTAAACCGTTTGGAAGAAGCTGATTTAAATCAGGAGTTCTTTGATAAATTATTCGGCAAGGATACCGTTAAAACGGAAGAAGAGTTCAGGGCTAAAATAACCGAAGAGATTGAGGTGATGATGAAACAGGACTCTGACCGCAAACTACAGGATGAGATTTTTCAGTATAGCCTGACTAAAGTTCAGTTTGAGTTACCTGACGAGTTTCTGAAACGGTGGTTGCAGGCGACCAATGAAAAACTTACTGACGAAGAACTCGCAGCAGGTTACAGTGATTTTGCCCGCAATCTCAAATGGACTTTGATTGAAAATAAAGTGATCAGAGATCAGAATATCGAGATTAAATACGAAGAGGTATTTGAATTGGCAAAAGCCCGTCTTGGTCAGCAACTGGCTATGTATGGTCAGGGTTTGAGCGAAGAGCAATTGGGTCAGTACACGGTTCAATACCTTCAGAACAAAGAGAACGCAAATAAAGTATTCGAAGATGTGAAGGCGTTCAGGGTATTTGATTATATCAAAGGCGTTGTAACGCTGGAACCTAAAGAGATTACCTACGCAGAGTTTTCAACAATGGCGTCATAAACGCAATTAATTGTTTTATAAGGCGGTTTGACCGCCGTAAAAAGTCCGAAAGCAGTTTGTCCAGCTTTCGGACTTTTACGTTAAATAACAAGTGCAACGGGTTGTAAGTGCCGGATAAATTTACTTTTTATAAACTTTCTGATCGTAAAAGTATTTAAGTAACAACTATATTTATCGCGATTAAAACCGCATCTTAACAAAAAAATCATGAGCAGTAACATTGATAAAAATGAATTCAGGAAATATGCTGTGAAGCATCATCGGATCAACAGCATCTATGTAGATAAATTTATTGGTAACGTTGAGCGCAGTGCAATGCCAACAAGTGGTTTCACGACCGTTCCGACCGACATGACACCTTACATTATAGAGGAACGCCAGTTGAATGTGGCACAGATGGATGTTTTTTCCCGCTTGATGATGGACCGTATCATTTTCCTCGGCGATGCCATTTATGAAAATATTGCAAACATTATTCAGGCTCAATTGCTTTTCCTACAATCAGCTGATAGTAAGCGTGACATACAGATATACATCAATTCGCCGGGCGGTTCCGTTTATGCAGGATTGGGTATATATGATACGATGCAATTCATATCAAACGACGTTGCTACGATCTGTACAGGCATGGCTGCCTCAATGGGTGCGGTGCTATTATGTGCCGGTGCTGCCGGTAAAAGAGCGGCGCTGCCTCATGCAAGGGTAATGATCCACCAGCCATCTGGTGGAGCGCAAGGGCAACAAAGTGATATAGAAATTACGTATCACGAGATTACCAAGCTGAAAAAGGAATTGTACCAGATCATTGCCGATCACAGCGGTGCAACTTATGAAAAGGTTTGGGAAGCTTCTGACCGTGATTACTGGATGATCGCTGAGGAGGCAAAAGAGTTTGGAATGGTGGACGAAATTTTGAGGGGCAATAACCCGAAAAAATAATCAGAGAGCTGTTGAGTGGAAGGAACCGGAAAATGTCTGATTTTGACGGCGTTTTCCGGCTTTCTTAAATACAGACTTTTTTCGTTAAATTTGAATAAGAAAAGTAAATCAGATGAATAAAAACAGCAAGGAGATAAGATGTTCGTTTTGTGGCGCTGGTAAGCAGGATTCCTTGATGCTGATTGCCGGACTTGACGCGCACATCTGTGACAAATGCGTTAATCAGGCTAATGAAATTCTGGCGGAGGAACTTAAGGTACGTAAGGTAAAATCGTCGCCTTCGGCCCCCGCTGCGCTTAAACCGGCTGAGATAAAGACTCACCTTGATCAGTATGTTATCGGCCAGGATGATGCCAAGAAGATATTGTCCGTTGCAGTTTATAATCACTACAAACGTCTGAACCAGCGTATAGAAAAAGATGATGTGGAAATTGAAAAATCAAACATTATCATGGTAGGCGAAACAGGAACAGGTAAAACCCTGCTTGCCAAAACGCTTGCCAAAATACTAAACGTCCCATTCTGTATTTGCGATGCGACCGTGCTTACTGAGGCCGGTTATGTAGGTGAAGACGTAGAGAGCATTCTGACACGCTTGCTTCAATCTGCAGATTACGATGTGGCCACTGCCGAGCGCGGTATTGTTTATATTGATGAGGTAGATAAAATAGCCCGTAAGAGCGATAATGCATCCATAACACGTGACGTTTCCGGCGAGGGTGTTCAGCAGGCCCTGTTAAAAATCCTGGAAGGTACGAATGTAAATGTTCCGCCGCAGGGTGGAAGGAAGCATCCTGATCAGAAAATGATCACCGTTAATACCAATAATATCCTCTTTATTTGCGGTGGTGCTTTTGACGGCATAGAGCGTAAGATTGCCGGTCGTTTACGTACGCAAACCGTGGGTTACAAGATGAAACGCGACGACGGGGAAATCGATCTTAAAAACCTTTATAAATATATAACCCCGCAGGATTTAAAGTCGTTTGGGCTGATTCCCGAGTTGATTGGGCGTCTGCCAGTATTAACTTATCTTAATCCGCTGGACAGAGAGGCTTTACATAACATCCTGACCGAGCCGAAAAATTCACTTTTGAAACAATATAAAAAGTTGTTTGAATACGAGGGGGTTAAGCTGGAATTTGATGATGAGGTACTTGATTTTATCGTTGATAAGGCGGTGGAATTTAAACTGGGAGCCCGTGGATTACGATCAATATGTGAGGCAATAATGATCGATGCGATGTTTGAATTCCCGTCGAAGAAAGATATCAAACGTTTAAACGTTACGCTTGACTACGCGAGGGAGAAATTTGAAAAATCTGACTTGAAAAAGTTAAAGGTGGCTTAACAGTAAGCATATAACCGGTACATACTTTTATTAGCATAGTGAAGACCCTGGTTGATGCCGGGGTTTTTTGCACCCCCTTCGGAACGCGAGGTTAAGTCATACCAAATCTGCGCTCAAGGCTCGTTTTGGTTCAGCGTCTCATAAAAATCCGGTCTGGTATATTTCTGGCCGTCGATACATTATCCCGTCCGGGATTTATAAAAATATGATAAGATGAATGAAGAATTAGACATTAAAAAAGATCAGCAACCCCAAAAAGAAGGAAAGAAACAAAAAGAGACCCAGTCGCCAGTTGCATCGGGGTTGAAATCAAAGGAAAGCATTGTAAATAACTGGTTGCCGAGGTACACGGGACGTGCTCTTAATGATTTCGGCCAATATATTATCCTGACCAATTTTACGAGATATATCCAGCTATTCTCAGAGTGGAATGATAATGCACCTATTCTCGGTGCCGATAAGCCGATGCAGAGCGTTACGGCGAATGGAATAACGATCATCAACTTTGGCATGGGAAGTCCGGTTGCGGCAACGATCATGGATTTGCTGACTGCCGTAAAGCCAAAAGCTGTGATTTTTCTGGGAAAATGCGGCGGTTTGAAAAAGAAAAATGCGGTAGGCGATTTGATACTGCCGATTGCAGCGATCAGGGGGGAGGGTACCTCGAATGATTATTTGCCCGCCGAAGTGCCCGCTTTACCAGCGTTTGCTCTGCAAAAGGCAATATCAACTACCATACGTGATTTTGGCAGGGACTATTTTACCGGAACCTGTTATACGACAAACCGTCGTGTTTGGGAACACGATAAAGAGTTTAAAAGATACCTGAAAGAATTAAGGGCGATGGCCATCGATATGGAAACTGCTACGGTTTTTACCACAGGGTTCGCCAATAAGATACCTACCGGCGCTTTGCTTCTGGTATCGGATCAGCCAATGATCCCGGAAGGCGTTAAAACTGCGGAAAGCGACTCAACGGTGACCGAACAGTTTGTGGAAACACACCTGAGAATTGGAATTGAATCATTAAAACAATTGATCAACAACGGTCTGACCGTTAAACATCTGATATTTTAACCCTTCATCATAACTAATTAATCGTGGTTCAAATTCCAGGCAGTTTGGTTTTGGAATACCGGTCAGAAAAGTAATTTTGAGTGAAAACCGGTTCCGGGGAATATTTAAACTTAAATCTATGTGGTATAATAATATATTGGAAACCGTCGGCAATACGCCAATGGTAAAGCTGAACAAGGTTACCAGGGACATTCCGGCAATGGTGCTGGCTAAAATAGAAACAACCAATCCGGGGAATTCTATAAAAGACCGCATGGCGCTGAAAATGATAGCAGATGCTGAAAAAAGCGGTAAGCTGAAGCCAGGCGGAACCATTATTGAAGGAACCTCAGGAAATACAGGTATGGGATTGGCTATGGCTGCGGTAATAAAAGGTTATAAATGTATCTTCACGAGCACCGACAAACAGTCGAAAGAAAAATTTGATGCTTTACGGGCTTTCGGCGCGGAAGTTATCGTTTGTCCTACCAACGTCGATCCGGAAGACAATCGTTCGTATTATTCGGTTTCCTCGCGATTGGAGCGGGAAGTTCCCAATTCATGGAAACCTAATCAGTATGACAATTTATCAAATTCGCAGGCCCACTATGAATCCACAGGCCCTGAAATATGGGAGCAGACAGAAGGCAGGATCACCCATTTGGTAGCCGGGGTCGGCACAGGAGGGACGATCTCAGGAATTGCAAGGTTTCTGAAAGAAAAGAATCCGGATATTCAGATATTAGGTATTGATACCTATGGGTCGGTCTTTAAAAAATATAAGGAGACCGGCGTTTTTGACAAGAATGAAATATATCC
Organism: Mucilaginibacter sp.; assembly: GCA_035547875.1. Classification (GTDB taxonomy): domain Bacteria; phylum Bacteroidota; class Bacteroidia; order Sphingobacteriales; family Sphingobacteriaceae; genus Mucilaginibacter. The sequence continues at coordinate 122,569 of DASZTX010000055.1, read as the reverse complement.
TTATATCACAGAGGGTATAGGGGAGGATTTCCTTCCACAGAACGTTAATTTCGACCTGATTGACCATTTTGAAAAGGTAACCGACAAAGATGCAGCGTTGATGACGCGCGAGGTAGCACGCGAAGAAGGTATTTTCGCGGGTAATTCTACGGGTGCCGCCGTTGCGGGGCTATTACAGATGAAGGATCGTTTCAAATCGGGAGACGTCGTGGTTGTGATCTTTCCGGATCATGGGTCACGTTATATGGGCAAGATGTATAACGACGACTGGCTGCGCGACCGTGGTTTTTTGAAAGACAAAAAGCTGACCGCACGCGATATTATCGCAAAAAAGGAGAATCAGCAGATTGTGACCATTGATTGCGAAAAGACTGTTCTTGAAGCTATAAACACCATAAAGGCATTGAATATTTCTCAGATTCCTGTGACTCAAAAGGATATGGTGATCGGTAAGATAACGGAAAGCGATATCCTGAACTCGCTTATTGAGAACCCATCCATCAAATCTCAGCCGGTAATGAATATAACTACCCAGCCATTCCCTTTTGTTGATTTAAATACTTCAATCGACAAAATTTCAGGCATGATCAATAAAGATAATATAGCTGTGCTGGTGGAAGACAGCGGCGGCCAGATTGAAATAATTACGCAATACGATATTATCAATGCGATCTCTAACTAATAAAGCAGCTTAAATATGATTGAAAGCCATCTTTTAAGATGGCTTTTTTTGTGTTTTGTTATCCTTAAGTAAATGTTTCTTTATTTTAAACAAATTGTAAATTTTATATTACCTAATTAATTGCACGATACTATATTTACCGGAAGGTTACCTCACTATCTGCCATACGAACAATTAAGTCAATAACGTACAGCTCCTGTTTGTCCGGTTTCGCAGAGGGAATTACCGATGAATTGATCGTCAATGAAAAATTATCTAAGGATCAGCGAATATAAGGCGTTACTGTACAGACTGGCATTGGCCTATTTGTTTTACCTTATTGCCAGGGTATTGTTTTTTTTATTAAATGCTCATCTTTTTGCCGGTGTCGATTTTAAAACCCTTGTTAACCTTTGTTACTATGGCTTCGCGTTTGACACTACAGCTCTGTTGTACATCAACAGCTTATTCATTATTTTAAGCGTATTACCATTAACGGTTAACACAAGCAAAGGCTTTCAAAGAGGATTAGGTATTTTATATTTTACGACTAATCTGATAGCCTATGCAACGAATTTTGTTGATATAGTTTATTATCGTTTCAGCCAGGTGCGATCGACAAAAGCAACACTTGACCTGCTTGCAGACGAAAGCAATAAAAAGGCGCTTTTCGAGCATTTTTCCTGGTCGTATAGCTATCTTATTGCGCTTTACGTGATCTTAAGTGCATGTTGGATATGGCTTTATTATCGTGTAAGGGTAGAGCAGAAACAGGTAAGAAGCAAAAAAATCTATTTTGTTTCGTCATCTGTGTGCTTTTTGCTGATCATTGCGCTGATGATCGGTGGTGTCAGGGGCGATTTTAAGCACAGCACGCGGCCGATCAATATGGTTGATGCCTATAAACACGTATCTGTGCCGAATCAGGGGGATATTGTGCTTAACACACCGTTCGCCATTATTCGTACGCTTGGAAGCAATAGCTTTAAATTACAGCACTGGGAAACAGACTCTTACATTAAAAAAAGTATCAAACCGGTTAAAGAATACGTCACCAAACCTGCTTCACGACCAAACATCATGATCATCATTTTGGAAAGTATGGCGCGGGAGTATTGGGGAAGTATGAACCGGGGAATGAATATCCCCGGCTTTGTTTCGTACACACCATTTTTAGATTCGCTTAGTGATCACAGCCTCATATTTACCAACGCATTTGCAAACGGCCGTCAGTCTATTCATGCAATGTCGTCAATTCTGGCAGGAATTCCTTCATTCCAGACAGCGTTTACTTCCTCGCCTTATGCCAAACAAAAAATACAATCTATCGTGTCGATATGTAATAGTCTGGGCTACGAAACGTCATTTTTTCATGGTGCGGCAAATGGTTCTATGGGATTTGAAGGCTTTGGAAATATTCTTGGGATAAAGAAATATTACGGAAGGACTGAATATAACAACGATAAAGACTTTGACGGCATCTGGGGAATTTGGGACGAGCCGTTTTTTCAGTTTACCGGGAAAACGCTCAGTAAACAAAAACAACCTTTTATGGCCACCCTTTTTACTTTATCGTCTCACGACCCTTTTCAAATCCCTGCGAAGTATAGGAACAGGTTTAAGGGGGGACCGCTTGATATTGACAAATGTGTGCAGTACACCGATTTTGCCCTGCGTCAATTTTTTCAATATGCAAGCACCCAACCCTGGTACGCCAATACGATCTTTGTGATCACAGCCGATCATACCAACCAAACTTATTATCCTCAGTACGCGAAGCCGGTTAACCGGTTTGCTGTGCCTGTCCTGTTTTACAGCGCAAACAAAACGTATGGACTGGAGGGCAAACGCACGGACCTTGCTTCGCAGATGGATATTTATCCGACATTGGCCGATCTGATCGGATATCATAAGCCTTTCCGGTCGTGGGGGAGAAGCCTGGTCAGCAACCTGCCCGATGAAACGCCGCGGGTGATCAACTCACCGGGGAATATTTACCAGTTTATGCAAGGGAATTATGTTTACCTTTTTGATGGTAAGCAATTCACAGGGATTTACAGCAGCACTGACAATAGCTTTAAGCACAATCTTGCCGGGGAAGAGGTAAACGCTGAAATGACGAAAGGAATGGCGGATTGTAAGGCCTTTATACAGGATTATGCCGACCGGATCGTCAACCGGAAATTAAGTCCCTGATTTTATTCCCAGAGAAGATCACCATTTTTTAAAGATCACAAATACTGCCAGTACGATTAGCCCAAACCCGACGATGTGGTTCCAGCCAAGTTTATCCGTTTTGAAAAAAACGATGCTGAATATCATAAAAACGGTAAGGGTAATTGCTTCCTGTATCGTTTTGAGCTGCACCAGCGAAAACGGGCCGCCATCGCCTTTGAAACCTGCACGGTTGGCGGGAACCTGAAAAAGGTATTCAAAAAATGCAAGTCCCCAGCTGATAAAAATGATTGCTACCAGGCCAAGATTTTTTCCCCAGCTATAATCTTTGAATTTTAAATGCCCGTACCAGGCGAAAGTCATAAATGTGTTGGAAATAAGCAGGAAGATGATGGTTTTTAGCCCGCGCATGGTCGTTGTTTAATAATCATTAATCAAATATCAACCCTTTTGTTTGATTTTTAGCAGGCCGGTATAATTATTCGAGACGTTTTCTGGCAAGTTCTTTACTATAGCGCTCCTTAATCGGCGCGCGGGGATGAACAAGCAGAAAAACGGCCGTGCCCCTTTCACGAGCCAGGGTATCCGTCACCTCGCCGATTTTTCGGTAGCTTTCAAGGGCACGGGCAAAACTCTTTATATTACCGCCACCCTGGTCATCAACATACAAAATATATTGGGCGTTGAGGCTATCCGGCGCCCAGAGTGTAAAACTGCTGTTGAGCGAGATGACATCGGGTAGGTTATACTGTTTGCCAAAGTGATGCACTGCACCCGCCTCGCCATAATTATCGGCATATATCTGAGTGTGCTGTCGTTGTTCGGTTGTCAGCTGATTCCAGCCTTTCGCAACCAATGCCGTCATGGTATCCCACCCAAGCATGTCGGCGTAATCCTGCGTAAGGGGGTGTTGTTTCTGGTCTTCCCACGTAGTAACAAACCGGGTCGCAGGAATGTGTTTATTGAAGAAAGCGATGGCTGAAAGCGTTTGTTTGAGTGGAAACAACGGCAGCACCATCGGGAAAAAAATTAGGTTAGGAAGGGTAAAAACGGCAATAACGACGCCACGAAGCGTCAGGCTGCCGGTTTTTAGCCAGCGTTCAAAGCCAAAGCCACCAGCGGCAAAAAGCATTGGAAAAGCCCCGAACAGGTAATAGCTCTTGCCTTTCATCACCAGAAAAAAAGCAAAGATGATAACGAACGCAATGGCCACGAACTGAAACTTGTGTAGTCTGAACGAAAAAAGCAGGAAAATAAATCCGGTAAGCCACACGAAGAGCGCGATGCCGTTTACCAGCAATTCCTGCTTGATGAAATCTGCCGGTTTGATAAAATCAAGCTGTTGTTCCCGCAGTGTCTTCATGTGTGTGATCACTGGCAAATGATGTTGTAACTGCCAGATCAGATTAGGGAGAAAAATAAGCATTGCCAGCAGGGCCGCGCCAATGATGTGCCTGTTCAACAGCAATTTTCTGTTTTTGCTGAACATTAAACCCGCGAGCAGCGCAAAGGTGAAAAAGGCCATCGAGTATTTGGTAAGCATACCTATACCGACCACCACGCCGAGAAAATACAAATATTTAACGGAAGAGGTATTGCAATATCTGGTAAGCAGCCAAACCGCCATAACCCACCACAATTGATCAAAAACAACTGGTTGGAAAAGATAACCGCTGGCGGCAAAGGCGGGCGAAAATATCAAGGCGAGGCATGCCAGCGCTATGGCGAATTTCCGGCCGCCAAATTCAACAGTTATCAGCCCGGTGAACCAAATGATCAGTCCGCTGCAGATGGTAGGAAAGATACGCGCGGCAAAGACAGAGCTTCCAAATAATATGTCGCTTGTTTTGGCAACTATTGCAATAAACGGAGGCACTTCCTTGTATCCCCAGTCAAGATGGTCGGCCAAAACAAGGTGGAGTAATTCATCCCGGTGAAATCCGAAATGTGAAATTGCCAGTAAATTCAGCCCTACTTTAATGGCCACAAAGAGCAATATGAAAGTTGTATAACTTGATCTGCGATTCTGGTAGGGCATGTTTTGTTAATGGTTCGGGAGTAAAGTTAATTTTTTTTGGCAAAAGCAAAGACCACCTGCAAAAAAAGGCAGGATGAATTCATCCTGCCTCTTCCGAACCATTTTCTTATTTTACTCAGATGCGTTTGATATTTGCTCCTAAAGCAATAAGTCGTTTGTCGATATGCTGATAACCGCGTTCAATCTGTTCAATGTTGTAGATCGTTGATTTCCCCTTTGCGGATAAAGCGGCTATAAGTAATGATACGCCAGCGCGAATATCAGGTGAAGTCATCGAGATTCCTCGTAATTGCACCTGTTTGTCGAGGCCGATCACGGTCGCGCGATGAGGGTCACACAATATGATCTGTGCACCCATGTCCAGTAATTTATCGACGAAGAAAAGACGACTCTCGAACATCTTTTGGTGAATTAATACTGACCCTTTAGCCTGTATCGCCACCACCAGACAAATGCTCAGCAGGTCAGGAGTAAATCCGGGCCATGGAGCGTCGGCAATGGTCATGATCGAACCATCAATAAAGGTTTCAATTTCATAATGTTTCTGAGCCGGAATATAAATATCGTCTCCCCTCAGTTCCATTTTGATCCCAAGTCGTCTGAATACATCCGGGATCATTCCCAATTCCTGGTATTTAACGTCTTTTATCGTGATCTCTGACTCGGTCATAGCGGCAAGCCCGATAAATGATCCGATCTCGATCATGTCCGGCAGCAAACGATGTTCCGTTCCGCCCAGTTCTGAAACTCCTTCAATTGTCAATAAATTCGACCCGATCCCGCTTATTTTTGCGCCCATCCGGTTCAGCATTTTGCATAGCTGCTGTAAATAGGGCTCGCAAGCGGCATTGTAGATAGTCGTCGTCCCTTTAGCCAAAACTGCCGCCATAACGATGTTGGCTGTTCCGGTAACAGAGGCTTCGTCCAGCAAAATATAAGTGCCCTTCAGGTTGGACGCATCAACATTAAAAAAACCATTGGTCTGATCGTAATCGAACCTTGCGCCGAGTTTTTCAAAACCAAGAAAATGTGTGTCAAGTCGGCGACGGCCAATCTTATCGCCTCCAGGTTTTGGAATAGACGCCTTTCCAAACCGGGCCAGCAATGGACCCACGATCATGATCGATCCGCGTAGTCCACCGCCTTTTTCTTTAAAGGCATCGGAAAGGAAGAAATTAAGATCAATGTTTTTTGCCTGGAAACTGTAGGTGTCCTGTGAAAGCTGCTCCACAATAACACCCATATCGCGCAGCAGTTCGATCAGTTTGTTGACGTCCTTGATGTCAGGAATATTACTGATGGTAACTTTTTCACTGGTTAAAAGAACCGCAGAGAGGATTTGCAATGCTTCATTTTTCGCCCCCTGTGGAGTGATTTCGCCCTTTAAGGGCGTTCCGCCAATTATTTCAAATGCATTAGTCATGTTTATTCATGTTATTGGTTAGTATTTCATAGTACCGCACTAATTGATAGTTGCCGGGGTGAAATTACTTTGTTTGCATGAACTACCAATCATGAATTACGGGTTGTTAATATTTTTTCGACCCGTTATTACGGTTGCGGTTTTGATTGTTGTTGCGGTTACGGTTCTGATTATTGTTGCGCTGATTATTGTTGTTATTACGACCGCGGCTTTGGTTGTTATTGCTGTGCGTATTGGCACGGAACTCCACCTTATTCAGGTTAACGTTATCTTCCAGTTTTAAGGCGCCGCCGGACATGTGATACAGGTCGCTGAGAATACTTTCGTCAGTTACGGAATCTTTATTCCATTGCACGTAAGCCATTTTCATGAAATTGGCAATAGCCTGCACCATGTGCCTCTTGCGGTCGGCATCGTCAATGCTCTTAGCCTTTTCGATCATCAGCTCAATGGTCTTGCCGTAGTGTTTATATTTTATACGCTGGTGCGGATATCTTAATGGCTCGGGCTTAAGGTGAATAGCTTCCATCGATGGTTTTGGATAAGGTGAATCCACGTCGATCTGGAAGTCGGAAATAATATGCAGGTGATCCCACAGCTTATGTTTAAAGTCAGCCACATCGCGCAAGTGGGGATTTAAAAATCCCATCAGGTCTATTACCACCTGGGCGTAACGATTGCGTTCTTCTTTGGTCGGCAGGTTAACGATGTATTTAACCATGTTTTGCACGTTGCGACCGTATTCAGAGAGTATAAGCTTACTCCTGGTTGAGTTATAATCAAATTGATCAGGCATAATTTTTTAAGCCGGTTAATTAATTTTGTAAATGAAAATTTAAAATTAGCGCAGAAATTATTGCTATAAAATAGCAACAACAGGCTAAAGTTGAGTTGTTTGAAGAAGAACACAAATATACATCAATTGTGTCGAATTGCAAATACTCGTCCGCACAAACAATTTTCTTTCCATTCAGTTGTCAGGAATCTTTTATTCCCCGCTCAGTTCTGCAAAATACTTATGAAACAAAGGAATGGTTTCTATGCCTTTGTAATAATTGTAAATGTCGTATTTTTCATTGGGAGAGTGGAGCGCATCGCTATCAAGCCCGAAGCCCATCAAAACCGTTTTTATACCTAATTCCGCCTCAAAGAGCGCGACAATCGGAATGCTGCCGCCGCCGCGTGTGGGTATAGGCTCTTTCCCAAATGACTCTTTAATAGCTTTTTGTGCAGCTTTAAAAGCAATGCTGTCGGTAGGGGTTACCACCGGTTCCCCGCCATGATGCGGAGTTACCTTTACCCTGACGGATTTTGGTGCTATTTTAAGAAAATGTTCTGTAAATAGCTTTGTAATTTCATCGGATGTTTGATTGGGAACCAGGCGCATAGAAATTTTTGCATTAGCCTTTGATGGCAACACTGTTTTAGCACCTTCGCCGATGTAACCTCCCCATATACCGTTTACTTCGAGTGTTGGGCGGATGCCTGTACGCTCGATGGTGGTGTAACCCCTTTCGCCCCATAGTTCATCAACGTCAAGATCCTTTTTATATTCAGCCTCATCATAAGGTGCATTGTTGATGGCTTTCCGATCGGTCTCCGACAAATCTATTACTTTATCGTAAAAACCCGGGATGGTAATATGGTTGTCATCGTCGTGCAGCGAAGCGATCATCTTAGCAAGAATTGTAGCCGGGTTTGCTACAGCGCCTCCATAAACTCCCGAATGCAGATCGCGGTTTGGCCCGGTGACTTCAACTTCAAGATATGATAATCCCCGAAGCCCGGTCTCAAGAGAAGGATGTTCCATACTGATCATGGAAGTGTCGGAGATCAGTACCACGTCAGCCTTTAACCGGTCCTTGTTCTCTTTTACAAATATACCCAGGTTGTTCGATCCGACTTCCTCTTCGCCCTCTATCATAAATTTAATATTACAGGGAAGGGTTCCGGTTTGCATCATCAGTTCAAAAGCTTTTACATGCATGTAAAACTGTCCCTTATCGTCACACGCGCCGCGTGCATATATTTTACCGTCACGAACCGTTGGTTCAAAAGGAGGAGTTTTCCAGAGTTCGATAGGATCGGGGGGCTGTACATCATAGTGTCCATAAACCAGAACCGTCGGTTTAGCCGGATCGATTATTTTTTCGCCATAAACTATCGGATAACCTGCCGTTGAACATACTTCAACATTTTCGGCGCCCGATGCCTTTAATTTGTCTGCAACAAAATCTGCAGTCTTTAATACTTCCGGTTTATATTTTGGATCGGCACTTACCGATGGGAATCGGAGCAGGGCAAATAGTTCATCCAGCAAACGATCCCTATGCTGTTCCACGTAATCTTTTATAATTTGCATATTATAATATCTCTTTGAAGCAAATATAGGGTTTGTTTGAACAAAACACTGCCCGTTTTGGACGGATGACCTTAGGATATGGCGAGGTACTTAAATAAAAAACAGCTCCCCGTTATCCGGAGAGCTGCTTGATATAACTCTTTCAAATAAAAGTCAGCAGAAAAATTTAGAAAATAAACACCACCTAAAGGCTAATAATAGCCTGTTAAAGCAGTGTATAAAAGGCTCAGAATTAAGCTAAATCTGAACTTCCGGTATTGTGCTTGTCAACCGCTGCGTAGTCAGAGCTACCAGTGTTGTGTTTATCAGCAAAATCCGAGCTGCCAGTGTTGTGCTTGTCAGCAACAGCGTAATCAGAGCTACCGGTATTGTGCTTATCAGCAAAATCCGAGCTGCCAGTGTTATGCTTGTCAGCCACAGCATAGTCAGAGCTACCGGTATTGTGCTTGTCAGCAAAATCCGAGCTGCCCGTGTTGTGCTTGTCAGCAACAGCGTAATCAGAGCTTCCGGTGTTGTGCTTGTCAGCAAAATCCGAGCTGCCCGTGTTGTGTTTGTCGGCTAAGTCAGAGCTACCCGTGTTGTGTTTGTCAAGGATAGACACCTGAGTTGCAGTAACGTTTTTAGCTTGCATAGAATTTGAGAGAGATGCTGCGCTTAAAACGATCACTGCTGAAAAAAATAACTTTTTCATACTGAGTGATTAACGATTTAATTTAAAAATTTAATGATATGCTAATTTATTATATCCTTTTTCAGCTGATAAATTAGTTGGATTTTGCACGCATCTTTTCAAGATAATCTGACGTACAAGTACGCAGAAAGGCAGGCAGGAAAATTGCAACGCCGTGTTTAGGGGCCGATGAGACATTAATTTTCCTTATAAACGCAAGGAATCCGCGTCAACCTTCGGTTAGGGAGACAACGAAACGAACAAGCTGCCGTTAAGCAAAATGTTTTGAATTTAATGAGTCAAAGTGCTTATTTCCAGGAAGTTGATATTGATTTTTGAGTGGCTGAATACTTTTTTTCAGGTGTGATAATACCCGAAAAATACCCTTCTCAAGCGATGTTTATCAAATCGACTTCTATGTCAAATAATTTATCAGCATCAAAAGTAAATAATGTTTTTTAATAAAGCAAATAAAATTCGAATAAATTAATAATGTCTATATAAATAACTAATTTTAAATAATCATAACCTTATCACGAATCAACCGTATTAATACCCTGATGAAAAAATACCTGTTATTTATTTTCTTTATAGCATTTACGCACGCAGCGCTGGCTGATGACGTAAAGGGTCTGACCGCTAAGGACAGCACCACTGTTATAGAATTAAATAAACAAGGCTTTGCCATGCGTTTGACAAGTCCTGAACAAACCATCAATGATGCAAACAAAGCCCTCGAAATCGCAAAAAGCATTAAATACAAACCCGGTATGGCAGAATCATATCGTGTTATGGGTATTGGGTATTATTATCTTGACGAATCAGTAAAGGCGATCAACAGTTATTTAACAGCGCTCAACTATTTTATAGAGTTAAAGGACCTGGCTGGACAGGGGAAGGTGTATAACAATATCGGAAATCTCTACAGGAATACGGATTATGACCTGTCACTTGATTTCTTAAACAAGACCCTGGCTATAGCAAAAAAGCTGAATGATAACCGGCTTATGGCCAGTACTTATAATAATATCGGTACGGTTTATTACCATAAATATAGTTTTTACCAGGCACTGAGTTATTATAACAAGAGTATGAAATTGTTTACAGCCCTGAAGGACTCTGTGAACATTGTGCAATTAAAAGAAAATCAGGGGCTGATCTATTACAGTCTTCATCAGTATGATAAAGCTGAAAAATTACTTTTACAAGCCAACAAAGAAGCCTTGCAGCTTGATCTGAATGAGGCGGTTGCCAGTATCGACCTTACTATTGCGGACACCTATATTGCGCAGAAAAAATTTGCTGCCGCAGAAAAGGCGATAGAAGAGGGGGTGCTGTATGCGAATATGATCAAAAATGATAAAATAAAATCTGATTTTGAATATACCACCTATCAGCTTGAATTTAAACGAAAGAATTATCAGAAGGCATTAACCTATCTTCAGAAGATATATACACAGGATAGTACCAATACCAAGCAGGCGACGATCACGCAGATAAAGATGATGGAAGAACGCGTGAAACAACAGGCCCGCCAGAAAGAGAATGAGTTTTTACTGCAGCGTCAGGCGTATGACCGTGTGAAGTTCTGGGCGGTTGCCATCGTTGCGGCGCTGTTGCTGGTACTGGTGGGATTGCTGATCAGCAACGTAAAACGCAAAGCGAAAACCAACAACCAGCTTTCGGATCTTAATTCCGAAGTATCGCGGCAAAAAGATAATCTCGACCGAATCAATCACCATCTTGAGGAGATCATCGACGAACGCACCAAAGATCTTCAGGTCAAGAATAAAAAGCTCTCGGAATACTCTTCTTATCTCTCGCATCAGATACGCGGCCCGATCGCCACGCTTAAAGGATTAATGAATCTTGAAAAAGAAGGTCTTGTTGACCAACCGGAGTGTATCAAAATGATGAACAAATGTGTAGGCGAGATAGATAACAAGATCATCGAAATGAGCGATATGCTTCATGACCCGGTAAAAACGAGCCTGTGATCATGCCTTGAAAATCAGGATAACCAACTTTATTTTGATCTGTAGAATTTGATCACAACTTCCGTAGCTTTTGTTACAAGTCTTCTCACTAAATCAAATATCCTTTCAGCTTTAACGTCAAAAAGCCTAATTTCGCCATTGCAGAAAAGAGGAAAAGAATTTGGATTATCTACAGGGATTAAACCCCGAGCAGCGGGCCGCTGTCGAGCAAATAAACGGCCCGGTAATGATTGTTGCCGGTGCCGGATCGGGTAAAACAAGGGTTATCACATACAGGGTTGCACATCTTATTCAAAGCGGTGTGGACGCTTTTAATATCCTGGTACTTACTTTTACCAACAAGGCCGCCCGCGAAATGCGCGAGCGTATAACCCATCTCGTCGGGCCTGACGCCAAAAACATCTGGATGGGTACCTTTCACTCCGTTTTCGCCAAATTACTGCGTGTGGAAGCTGATAAGATCGGTTATCCGCACAACTTTACGATCTATGATACGGATGACAGCAAAAGTGTACTAAGGGCAATCCTGAAGGAAATGAACCTGGACGACAAGCTTTATAATCCAAATTTTGTACACAACCGTATTTCGGCAGCTAAGAATAATCTCGTTTCGTGGCAGGAGTATCAGCAGAATGAACAAATACAGGCTGACGATTTTTCAAGCGGCAGGGGACAAATAGGTGTTATCTATCAGAACTATGCTACCCGTTGCTATCGCGCCGGGGCGATGGATTTTGATGATCTGTTGTTTAAAACCAATGAGCTGCTGAAGTTACATCCTGATGTGCTGAACAAATATCAGCACAAGTTCAGGTACCTGATGGTTGACGAGTATCAGGATACCAATTTTTCGCAGTACCTTATTGTTAAAAAGCTGGCTGCCGTTAACGAAAATATCTGTGTAGTGGGTGATGACGCGCAAAGTATTTATGCCTTCCGCGGCGCTAATATTCAAAATATCCTGAATTTCGAGAAGGATTATCCCGATCTGAAAGTTTATAAGCTGGAGCAGAATTACCGTTCGACCCAGAACATTGTGAACGTAGCAAACAGTATTATTGCCAATAATAAAGAGCAGCTTAAAAAGCGGGTTTTCAGCGAAAACGAAACGGGCGACAAAATAAAGGTGATGCGTGCCTTCAGCGATAATGAAGAAGGAAAGCTGGTGGCTGAGGCCATTATGCAGGAACGTAGCACCAGGGGAATGAAGTGGAACGATTTCGCTATATTATACCGCACTAACGCTCAATCGCGATCGATGGAGGAGGCGTTACGCAAGCTGGGGATGCCCTACAAGATTTACGGAGGGCTTTCATTCTATCAGCGTAAGGAAATCAAGGATTTGATCGCCTACTTCAGATTGACGTTCAATCCCAATGATGAGGAAGCCTTAAAACGGGTAATCAATTACCCCCGGCGGGGTATCGGTGATACGACAGTTGATCATATTATCGTAAATGCGGATAAGTATAAAATTACGCCTTATGAAGTGATTGTGGATGCACCACGCTATCTTGATTCGCGGACATCAGGGAAAGTGGCAGCGTTTGCGACTATGATACAAAGCTTTCAGGTCATTACCAAAAACCTGAGCGCTTACGAGGCCGCGCTGCATATTGCGCAGCATTCGGGTTTATTGAAAGATCTGTATGAGGATAAATCTGTAGAAGGATTGAACAGGTATGAAAATATCCAGGAGTTATTGAATGGTATAAAAGAGTTCAGCGAGCGGGAGGATATTGAAGAAAAAGGACTGGATGTCTTTATGCAGGACGTGGCACTGCTTACCAATGATGACAACGATAAAGACAAGAATGCAGATACCATATCCCTGATGACCATTCATTCTTCCAAGGGCCTTGAATTTCCGCATGTTTATGTTGTAGGGTTGGAAGAGAACCTGTTTCCTTCGCAAATGTCACTTAATTCGCGCAGTGATCTTGAAGAGGAACGCCGTCTTTTTTATGTGGCGACCACGCGGGCGGAAAATAAACTGACCCTCAGTTATGCTACTTCGCGTTTTAAGTTCGGTTCACTCATAAGTTGTGAACCAAGCCGTTTCCTGGATGAGATCGATGCGCAATATCTCGAACTTGATTTTACTGCCCGCCCTGCAACATCCGGCAATCCCTTTTTTGATGACGAACGGAAGGCCTGGAGCACCAACAGAAATGCGGATACATTTTCAAAACCCAAGCCGCCAGTAGTAAAAACGACTTCAATACTTGCCAAAGCGCATGTCCCGACGCCGGGCTTTGCGCCTTCAGATACTTCAAATCTTCAGGTTGGTATGGAAGTTGAACATGAAAGGTTCGGATTTGGCAAGGTATTAAACATGGAAGGGAATAAACCGGATATAAAGGCTACTATTTTTTTCAAGGAAATAGGACAGAAGCAATTGCTGTTGAAGTTTGCCAAGCTTAGAATTCTTAACAATTAAGCAAAAAATTTCCTATTTCCGTAGAAAACATTCCCCACTTTTCCCGCTGAAAATTTTAATTAATTCAATAGCAAATGCATTTTGCCCTTTAATTAATATGGCATAAGGTTTGACTGATTAATTTAATCCATTTACAGTAATTTAAATTATTCGACTAAACTATCATGACTGAGAACCTTAGAAAGAAGACCAACAAATCGGTTGGTAAAAACATTCGTACCATCCGTCATCAGCGCGGCTGGAGCCAGGAAGACGTAGCTAACCGTTTAGGGATTTCGATACCTGCGTTCTCGAAAATAGAAACCGGTGTTACAGATATTAACCTTTCACGTCTTGAACAGATCGCCAATATCTACGAAGTTAACGTAGTAAGCTTGCTGGCACTCGACGCGGAAGACATTGAACCTCAGGCTACGCATCTAAGCATCGCCCAAAAGAAAATTCTTGATCGTGAAGCGGAAATTGCCAACCTGCAAAGGAAAGTAATTCTACTGTACGAAGAATTGCGCAACAAAATTCCCGCTATGGCTTAATTTTTACGCGTACTGTTCATTAAACCTTACACTGTTTGCCCAAGTGCAACATGTCTGGTGTATATAGCGTTTATCATTTTTCCCATTTTCCCATACTAAAATGTGCAGATATTATTCATAAAACCAGTCGGAAGAGAGCTCCCGGCTGGTTTTGGAGTAAAAATTGCAGCATTGAATCTGAATCAATGCAAAATGCTATGTCGAACTATCTGATTTCCATTCCAAAGACTGATACGGTTCAGGATGGAACCATACACGATCCGAAAAGCAACCTGAAGGTTAAGGTATTTAGTCTATTAAAATCGACCTTAAGACCGAGCAAAGGAGAAAAGCGGTTCTTTGTAACGACCGGCACCCAAACGCTCGCATTTGAAACTAAAGGTTATAAAAGACACCGTGAATTGCTTATCCTGCACATGATCGCCTGGTACTGCGTGTATCTTGGGCTGATCGAAGCACAAATACATTATAACTGGCCGCTGGCCATGTAATATTTCTTTATTTTAACAGTCTTATTTTAACGGCATTTATTTATTATAAGGCAATGCCCTCAATTAATATCATGTTTTTTACCGAGGCATTTTTCATTTCGATGAAATCAAGCCTTCTCGGGTCGTTTTTGTATGTTTCGAAATCTTTCTTGTCGTCAAATGTCACGAGATGAATCTCATAAGGTTCCTCGTCATTGCTTTCAATAAAAGCGTCCTTGTCTGGCCGTACACGGTAGATCAGTCTGCCTTTGTGATCGCCAAGTAACGGCAATACCTGATCCTCAAATGCGTGAAATGCATCCTCGCATCCCGGTTTTATAAAAATAAGTTGTGTGTAATATATCATAACTACCCTGAATGCTTATGCTATCTGTGATTTTATTTTTCTGCTTTCCGCCTGATATAAGTAAGATCGTACGATGTCTGATAGGTCTTGCCGCCGTCTGTTGTATAATCCTGTACCTGCCGGACCGTGTCAGCGTCTAAATTATAGAAGAAAAAATGACCGTCAAATTTTTGTCCTTTAGCGCTGCTTTTATAGTGAAAGGCCATCCTGCCATCTTTATATTCACCCTGATCATATAATTGATGCGCACCGCCGGACCCGGAATATATTTGTTCCCAGGTTTTTGAGGTTTGATCAAAGTAATTTATGCTGTGCCCGGACTGGGGGGGGATCAGCGATTGGAAGTTTTCAAGGATCGTACATTCGCCATCTGATTTCGTAATGGAACTTCGGCCCACCAGCACATGAGTTCCGGTTTGGTAAACATCCCACTCACCAACCCAGAAATTAAAATCCTTATTGTGTGGCTCGGCCATGCACGGATACGCGTTGATGCGTGCCTTGTCCAGTACAGCCCGGTATTCAGGCGAATTGCCGTTTGCCTTAAAAATCTTCAGTGTATCAAACATCGGGAAATTGCTGAACCCATTATCAACCGCATGCGAAAGAAAGGCTAATGCGTCTTTAAAATCGTTTTTCCGGTCGTAAATATTGAGTATGCCACGCTGTATCTGACTGCGCTGATAAAATGTCGGTTTATAAAGCAATCCTTTTTTAAAACTTTCCAGCGCATCGTCATCATCGCCTGTCATCAGTTCCGAAGTTCCCAAACGTTGCCATAATCCTGCGTTGGTGGAAGTGTCGGCGACCGCTTTACGGTAAGTTTCAGCCGCATTTTTCCAGTCTGCTTGTGTGTAAGAGCTGTCGGCGGACTTTACAAGATCGTTATACACATTGTTTTGTGCGAAGATAACGCCCGCCCAAAACGACAGAAAGGATATTCCTATGATTCTTTTTAATGTGTTCATAAGGCTCCAATAATTGGTTGTGAATCAGATTTTTGCCTTTATAAAAATAGCCGATATAATCGGAAAAAAAAAGACCCGTCTTTTTGCAAGACAGGTCTCAATAATATTACTCCTTAACTTCAGTTATTAACTTATTTGGTAGGCCAAACGTTGTTTTTACGGTCAACATCAGGTAGCTGCCTGTCAGGATCAATCTCCAGCGACTGAATGGCTGACGTTGAAGGATAAACAAACGTCCATGTACCGTCACGTTGCCAGATATTTACAGGCAAATGAATTGTTTCTGTCTTACCATTTGCCTGGGTAACTTTCAGGTCAACCGGCATCGCCATCTTGTCTTCGTTTACCAAAGTGATCAGCGCACCATTTTCAGGATTGTCTTTCACATATTTTACACCGCCCACAGCCTGATCGAGTTTCCATGTGGTAAAGAACCATGGTTTGAAGAACCAGTTCAGGTCTTCACCTGCGGCGTCATTCATCGTGCGGAAGAAGTCATAAGGAAGGGGGTGCTTAAAAGCCCAGCGTTTGATATACTCGTTAAACGCATAATCAAAACGGTCAGGACCAAGCACGACATTACGCAACATATCCAAACCAAGGGATGTTTTGTTGTAATACTGACCATAATCATTCAGGCCCATTGCTTCCGGCGCGGTCATCAGCGGGTCTCTGGCATTTTTCATAAATCTTGCGATTCCGCCGGACGGACGAGCCTTCGCATTAAAGTATTCGCCGTTGTTAAACTTCTCAGTTGAGTATTGGTTGATAAAAGTATTGAAACCCTCATCCATCCACATGTACTTACGTTCGTTTGAGCCGACGATCATCGGGAACCAGTTGTGACCGATTTCATGGGTAACGTCGCCCCACAACCCGCCATCTTTAAGTCTGCTGAGACAGAAGATTGCGCCGGGATATTCCATCCCCAGGGCAACACCTGAAACGTTTACAGCAGAGTTCCAGGGATATTCGAAATACTTCGCTGAATAAATTTCGATACTGTTTTTAAGGTACTCGGTTGATCTGCCCCATGCATGAACACCTGAACTTTCCACAGGGTAGGCGCTCATCGCGATACACTTGCGGCCGGAAGGAAGGTTTACTTTAGCACCGTCCCAAATAAACGCGGTTGAAGCAGCCCAGGCAATATCACGGGAGTTCTCCATTTTGTAATGCCAGGTCAGCGTGCCTTTAAACGGATGAGTTTCAGGTTTTCCTACTTCATCCGGTTTGATAATCTCCACCGTCTTATCGCTTTTACGCATCTCGTTATATCGTTTCTGCTGAACATCGGTCAGCACCTGCGACTCATTCTGCAAGTCGCCTGAGCCCACTACCGTCATATTTGCAGGAGCGGTTATATAGTAATCAAAATCACCGTATTCGCAATAAAACTCGCCGAGTCCCATGTAAGGTAGCGTGTTCCAGCCTTCTACGTCGTCATACACACACATACGTGGGTACCATTCTGCAATTTCGTAAACATATCCGTCCTTAAATTTCTTGCGACCCATCCGATCCGCACCATAAAACGGGATAGAAAAGCTGTAATTTATTTTTAATTGTATTTTTTCGCCTTTAGCGCCCATTGGTTTATTCAGCCTGATCTGCATACGGGCGTCTGTAATGATCGGTTCTGTCGTATAAGTATCGCCTTTATAACTTACCGTTACTGACTGTATATGATAGCCGCCACGGCTAAAGCCTTTTACATCAAAACGGTCGCCGCCGATAGGTGTAGTCGCGCCCCCGCGTGAACCAGGTTTAAAAAGGTTCTGGTCAAGCTGTAGCCAAAGGTAATCCAGGTTATCCGGGCTGTTATTGGTATAGGTAATTGTAACATCTCCGGTGATGGTTGTATCCTGCGGAGTTTCGTTCAATGATGCTTTTATCAGGTAATCGGCTCTGTTCTGCCAGTAATGCTCACCCGGCTGACCGCTGGCAGAGCGATCACCATCGCCGGTAACAGGCCAGGTAATTGGTCCGAAAACATCAAGGTGATTATATTTAGGGGTATCGGTTTGAGCCGATGCGGATGCGGCTGTGAACAAGGTAAATCCAAGTCCGCATAGCAAATAGGTAATTTTTGAATAACTCATTTTAATTATTATAATTTCTGTGGCAAATTAATTAAATAAATTATTAAAATGGTAATTGTAAGGGGGATGATACAAAACCTGGCCAGCAGATCAGAAAGAAATATCAGGAGTTTTATCTAAAATCCAATAACAAAAAGGCACAAGCCAAACGCAAATGCGTGGCCTGTGCCTCCGAACAATTTATCCATCAATAAATTTAAACCACTACCACGTGGACGGTATAACCGCCGGTTACCATATTGCCAATGCGTTGCGTAGCCCGGAAGAGAAACGTCTGGCCGGGTTCTGCATCATCAGGTACTTTGCCGCTGATCTCTAATGTCCGGCTTTCCCAAGGCTCAAATCTTGCGGTATGACTCACGTGACTATGTTCCAACGCTTTTTCCAGCCATTCCTCAATTTTGTGAATCCCGCGTAGCAACAGGCGTTCTGTAAAAAGCACAGCCGGTTTTATGAAACCTGACGGGGCCTTGTCGAAATCCAATCCCATCTGAAGTTTTTTTGTTGATGGCACCAGCATATCGGGCAGGTTGGCAGCTCTGAGTTTCAACAAAGGATGAATTTCGGTCTGATGTAGCTGATGTATGTCAAAACGTAATTCCTGGGTATGTGCAGTAATGTTTACTGCCCTTACCCGTGTGATGAATGACTGTCCCTGTTGCAGCATGATCAGCTGTTCGTTCTTCTGACCTACGTGTCGATCATCCAACGGATCCATTGGCGCGGTAAGTGGATCAAAGGTCGGTATAAACGCCTCAGCAATCAGACATTCATGTCCGCCGTTTTCAATTACCGGTACCCATGGAACGGGACATTGTACATTAACCGACCACCCAGAAGGTACGTCGGTGTACCCAATCCCGATCAGGTGTGCCGTGCTTTCGGTAATGGCCATTGAAGGGTTTGCCCACCAGAATTTCACCATAACCCCTGACGCATTTTGCTGACCGTAGTTGCTGATGCGTGCAAATACCTGGTTATTTTCGCCAACAACAGGCTGATTGATGCCTGCTGAGCTTTGCACCCAGACATCCGGAGATTCCCAGAATACAGTTCCCGCGGGTAATGGCCGGTTACCAAAATCGCCATAGTTCGCCCTGACGGTAAGCCAGGGTGTGTAATGTTCATTGCCCCTTTCGCGTCCGAATTTAATTACCGGAATACGCGGTGCGGTGAATTTTTTATTATGTCCCTTACCATTGTTGTTTTGAACAGGGTTTTTTGTCTTAGAGGGTATTTCTGCAATATTTTTCATGATGTGTTATCTTTTTTTATTCTTAATTTGGAAAGAAGGTCGGCTCCCAATATATCTGAAATTATACTTCCTCTACGTCGAGCACGGGCGGTACAGCGGGATTTGTTCCGCTTTGCGGATCCCATGCGTGCCATCCATAACCTCTGTCACCGTCAAGGTTGAAATCCGGTAGCGCCGAAGCTCCGGCGGCAAGAACCTGGTCTGCATTTGAAACTGCATCACCAAAAAACTTGTCGCTGGTCGGATACGGGCTGCTTGCGAGCATTCCACCATTTTGTAAACCGGCGCCATTCAGGATCTTGTTGGGATAGATGTTCGCGGTTAAAAGGTTATCCGTATGCGGCGACTCAACGCCAACTCCCAAAGGATAAACCACGAAATTAAGATCGGCAAACGGACCGGCAGTGTTGGAGGTGTCCAGTCTGCGCGGGTATGTTGTCTCAATCCCGGCGATTACATTACCCTGGCTGCTTAAGGAATTGGTTTTACACAAAGGGACGCCTGTAACATTAGGCACCGGTGAAATGTCGGGTGTAAATGGTGGCGTAAAGTCTGTAGCAGGCAGCGTGGAGTCAACCCCCATAATATTTACCTGAGCACCAAGCATTACCGGCGGTGGGTAGGCCAGCCCGCTCATTACCAATGCGTCCTGCAGAGTGTTTTCAGCATCGATCAGTGTTTTACGCAACCAGAACAATTCATTGGCAACTGTATCCCAATCAATAACAGGTTGCTGCAATGCGGCACCTAATGCTGCGAGGCCGAGCGGTAAATCGCCGCCGAGTATTGCCAACGCGCCGAAAATGGCCAGCAAAATAGCACAGATCACCGCGCCCACGTTAACGCCAGCCTGCGAAGGAGATGACGGCGCAGTACCGGAAGATATCCATGATGGCTCGGGCATACCTGTGCCGGGGCCAACCACGTTGGTGCCAAGCGGCCCACGACCAGAGGTCATAAACCAATAGACCGCATACGCGCCAACGTAGGCTTTTGGTAGCGTGTCTGCATCAAAAGCAGGGAGTCCGATCCCAACGATTGGTTGCTCGCTTGCGGGATAGACAGCATTGAATGCGGCCATAAACATATCATTTATTTCGGCAGGAAACTGATCGGGCATTGTTCCCAGATTGCCGCTTGCAACCGCTTTTAAAGCATCCGGAACATCGTCCGGAGCAGCTTGCGCGAGATTTCCGACGTTGAATTTGTCCTGTAAATTTCCGCCATTACAAAGTGCGGGCCATCCGAAGCCGAGTGTATTGTCAAAATAAACAGGCATCGGGTTGTCGCCGGTCATTGTCGGGTTAGGCGATTGTTCGAAGAATCCGAAAGTCCATGAATCGACGAAATTACCCACCAATCGGTTTCTCCACCAGTGGGTACGGTACGGTCCGCCGGTAATGTTATTGATAAATGGCTCGGTGGTAACTGATGTTGATATATGGCACAGCCATCCAAAAACATAGGCTTTCTGGTTATCACTGGATGCGTTACTCTCCAATGCCTTTGCAAATTCGCCCGTTCTGTGCCAGCGAAGAAACTCATATCGCCTGTCGAGGGCGATATTATCAGGTGCCGGGAAAGTCTGATTCGTTTCCATCCAGGGGCCGAGGGTAAGTATGCTGCCTATCACGACCTGCAATAAGGCGATGGATGACGGCAGTCCTGTAAGTCCGCTCGTCATGTTGAGCACCCCGGGTAGCTGGTCAAGAATTGTTGGCAGATTTTCAAGTACTTCCAGATTGCTGTGGTCCTGAACAAGCCCTTCCAAAAGATTAAACAGATCGGTGGCTTTGTCAAGCACGGGCCACACGGGGATCACCAACCCGTTAAATAATACCGAATAAATCGCGCCGATGGGGTTGAAATATAACTCAAAAGCCATCGTCGGGTTGGTAGTGGTGAGGTTGGATAGTGCCGTCTGTATCTGCGTGGTTTGTGTTGCTATTTGTGCAGGCGTAAGCGCAGTGCCCGATGTCGCCGGTGGTATAAAGTTCGATAAAAAGGTGGCTAACTCCTGACTTACAGGCATGTAGCGCAGCATATCAGGGCCCATAACGCCCAACACGGCAAATTGCTTTAATTGTGCATTGGCCGGATTGTTCAGTTTAACGGCGATGTCATCGCCTGCAATTGCCCGTTTGGCGATTGCCTGATTGAGTACTTCTATGTGAAATGCGAGATTTGGCATGATGTGTTACTTAAAGTTTTAAAAGATGAAGATTATGAACATTGGCGGGAGGACGTTCTAAACGCTGTTTCTCCACTTATAGGCTGACGCTCCTGACTCGTTTTCTCGTTTTTTTCATGTTTTACAGGTGATTATTGGTTGGCCTACTCTGTTCCAGGATTTTCGGCATTTTCCTTGCGTTTGGCAGCAACAATATTAATCGGTGTAAGTCTGGCTGTTTTCAGTAAAACCACCTGATATTTAACGTGTTAGTACTTAAATATTAATTATTGGTTATGGGTATTTTTACTATTAGTTATGAGTAAAACAGGCAATAAATTATTTGTAATTAATAATAAATTTCGTCAGGGAAAATTATTTTCCTTTTAGGATATATCAATTTAAGGTCTGATAGATTTGATTTTTATAAAACTTTTCCGGATCGCGATTGCTGTTCAAATAAGCCCTTTAATATTTGCATTTTTGCCGCATAACACATTTGTATGAATCGTCTTGCCAATTCCACTTCTCCTTATTTGCTGCAGCACGCCAATAATCCGGTTAACTGGTATCCATGGGGACCGGAAGCACTTCAAAGGGCCAGAGATGAAAATAAACTCATTATCGTAAGTATCGGCTATTCCGCCTGCCATTGGTGTCATGTTATGGAGCATGAAAGTTTCGAGGATGAAAGTGTTGCTGCGGTAATGAACGAATACTTTGTTTGTATAAAGGTTGACAGAGAAGAAAGACCTGATGTTGATCAGATTTATATGAGTGCCGTGCAGTTAATGAGCGGCCGCGGCGGATGGCCGCTGAATTGTGTGTGCCTGCCCGATCAGCGTCCGATCTACGGGGGGACTTATTTCAGAAAGAATGACTGGACAAGCCTGCTGTTCAATTTGGCAGATTTTTACAAACAAAAACCGCATGAGGCGGAAGAATACGCGGTGAGACTCACCGAGGGTATCCGGCAATTTGAGTCGGTTCCGTTTGTGGAAGAACATAATGAATATAGTAAATCCGATCTTGAGGACATTATAACCAACTGGAAGAAGTATTTTGACAGATCGGAGGGCGGATTGGCCGGTGCTCCTAAATTTCCGATGCCCAACAACTGGTTATGTTTAATGCGATACAGCCATCTGATGAAAGATGATGAAGTTGCGCACGCAGTTAAGCTCACGCTTGACAAAATGGCTTTTGGCGGGATATACGATCATATCGGCGGCGGATTTGCCCGGTATTCTGTTGATGACCGCTGGCATGTACCTCATTTCGAAAAGATGCTTTATGACAATGCCCAGCTTCTCAGTCTGTATGCTGAGGCAAATGTGTGGCGACCGGATAAGTTATACGAACAGGTAACCGCAGAAATTATATCATTCGTTGAACGTGAGTTGATGTCAGCCGAATACGGATTTTATTCAGCGCTGGATGCAGACAGCGAAGGTAAAGAGGGTAAGTTCTATATTTTTACAAAGGCTGAAATTGCGGAGATACTTGGAGATGACGCTGAATTGTTCAGCATTTATTATCACATAACCGATCAGGGGAACTGGGCGGAGGAGCAATCAAATGTCTTGTTCCGAAGGGAAGATGATCATGTGCTTGCCGCCAAACTCGGTATTCCTGTGGATCAGCTTTTATCCAGGGTTGAAACCGCCAGACGGCGAGTCTTTGATGTGCGCAGCCAACGGGTAAGGCCCGGCCTTGATCATAAGATACTGGCATCATGGAATGGTTTAATGTTAAAAGGGCTTTGCGATGCTTACCGGGCCTTTAGCAAATCGGAATATCTTGAGTTGGCAGAAAAAAATGCAGGTTTTATTCTCGAAAGCTTAATGAACAATAATTCGAGATTAGGACGTGTCAATGGCAAATCCGGAAATTTTACCGCTTTTCTGGACGACTATGCCAATGTGATCGATGCGTTTATCGCACTGTATGAGGTGACATTTGACGAAGACTGGCTCATGCATGCAAAGAACCTCACGGATACGGCCATTAATCATTATTATGATGCAAAAAATGGTATCTTTTATTTCACTGCTGACGATGATGAACAATTAATTGCGCGAAAATCCGAAGTGATAGATGGCGTTATCCCTGCTTCAAACTCTGTAATGGCACGCAATCTGAAAAAACTTGGCCTGTTATTTGACGATGAAAAGTATCAGCGTATCATGACGCAAATGTTGCGGAACATAGCCCCTCATCTCGGGCGTTATGGCTCGGGT
Organism: Mucilaginibacter sp.; assembly: GCA_035547875.1. GTDB lineage: Bacteria > Bacteroidota > Bacteroidia > Sphingobacteriales > Sphingobacteriaceae > Mucilaginibacter. Next base: position 98,698 of record DASZTX010000055.1, on the reverse strand, counting down.
TATTCTAACTGGATTCTGTTATTGCTGGAAGAAGTCTTCGGTATTTATGAGATTGCCATAACCGGAGACGACGCTATAAGCAGGCGTGCTGAAATGGAAAGCCACTATATTCCTAACAAAATTATGTTGGGTGGTAAAAAAGGAAGTTTACCTTTGCTGCTTGACAAGGCAAATGCAGGGGAGAAAATATTCGTCTGTAAAGATAAAACCTGCGGGTTGCCTGAGGACAGCGTTTCAGGGGCAATTCAGCAAATTCAAAATTGAATAACGATAGGCGAAAGATCAGTCTGAAATTAACAAGTACATTAAAACGATCGGTTGCGGGGCGACCACTTTTAATAATTACCCGTGACAGGTTTATCCTATACACATAAACAATTTATATTATGAAAATTAACCCTCAACACGTGGTATCATTAACCTACGATCTGTATGTTGACAAGGATGGCACAGAAGTATTACAGGAAAGCGCGACGCAGGAACAACCGCTTACCTTTTTATATGGAGCAGGGCAGATGCTGCCAAGGTTCGAAGAGAATTTAAGTAGCCTTTCAACCGGCGATACCTACGATTTTCGCCTTTCGGCTGAAGATGCTTATGGAGAGTATGACCAGGAAGCGGTAGCCAACCTGCCAAAAGAAATGTTCAACGAAAGCGGCATTCCGGAAATCGGCAGCATTTTGCCACTTCAGGATAACCAGGGGCACCGTTTTCAGGGTCAGGTGGTGTCAGTAGTTGAAGATGCCGTCGTTGTAGATCTGAATCATCCGATGGCGGGGCAGGAGCTTCACTTCAAAGGTAACATCCTCAATGTACGCCCTGCTACACCGGAAGAATTATCGCATGGCCATGCACACGGTCCTGATGGTCATCACGCCCACTAATAATAATTTATAGCGGAAGTGGTCTTATAGCCGCTTTCGCTATTTCTTCCTTAAGGTAGATGAACGGGAAAGCAATTCCGGGCGTATATTGATTGTTTTAGGAGATTCGTCCGTGCTTTTGCTTTTCAACTCGTCAAAAAACAGATTTGCAACGGCTTTACCGATTTCAATACTGAACTGATCGATCGTTGTTATAGATGGAGTGGTAATCTCCGTGAAATCTTCGTTCGAATATCCGCAGATACCTAATTGTCCGGGCACATCTACCTTTAATTCATTTGCCACTTCGAGGACACCAAGCGCGGCAAAATCAGAAGTGGATGCAAAAATAGCATCGGGTGCATTTGGAAGGCCGAGTAACTTTCTCGTAGCAGCGGCACCCAATTCTCTCGTCCAGGCTTTCTCCACTATCAGCTTATCATCAACCGCAAGGCCATGTTGCTCCAATGCCGAAAGATACCCGCGCTTACGCTGCCGGAAGATGCTTAGGTTCTGAGGACCTTCAAGAAGGGCAATTCTTTTATACCCCTGTTTGATCAGATGTGAAACAGCCTCAAACGAGGCTTGCTCATTGTCATTAATAACTTTCAGCGTTTCCAGCTCTTCGGCTACCCGGTCGAACTGAATCAGCTGTATTCCCTGATCTATTACATTTTGCAAATGATCGTAATTGTCACTATCGGCTGACACCGAGATCACAATGCAGTCCACATGCTGATTGATCAGCGTATTAACACATTTAATTTCCTTTTCGTGTTGCTCATCACTCTGACATATGATGAGGTTATATCCCTTTTCATAGGTCATATCTTCAATGCCCGCAATGACGTTCGAAAAAAAGTTCTGATTGATACGCGGAACCACCACGCCGATGGTTTTAGTTTGCCCCATCCGGAGGTTGGATGCCAGTGTGTTACGTTTGTAATTCAGCTCGGCGGCTGTTTGCAGTACCAGTTGCCTTGTGGCATCGTTAACATAACCGTTGTTGCTCAGCGCCCTTGAAACGGTGGAAGCAGTTACATTCAGCTTTTGGGCGATGTCATATATGGTTATGCGCTTTTTAGGAGTCATAAATATTTGTAAAGATGATAAAATATTTTTCTGCAATCGATTGCATATTGAAAAATTAATTTAAATTAGGCCCTGAAAACAAATTATAAAACCGGCCACCCTTCGCGCCACAACATAAAACATGCTATTATTAGGGATTGATTTAGGTACGTCCTCTGTTAAGGTTTCCGTTGTAGATGCCGCTTCGCAAAAAGTAATTGCATCGGCACACTATCCTGAAGAAGAGGCGCAGATCATTGCTGTTCAGTCAGGCTGGGCTGAGCAATCACCAGATGAATGGTGGAAACATACCTGCACTGCAATAGCAATTTGTAATAAAAAAGGAGCTTATAATCCGGCAGATATTGCGGCTATCGGGATCGCCTATCAGATGCATGGTCTGGTGCTTGTTGATAAGGATCAGCAGGTATTGCGCAACAGCATTATCTGGTGTGACAGCAGGGCTGTTGAGATAGGCGACGAGGCTTTTGATGCGATAGGGCATGAGCAATGCCTTTCACATCTGCTCAATTCGCCGGGTAACTTTACGGCATCCAAACTGGCCTGGGTAAAGAAGAACGAACCTGAGATCTATGATAAAGTGGATAAGGCGATGCTGCCCGGTGATTTTATTGCTATGAAGCTGACAAGCGAGACGACTACCTCGATATCTGCGCTGTCAGAAGGAGTGTTCTTTGATTTTAAGGAAAATAACATTTCCCGGGATATTCTTGGTCAATTTGGATTTGAAAGATCAATGCTGCCTGAAATATGCGATGTTTTCTCTTGCCACGGTTCAGTATCCGAAGCCGTAGCACAGTCGCTGAATTTAAAGCCCGGTATCCCGGTAAGCTATAAAGCTGGTGACCAGCCCAATAATGCCTTGTCGCTGAATGTTTTGAGAGCCGGCGAAGTGGCGGCGACAGCCGGAACTTCGGGCGTGATCTATGGCGTTGATGACCAACTGGTTTATGATAAGCAATCGCGGGTTAACACTTTTGCACATGTTAACTATACAAAGGATTTGAAACGCCTCGGTGTGTTGCTTTGTATTAATGGAGCAGGAAGCATGTACCGCTGGCTTAAACAAAGTTTTGGCTCATCGGAGAGCTACCTGCAGATGAACGCGAAAGCTGCTGAAGCGCCTGCCGGCAGCGAGGGGCTGCGGGTATTACCGTTTGGCAATGGGGCTGAAAGGATGCTAAACAATAAGATCACCGGGGCGCATTTTCATCATATCGATTTGAATCTTCACACACAGGCGCACGTGATCCGGGCGGTAAAGGAAGGTATTGCTTTCGCTTTTCGGTATGGACTGGATATCATGCGTGAAAATGGCATGAATCCCACGATCATCCGTGCGGGGAAAAATAATCTGTTTTTAAGTGAACTGTTTACGCAGAGTTTTGTAAATGTAACCAGCGTTGCGGTGGAGCTTTACAAGAATGACGGAAGTGTCGGCGCGGCTCTCGGAGCGGGCATTGGCGCAGGGATATTTGCCACACCGGAAGAAGCATTCGAGCATATGCATCCGGTTCAGTTGGTTGAGCCGACGGCAATAAGACTTGAACCGGCTTATCAGGAATGGAAGAACTTATTAGAAAAACAACTAAAAACTATATAATCTTTCCGCAATCAATTTGTGGAACATAAACAGCTCAAAAAATAAGATCATGAAAGAATTTTTTAAAGGCATAGGACCTGTTAAATATGAAGGAGCCGAATCAGATAACCCATTGGCTTTCCGCTGGTACGATGAAAACAGGATAGTTGCAGGTAAGTCGATGAAAGATCATCTGCGTTTTGCCTGCGCGTACTGGCATTCATTCTGCGGCAGCGGAGCCGATCCATTTGGCGAGCCTACACACCTGTTTCCGTGGAACGAAAAGGCAGACGCAGTTGAACGCGCCAAAGATAAAATGGATGCAGCCTTCGAATTTATCACCAAAATGGGCATTCATTATTATTGCTTTCATGATGTGGACGTGGTGGATTATACCACCGATGTAAAGGAGAATGACCGCCGTTTGCAGGCCATGGTTGAGTACGCCAAACAAAAACAGGCGGATACCGGCGTAAAATTACTTTGGGGTACCTCGAACCTGTTCAGCAACCGCCGGTATATGAACGGTGCTGCAACCAACCCGGATTTTCATGTGCTTAGTCATGCAGCGGCGCAGGTAAAAGCTGCCCTTGACGCTACCATAGCACTTGGCGGAGAAAACTATGTTTTCTGGGGCGGTCGCGAAGGCTATATGTCCCTGCTAAACACCGATATGAAACGCGAACAGGAGCATTTAGCGAGATTTTTACATACGGCAAAAGACTACGCACGCAAACAGGGCTTTAAGGGTACCTTTTTTATTGAGCCTAAACCATGTGAGCCAACCAAACATCAGTATGATTATGATGCGGCAACAGTGCTTGGTTTTTTGCAGAAATATGATCTGTTGAGTGATTTTAAACTTAATCTCGAGGTTAACCATGCTACCCTGGCAGGCCATACCTTCCAGCATGAATTGCAGGTGGCCGCGGATGCAGGTTTGCTTGGTTCGATTGATGCCAACCGTGGCGATAGCCAGAATGGATGGGATACCGACCAGTTTCCGAATTATATTAACGAGGTAACAGAGATCATGATGATCATTCTGGAGGCAGGTGGTTTTCAGGGCGGGGGAATAAATTTCGATGCAAAGATACGACGCAATTCTACCGATCCGGCTGATCTGTTTTACGCTCATATCGGCGGTATGGACGTTTTTGCGAGAGCATTGATCACTGCAGATAACATCCTGCAAAAATCGGATTATCTTAAATTGAGGAAAGATCGTTATGCATCCTTTGATACAGGAAAAGGAAAAGAATTCGAAGACGGAAAACTGAGCCTTGAAGATTTGCGGGCATATGCTATCGATAACGGAGAACCTGCCATGACGAGTGGAAAACAAGAATATATTGAAAATTTGATAAATAGATATATATAATTTATAATTGTCAGACCAACATATAAAACCTGATTAATATGAGCTTGAAAACCCTTTCTATCGGCGACTGGACCGTGTTTCTCGTCTATTTTGTAATTGTATCGCTTTACGGCTGGTGGGTATATCAGCGTAAAAACAAAAGCGACGGTACCTCAAAAGGCTACTTCTTAGCAGAAGGATCATTAACATGGTGGGCGATCGGCGCATCGCTGATTGCTTCGAATATCTCCGCCGAACAGATGGTTGGGATGAGCGGATCAGGCTTTAAGATGGGGCTGGCTATCAGTACCTATGAATGGATGGCCGCTGCGACATTGGTTATTGTGGCGGTGTTTTTTATTCCGGTCTATCTTAAAAATAAAATAGCCACCATGCCGCAGTTTCTTCACCAGCGGTATAATGGGACGGTAGCCATGATCATGGCAATATTCTGGCTCATGTTGTATATCGTGGTGAACCTGATGTCGATACTCTATCTGGGCGGGGTTGCAATAGCTGGTATTTCGGGTTTGGATTTGAAACTTGTAATCTTCCTGTTAGCGTTGTTCTCTATCATTATTACGCTGGGCGGGATGAAGGTTATCGGCTATACCGATGTTATCCAAGTGTTTTTCCTTGTATTAGGCGGGTTGGCGGCTACCTACATTGCACTTCATCTGATCAGCGAGAAATCGGGCACAACGGGGCTCTGGAATGGATTTAAACTGTTGCGCACTGAGGCCAGTGACCATTTCCAGATGATATTTAAAAAGGAAAACGCCAATTACCTCGATCTGCCGGGTTTATCGGTACTTATCGGGGGCATGTGGATCACGAATTTGAATTACTGGGGCTGTAATCAATACATAACACAAAGAGCACTTGGCGCCGATCTGAAGACTGCTCGCGGGGGGATTTTATTCGCTGCGTTTCTTAAATTACTTATGCCTGTGATCGTTGTACTGCCGGGGATAGCTGCGTATGTGCTGTATCAAAAGGGTATGTTTCATCAGGAAATGCTGAGCTCAAAAGGAGTTTTGGATGTTAACAAAGCTTATCCATCCATTCTTAATCTGTTACCAAACTATCTGAAAGGGCTTTCATTTGCAGCGCTCACGGCGGCGATTGTTGCTTCATTAGCCGGGAAAGCCAATAGTATTGCTACGATTTTTACTTTCGATATCTACAAAAAGGCTATAAATACCGGTGCCTCAGAGAAAAATATGGTTGCTACCGGTAAAATTTCAGTAGTAGTAGCCATGGTTTTGGGCGTGTTATTGTCTTTTGTGATCGGCGACTTGTTAATGGGAGAGGGCAAACAAGGATTTCAGTATATACAGGAATATACGGGGTTTGTGTCGCCGGGTATATTTGCCATGTTTATCTTAGGTTTCTTCTGGAAAAAGGCGACATCAAATGCAGCCTTGTTTGCAACCATAGGCGGTTTGGCCTTTGCAATCGTCTTTAAGTTTCTGCCTTATTGGACTAATCTTTCTTTCCTTTCGCCATACGGTTTTTCTAAACTCAACGGCGACGGCGTATATGAAATTCCATTTTTAGATAGAATGGGCTTTGTATTTGTGATCTGTATGATCGGTATGTACATTATATCAAAAATAGAAAATGCACGGGGCTTAGTTCCAAACGGCCTTGAAGTGGACGTGAACATGTTTAAAACAAACAGAAGCTTCGCAATCGGTGCTGTAGTGGTTGCAGTTATACTTACCGTTTTATATACCGTATTCTGGTAGCACTAAAAACCGGGACAATTCTAAAATTACGAATACAAAAGAGCGACGGGTAAATGCCTGTCGCTCTTTTGTGCTTTTATAAACATGGCAGTCGAAACCCAGTTGATCTTGCTTGGTTACTGGGACAAATATTCCGCTAAAATGCTTTCAGGTGGGGTAGTACTGGAAGATAATACTAATTTTACCGCCGGAATCTAAATTAAACCATGTTCAGGAACTTAGAACAAACATTTCGCTGGTACGGGCCATCAGACCCTGTTACATTGACTGCAGTTAGCCAGGCCGGAGCGACAGGCGTTGTAAACGCCCTTCATGATGTCCCAAGCGGTGAAGTATGGAGCCTCGATGAAATAGAGACACGTAAAAATATTATCCAGGCAGCCGGTCTTACCTGGTCGGTTGTGGAAAGTGTTAACGTGCATGAAAGTATAAAAACAGCATCGGCAGATCGTGACGGGTATATTGAAAAGTATATAACCACGCTCAAGAATTTGTATAAGGCAAATATTAAAACGGTGTGTTATAATTTTATGCCCGTGCTGGACTGGACCCGCACAGATATAGATTACCGCCTCCCTAACGGCGCCTCGGCGCTGCGTTTTCACGCACCTGCGCTGGCCGCATTCGACCTTTTTATCCTTGAAAGAGAAGGCGCTTACGCAGAGTTTAATGCGCAGCAGCAGGCAGAGGCAAAAAAATATCTGGATGCAATAGATAACGACGCCAAAAAGGCGTTGACAAAAAACATAATGGCAGGGCTTCCGGGTACTGACAAAGTGCTGTCTATAGCCGAATTTAAGGGTCACCTTGAAAAATACAAAGGTATTGATGCTGCTATGCTGAAGGAAAATCTTGCCTATTTTCTGAGGGCAGTTATACCTGAAGCCGAGAAACTGGGAATTAAAATGTGTATCCACCCGGATGATCCGCCGTTTCCGATATTCGGTTTACCAAGGGTGATCTCAACAGAGGAGGACCTTGCTTTTGTGGTAAATGCTGCGCTATCGCCGAGCAACGGTCTTACGTTTTGCACCGGATCATTGGGTGCGCGCGGCGACAATGATTTGCCAGGAATCGTTAGCCGCTTGGGCAGCCATTTTCATTTTCTGCATCTGCGCAACGTACGGCGTGAAGCAGATGGCAGTTTTTATGAGGCTGATCATCTTGATGGCAGCACCGACATGTATGCCGTTATGAAGGCGATCCTGCTTGAGCAAAAACGCCGCGCGGAAGACGGCAGGGATGATGTTGTTATGCCCATGCGACCTGATCACGGCCACAAACTGCTGGACGATTTTAACTATAATACATTTCCGGGTTACTCAGCGACCGGAAGGCTGAAGGGCCTTGCCGAGCTTAGAGGGTTAGAGATCGGGATTAAAAGAAGTTTATAAGTTGCCCTGCCCCGCTGCTGCAAATCAATAAAAGTCGAGACTTCCGTTATTATTGACCGAACAACGGATAAATATTCTTGATAGAATAGGGCGGTGATTTAAGGTAGCGGGCGCGAACTTTTTATCTTCTTCTGAAAACAGGCTGGTATCAAAATTGAAACTCTGTTTGTAATCGTAATAATCCGATAACAAATGGATCTTATAATCAGCCAGTCTGCCGCCGGGGCTGATTAGCAATTCAACCACGGCATCGATATAATCAACATCGAGGCCGTCGGTTTCAAACGGAAGCCGGAAAGCATGTAAATAGGGTATAAATCCATAAAACGCGCCGCCGATCCTGACCGGGCGGGTTAACCTGTCCCCGGGATTGACATCCGCGTCAAATCCAAAGTGTACGTCTGAGGTACTGTCAATCGCCGATTCGTACAAAAACTCTGATTTGTCGTAGTCGTATTTTTCACTCAACGTGCCATCCTTGTCATAAAAACTCCATACCCCTGCCTTTTTACCTTTATCATAATTGCCTTCGGCAATTATTGTACGGCGGCGATAAAAGGCTTTATATGCTCCAACGCGGGTATCATTATCTCCTTTGATGATCTTATATTTTTCTACGACGGAATTAAGCAGCTTATTTCTTCTGTTAACGGTGTCCTGAGCTGAACAAAGGCATGCGGCAAACAGCAATACAAAAAGGAATGGACAAAATTTCACTGATGATTGGTTTTCGACCAATATAAAACATGGATCACCAAAATCAAAAAAACAACCGAATTATGTTATGCCAATCGTTCGGTCTCAGCCATTTCCACCTCTTCTGAAACTTCCTCCTCCAAAACCGCCTCGCCTAAAGCCGCCGTTGCCTCGACCCTCTCTTTGCGATCCCACGAATTTTTGTAGTCTAAGGGTAAAGGTTAGCATGTAATATCTGCCCAGCCGGTTGGTGCGTGTGTCAATGATCTGGTTGCCGCTTACGCTCCGCATTACGCCCGTATTTTCATTAAACAGGTCGAACGCCTGGAAACGAAAGGAGGCTATATTTTTTTTAAGGAACTGGTATTCAATATATGAGCTTAAGAGTGTTGGATTTGCTTTGACCGTGCTGCTGAAACCCTGAGTGATGGTTTGACTAAGGTTGTAACCCAATACCCAGCTGTCAAAAAAATAGTTCCTGCCGTCAAGGCCTATTGTCCAGGTGCGGGCGTTGGTATTGACCGACGAAGGCAGGCTGTATTTTGTAGTGTTAATGCTGTAATTTCCGCTTATTTCGGTGTCCATAACGCTGTCGATATCGGCGCGCAACTTTATCCCCTGATTGAATACCCAGTTTTTACCCAGATTGCGTTCCCCCTCTATGTAGGATATGTTATTGTTATAAGCAGCCCCTCCGGTTATGCTCGCCGTAAATTTCCGGTTATCGAATGGTTTGGAGAAGGTATAGTTGCCATTCATGGAATAATAACCGTTGGTGTTTAAATAATGAGTTTCCTGACGGGTGGCCGTGCTCGCGTCTGATGAACCGTTTCCGGAAGATACGGGCGAGGTATTTGCTACGATCATATCCTGAATGGAATTGAACGACAGGTTTGCAAAGAGAAAATTGCCGCTGGCTATATCGAACTGGTTATAGCGCAGATTTATTGAATTACTAAATGAAGGCTTCAGATCAGGGTTACCGTAAACTATATTTTGCGGATTGGAATAGTCCGGCTGCTGTTGTAATTGTGAGAAACTCGGCTGACTGCTGTTGCCGCTGTAATTCACAATGAACGAATGGTTTCGTTCAAAGTTATACACCAGCCGGGCTGTAGGAACGAAGTTGAAAGTGTGTGTATTTGTCCGGAAATCATGTGATTCTCCGGTGAGCGTTGATGGCTGTACCGAAAGCCCCACGGTGTAATTATATTTTGTTTTTACCCCCCGCAGGTTTAACCCGAACCGGTTATTGATAAACTGATAATTATAAAGTGTATTTAACGAATCAACATAAGTTTGCGCGCCTGTCGCCGGGTCGATGCGGTAATTATAGCGGTTATTTCCTGTGTTACTGTAGCTGTAAGTGTAACTTGCTTCGAGATAGGTGGTGTTGCCGATAGGTTCCATATAGGAGAAATGAACATTAAAACGGCTGTTGTTACTATTAGTATTGATCTGCTGGTACAACGGGTTGACGATGCTGTCCTGAACGGTGGTGTATTTATCATTAAAGCCCTGATCGTGACTGGAATAATTGTAACTGCCGCTGATACTCAGGTTACGGCCTTTGGTTTTGAAACGGTGATTGAAAAGCAAGGTGCCGCCTCCGGACGGAGCCGAGGTGTTCGTCAGTGAATATTCGTTGCCGGTAGCCGTCGCGCCATTCCGCATATTGCTGAAAATATCAGTGTTAACGTCATTGGAAGTACCTGACGAGAAATTCGGACTGATCTTAAGATAGTTCAGTGCATCAATCTTATATTCGAGGTTAAAACCAAGCCGGTGATTGATACTATGATTTTGATCGACGGTATTATCATTGTTTATCAGTGATCCGGATTGAAAGATATCCTGCTGCAGCGATGTACTGGTTGAACAGGTATTTTTATCCGCAAAACTATAACTGCCATATACGGTTATTTTTTTGCCCCACGAATCGCGGTAATTAAAGCCGACCGATTTGTTGTCGGTAATACCGTTAGCTGTGCTTACGCCACTGCCGTCTCCGCCGCTGCTTCCGCCGCGTGAACGTCCCGATCTGCCGCCGCTGCCGCCGGCCTGACTCAGATTAAAGGCGTTAGTGTTATTATTATTAACGGTGCCAAGTAACGAAAGCTGCTGATCATTGTTAAAGGCATTCGCCGATAATTTTGCCTGATAACGACCTTCATTTCCCGCACCGACCGTGCCCTGCCCAAACTGGCCTTTGCGTTTACCTTTCTGTATATTTATATTTAAGATTTTGTCCGGGTCGCCGGTTTTAATGCCGGTTAAGTTTGCCTGATCACCATAGTCATCAATCACTTCGATGCTTTCTACTATATCGGCAGGCAAATTCTGTGTTGCAGTTTGAACATCTCCGGTAAAATAATCCTTGCCATCGACGCGCACCTTTGATACCTGTTTACCATGGGCCGTTACATTTCCGTTGGCATCGACACTTACTCCCGGTAATTTTTTAAGCAGGTCTTCAACCGGTGAACCATCCCGCACTTTATAAGCACTGGCCTTATAAACGATGGTGTCTTCCTTGATGGTAATTGGTATCACTCCATTAACGGTGACGCCCTTAAGCATATTGGTGGCACTTTTCAACATTATCGGGTCCAGTTTAATGGGTTTGGTACCATCATCCATCGCATATTTGCGGGTGAAGGATTCATAACCTATTCCGGTAACGGTTATCTTAAAATTTTTTGAGGTTACAATCGGAAAATCAAAAATGCCTTTCAGGTTCGTGACAACGGTTACACTGTCTGTAGCGGAGGTTAGTTTAACATTAACGGCTGCTGCTGCCCCGGCGCTGTCGGCAATTATGCCGAATACCTCGCGGGAAAATAATTTAGGACTTTGCTGCGCATACGAAATACCACAAAGCAGGCAGCAAAAAAGAATCGAAAGTAGGGGAGTTTTCATATTCAAATGAGTGATTTTTGCTAAAGACGTTGAAGATATAGGATTAGTTTAATCGCTTTTTCTCCCGTAATAATAATGTTGCATTAATGGCTCATTGTCACTCATTTGTGACCAGGAATAACTGATTTCAGGCCGGATACAACCTTTCGAAGGCTCTTTTCGTAATAGTGCGCATGAGAGGTTTATTATTAATCTTATCATTACTCATCACAATTGAACTATCCGGAGCACCACTATCGGAAGGCGACAGCACAGCATCGAGTGCTGCCCGGCTGTTGTATGCCCGCGTGGACAGATTGAATGATGTTGCTTTCGATCTATATCTCACTTCGCCTGATTCCGCCCGGCGGCTTGCCGAGAACGCATTGCTCCTCTCACAGAAATATGATTATCAGTTTGGCAAGGGCCGCAGTTTTTATAACATCGGGCTGATCTACTGGTCGCAGTCATATTATACCATCAGTCTTTTTTATATTAATTCGGCTATTAACAATATCCCATCCGATCAGCCGCTCAATCTATCGGACTGTTATAATGCCATGGGGCGTACTTATGCCGATCTCGGGAATTACAAACAGGCACGCGCTAATCTGGATAAATCTTTAAAATTTGCCGGAACCGACCCTGGCCGGCTGGCAGAAGTATTTAGCGAGAGGGCTTATGTTTACTGTGCGCTAAAGGATTATAAAAAGGCTATCGACGACGCGCGATATGCCCTTAAGCTTAATTATAAGATCAATCAAACAGGAAATATAGCCGTATTATACGCCAGGCTTGCGGGCATATATAAAGATATGAATGATTATCGGACGGCATTGCAGTACGATGATATAGCCTATAAAATGGGCGAGGAGACACTGAACAGGCGCTTGCGCGCCAAGACGCTTGTAGAGTACGCAGATATTCATAACGAACTTTATAATTATGATAAAGCCATAGCGTATGCTAAAAGGGGAATTGCGCTCGCGGACAGCATTGGTTTGATTGACGCGCAGACCGAAGGCTACAAGATGTTGGTAAGGAGTTATGAAATGAAACACGACCTTAAACAGGCAATTCTTTACCAAAGTAAGTACGCCGCTCTTACCGACAGTGTTAGCAAAGCATCAAAGCTCCAAACTGTAAAACTTGTTCAAAACTATTATACGCTCAATTCAAAACTTAACGATATCAAGCTGATGGAGATCGGCGATCGCGAGAATAAAGCTAAAATAAAGGCGCAAACCAAGTTAATACTTATCCTTTCGGCGTCACTTGTTATTTTAATCTCAGTGCTTTTTGTAACCTGGTATCTTTACAAACAGAAGAAAATACTAAGCACTAAGCTCGAAAATCAGCACCGGTCGTTATTGGATCAGAAAACCCTCATCGAGATACAAACCACAAACCTGCAATCAGTAAATAACCTTAAAGACAAGTTGCTTGCCGTTATCGGCCATGACCTTCGCACTCCTGTGGCGAACATGAGTAACATTATTGAAATGTTTAATGAGGGGTATCTCGATCCGGAAGAGGTAAATAACCTGATGCGGGAGATCAGTCCGATCGTAAAAGGAGCGGAACTGACCTTATCAAATTTAACAGAATGGGCGGGTAGCCAGATCAAAGGTCAAAAGGTAAATTCCACCAATGTCGATATATTTTTATTAGGTATGGAGATGGAGCAGACATTTATGCATCATCTGCAGCTAAAAAATATAGAATTTTTGAATATGGCGTTCGCAGGGCAATCTGTGCTGGCTGATGAAAACCATATAAAGGTTATTTTGCGAAACCTGATCAGTAACGCTATTAAGTTTACGGACAATAACGGGAAGATCACGCTTTCTACGCAGATCGCCGAAAATTCAATCGTGATCAGTGTAACGGACAGCGGAAAGGGCATGAATGCTGAAGAAATGGAGAAATTGTTTTCCATTTCCACTCATTTTTCTCATTCGGGTACTTCAGGTGAGCGCGGCACGGGCATCGGGCTATTGTTGTGTAAAGAACTTGTAGAATTAAACGGCGGCAAATTATCTGTAAGCTCGACCGTTGGAAAGGGCAGCACTTTCTATTTTAACCTCCCGCTGGTAAGGGCGTACGCCTGATATTCCAGATATTCTCCTTCGGATATCTTTCAAAATCATCTTCTCAATTATTCCCTGAATTACACTGGCAGGAATTGCTACGCGATGGCTGCATTGTTTTGTCGTTTGTAACAATGATGATTTAACAAATAAAAAATGGATGAATATTGAAAAAGTATTATACCTTTTACAAATGGTTTTTTAACTTAGTAAACCAATTATCCCGTCGCTAACCTGAATTAAAATGAAGCAAAAACTATTTTCCTTATCTGTTATCGTACTTGCGCTGTTATGTATAAACGGCAGGGCGGCTGCCCAGGCGGTTGGTATATTTGATGATCAGGGTGATGTTGGGGTAGTAAAACATAAAGGAACGGGCACTTATAATCCCAAACTTCAGCAATATACGCTGACAGGGTCAGGCACCAATATCTGGGCCAATGCAGATGGTTTTCATTTTGTATGGAAGAAAATGACGGGTGATTTTATTTTGCGCACCAATCTGGCCTTTATCGGTAAAGGGGTTGAGGATCATCGTAAAATCGGTTTTATGGTGCGTTCATCGCTTGACTCAACATCCCGGCATATCAGCGCAGCAGTACACGGCGACGGATTAACCTCGTTACAATACAGGAAAACTGACGGCGGTATAACAGAAGAAAAGAAGTCAGCAGTTACACACGCCGACGTTGTTCAGCTCGAAAGGCATGGAAATAAGTATATCATGTCCGTTGCCCGCAAAGGCGAATTGTTCACGGACGAGGAAGTCAGTGATGTGGACCTTGGAGATGATGTGTATGTGGGGATCTTCATCTGCGCCCATAACCCGGATGTTACCGAAAAAGCAGTTTTCAATAATACAAGGATAGTTATACCGGCTCCGGCAAGCCTTGTTCCGTACAAACAATATCTCGGAAGCGACATTCAGATACTTGATCTATCTACGCTTAATAGTACGATAGTTTATCAGTCGCCTAAATCTCTGCAGGCGCCTAACTGGATGCAAGACGGCAAAACATTGCTTTATAACAGCGATGGTTTGCTTTATAAATTTGATCTTAAGACCAATACACCTACTGTACTTAATACCGGATCGGCTACGAAGAATAATAATGACCATGTTTTATCTTTCGACGGAAAATGGCTTGCGATAAGCAGTGCTGACAATACCGGAAAGTCTATCGGATGGGTTGTTCCGGTTACCGGCGGTGAACCGCGCCGCATTACTGCGACCGGGCCTTCGTATATGCACGGCTGGTCTCCGGATGGCAAATACATTGTTTTCTGCGGCGAACGCAATGGCGAATACGATGTTTACCGCATCCCGGCAGCGGGTGGGCCTGAAGAACGATTTACTGATGCCAAAGGGCTTGACGATGGTCCCGAATATTCTCCTGATGGAAAATATATTTACTTTAATTCAGTTCGCAGCGGCCTGATGCAGGTTTGGCGCATGAAAGCCGACGGTACCGAACAGACTCAGCTTACGAACGATGATTATAATAATTGGTTCCCGCATGTTTCGCCTGATGGAAAGTGGATAGAATATATAACTTTCCTGAAAAATGAAGTTTCCCCCGGCGACCATCCTTTTTATAAACATGTTTATCTTAGGGTAATGCCTGTAGGAGGTGGCCCGTCAAAAGTGGTTGCCTATCTTTATGGCGGACAAGGTACGATCAATACCCCATCCTGGTCGCCTGACAGCAAGCATCTTGCCTTTGTAAGCAATACAAATTTGCTTTTCCCTGTATTTCCAACCGCAACTAAATAAATCTGAACGAAATGAATTCCTCACGCAGAACATTTATTAAAAACAGCGCATTAGTAGTTGCCGGAGCGGCGCTCATGCCAGATGCCTTATTCGCTGAAGCAAAAAAACTGACCAGATTAGGCGTGCAGCTTTACAGTGTGCGCGAAGCTATGGGTAAAGACCCGATGGGAACGCTGAAAAAACTAAGCGAAGGTGAAGTAAAGCATGTTGAGCATGCAAACTACATTAACCGGAAATTTTACGGTTACAGCGCCAAAGAATTTAAGAAGATTCTTGATGGCCTTTCAATGCAGATGCCGAGCGGACACACGGTAATGACCGCTCATGACTGGGATAATTCCAAAAATGATTTTACCGATAAATGGAAATATACAATTGAAGATGCAGCCGAAGTTGGTCAGCGTTATGTGATCAGCCCTTGGTTGGATGAGTCGTTGCGGACAGATATGGAAGGGCTGAAACGGTTTATGGAGCAGTTCAATAAATGCGGTGAGTTATGTAAGCAACATGGGATGAAGTTTGGTTATCACAATCATGACTTTGAGTTCAGTACCAAAATAGAGGACGGAAATCTTTATGACTATATCCTTAAAAATACGGACCCATCTTTAGTGGTGCAGCAGCTTGATATCGGTAACATGTACGGCGTTCCCGGAGGAGTACCGCTGGATATTATTGATAAGTATCCCGGCCGTTTTGAACTGATGCACGTTAAGGACGAGATTAAGAGCGCTACTCCGGGCGAAATGGGGCATGGATATGAAAGCACCGTTCTCGGGCAGGGCGTGTTGCCTGTTAAGGATATCCTGAAAACGGCAAGAAAAAAAGGAGGAACCTCGCAATTTATCATCGAACAGGAATCATATCAGGGTAAGGACCCCGTTGATTGTGTAAAAATTGACTTACAAATAATGAAAAAATGGGGATATTGATACGGTTATTCTAACTTAACGGTCTCAATTAAACCAATCCGGTAATAAGATATACGGTAAAACGGCGTTTTTAATTAGTCTGTAAACAGAAAATGCCAAATTAAACCTGAGTATTTTGCATTTTAAATGATTAAATGTTAATTATACATGATTTTGTTGTTCAAACAATTCGACCTTAAATGAACAGACGGACCGTCATAAAGAATCTGGCTTTAGTGATAGGCGGGGCGGTATTGTTACCGTCGTGTGTACGCGAAGACGGTACGTCATACGTTAAATTAAAGCATGTTGATATTGATGAAGATCAACAAAAACTGATAGCAGATGTCGCAGAAACCATTATACCCAAAACTGACACGCCCGGAGCAAAAGATTTAAATCTGCCAGCGTTTGTGTTGAAGATGATAGATGATTGTTTTGATAAAAAGCAACAGCGGGACTTTTTGGCGGGATTAACCGCTTTCCGGGAAAAGGTAAAGAAGGAAAATGGAAAGGATTTTGGCGAACTGGATAACAAAAAACGCGAAGAAATATTAACAACAATAGAAAAAGACGCCGGTGCAAAAGGAGGCCGTAAACCGAAAACGAAAGACGATTCAGCCCCTGATCCTGTTACTGTTTTTTATTGGGGCGTGAAAGGACAGACCATTTTTGCTTACACTACCTCGCAGTATTTTATGACCAAGCAGATCGTTTATGAACTCGTTCCAGGCCGTTACATTGTTCATTATCCGGTAAGCAAACTTAAATTAAAGACCGCGTAAGATGGCGAACCTGAATATTGACAGCGTTAAGGAACGGACTTTTGATGCCATTGTTATAGGGTCGGGGATAAGCGGCGGATGGGCGGCCAAAGAATTAACCGGCAACGGGCTCAAAACACTGGTGCTTGAAAGGGGACGAGACGTTAAACATGTCAAAGATTATCCCACAACCAATATGTACCCGTGGGAGTTTGAGCATCATGGGCGTTTACCGGTGTCGGTCACCGAAGCAAATCCTATCGTTAGCCGTTGTTATGCATTCGGCGAAGATTCACAGCATTTTTTTGTAAAGGACAATGAACATCCGTATGTTCAGAAAAAGCCGTTCGACTGGATAAGAGGGTACCAGGTAGGAGGGAAGTCCTTGCTTTGGGCCCGGCAGACCCAGCGCTGGAGTGATCTGGATTTTGAAGGCCCTGCGCGGGACGGTTTTGCAGTTGACTGGCCGATACGATATAAAGATATTGCGCCCTGGTACAGTTACGTTGAAAAATTTGCGGGGATAGCCGGTAATAAAGATGGCATACCGCAGTTGCCGGATGGAGAATTTTTACCAGGATATCCGTTAAATGATGTGGAGCAATACTTCAGTAAGCACGTAAGGGAGAATTATAAAAACAGGTATGTGATCAGTGCCCGGTGCGCCCACCTTTCAAAGCCCAATCAAATCCATCTGGATCAGGGGCGAACACAATGCCAGAACCGTGACCTTTGTCAGCGGGGATGCCCGTTTGGCGGGTATTTCAGCAGTAACGCATCTACTATTCCATGGGCTGAAAAATCAGGGAATATGACGCTGCGCCCGTTTTCGGTGGTGCAGACGATTATCTATGATGAAAACAAGGGCAAGGCAACCGGCGTACGTGTTGTTGATACCAATACAAAAGAAACAATAGAATATTTCGCCAAAATAATTTTTGTTAATGCCGCAGCGCTTAACAGCAACCTGATCCTGCTTAACTCAACATCACACCGTTTCCCTAACGGACTCGGTAACGATAGCGGGGTACTTGGGAAGTATGTAGCCTTTCATAATTATTCGGCGAACATCGGCGCGGAGTATGACGGCTTAAAAGAATGGACAGTTGACGGACGTTCGCCTACAGGAGGTTATATTCCACGTTTCAGAAATCTTTACAAGCAGGAAACGGATTTTCTGCGTGGTTATGCCTGCGGATTCAGCGCTTACAGATACCAGCAGCACAGCTATGAGGGTGTTGGGGCTGGCTTGAAAGAGGGGTTGGTTAAGGGAGATTTAGGTCCTTGGTACGTTGGATCACACCTGATGGGTGAAACCATACCCAAAGAGACCAACTATGTAAGCCTTGATAAAGAAAAAAAGGATGCCTGGGGTGTTCCGTTATTGGATATTTCTGTTGATTATGACGAGAACGACGAAAAGATGAAGAAAGATTATATCGAACAGTTGACGGAGATGTTTACCTCGGCGGGATTTAAAAACATCCGGCCATCTACAGATCATCGTGCTCCGGGACTTGATATACACGAAATGGGGGGTGTAAGAATGGGAAATGATCCGAAGACGTCGATACTAAATAAATGGAATCAGGTGCATAGTTGCAAAAACGTGTTCGTAACTGATGGCGCATGTATGACCTCAACCTCGTGCCAGAACCCTTCGCTTACCTACATGGCTTTAACCGCCAGAGCGGCAGATTATGCAGTAAATGAACTTAAGAAAGGGAACCTGACCTAAGAATGACAAGTGAAAAAAACAGCGGACAAAAAGTTAATTCATTGTGTGAAAAAAACACAATGAATAATTTGTTCAACAATATTTTGTTTATACATTTAACGATTAACCAATTTAAAAACATTATTTCACCTTTTATTAAATTTAATATATGTCTGTAAATACTTATGACGCCATTGTCATTGGTTCAGGTATCTCGGGAGGATGGGCTGCTAAAGAACTAACCGAAAAAGGTTTAAAAACCATCATGCTTGAGCGGGGCCGCGACATTGTACACGTAAAAGATTATGTGAACGCCAATAAGGATCCCTGGGAGTTTCCGCACAGAGGCGGGCGTACGCAGCAAATGATAAAGGATTATCCGGTACTAAAAAGAGATTATCCGCTGAATGAAACCAACCTGGATTATTGGGTAAATGAGAAAGAAAGCCCGTACGTCGAAGTAAAACGCTTCGACTGGTTCAGAGGGTACCATGTCGGAGGCCGCTCGCTGATGTGGGGCCGCCAGTCGTACCGCTGGGCTAACTTTAATTTTGAAGAAAATGCAAAAGACGGCATCGCTGTTGACTGGCCGATCAGGTACAAGGATATTGAGCCATGGTATAGCTATGTGGAAAAATTTGCGGGTATATCCGGTAATCGTGATGGCCTTTCTGTGCTTCCTGACGGGGATTTTATGCCGCCGATGGAAATGAACGTTGTGGAGAAGGACGTTGCAAAAAGGTTTAAGGAGCATTACAAGGAGGCGAGGTCATTTATTATTGGGCGTACGGCTAACATCACTGTGCCGCACTATGCGCGCACCAACTGCCAGTACCGCAACAAATGCTGGCTGGGTTGTCCGTTCGGCGCTTATTTCAGTACGCAATCATCAACCTTGCCAGCCGCTGTCGCAACCGGTAATCTTACCGTTCGTCCGTGGTCGATTGTTACAAAGATCCTTTATGATAAGGACACCAAAAAGGCTAAGGGTGTTGAGGTGCTGGATGCGGAAACCAACAAAACTTATGAGTTTTATGCGAAGGTGATCTTCCTGAACGCTTCGACCCTGAACAGTGCGTGGGTGTTGATGAATTCGGCGACTGACATCTGGCCGGACGGTTTAGGCAGCAGCAGCGGCGAGTTAGGCCATAATATCATGGATCATCATTTAGGTGTAGGCGCTTCGGGAACTGTTGAAGGATTTGAAGATAAATATTACTTCGGACGCCGTGCTAATGGTATTTATATTCCACGTTACCGGAACCTCAGCAATGAAAAACGCGATTATATCCGTGGTTTTGGATATCAGGGTGGTGGTGGCCGTGAGGGCTGGAGCCGTGACATTGCCGAGTTAAGTATTGGTGGAGCCTATAAAGATGCCCTGACTGAGCCAGGAACCTGGACTATGGGCATGGGCGGTTTTGGTGAGACATTACCGTACCATGAAAATAAGGTAACACTGGATAAGACAACGAAAGATAAGTGGGGATTACCTGTTTTAGCCATAGACGCTGAGATAAAGGACAATGAAAAGAAAATGCGGATAGATATGGAGAACGATGCGAAGGAAATGCTGGAAGCGGCTGGCGTTAAAAACGTTACCACGCATAGCGGTAATCCTTACCTGGGGCGGGGCATCCACGAAATGGGTTCTGCCAGAATGGGACGCGATCCTAAAACATCGGTATTGAATGGCTGGAACCAGGTGTGGGACGCACAGAACGTATTTGTTACTGACGGTTCATGTATGACCTCGGCTGCCTGCCAGAATCCATCCCTTACCTATATGGCTCTGACCGCCCGTGCTGCGAATCACGCGGTTGAGGAGCTGAAAAAAGGGAATGTATAAAAACCTATTGTAAAACATTAAAATAAAGACAAAAATGGCTGATCAAAAAGAGACTGACCAAAAAATCAATAATCCATCAAGAAGGGAATTTTTGAAAACCGGCAGTATTGCCGCAGCGAGCTTTATGATAGTTCCGCGTTTTGTGCTGGGGGGGAAAGGCTACCGTGCACCAAGCGACCGCCTTATTGTTGCCAGTGTAGGCGCAGGCGGAAAAGGTGCGGACGATATCGCACACTTTGACAGGACAGGCAAAGCGGAAATTGCTTTTTTATGCGATGTTGATGATAAACAGGCTGCGGGAACTTTTGCTAAATTTCCAAAAGCAAAACGGTATAAAGACTGGCGTGAACTGCTGGATAAAGATTCAAAACACTTTGATGCAGTGTCAGTTTCAACTCCAGACCATACTCACGCAATTGTTGCATACCACGCAATGCAGCTCGGTAAACATGTGTACGTTCAGAAACCGCTTACACATGATCTTGCAGAAGCGCGTTTACTGACCGAGGCAGCAAAAAAATATAAAGTAGTGACGCAGATGGGCAACCAGGGTGCATCAAATGATGGTACCCGTTTGCTTACTGAGTGGTATGACAACGATATCATCGGCGATGTACACACTGTTTATTGCTGGACGAACAGGCCGGTATGGCCGCAGGGCATTGCATGGCCGTCAACCCCGGCAAAGGTCCCTGCAACCTTAGACTGGGATCTGTGGCTCGGAACTGCGCCTAAAAAAGATTTTGTTGATAACCTGGTGCCGTTCAACTGGCGTGGCTGGTGGGATTATGGTACCGGAGCGCTTGGCGATATGGGTTGCCACCTGGTGGAAGCTCCGTTCCGTGTATTGGGACTTAAATATGCTAAAGATGTGCAGGCCAGTGTTGGTACCGTGTATGTTGGCGAATTTAAACAAGGGCATTTCCCTGAAAGCTGCCCGCCGTCGAGCCACATTACGCTTACTTTCCCCAAAACTGAAAAAACCAAAGGCGATATCACCCTTCACTGGATGGACGGCGGCATACAACCGGAACGCCCTGAAGAATTAGGTCCGAACGAACGTTTCGGTGATGACGGTAACGGTATCTTGTTCATCGGTGAAAAAGGCAAAATGATGGCAAGTACTTATTCCGAAGATCCGCTGTTGTTGCCAACCTCGCGTACCAAAGAGGTGAGTGTTAAGCAAACCATACAACGTGTACCGGGTCAGGCCAATGGCCACTACGGGCAATGGATTGAGGGCGCAATGGCAGGTTATGGTAACTCGTATATGAGTTCGTCATTCGACGTTGCCGGACCTTTAACCGAAGCATTGCTGATGGCCAACCTGGCTGTAAGAGGACATGATCTGAAGGGCGGACACATCAAGATGCTGTGGGATAATGATGCCATGAGGATAACGAACTTCGAGGCTGCCAATCAATTTGTGAAACGTCAGTATCGCGAAGGCTGGACATTGTAATAGAGGGCCGCGGGTGGTGAATTGGGAATTAATTTAGATCGCATTTCATTACCCGCGGATTCAACAGATTAAAAATAAACTCATTCAAAAAAATAAACATGAATAGAAGAGACGCCATAGGAAGAGTAGCCCTTTTGATGGGCGGTGCTGTAATAGGTGCCGAATTCTTCATTTCAGGGTGTAAGTCCGGAACTGCCAAAGTAGCGGACCTGTTCGCTGCGGACAATGTGACCCTGCTAAATGAAGTGGCTGATACAATTTTGCCGACGACAAGTTCGCCTGGTGCTAAGGCAGCCAATGTGGGCCATTTTATGGCCGTAATGGTTCAGGATTGTTATACCACCGACGACCAGAAGGTATTTATGGATGGTATTTCAAAACTCGATGATGCCAGTCAGAAAAAATTCAGCAATAAATTTATGGCGCTTACACCCCAGCAGCGCACTGAATTGCTGACCGATCTGGATAAAGAGCAAAAGGAATATACCGACAAAAAGAACAAAGATGCTGCCGCCGATATGGAGAAGCATAAGGACGAAAAGGACTATGAGCCAGCTCCGGTGCCGAATCATTATTTCAGAATGATGAAGGAACTGACCTTGTTAGGCTACTTTACGTCAGAGATCGGTGCAACCAAAGCACTGCGTTATATTGCCGTTCCCGGCCATTACGACGGCGATGTGCCTTACAAAAAGGGCGACAGGGCCTGGGCTACCTAAAAAAGTGATTTGAAGATTATCTGATTGAAATGTTGAAAAACAAATTCTGAAATAATCTTCAAATCATCTATTTTTCAACCCGGAATACTTTAACAATCGATTGTTTTAAATCACAGCCAGATATTTTTGGCTGAGTTGACTGGTCTTTTTAGAGATTCCGACGAACTAATTCTCACTCAAACAAATACACTATGGCTCATAGAAAACTCCGCATGGGGATGATAGGCGGGGGAAAAGATGCATTTATTGGCGCTATTCACCGGATTGCTGCTAACATGGATGGTTTAATTGAATTGGTATGCGGTGCATTAAGCATACATAAGGAAACTGCCATTGAAAGCGGTCACATGCTTTTCTTACCTGAGGACCGGATTTATACCAGCTACGAAGAAATGATTCAGGCTGAAGCAAAGCTTCCGGAAGATAAACGGATGGATTTTGTAACTATCGTTACACCAAACTTTGCACATTTTGGCCCGGCTATGATGGCGCTTGATAACGGCTTTAACGTGGTAATAGAAAAACCGATCACGTTTACACTTGATGAAGCGAAACAGTTAAGGGCAAAGCTGGAAGAAACCGGTCTGATGCTATTGCTTACCCATACGTACTCAGGTTATCCTATGGTAAAAGAAGCCAGGCAATTGATCAAAGGGGGCTCGTTGGGTAAAGTGAGAAAGATTTATGTTGAATATATACAAGGCTGGCTGAGCAAACTTTCCGAAAGAGAAGGAAACGCCCAGGCAGCATGGCGTACCGACCCCAAAAGATCGGGTAAAAGCGGTTGTATGGGCGATATTGGTACTCACGCAGCTCATCTTGCTGAATACATTACCGGCCTGAAGATCGTTCAGATGAATGCGTCGCTCAATACCGTTGTTGAAGGCCGTATGCTGGACGATGACGGTGCTATACTGCTTCGTTTTGAAGATAACGCGACCGGCGTACTTACAGCTTCGCAGATTGCTGCCGGCGAGGAGAACGCACTTAAAATACGTGTTTATGGTGAAAACGGCAGCCTGGAATGGGCACAGCAGGAGCCAAACACACTGACGATAAAATGGACTGACAAACCCGCGCAGATATTACGTGCAGGTGGTAACTATGGCGACCGTGAATCATCATACGCTGTGCATAATACTCGCACGCCGGGCGGACACCCTGAAGGGTACTTGGAAGCATTCGGCAACCTGTACCGCAATTTCGCTTTATCGCTGCAAGCAAAGATCAATAACGAAGAGGCGCAGCCGGAATGGCTGGATTTTCCGGGTATTGAAGACGGAATAAGAGGCATGGCGTTTATTGAGAACGTCGTAGCATCTAACCAGAGTAATGAAAAGTGGACGGATTACGTGATTTAATCGCTAAAAATGACTACGATAAAGGGACCTGCAATATTTATAGCACAGTTTATCGGCGATACAGCGCCGTTTAACAGCCTTGAAGGCATTTGTAAATGGGCTGCCGGTTTGGGTTATAAAGGGATACAATTGCCTACACTCGATCCGCGGTTTATTGATTTGCAAAAAGCAGCGGAAAGCAAGACCTACGCTGAAGATCTGAAAGGAGAAATCAACTCCTACGGATTGGAGATCACTGAATTGTCCACGCATTTACAGGGGCAGTTAGTGGCAGTAAATCCTGCTTATGACACACTTTTTGATGGTTTCGCACCGGAGGCATATCGCAACAATCCAAAATCGCGGCAGGATTGGGCGGTGCAGCAACTGAAATATGCAGCAAAAGCGTCACAAAATCTGGGGCTAAAAGCATCAGTGACTTTCAGCGGGGCGCTGCTATGGCCGATGGTATATCCCTGGCCGCAACGCCCCGCAGGCATTGTTGAAACCGGATTTACGGAGTTGGCCAAACGCTGGGAGCCGATCCTGAATGTCTATGACGAATGCGGCATTGATCTTTGTTACGAAATACATCCGGGAGAAGACCTGCATGACGGTATAACCTATGAGATGTTCCTTGAAAAAGTGAACAATCACAAAAGGGCGTGCCTGCTTTATGATCCTTCTCATTTTGTATTGCAATGTCTTGATTATCTGGAGTATATTGATAATTACCATGAGAGGATTAAAATGTTCCATGTGAAAGATGCGGAATTTAATCCTACCGGGAAACAGGGTGTTTACGGCGGTTATCAGAACTGGGTGGATCGCGCGGGCCGCTTCCGTTCCTTAGGAGACGGACAAGTTGATTTCAAAGGGATTTTCAGCAAGCTTACGCAATATAATTATAAAGGATGGGCCGTATTGGAATGGGAATGCGCACTGAAACATCCGGAAGACGGTGCGCGGGAAGGAGCTGAGTTTATTAAAAATCATATTATACGGGTAACGGAGAAAGCATTTGACGATTTCGCGGCATCGGGAGGTGATGAAGAGTTTAACCGCAAAACGCTGGGCATTTGATTGATTTTATATTGTGAACCAACCAATTTAAACTAAATAAACCTAAAATTATTAAAATGCAATCCATCAATCGTACTCAACTTTTCAGAGCGAGCTGCCTGTCGTTACTGGTCACGTCGCTGTCTTTCGGGATCAGGGCTGGAATCCTGAACAAACTCGGCATAGATTTCCAGTTAGATAAAGCTCAGCTGGCATCTATCACAGCCACTGCTTTTTATGGTTTTCCGATAGCGGTGGTTATCGGTGGCTTTATAGTTGACGCCATTGGTATGAAGAGGCTTTTGCTTATGGCGTTCATATTTCATTTGGCGGGGATTCTGCTGACTATTTTTGCTCAGGGATTCTGGACTCTTTACATTTCTACCCTGCTGATCGGGCTTGCCAACGGTACTGTTGAGGCGGCATGTAACCCATTGGTTACGGCATTATATACTGAAGAAAAAACTACCAAACTTAACCATTTTCATCTTTGGTTTCCGGGCGGTATTGTGATCGGTACGCTTATCGTGCTTTTGATCAATAATATTGCGGGTGCCGGACAGGCCGATCCTATTATCTGGAAGATTGAGGTAGGTGTGATGCTGATCCCAACGCTTATTTATGGTTATCTTTTTTCTAAACTGGATTTTCCTGTTACAGAACGTGTTGCGTCAGGTGTTACAACCGCAGGCATGTATCGTGCGTTGTGGAACCCGCTGTTTATATTTATGTTTATCTGTATGTTCGGAACAGCCATAACCGAGCTTTTTACCGGACAATGGATAGACGTATTGTTGAAAAATGTAACACAGAACGCCATTCTTATTCTGACGCTGGATACCGGTGTGATGGTACTTGGCAGAGGTTTTGCTAAGCCGGTGTTAAAAATGGTGTCGCCGCAGGTACTGCTGCTGATATCTACCATCTTAGCATCTCTCGGTATCTACCTGTTAAGCACATTGACCGGTGATGCAGTGTTCTTTGCGGCGATCATCTTCGGTATGGGTGTGTGCTTTTTCTGGCCGACCATGCTGGGCTTTGTTAACGAAAATTTGCCTAAAACAGGCGCGTTAGGATTAAACCTGATGGGAGGCGCCGGCATGTTTGCCGTTTCTGTTTATACCATATTTATGGGCCGGTATTATGATAATATCGTTCAGCAGGCGGGGGGCAGTAATGCTACAGCAGGCCAGCAGGTGTTGCAAACTACACTGATCATTCCGTTGGTGCTGATCGTAGCGTTCACGGGACTGGTTATTTATATGAGAATGAAAAACAAAACATCACCGTTGAAGACAGCGGCGGTATAGATAAAGAATAAATTGTAACTCAATAATCCCCAAAATATCAATTAAAGTACATCGACAAATGAAAAAAGTTTTTGCAATACTATTAGTAAGCGCTGTATTATCGGCGTGTGGTGGCGGTTCAAAATCGGGAGGAAGTGCTGACAGCAGTGCGGCAGCTGATCAAACGGCAAAAGCGCAGGAGCCAAACGTAGATACTGCCGTAAACAATACGGGATCAAGCACTACAACCGCCGAATTAGCGCCAGGCGCCAAGTTAATGGCCGGTAGCGACTGTAATACCTGCCACAAGGCTGACGTAAAAGTGGTAGGCCCGGCATTGAAAGACATCGCTGCTAAATACCCGCCGACAGATGCAAACATCGACTCATTGACCAACAAGGTAATTAAAGGCGGCAGCGGACACTGGGGAGATA
This sequence comes from Mucilaginibacter sp., assembly GCA_035547875.1. Lineage (GTDB taxonomy): Bacteria > Bacteroidota > Bacteroidia > Sphingobacteriales > Sphingobacteriaceae > Mucilaginibacter. The sequence goes on along the minus strand of DASZTX010000055.1, from coordinate 71,651 downwards.
TTCCGATGGCTCCGCATCCGCAGCTTGCCAAAAACGATGTTAAGGAAATGGTGAAGTATATCCTGTCGTTAAAGAAATAAATTAATTAAAAAACCATAAAGCACAAACCATGACCGCAACCAACAGAATTAAATTATCGACCATGATGTTCCTGGAGTTTTTTATCTGGGGGGCATGGTTTGTGACGATGGGTACTTATCTTACTAAAACCTTAAGTGCCACGGGTACGCAAAATGCAGGCGCTTATGCCACACAGGCATTGGGTGCTATTATCGCTCCTTTTATAATCGGTCTGATAGCAGATAAATATTTTTCTGCACAAAAGATTCTCGGCGTATTGCATCTTGCCGGTGCTGCACTGTTGTGGTATGAAACCACCGTACCCACCTTTGACGCATTTTATCCCGGAATATTGGCTTATATGGTGATCTATATGCCTACGCTTGCCCTGGTAAACTCGGTTTCATTTAAACAGATGAAAAACCCGAGCAAAGAATTTCCCTGGATCAGGGTTTTCGGCACAGTTGGCTGGATCGTGGCAGGTATTATCATCGGTTTGTTAGGCTGGGAGCAAAAGGGAACGCTCGTACTGACCTTTAAAATGGCAGCGATCGCATCGGTTGCTTTAGGTTTGCTGAGCTTTACGCTTCCTGAAACGCCGCCAAGCAAGAAAGGGCAAAAAACATCATTCTCCGATATTATTGGTCTTGATTCGATCGGAATGCTAAAAAATCGTTCGTATCTCGTGTTTTTCTTGGCATCGGTCGCTATTTGTATTCCGCTGGCTTTTTATTACAACTTCACCAATCCGTTTTTAAACGAGATCGGAGTGAAGAAGGCAGCAGGTATCCAGACTTTAGGTCAGATGTCGGAATTTCTGTTTATGGTGGCTATGCCTTTCTTTTTTGTAAGGCTTGGTGTAAAGAAGATGCTGGCGATGGGTATGCTGGCCTGGGCGTTGCGATATGTGTTTTTTGCATATGGCGATGTCGGATCTAATTACTGGATGCTGATAGCAGGTATCGTTATTCACGGTGTTTGTTACGACTTCTTCTTTGTGACCGGACAAATCTACACCGATAACCTTGCGGGAGAACGCTTTAAAAGCGCGGCTCAGGGCTTTATTACGCTTGCTACCTACGGTGTAGGGATGTTGATCGGTTTTTATCTTTCGGGGCCAATTGTTGACCACTGGCAAACTTCGCCCTCGTCGCACGACTGGAAGACCATCTGGCTTATTCCGGGTGGCATCGCTGCACTGGTGCTGATCTTGTTTATGCTGTTTTTTAGGGATAAAAATCATATCGAACTGAGTAAGGGGCTGGACATTGAGGAGCCTTCTGCACAAACAGAAATATAAATTAACCAGCTATGGCATTTAAACAAAACAGACGGTCGGCGATAAAAAACATTGTAGCCGGCACGGCAGCTATTACCGCCACAGGAATGCTATCATCATTTACAACAGAAAAACAGCAACAACATCCGGATAAATTAAAGGGAAATATTAATCACTCCGTTTCGCCCTGGTGTTACAGCGAACTTACGCTTGATCAGCTTTGCGAGACAGCAAAAAAGATCGGTATCACCGGTATTGATCTGTGCGGGCCAAAGGATTGGCCGACGCTGCAGAAACATGGGATGTATTCACCCATGTGTAATGGTGCGGAGATCAATCTCACTGACGGATTCGGTGATGTTGAGTTTCATGACCGTTTGATCAAACAATATACCGAAATGATACCGCTTGTCGCTAAAAACGGTTACACCAATCTGATCTGTTTCAGCGGAAGCAAGCGGGGAAAAGATGATGAAACCGGATGGAAGAATTGCGAGACCGGTTTAAAAAAACTATTACCCCTTGCCGAAAAGCATAAAGTGGTGCTCTGTATGGAGTTACTTAATAGCAAAATAGATCATAAGGATTACCAGTGCAATAAATCATCGTGGGGTGCGGAATTAGCGAGGAGAATTGGCTCTGATAACTTTAAATTGCTTTTTGACATCTATCACATGCAGATAGACGAAGGTGACATCATCAGAAATATAACGGATCATCATCAATATATTGCCCATTATCATACCGGAGGTATCCCGGGGCGGCATGAAATTGACGATACACAGGAGCTTTATTATCCAGCTGTGATGCGCGCCATTGTAGCAACAGGTTTTAAGGGCTATGTGGGGCAGGAGTTTGTTCCGCAAAGACCTGACAAGATTGCCTCGCTCCGGCAGGCGATTCAGATTTGTGATGTTTGAGGCGGCTGAATAACCTGACCTAACAGACGGTATTTTTTAACTTAAATCAGCGCCTTTTCAAAAGGATATTAAACTAATTATAAAAAAACTACTCTATAAAATAAAACCTATGACGACAAGAAGAAAATTTTTAACGCAGGCAGGTTTGTTATCGGCTGGACTGATGGTGGCGCCACGCCTTTTATCGGCCAAGCCGGGATCGAAGATTGTCGGCCTGCAGCTCTACAGCCTGCGTGATCAGTTGCCTAAAGACCCAAAAGGGGTAATTGCCAAGGTTGCAGCAGCAGGGTACAAGGAAGTGGAACCGTTCGGTTATTCAAAGCAGCAGGGTTTCTGGGGGATGGATGCCAAGACTTTCAGCAAAGTGCTGAAAGAAAATGGTCTTACAACGCCCAGCGGACATTTTGGATTGGATGAGTATTTTGTGCATGGAAAGACCAATGACCTGGAATCATATATTGAAGCAGCCAATATAACCGGAATGACCTATGTGGTGGTGCCTTCGATAAACGGAGAGGTTTTGAAAAGCGCTGACCAGTTTAAAATGGTTGCCGAAAAGATGAACAAAGCGGCTGAGATCTGTAAAAAATCAGGATTACAGCTCGGGTATCACAATCATAATTTTGAGTGGAGACCGGTTGACGGCACAACGTTTTACGATACGTTGCTTAAAGAAACCGATCCTAAACTGGTGCACATGGAGATGGATATATTCTGGGTTGTAAGGGCAGGACAAGATCCGGTAAAGATTTTCGAACAGCATCCGGGCAGGTTTGCCTTGTGTCACATAAAGGACAGGGATAAGAAACAAACAGACCTGAACACAGAAATTGGTAAGGGAAGCATCGACTTTAAAACGATATTAAGTCACGCCAAACTGGCCGGACTGAAACATTTTATTGTTGAACAGGAAAATTACATTAACATTGATCCGTTTGTAAGCATCGCGGAAAGTGCCGCTTATGTGAAAAATGTGCTGCACGTTTAGGTAGAAAAATATATTAACCAAAATAAAGAAGATGAAATATTCAATAGTAATCGCCGCCGTTTTAACGGGAAGCGTTTTTATGGCGAAAGCACAACAGGCAAAACCTGAAGACACAGAGGTTTGGAAACCAGTTCCGCCGGTGGTAACACCCGGGCAGAATATTGGTGACCCGCCGTCGGACGCGATTATTTTATTTGACGGGAAGAACCTGGACGAGTGGGTACAGAACAATGATAAATCTCCGGCTAAATGGGATGTTAAGGACGGTATCCTGACTGTTAACAAGCACTACGGTAATATCGAAACCAAAAGGCTGTTTACCGATTACCAATTACACATTGAATGGCGTGAGCCCGTTACTTTAGAGGGTTCCGGACAGGGACGCGGTAACAGCGGTATTTTCCTTGCATCGATTGGTAAAGGCGATGCCGGATATGAGCTTCAGGTATTGGATTCTTATAAAAATGAAACATACGTAAATGGTATGGCAGGCAGTATTTACAAACAGGCTATACCGCTTGCAAATGCCGCCCGCAAGGATGGTGAATGGCAGTCCTATGACGTGATCTGGACTGCGCCTACCTTCAATGAGGACGGGTCAGTAAAAACCAAGGCCCGTGTTACCGTTTTCTTTAACGGTGTGTTGGTTGAAAACAATTTCGAATTATGGGGCCCGACCCTATACATCGGCAAACCAGAATACATCAAACACGGCCCATCTCCAATAAAGCTACAGGCTCATGGCGACAAGAGCGAACCACTAAGCTTTCGAAATATCTGGGTGCGCGAGTTGAAATAATTAATTTATAGTTGGCGGTTCATCGTTTATATTTGTTGAACCGCCGGCTATTTTTTGATTTGACCCGGCCTGGACGTTATCTCTTCACTATGTTTAAAAAAAATACGATAGCATTATTATTGCTGGCGTTCGCCTGTAATTTTGTTAATGCGCAGGCCACCAAAGCTCCGGCTTATCCTCTAATCACCCACAATACCTATTTCAGCATCTGGTCGATGACCGACAGCCTGAATGCGCATCCGACAAGGCACTGGACGGGTGCAGACCAGTCGCTGATCGGAATGATCAAGGTAGATAATACCACTTATCGTTTTTTGGGAAAGGACGTGCCAGCCTATACCACTGTATTACCTGCATCGGATGAGCAATCCTATACTTGCAAATTTACCGAGACTGCACCACAGAATCACTGGCAGGATCTGAAATTCGACGACACTAAATGGAAGACCGGGGCGGCCCCTTTTTCCGATGACAGCCACCAGGCAAAAACACTTTGGAAGAGCAAAGACCTTTGGATGAGGCGCACCTTTGAACTAAACAATTTAAATATAGACCGTCTTGTTTTAAAACTGTATCATGATGATAATGTACAGGTTTACCTGAATGGAGAGAAGGTTTACGATGTAACGGGCTGGACCGGTGATTTTAAGCTGATCCCTCTTAAAGACAAGTTCAAAAATAAGCTGGTAAAGGGAAAGAATATACTGGCAATACATTGCAGCAATACTGCGGGAGGCGCGTGGCTGGATGCAGGCCTCCTGAACGAGATAAAGGCCAAACCAACCGGTGTATTACTTGCCAGGCAAAAAAGCGTGACCATAACCGCTACACAAACCATTTACGATTTTGACTGTGTCGGCGTAAATCTGCGGCTTACCTTTACTTCACCGCTGCTGATGAACGACCTTGATATTTTTTCGAGGCCTGTATCTTATATTTCATATAAGGCGAGTTCAAAGGACGGCAAAAACCACAAGGTAAAAGTATTTCTTGGCGCCTCAAGTTCAATCGCTGTCAACAAACCGTCACAGGTGGTTACCGCGCAAAAATATCTGACGAAAAACCTGTCTGTGCTTAAAGCAGGGACGCTGGCTCAACCCGTGCTGCAAAAGAAAGGCGATGATTTGCGCATAGATTGGGGATATATGTATGTTGCCGCGCCAGCCGCTGCAAATGCCATCCAATACATTACACCCCAAAGTCAGGCGGTAAACTCCTTCATCGGGAAATGGGCGAATACGACCATTACAAAAGGCAGGCTATTGTCGCTGAATACGGTGACCGATTTTGGCACCGTGGGAACAGCCGCCAAAGAGAGATTTACCGAACTTGGGTATGATGATATTTACTCTATACAATATTTTAAACAGAACCTGAAACCGTGGTGGAAACTAAAAGGCTCGACCATTGACAAGGAACTGACAACAGCTGCAGCAGATTATCAGCTGATTATGCAGAAATGCAACGCTTTTGATAAGGCTATGTACAACGCTGCGCTAAAGGCAGGAGGTGAAAAATATGCTGACCTTTGTGTTCTGGCTTACAGGCAAAGCATAGCTGCGCATCAGTTGGTGAAAAGCCCACAGGGGGAGGTACTGTTTTTATCGAAGGAGAACTTCAGCAACGGCTCCATCAATACCGTTGACGTAACCTATCCTTCCGCTCCGCTTTATCTTTATTATAATCCGGTGCTGCTTGAGGGCATGCTGAACGGTATTTTTCATTACTGTGACAGCAAAGCCTGGGGTCACGACTTTGCGGCTCACGACCTGGGTACTTATCCCATTGCAAACGGGCAGACATACGGCGAAAATATGCCTGTGGAAGAGTCTGGAAACATGATCATTCTCACAGCTGCAATAACAAAAGCAGAAGGAAATACAACTTATGCCAGAAAACACTGGAAAACGCTGAGCGTTTGGGCAAACTACCTGAGCGAGAATGGTTTTGACCCGGGAAATCAACTGTGTACAGACGATTTTGCCGGTCATCTTGCCCGGAACGCTAACTTATCAGTCAAAGCAATCGTTGCGTTGGGCGCTTATGCAGAAATGGCTGAAAAGCTTGGACTGAAAGCTGTTTCGCAGAAATATCATGCCATTGCGGCGGATATGGCTAACCGCTGGCAAAAGCTGGCTGACGCAGGCGATCATTATTCACTCGTTTTTGAGAAGAAGGACACCTGGAGCCAGAAATATAACCTGATATGGGACAAGGTGCTTGGATTACATTTATTTCCGGCTGCAGTTTATAAAAAAGAGATTAACTATTACCTGACCAAGCAGAACAAATACGGCTTGCCGCTCGACAGCCGGAAGACTTATACAAAATCTGACTGGATAATCTGGACTGCGTCGTTGGCTGACAATCAGAAAGATTTTAATGCACTTACCGATCCTGTTTATAAATATGCGACCGAAACACCTACCCGTGTACCCCTGAGCGACTGGCACGAAACGACGAACGGACGCATGGTAGGTTTTCAGGCGCGAAGCGTTGTAGGCGGCTATTTTATGAAGCTGCTGGAAAACAGTTGGATAAAATAACATTGCCGAAGTTTTTTGTATGACAAGGATCTGATTTTAATATTTAAATTTACTTAAAAGAACATCGTATGCGTCCGGTTTATTTTTACAGGTTTTGTGCCTTGCTTATGGCTTCTTTTACAATGGCCATTAACGTCAGTGCCAAAGACGGAGCAGGATATTATTATCAGCTTAAGATATACCATTTTACCAGTCAGGCACAGGAAAATATCGTGGAAAATTATCTTGAGAAAGCTTTTCTTCCGGCAATGCACCGGGCTGGTATTACCGCTGTTGGTGTTTTCAAACCTGTTGAAACCGATACGCTGGGTAAGCGACTGTACGTTTTTATCCCTTTCAGGAAATTTGATCAGATACAAAAGATCGAACAGGTTTTAGCAGCTGACGAGCAGTATCAGCGTGATGGCAAAGAGTATATCGACGCTGTGTATGATCATCCACCTTACACTCGGATGGAAACCATCCTGTTAAGCGCCTTTCCAAAAATGCCCTATGCTGAAGTACCGCAGTTGTCTGCAAAAAAGGAAGACAGGATCTATGAACTACGCAGTTACGAGAGCGCGACGGAAAAATATAATTTGAACAAGGTAAAAATGTTTAATGATGGTGATGAAGTGGCGTTGTTTAAACGACTTGGATTTCACGCCGCATTTTACTCGGAGGTGATTGCCGGCAGTCACATGCCTAACCTGATGTACATGGTTACCTTTAACAATATGGCTGACCATGACAGACTATGGAAGGCGTTTTTTGATGATCCCCATTGGAAACGACTGGTGGCAATGAGTGAATACCAAAACAATGTTTCACACGTCGATGCTGTTTTCTTGCATCCGGCGGTGTATTCCGACTTTTAAATGAATCCGGATAAGCGTGATTATGATGCAGTGGTTGTCGGCTCAGGGCCTAATGGTCTGGCAGCAGCAATTTTGATGCAGCAAAAGGGCTTATCCGTCTTGATTATTGAAGGCAACCCGACTATTGGCGGTGGTTTGCGAACGGCAGAACTTACGCTTCCTGGTTTCTCGCATGATATCTGCTCTGCAGTTCATCCACTCGCCGCGGCATCTCCCTTTTTTAATACATTGCCTCTACATGAATTCGGGCTTGAATACCTTTACCCGCAAACAGCGGCAGCTCATCCGCTGGATAATGGCAGTGCCGCGGTTCTTGTAAATTCTCTGGACGAAACGGCCGATCTGCTGGGTGAAGATAGTGAAGCCTATAGGAATTTAATGAGGCCGACGGTTGACGCCTGGCCGTATATCGCTGCTGACGTGTTGGGTCCGTTGCATTTTCCGCGCCACCCACTATTGATGGCCAGTTTTGGAATGCATGCCCTGACCTCCGCCGCACATCTTGTTAAACGGTTTAAAACAATAAGCGCGAGGGCACTTTTTGCAGGTATGGCCGCCCACGCCATACAGCCGCTGACGAATCTTACTACCTCGGCAATCGGATTGGTGTTAATGGCAAACGGGCATTTAAAGGGATGGCCTATACCTAAAGGCGGTTCTGCTCAAATTGCCGATGCACTCGCTGGTTACTTTACCTCTATAGGTGGAAAGATAGAGACGAATACGTTTATTGCGACCATGCAGCAGCTACCCTCGGCGCACGCTGTTTTGTTCGATGTGACTCCCCGCCAGTTGCTGCATATAGCCGGATATAAATTTTCATCATTTTATAAATGGCAGCTGCAGCGGTACCGTTACGGGGCTGGCGTTTTCAAGATAGACTGGGCGCTGGATGCCCCGATTCCCTTTGTGCCCGAAGAATGTAAACGCGCTGGTACCGTTCATATCGGTGGGACCTTTGAAGAAATATGCGCCAGTGAGCAGCAGGTTTGGGACAGGCAGCATAGCGAGCGCCCATTTGTGTTGCTGGCGCAGCCCACTGTTAGTGATCAGTCTCGTGCGCCGGAAGGAAAACATATCGCCTGGGCTTATTGTCATGTGCCGAGCGGTTCGGTAAAGGATATGACCGCAATTGTTGAACGGCAGGTAGAGCGTTTTGCGCCCGGTTTCAGGGATACTATCTTGGCGAGGCATACAATGAACAGCCTTCAAATGGAAGAGTACAACCCTAATTATATTGGCGGCGATATTAACGGCGGCGTAATTGATCTCGGTCAGCTATTTACACGCCCTGCGTTGCGCTGGTCGCCCTACCGTACATCCGCGAAAGGAATTTATATTTGCTCCTCATCTACGCCGCCAGGCGGGGGTGTGCATGGCATGTGCGGATTTTATGCAGCAAAAAAAGCGTTAAAAGATGTTTTTAATATCTCCTAATCAGTCGTTTTTATACGGCTCATTTCTTTCAATTCCGAGTATCGAAACCCCTGTTTAAATTTCCCATTTTCAAACAATTTGTCCGGAATCGACCACTTTTTAAAAATTAAAAAATCGTAAGTTGTTGATTTTTAACATAATGACTTTGGTATGGGCATTGCATATCTCTATGCAATACAAGGTACTATAATGGATAAAGAAATTACACAGGAAGTTACAAGCAAACGAAGAAAAAAGGCTATCATCATTGCCCTGATCAGCATAGGCGTGCTGTTCACGTTGATTTGGTTAATGCGCTCCGTACTCAAATCTTCGGTTAAAAGATCGGAGATAACAACCGCAGTGGTAGAGACCGGAAATGTAGAAAATACACTGAACGCCACCGGCGAGGTTCTCCCCGAGTTTGAAGAAATATTGACCAGCCCCATAAATGCATCTATAAAAAATGTGCTGATGGATGCGGGCAACAAGATCAAACCTGGTCAGTCGATCCTGACGCTGGATAAATCGGCAACGCAAACTGAATTTGATAAAATGAAATTTCAGCTTGAGTCAAAGGAAAGCGAGATAAATAAGCTGAAACTTGATCTGAACAAAAGCTTTTATGACATCCAGTCAAACAACGACATCAAAAAAATGAAGATCGATAATCTTGCAGATGCGGTTGAAAATGCCAAGCGGTTATACAAGGCAGGAGGGGGCACCCGCGAGGAGATAGAACAAGCCGAATTGAATCTGAAAGTTGCACAGCTTGAAAAGAAACAGCTTGAAAATGAGATAAAAAACAAGCAGCAGACCATGCAGATAGAAATAAAGGAGGCAGAAATTGCAGCTGATATTCTGAGAAGCGATCTGAATGCTTTGCAGCGAAAATTGAACCTTGCAAACATCGTAGCGACACGTGCGGGCGTAGTAACTTATGTGAACCGGAATATCGGTGCGAACGTGAGAGAGGGCGAAGCCCTTGCGCGGATAGCCGATCTGAGCAGCTTTAAGGTACAGGGAAGTATCTCTGATAACTCTCTCGATCAGTTACATGTCGGCCTGCCGGTAATCATTTTAATTAATGATGTGCAGTTAAGGGGCCATGTAGCAAACGTTTCGCCCTCTATTCAAAATAATATCATATCGTTTGACATCCAGCTTGATGAACGCAACAATAAGCAATTGCGACCCAATATGAAGGTTGACGTGTACCTGGTAACAGCGGCTCATAACCATGTGATGCGTGTTGCCAATGGCCCCGCATTTAAAGGACCGGAATCGCAGGATGTTTTTGTTGTGCATGGCGACAAGGCCGAACGAAGAGCCGTTCACATCGGCCTTACCAATTTTGATTATGTGGAGATCAAGGATGGCCTGAAACCCGGCGATGTTGTGATCACGTCAGATATGAATGAATTCAAGAATTCAAAGGAAGTGAAAGTTGTCAATTGATCTGCCGTCAAAATACCGATCAGAGACATTGAATTAAAGATCAGTCAAAACCATGAAATTACTTTACATCATATTCTTTTTAACAACCGGAGCCAGGGCGCAGGACAGCGCAAGACCCGACTCTACCAGGCTTACCCTGCAAGAAGTGGTGAGCCTGGCGAAGGAAAACTCTATCGCGGCTAAGCAGGCGCTAACCACCCGTGAAACCAAATACTGGCAGTGGCGCACATTCAAGTCGAATTATCAGCCGCAGCTATCGTTAAGCGGGAATCTGCCGGGATACAGTAAGACCAGTACACCCGTGGTGCAGCCGGATGGTACGATCATCTTTCAGCCGATACATTATGACAATTCTTCCCTGACCCTGAATTTCAGCCAAAGCATAACCGCGACCGGCGCAACGATATACGGACAGACCAATCTGCAGCGTTTCGACGATTTTGATCGGAACAGTATTTTATATAACGGCGTACCTTATGCGATCGGGTTCAGCCAGCCACTCGGACAGTTTAACAGCCTGAAGTGGGATAAGAAGATCCAGCCGCTGTTGTATGACGAAAGTAGGCAGGCTTATATAGAAGAGCAGGAAAAAATCTCGATAACGGCTACAGGATATTTTTTCGACCTGCTACTTGCCCAGGTAAACCTTGAAACAGCGGAAGCCAACCTCACAAATACAGAAAAAATTCTGAAGATAGCATCGTTGAAATTTGACCTCGGTAAAGTATCTAAAAACGAGATACTGCAACTGCAACTGGAACAGCTGAACGCAAAAAAGGCAATGGGAACAGCGCAGCGAGATATGGAAATTGCTACGCTGAACCTGCGAAGCTATATCGGCGAAGAGGGCAACGGCAAAATAGTGTTGACCGTGCCCGAAACCATCAGCAGGATGACCGTGTCTGCCGACAGGGTGCTTGCAGAAGCCTTCGCCAACCGGTCAGACGCGATCGCATTTGTGCGGCGTGTAGCCGAAGCGAAACGCGATGTAGCCCTTGCTCACGGACAGACTGGGTTAACCGCTACGCTGACCGCTAACCTTGGTACTTCCAACTCGGCGAAGAATATCCCCGGCATTTACCGGAATGCACAGAACCAACAGTTGCTTGAACTTCAGTTTTCAATACCCGTGCTGGACTGGGGACGGTCAAAAGCTAAAATAAAAACCGCTGAGGCCAATGAGAAATTTACCGAATACTCGGTAGAGCAGGATAAACAAACCTTCAGGCAGCAAATTGTTACGCAGGTTTCATTGTTCAACGTAATGAAAGACCAATTGTCGTTGACAGCTGAGGCTGACAGTATCGCATCAGAAAAATACAAAATTGCCCGTGAAAGATACGTGCTGGGTAATCTCAGTATCACAGACCTAAGTATCGCCTTTCAGGAGAATGACCAGGCTAAACGGGATTATGTCCAGTCGCTGCGAGATTTCTGGAGCGCCTATTACCAGTTAAGGTACCTTTCACTGTATGACTTTGAAAAAAATGAAAAAATAACCTATAAATAAAAAATCAACTTACAACAGATCAATCATCCAATATTTAAACTTATGATATCACTACACAACATCGAAAAAGTATATCGCACCAGCACGGTTGAAACACTGGCGCTGAACAGTATCAGCCTTGACGTGGCTCAGGGCGAATTTTTATCCATCATGGGGCCGTCAGGCTGCGGCAAGAGCACACTGCTTAATATTATGGGTCTGCTGGATGCGCCCTCGAAAGGAAACGTAAAAATAGCCGACCAGGTGACCGACAGCTTATCTGACAAGCAACTGGCTAATTTTCGCAATAAAAAGCTTGGCTTTATATTCCAGAGCTACCATTTAATTAATGATTTGCAGGTGCTGGATAACGTGGAACTCCCATTGCTGTATCGCAACGTCGGAGCAAAGGAAAGAAAAAAGCTGGCTTCAGAAGCACTTGAAAAAGTAGGGCTGGCTAACCGTACCAAACATTTTCCTAATCAGCTGTCCGGCGGGCAAAAACAGCGTGTCGCTATTGCGCGGGCCATCGTCGGAAGGCCGGAGATCATCCTCGCGGACGAGCCAACCGGAAATCTTGATAGCGCGATGGGAAATGAAATTATGGAAATACTGATGCAACTGAACCAGAAGGACGGTACCACCATCGTGATGGTAACGCATGATGAAAATATGGCGCATAAAACTCATCGCCTGGTGAGACTATTTGATGGTTCCAGGGTACAGTAATCACTTTAAAAAATTAAAAGTCATGCTTAAAAATTATTTTAAAATAGCCATTGCGGTACTGAAGCGCAGAAAGTTTTTCACTTTCATCAGTCTTTTCGGCATCAGTTTTACGCTTACCATACTGTTGGTGCTTACTGCATTTATCGACAAGGTTGTGGGCGACAGTTACCCTGATAAAAAGCGCGACCGTTCGTTGTATATATCGAGAATATCTCAGGTCGGGAAAAATGCTACGCAGTCGGGGCCGGTATCGTATTATTTTCTGGATCATTATGTCAGGACCTTGAAAACACCTGTTAAAATCGCAATATCATCAGGGTTTAACGGTACCAATACCTATGTAAACAACAAAAAAATAGCCGTTAACTACAAATACACCAATGCCGATTTTTGGGATGTCTTAGAGTACAATTTTATTGAGGGAAAGCCTTTCAATAAGCAGCAGATCGATAATGAAGATAAGGTTGCGGTCATATCAGAAGATATGAAAAAAGAATATTTTGGTGAGGATGTGGGCAGCGTTGTTGGCAAGTATATAGAAGCGGACAACGTAAAATACAGGGTGACAGGTGTTATAAAAAGTGTGCCAGTTACCAGTTACATGTTATACAGCGACATATATCTCCCTTATACCGTGGCTAAAGATAAGGGCTACAAGACCAATAAGAATTATGGAGGCTATTACTATGGCATACTACTGGCCAAATCAAAAAGCGATGTGCAGAAAATGCACGAGGAGTACGAGCAGATGGTAAGCAGGTTGCCCGTGGAGGACAAGAAGAATTTCACGAATGTTTACAGCCATGCAAACAGCTATATCAAGGCTTACGTTGATACAGGGGATGAAAAACGTTCCGGAACTTTTATCGTGATCACAGCGATCAGCATTTTTGCTCTTATCCTGATGATCCTTCCCACCCTTAACCTGGTGAACATCAATATTACGCGCATTATGGAGCGTTCATCCGAAATAGGTGTTCGTAAGGCGTTTGGAGCTTCTTCCCGCACGCTGGTCTATCAGTTTATCGTGGAGAATATCATTCTTACCCTGCTGGGCGGAATTTTAGGAGTGGTGTTGTCGTTTATAGCCCTGCAAATATTAAACAATGCACATCTTATTGCCAACCTCGAACTGACCATCAATTTTACTGTGCTGTTCATCGGTTTGCTGGTTTGTCTGTTTTTTGGACTCCTTTCCGGTGTTTATCCGGCGTGGCGGATGTCAAAACTAAATGTCGTGACCGCATTAAAGGCGCAATAATCAAAGATTAATTTATTTTAAATCAAGATATTATGTTAAAGCATTTATTTAAACTTATCTGGAATAAAAAGAAGCAAAACTTTTTATTGATGTCAGAGATGCTGGTATCGTTCCTGGTCATCTTCGCGGTATTTTCGCTGATGGTGTACTATTATACCAACTATAAAAAGCCAATGGGTTTTGATTATCAGGACCTTTGGGTTGTTGGCTACAACAATACGATAGATACAAAAAATACGGATTCGCTGGACCTTTTTTACGAAACCATGAAACAGGAGGCCATGTCGATGCCGCAGATCGCGGATGTTAGTTTTTGCAGCGACAATATTCCGTTCTCCAATAATCAGTGGTCAGGCGATGTTCATTATAAGGGCGCGACTTCAAATGCGGAAAATTATTCGGCCGATGACGATTACAAAAATACCATGAACCTGACAATGCTGGAGGGGCGCTGGTTCAATAAAGGAGATGCCGCCGCGAAAAATCAGCCGGTGATCATTAGCAATGAATTGAGAGACAGGTTATTTGGTTCGGAAGATCCTATCGGTAAGCTGATCGGCAATGACCCCAAAAAATTAAACATGAAGGTGATAGGCGTTATACAGGCAATAAAAGCCGGCGGGGATTATGCTTCGCCCAGACCGGCAATTTATCTAAGGACGGATACCGGGTCATACCGTTACCTGGGAAAAATGATGGTACGGGTTCGACCCGGTACAAACGCTGATTTTGAAGGACGCCTCTATAAAACGTTATCAAACTATATGAAAAAGTCAAACGTGGAAATTGAGCACATGGCGAATAAGAGAAAGAGCTCCAATCTTTTTAGTCTGGTGCCGATGATTGTGACACTGATCGTTGCCTGTTTTCTGACGATTAACGTGGCGCTCGGGCTTTTCGGGGTGATGTGGTATAATATTAACAAGAGGCGCGGAGAGATAGGCCTGCGTCGTGCAATAGGCGCGACGGGTCAGTCTGTTTCATCGCAACTGGTTTCGGAATCAATGATCCTGACAACATTGTCATTGATCATCGGCGTATTTTTCGCTGTACAGTTCCCGCTGCTCAATGTGTTTAATCTTGCGGCAAGCATTTATCTGATTGCCATGATATTGGCAGTGATTTTTATCTATCTGCTGGTGCTGGTTTGTTCGCTTTATCCGGGTAAACAGGCGGCAGCTATTTATCCGGCAGTGGCCCTGCACGAAGAATAAAAAGGTTGGTTAAGGATTGGTGACCTCGCTGCAATCGCGGCGGGGTTACCCTGTTTAGCCCGATGGCAATAGCATTGATTTGTTTATACTTGTATTTGTAATATGATATTAATTATTGACGACGATATTGCAGTGAGAACGTCTTTATCTCTTTTGCTGAGGGATGAAGAATATGAGGTACGCGATTGTGCGGGCCCCGAGGATGCGCTGAAGATCATCCGCAAGGAGTCACCGGAACTGATCATTCTTGATCTCAACTTTTCCAACGATACCTCCGGTAAAGAGGGAATGGAATTGCTGGGCAGGGTCAGGCAGGAGGGGCCGGCAATCCCTGTTATTCTGATCACCGGGTGGGCAAGTATCGAACTTGCCGTTCAGGGAATGAAAGCCGGTGCCAACGATTTTATTAATAAGCCCTGGAACAACGATCATCTGTTGCAATCGGTAAAGACGCTGCTTGACCTGAAAGAAAAAAAGAAAGCGCATCACACCAGAAAGCAACTTGACAAAAGCTATAATTTTCAGCATATTATCGGGGAAGATCCCAAAATGCTGAGCATCCTTGATACGATTGGCCGGGTGGCCGCCACGGACGCTTCGATCCTGATCATGGGGGAAAGCGGGACAGGCAAGGAACTGATCGCGGAGGCCGTTCATCAGAATAGCCAGCGACGAAATAAGCCTTTTATTAAAGTCAATCTTGGCGGCATATCGACATCGTTATTTGAAAGCGAGATGTTCGGGCATGTGCGGGGGGCATTCACGGATGCGAGATTCGACAGGACGGGGCGTTTTGATATGGCTAACAAGGGAACCATCTTCCTCGATGAAATAGGCGATCTTGATGCAGGTAGCCAGGTAAAATTATTGCGCGTTTTGCAGGACAGGTCCTACGAGATACTGGGGAGCAGCCGCACCAAAACGGTTGATGTCCGTGTAGTTTGCGCCACAAACAAAAATCTTGATGACATGGTTGCAAGGGGTATTTTCAGGGAAGATCTTTTGTACCGGATTAACCTGATCACCATTTATCTACCCGCGCTGCGTGAAAGACCCAAAGATATTCCGCTCCTTGTAAATTATTTTATTAACAACCTGAAAGAGATTTACGGGCGGCCTTCATTGTCGGTAGCGGGCAGCGCCATGAAATGGTTGCAACAACTGCCGTTGCCCGGAAATATACGGCAACTGAAAAATATCGTGGAGCGCACAATACTTGTCAGCAAAAACGATGAACTTGAAATAGAAGACTTTAAAGCGCAGTTGGAATTATCACCTGTTAAAAAAGGAAATATACAACTGCCCGGCATCGGCGTGCTGACACTCGAAGAAGTAGAAATAGAGATGATCCGGCGGGCGATGGAGTACCATAAAAACAAAGTGTCGAAAGCAGCGGTATCACTGGGGTTAACGCGCAGCGCGCTTTACCGGAGGCTTGACAAATACCAGATTCCCTACGATGAAGCTGAGGACTAAGTATATCATTTTCGTTGTTCTGATCCATATAGTGGCACTGACGCTCACGTGGTTTATTTTCGCGGAAAATAAGATATGGTTTATTGTAGCCGAGGTATTTGTCATTGTTTCAGTAATTATTGCCATACGTCTTTATAATCAGCTCTTAAGGCCTATAAAAACACTGATGCAGGGTGTGGAAGCTATAAAAGACCGCGACTTTAACGTGAAGTTCATATCGACCGGAAAACACGAAATTGATGAGCTGATCGTAGTTTATAATCAGATGATGGACGAGTTGCGCAAAGAACGCACAAAGCAGGAACAACAGCATTTTTTTCTGGAGAAGCTGATCCTGACATCACCCACAGGCATTATCATTCTTGACTACGACGATAATGTACAGCAGATAAACCCTAAAGCATTGCAGATTGTCGGTTTAAGCCAGGGCAACGTTATAAATCACCCTGTAAGTGAATTAAAACATCCCTTGTTCAGGCGGATAGAAAACCTCAGATCAGGCGAGACGATCACGCTGAAACCGGACGGTGTAAATACCTACAAGCTTCAAAAGTCGCATTTTATTGACCGTGGGTTTTCAAGGCATTTTGTTATGATCGAAGACCTGACCGCCGAGATAGTGGCGGCTGAAAAGAATGTTTATGGCAAAGTGATCCGGCTGATGGCGCATGAGGTGAATAATACCGTGGGGCCTGTTAATTCCATTATGCAATCGGCCATACGGACGGGGAAACTCTGGGAAAATAGCCGGTTTGACGCACTTAAAGATGCCCTGTTGGTCGCTATTGACCGCAATCAAAACCTGAATCTGTTTATGAGGAACTTCGCCGATCTGGTGAAACTGCCGATACCGGGGAAGCGCTCTACAGATATGAATCATTTGACAAAGTCTGTTGCGGCGCTGATGAAGATCAGGGCGGAAGAAAGCGGTATAGATTTTATTATTAAACTATCTTCCAGACCGCTTATAGTAATGACAGATGAACAACAGATGGAACAGGTGCTGATCAACATCGTAAAAAACGCCATAGAGGCAATCGGAAGCAGCGGAACGATAACGTTTAATATTTCGCCCGACAATCGCAGTCTTTTAATTTCCGATACGGGCAAGGGCATCAGTCCGGAACAATCCGATAATCTCTTTTCTCCTTTTTTCAGCACCAAGAAAGATGGGCAGGGAATCGGGCTGACTCTCGTCAGAGATATTCTCATTAATCATGGTTTTGAGTTCTCCCTTAAGACCACGGCCCCCGGCAAAACCGATTTTACAATCTGGTTCAACTGATTTTTCCGCAGGATTTCAAATAATTATATTTGTGCTAAAAATTTTCATAAAAAAATTAAGGCGAAGGCAACCTTTAGCCGAATGCTACCGTGTTAAGGGTATATAAGGAAACAAAGGAATAAACAAGGCAATTGACCTGCATGGGAGAAGAAGAACTGCATCAGCTGATAAAGGGGTGTATCAAACAGGACAGGAAATCTCAGAAGATGCTTTACAAGGCATTTTATGGCTTTGCCATGGGAATATGTCTGCGTTATACCGGTAACAGGGATGAAGCCGCCGAAGTAATGAATCAGGGTTTTTTTAAGGTCTTTACACACATCGAAGGCTTTGATCAAAATAAGCCCTTTAAGGCTTGGCTTGGCCGGATTATGATGAATGCCTCTATCGACCACTATCGTGCTAATCTGAAAATGTCATTGACTGAAGATATTGACAATGCTGGGCATATCAGTGATGGAGAGATAGCCGACAGAAATCTGAGTTACAAGGAACTTTTGGCAATGGTTCAACAACTGCCGCAGGCGTACCGGACGGTTTTTAATCTGTTTGCTATCGAAGGCTATTCGCACGAAGAAATTGCAGAAATGTTGAACATTAATGCAGGTACTTCCAAATCAAACCTGCATAAGGCCCGGCAGAAGCTAAAGCAGATGATACTGCAGGCAGAAGAGTTGCCCGCCAGAAACGCCAATTATAACGATATGAATTATACACCGATCGTTGCTCTTAGGGCAATAAATATGAATGGTGTATTTCTTAATAAAGGTTTTCGGGAATGAACAAAGAACAGGATAAAAGACTGGACGATCTTTTCAAAAAGAAAATGGAAGATCCCGTCGGCGAAATCAGGTACGATGAGGCCGACTGGGAATCCATGGAGCAATTGCTGGATAAAGGTAAACGCAGAGGATTTGTTTATTTGCTGCCAATTTTGAGCGGTATCGCGGCGTTCTTGCTGATCATGGTAGGCTGGTGGCTGTGGAAACCTCAATCGGCTGATCAGGCTGTACAGCAAGGAATGCATCTCTCGGCCGATCATCAAAAAGCGTCAAGCAGCAACGGAACGGGTGGAACAAAGCCGGATACTATCCTCGAATTAAGCCCATCGGTAGCAAGCGCACGGCCTTATGATACTATAATGGAAAGACAGGCACAACGGGCGCACAAACATTTTGATGAAGTGGCTGATAAAAACCAGACTTTGCGAACTATGCAGGAAAAAACAAGTAACGATAATATACAGATAGCAGAGGGGCAGTTACCGGACAAGGGGCAAGACATTGCAAATACAGGAAATCCTGCCGGTAAATCCGGGGATGATTCTCAAAATACTGGGGTAACCTCGCAGCAGCCTGATAAAAGCGCTCCGGTTCTGGCAGCCGCCGAACCAGGTAAAGCAGTTAAAAAGACAGTCAATTCCTTCCGTCCGCAATATACATTAAGCGTTATAGCCGCACCCGACCTGAACGGTGTGAATTCGTTCGGGCAGAGCAAGGTGGGAACCAACATCGGGTTAACATTTTCAGTCGGTCTGTCTAAAAAAATCACCGTTAGCACAGGTGCCTTGTATTCTGTTAAACCTTATCTGACCAGTTTTAGTAACTATAACACGGGATCAGGCTACAAATGGCCTGTTAATCCATCCAGCGTAGTAGCCGACTGCCGGATGCTTGACATTCCGCTAAATGTGAGTTATCAGTTCTATCAGAGAGGACAAAATAGGCTGGCGTTGGGTACGGGTTTGTCCTCATATCTGATGCTGCATGAAAGTTATAAATTTAATTATGCCAACGCTGCTTACGGTCCGGTATCATATACGGTACCGCACCCCGGCAAGTATTTTTTCGGTGTGGCAAACCTCAATATAACCTATGAGCGTCAGATCAATTCAAAATTCGGACTCAGCATACAGCCATATCTAAAACTTCCATTATCAAACGTTGGCTACAGCCAGGTAAAACTTCAGACCACCGGCGTCGCTGTCGGATTCAACTGGAACCTGAACTCGCTGACAAAACCTTAGAAAAATGAAATATATCAGTATTATTTTACTTGCCTGGATGACAATCTTCCAGACAGGGCAGGACCTCTATGTCTGTAAAAATGCACAGGTAACCTTATTTTCAACCGCTCCAATCGAGGATATCAACGCCAGCACCTCCCGGGCCGTTGCGGTGTTTAATGCGGCAACCGGCGATGTGAGTTTTATGGTCCCTATAAATTCCTTTCAGTTCCCTAAATCATTGATGCAAGAGCATTTTAACGCTGACTATATGGAAAGCGACAAATATCCCCGTGCAACATTCAAAGGCCGGATAAGCAGGAAAACAGACCTAACCAAAGACGGCGTTTATCCGGTAACAGCATCCGGGGAGCTTACCGTTCATGGGGTGACCGTTGACCGGACGATACCGGGAACCATAACCGTAGTGAACGGATTACCTGTGATGAGATCAGAATTTATGGTGAAATGCGTTGATCACCACATCGAGATACCGCGGATCGTATTTCACAACATTGCCGAAAGTATTAAAATAACAATTACCGCAAGTTTTACACCCAGCAAATAATTATCCCATTAAAATCAATAGCAACTAACATGAAGAAGTTTATTATACTTTTGGCATTCCTGTCACAGGCTTTCACTCTTTCTGCGCAGCAAAACGGCACTGGCAACAGCGCGACAACCTCAACTGATTCATTGCTGAATGCGATGACCAGTGATGGTACGAAACCTGTTGTTCCGATCTATAAATCATCGAGACTGGTGCTGTCGCAAAGCACGGAGACGGTGAAGCAGAATAACTTTAATTTTCTGGTGATCCACCGTTTCGGCGATTTTGCCGGAAAACAGGGTGGCGGGCAAACGTATTTTGGCCTGGATGATGTAGCTGATGTGTACATCGGGTTTGAATACGGACTGACCGACAATTTAAATATCGATATGGGACGAAGCACTATTGGGGGTCTTGCAGATCTGGAGCTTAAGTATGCCCTGTTGCATCAAAAGGACGGCGGCTCCCCGTTTGCGTTGACATTTATTGGCGAAACGGGCTTCAGGCCTTATGGCTCCGGATTTACTCAAACAGGCGACAGATTCTCTTATTTCGTGCAGGCGATCATTGCGCACAGTTTTTCTCCTGGCAATGTGCTTCAGATCGCCCCTTCGTTTGTGAGGAACAATACACCTATACCGGATGTGCCGGGAAATGATCTTAATTTTATGGCCCTTTCTGCCGCGCTGCGTCTGAAACTTTCGAAACACGCAGGATTTATCATCGACTATGCACACTCGTTTTCATCTTTTCAACACAGCGAAGGCAGCGGCTTCTCCGATCCGCTTGGATTCGGTTTTGAAATGGAGACTGGCGGGCACGTTTTTACACTCAACGTAACCAACGCCCGGGCTGTAAATGAGATAAATTATCTTAGCGGAACCCAGTCGTCCTATGGAAAAGGACAGTATCGTATAGGATTTACTATTTCGCGTATGTTCGATTTCGGCAGACATAAGTAGGATGAACGCCTGCGGGAGGGGAGAAGGTCGTCGCTGGTTTTTTATTTCCGGATAAACTGTTTAGATTTAGTCGGTAAACGCTAACTCAAAACCTGATATTTATGAAATTCCCGGTCCTGCCCAGCGCATTGGTTTTTTTGTGCGCTATCGTATCGTGTAAAAATAATTCTTCATTGTCTGATACGGAGTGGCGGGCTTATGCGGGGTCAAAGGATGGAAACCGATATTCCATAGATACGCAGATCACCCCACGTAATGTCGGACAACTCAAGGTTGCCTGGGTGTTTAGCTCCGGGGATAAAGATACCGCAAACCGGAGCCAGAACCAGTGCAATCCGATAGTAGTAAACGGGATTTTATACGGCACCAGTCCGAGGCTGAAATTATTTGCGCTCGACGCAGCCACCGGAGTAAAAAAATGGATGTTTGATCCTGCCGCGCTGGATACCTCAAAGAAAGACGATCCGCTGGCGTACTATAAGGTTTGTCGCGGGGTGATCTATTGGCAGGACGGGGACGGCCATAACAAACGCATATTTTACAGTGTAGGCGCCAAAACCTTTGCAATAGACGCCGAAACTGGAAAGCCAGTTGATGGCTTTGGCGTCGGCGGATACATTGATCTGACCAAAGATCTGGGAAGGGAAACCAAATCTTTTGTGTCGGGTACAACGCCTGGTGTGATCTATAAGGACATACTGATCGTCGGTACACGCGTGGCAGAATCAGAAGACGCTGCGCCGGGAGATGTAAGAGCCTATGACGCGCTTACCGGAAAACTTCGCTGGACATTCCACACCATCCCGCATCCGGGTGAGAAAGGATATGAAACATGGCCGGACAAAAATGCATGGAAACGCCTTGGCGGGGCCAATAGCTGGGCGGGTATGGCACTGGATGAAAAGCGCGGAATTGTCTATATTCCATTAGGCTCCATCGGTGGGGATTTTTACGGCGGCAACCGCAAGGGGGCTGACCTGTATTCAAACTCGTTGGTTGCGCTCGATGCCGCTACCGGCAAATATATCTGGCACTATCAGGTAGTACATCATGACCTTTGGGACCGGGACCTTGCTGCAAATCCTAACCTTATAACTATTGATCATGACGGCAAAACGATCGACGCTGTGGCGCAGATCACCAAGCACGGTTATATCTTTATGTTTGACAGAACGAATGGGAAACCGGTATTTCCAATAACGGAAAAGGCAGTGCCACAAAACGCATTACCAGGTGAGTACGTTTGGCTCACACAGCCCATACCAAGCTTACCTGAACCATTTGCCCGCCAGCACTTCGGTCCGGAAGACGTGACCAATGTCAGCCCGGACGTACATAAGGAAATGCTTGCAAGGTATCTTAAAGTGAAATACAACACCATGTTCACACCGCCAAGTAAAGAAGGCGACTGGATTTTTCCGGGATTTGACGGTGGTGGTGAATGGGGTGGAGCAGCGGTTGATCCGGAGACGAAAGTTATGTATATCAGCAACAGCGAAATGCCCTGGGCGCAGGTAATGATCGATGTGCCGAAGAATACCGAGGATCATTCGGAAAAAGGTATCGGCCATGCTATTTATAATGAGTATTGTATCGGATGCCATGGCGGTGATCTGAAAGGGAATGGTACATCTTATCCGTCGCTGGTCAACATCGGTAAAAAATTCTCTGAAGACCAGGTGAGTAAGATCGTGGAAAATGGCCGGAATATGATGCCCTCGTTTAAGCAAATTTCTGCCGTCGATAAGAAAGACTTACTCGCCTTTTTGTTGAAACTGCCTGAAAAAGAACCGGCTACCAATCATCCGGCCAAAGAGCCCGTTGAAAATAACAGCCAAAAAACGGTGCCCTATGCCATGAACGGCTATAACCGTTTTTTGGATAAAGACGGTTATCCCGGCATCACCCCGCCCTGGGGTTCACTCAGTGCAACGGACTTAACCACCGGCAAAACCCTATGGAAGGTTCCGCTTGGCGAATATCCTGAACTCACAAAGAAAGGAATTTCTATCACTGGAACGGAGCTTTACGGCGGTCCGGTGGTCACCAAAGGCGGCCTGATATTCGTTGCGGCCACTAAGGATGAGAAGATTCGCGCGTTTGATAAAAAAACAGGTAAACAATTGTGGGAGGCGCAGCTTCCTGCCGCGGGTTACGCCACCCCGGCCACTTATGCAGTTGATGGCAGACAGTTTTTGGTGATTGCCTGCGGAGGCGGTAAGATCGGCAGTAAGTCCGGTGATCGTTATGTTTGCTTTGCGCTCCCGGATAAATAAATTAAGCTGCCCTTACGGAGATATCACGTCTGATCATTATTTTAGGTTATGGAAAAAGGACGTTTGGAAGCTTTCAGCGATGGTGTGATCGCTATCATTATTACTATTATGGTATTGGAGCTAAAATTGCCCAAAGATGCCGATATCGAATCGCTGCATGAACTGATCCCGGTATTTCTAAGCTATGTACTTAGCTTTATTTATGTTGGTATTTACTGGAACAACCACCACCACATGCTGCAAACTGTCGAATCGGTGAATGGCGCTGTTTTATGGGCAAATATGCATCTGCTCTTTTGGCTTTCGCTGGTTCCTTTTGTTACGGCATGGATGGGAGAGAATCATTTTGCGCACTGGCCGGTAACCTGTTATGGTGTTGTGCTGATTATGAACGCCATTGCCTATACAATTTTACAATTGACGCTGATCAGGCACCTGGGCCGGGATTCATTGCTGGCGCGGGCAATGGGCGAGGACTGGAAAGGAAAGATATCCATTGGAATTTATGCGACCGCGATCGCTGTGTCATTCCTGAATCCAATAATGAGTTTTGCCATGTATATCGTGGTAGCCTGTATCTGGTTTATACCGGATAAGCGTATAGAGAAAAAGCTGGTCGGTGAAGAACCGCCATGTAAATAGTCCGGATAAAGGCGACTGGAAATCTTTCCGGTCGCCTTTTTATGATTCAAATAGCCTGGATGGTCTTTAAATGTAAAGGAGAGCCTTGATCCCGTTTTGCGGGACCCTTACTTCCCGCAATCCGATGACGATCAACTTTTTCATAACCTAAAAAGTAGCTAACTTGTGTATTTAGTTTTTTAGGCGGGCCTGAGTTTTGTTTATTAAAAGTGAACGCCTATACCAAAAGTAGTCTGGATTTCGCTGATCGGTTGTGTGGTAACCAACCGCCCTGTTCCTTGCAGCGCAGCTGTATCGCCGGTGGTACTGATCGATATTCCGTTAGATTTAACGTAATTAAAGCGGAGTCCGATATCCCAGCCGTCGGCAAACTCCCAGCGCAGACCGGCGTTACCGCCATACGCAAACGCTGACGATTTGGAGATGTGCTGTATGATGTTTTGTTGCGTGTTACTTGTGTTTGAAACGAAAATGGTGATTTCGGGCGTAGATGTGCTTTTTACAATACCGGCATCTACCCGGAGATCAAGAATAAATTTGCCCCGTTTAAATGAATATTGAGGACCCGCCAGAAAATTAAGATTATGGTAACGGTTAACGCCTTGTACCAGCGTAGAGTTGACCTTCAGTATCTTATTATAGCCGTTTGCCAGCACCTGAACGTTGGGAATAGTGAGCTCTCCCTGATCCTGAAAAGAAAAAAGAACGCCGATGCCGAGGTTCTTGTAAAAATATATACCCGACTCAAAGCCAACGGTAACTCCGCGCTTGGCAAAACCAGCTTTGTAGTTTTCGTAAGTTGATTTTGCAAAATCGCCGGTGGGATTGGAGAAGCCGCTAATAAGAGACAGGTAGCTCCTCACGTGTTCCTGAGGATCTTCGTCCTGAGCCTTAGCGTAAAAAGAAATTAGCGTGATGATTGAGAGTAGTATAAGTGTTTTTTTCATTTTATGGTATAAGGAGCCTATTCGTCTTTTTATTTATCAGCCTGATGCGTTATGGAAACGTGCAAACAAATGCAAAAGTATTTATATTAAATCTTAAAAAATGTTAAATTTTGTCAATGCCAGCTCAGGAACAGGTCTGGATATTCCCTGATCGCCGGTTATTTATTAAACCGCTAAAATAACGCTAATAAATCATTTGCGGCATAAATCTTTAAATTACTTGGAGCGATGCTTTTATAGCAGGGTCTAAAATAAGATGGATTTTAGGGCAGATCTATAAAATGCTAATGGTGACTTCAGCGTCCCCTCCATTAATACCAAGCGGTACAGCTTCCATGCCGGGCACAAAGTTGAACACTCTTCCGGTGGTAGTGGGCAAAATCTGTAGTTCCCGGTTGCAGCTAACCAATACTGTTGCTCCGGGTTTGCTGATCTCAATTTTTTTGTCTGCCGCGGTCACCTTCTCTCCGGTTGGTGATATTACCGGAAAAATAATCGTTGTCTGTCCTTCGGAAGCCCGGTCAGTCCGGTAATGAATGTTAACCCGACCGTCAGTAAACATGTAATCGATTTGACAGTTAAGCGATCCGGACAGCGGATCCTGCTGTTTGCTGTTTACCAATTTTGCTTTTATTTTGACATGTACTTGATCTGTTTTCTCATCTGCTTCAATAATGGCGCTTGTGTCATTGATGTTGGTAAATGTTTCATCTCCATTTTTCCATTCAATTCTCGGGGTTAATGGCATCGAAAGCGGATCAGTATCAGGCTGCATATTATACTTTTCGATCAGTTCATATTTGTTCATGCTCGCTGTGAGCAAAGACCCTGTGGCTTCATGCCAGAGCATGGTTAGCGCCCCGCCCGATGCGTGCATCGCCTTCTGGTTGTAATTTCGGTCGTATCCGGTAACGGTCGCCCTGAATTTACCTTTGGCAATCAGCCAGGTTTGAATATCGCTGAAAAAACGCATGCCGTACCGGGTCTCACGCGGCAATAGTACCCTGTCCGCAGCAGTTGGATAAATGCGTTCATGGTCGAGAATTGTTGTCAGCGCTTTGATGTGACAAAGGGTATGATGTACGCAAACCGGAACTCCGTGCGATTTGTAATGAGGCCCCCCTTGGAGGAGACCCTTATGAGTAATGTGTTTAAGTAACTGGGTGTTTTTAAGCGCGACCCGGTAAAAACGCGGATCACGGTCTGCCATCAGCGCAAATGCCGGTTGGCAACCATCGCTGGTTCGGCTTCCCCAATAAGTCCATTTATAGTTGCGTGTACCCCAGCTATTGTCCCAACCGCCATCCGGCAGCATAAATTCCATGTGGGCAAGCAACGCACGGGTAACCGCCTGTAAAACTTCTTCGTCTCCTGTCAGTTTGCCGTATAACACCAGCGAGGGCAGAGATTCTTCCACGTTGTAACCCAGATCGACTGAAAAACAACCTTTCGGGCTTGGCTGATCATACGGATGCCCTTCTCCATACAGGATGCCGTTTTGGGTGATAAATGGCAGCGCGGCGTGTGCAAGTTCCCTGCCCCTTGTCCTGAACTTCGGAATATCGAGTAGCTCGCCAAGCAGAGACAGCCCGTACGAGGCGGCGATTGGATAGTTAATGTTTCCGTAGGTGATAGAAAATGTGTTGTATATATAATCACCTGCTTTTTTTAACCGGTCGGTAAGCTCATCTTTGAACGCGGCATCCGCAATATGTCCGTGATTTTTTATAGCCTCGGCAATAGCAATTGCATAAAATACGGTTGTTCCTTTCCACGCGCCTTTCACCGGATCATTAAGCCACGATCCGTCAGCCTGGCTCACCGTACGTTCGGACCATTGGAACATCTTCTGTGCCGCGTCGAGGTAATCCGGGTTATTGGTTTTATCTGCAAGATAGAAAAACGGATAGATCGCATCGCCCGACCTGCCATGTACTGATTTATCCGCCGGGCAGTATATTCCTCCGTAATCTTTATCGTTCTTATCGCTGATCATCAAACCGAGCAAGGCTTTACCCCACTCGGGAACAATGGCCTCACTCAATCGATAAAGGTCGTCATCGTTTGTTGGCAGGCCGAAGGCGAAAGTATTGCTGAAAGGCAGGACGCTGAGCCCGAGGGCAGTTGTTTTTATGAATTTTCGGCGGGTAAAGGGCACGGAAGTAAATGTTGCAGGTTGTTATAAATTGTCTTTATAGCCAAAGGTGCAGTACTGTGCCCAAAAATCCAAACGGATTTGTGCCGAAATCTGTAGAAAAACATCATAAAAAGCGCTCCCGGCCAGTTCTCAATTAAATATAAGCCTGCGGGCCGGGTTGCTGCTATTAGTGCTGCCGATCGTATTATTTACTGTTCGATACTTGAACAACACCGAATACCGAAGTTCCTCTGAGTATGAGTATCTTGTTGGAATTGAAGCTTTCTTCCTTATGGACACGGTTGTCTTCCAGTGTCGCCAATATTTGTGTCGCGTCGGATTCAACCCACCAGTCTGCAGGCACAATAAGCTTAACCTCCCCGAAGCCCTGTGTAATATCGAGCACCGCTACACCGCAAAGATCGGCATGGGTAAAATCTATCTCAGTAGCACCGAACAGGTTGCTGATAGCGCCACCCCTGAAATCCTTTGAAAGAATAGTCTTTTTCACGCTGCTGAAAACGGCTGTTGTATTGATATAGTCGTCCGCGTTAGCGAAACTTAATGTTGCATGAGTATTCATAACTTTTTAAATTAATGTTGATCAAAACTAACCAAGCAGCTTTAAAATGAGAAGTTAAACCCGGCTGGAAGGGGAGGGAAATCGGTGAAGCAGCAGGTTATCTCGGTAAATTGCGATAAAATATTTCACCGCAACGCTGGATAATGCTGATAGTATCAGCAAAAAAAAACGCTCCGGCGGAAGCGTTCTTTAAAAAAGGAGTATGGTGCGGCATTTAACCAAACATCGCAATAAAAAGGTCGCCGTAATCCGTCGTCAGGCGGAAATTGCTCAATATAAAAGCGGATGAATTAACATCAGTTTTTTCATCATAGGTTGACGCCTCTGTTTCCCGCTGTTCGTTTGTTTGCTCTGCTTCGGTATATATTTTGATATCCTCGCCGTGGATAGTTGTTTTTTTATTTTTCATGACTGTTATATTTTTTTTCAAAAGTATCGGCCGATTTTCAATCATTAAAATACAACCCTGCAGGTGACCGAAAGATGTCGGTAAAACATGGAATTACGGCGGTAAAACTCCGCGCAGATTTTGAAAATAAAATGTAAGAAAATCAATAAAATTTGCAATATTTGAGCAGCAAGGCCCGGTGGCTGAGCTGTTTAACCTAAACCTGTTTACAACGTAGCCTCTGCGAAGTGAGGAATCATTGGTAAAATATATCAGCTGATATCGGAACAAATCCGTATAGCACGGTTATACATCATTCCGGATGCAATGAGGTGTTTTGAACGAACCGGATGAAATGATATTAAAAAGTAACTGACCAACTTTTTAAAACAAAGAACGGCCTGCAAGCGCAGGCCGTCTTGTTTTGTATTTAGGAACTGTTTTTATTTGTCCAGCCCCCCATGTCGGTTTGCCTTGACCGGAGTCGGCCATTTTATGCCCTCAACTTTAATGTTCTTTGTTTTCTCTGGGTCTTCACTTGCCATGTAGGCAAGGATTGCAGCAAGCATCGCATTGCTTCGCAGGTCATCAAAAACTACTTTATCATAAGTATCGCGGTTGGTATGCCATGTGTAATTTCCGTAGGCCCAGTTAAGCGACCCTAATGAAAAGCCCGGCGCACCCACGGCATCAAATGAAGCAAAGTCTGAGCCACCCCCGCCGGGAACACCCGGAAAGGTTGTTTTGATCTGTTTTCTGATGGTGTCCGGCACGGCTGCCAGCCAGCGTGTAAGGAATTGTTCTGCGTCGGTATAACCCTGTCCGCTCATATTAACCACTCTTCCTGTGCCATTATCCTGGTTGAACAATGCCTGCAGGTTTTTTACGATTTCAGGGTGATCCTCAACAAAAGCACGCGAGCCGTTAAGCCCCTCTTCTTCACTGCCCCAATGTCCCACAAGTATGGTACGTTTTGGATGAGGATAATATTTTTTAAGCAAGCGCATGGCCTCCATCATGGTTAGCGTGCCGGTGCCGTTGTCGGTCGCGCCCGTGCCGCCATCCCAGGAGTCGAAGTGTGCAGAAAGCATAACGTATTCGTCAGGTTTTTCGGTCCCCTTTATTTCGGCGATAGTATTGAATGTTGGCACGACGCCGAGTTCTTTCGACTCGGTATGCATACTGATCTTCGGTTTATCGCCCGATTCTGCAAGGCGGTACAGCATTCCGTAGTCTTCCAGCGCAATATCCACCGTAGGTACAATTTTGGTGTAAGCGCTGAATATCTTATCAACGCCAAATCCGGCAGACCAATAGTTGGTCAATATCCCCGCCGCCCCTGCGTTTTCGAGTGCTACCGGCAATGTACGCGTGGTATAGCCGGTTTTGCTGATCCGTTTACGCCAGGCGGCCGTCGCTTCGGCGCGTTCTTTCTTCATTTTCTCGAATGATTCCGGTGTAGCAAATTCTTTCCAGTTATCATCAGGCCTTCCGGTGGGCTGGCATGCCGAGATCATAACGAATTTACCTTTAACATTTGGCAGCCACGCCTGAAATGCCGCGGAGTCAGCCAAATCAGGGAGTATAATTACTTCAGCCGTAACTGTCTTTTTCCCCATGCCCGGACTCCATGCCAGTTGCGTGCCCTCAAGAGATTTTACACGCGGTGATACCATATCGATATGCGATATCCCCCGTTCCCAGCCTCGCCATTCACCCCATTTTTCGTTGTGCGCGGGTATTCCCCAGCTTTCATATTTGGCCACTGCCCAATCGTTGGCCTGCTTCATTTGCGGCGTACCTACCAACCGTGGGCCGATGCCATCAAAAAGCTGGTGAGCCAGTTGTTCCAGTTGTGAATGATCGGTTTCTTCGGCTACCATGCTATCGATTACGGCATGGTTACTTTGTGCGGATGCAGTACTGCTGTAAAGCAATAATCCGAACAGGGCGGGTTTTAATAGCCGCCATAAATTGTTAAACGGGTTGCGATAGGTATTTTTCATAAAACTAATTTATCAAAAAAAACAGACCCCGCCTAAAAGCCTCAGAATATTTACAAACACCGACGATGGCGACCCAACGCCCTTTTGTTATACTATTTTTACACTACAAGGATATGATTTCGCTTAGATGCGGATAAAAAATGACGGTTTTAAATTTAACTTAGTTTCAGTTTAGTCCTAACAACTCAAAACCAATGAAAATTCTTAGATATCTTATCCTGTCCGTTCTTAATCTGATCGTTATAAATCTTTCTGCACAGCCGCTTAAAGATAGTCTTTATAAAGTACGCGGATTCGCTATTGCGGCGCCGAGACCAAACGGCGTTGATGAGTTTGTGAAATTTATCAACGAAGAACTTGCCCCGAGAAAAGTAAATACGCTTATCCTGCGTGTGGATTATAACTATGAATTTAAAAGCCATCCTGAATTACGTGACTCAATTTGTCTTTCAAAACGGGACGTAAAGAAAATTGTGGAAGCCTGCCATCACAACAATATTGATATCATTCCCCAGATCAATCTGCTTGGGCATCAGTCGTGGGCAAGCAAGACCGGGATGCTCTTAAAGGTTTATCCACAATTTGACGAAACACCCTGGGTAAAAATGCCGGCTACACCTGCTGAATACAAATGGCCGAACGCGGATGGCTTATACTGTAAAAGCTACTGCCCCCTATACCCTGGTATCCATAAAATTATTTTTGATGTAGTGGATGAAATTATGGATGTATTTGAAGCAAAGGCCTTTCATGCTGGTATGGACGAAGTGTTTTATCTCGGCGAGGATAAGTGCCCCCGCTGTGCCGGACGCGACAAGGCCGTTTTATTTGCTAATGAAGTGCAGACCATTCGCGATCATCTTGCCGAGAAGAACCGTGAGCTATGGATATGGGGCGACCGCCTGATCGACGGCAGAACGACCGGGATAGGCGAGTGGGCCGCGAGTTATAATGATACCTGGAAGGCAATAGACCTGATACCCCGTGACGTCGTGATCTGCGACTGGCAATACGACCGCGATAATCAGACTGCGGTTTACTTTGCGCTGAAAGGTTTACGGGTAGTGACCTGCGCCTGGAACCGCCCGCAGGTAGCATTAAGCCAGGTAGAGAATTATTACCGCGACCGCGAAAATTCCGACAAGCAGCTTAAACCTCGTTTCTATGGTATTGCCGAAACGATATGGTCGTTACCCACACAATTTTTTAAGGGATACTATGGAGAAACTGTCAGCACGCAATCCGGGAATAATACTCCCTGGAATACATTCAGGGTCATGTTCGACAAGATAGGAGAGATGGAACAAAAGAGCGGCGCTAAATAGACCGACGTGCGGCCATTAAAATTTGATGATGAATGAATGCATGCCGGCTATAAAGCGGTAGCGCAGTTCAAAGCCATATTTGTCGCATATCGTTTTCGTAACGGCCAGCCCCAAACCGATACCTTCTGAGGTTTTACCCTTATAAAACCGCTCGAAAATCATTTCTTGAATCAATGGTTCAACCGCTCCGGAATTTTGTACCATCAATCTTCCTGCTGAAAGGCCGATCAAAATACGGCCATTTTCAATGTTATGCCTGATCGCATTACTTAGCAGGTTATTGATGAGTACATCCATCAGGTATCTGCTCGCTTCCGTAGTTGCGGAGCCGGGCGAATAGCTCAGTTCGATTTTTTTATTCCTGATCAGTTCGTTGAACTGCTGTATCTTTTCGAGGATCAGCGTATTGATGTCTATTTTGTCGGCATCCTGTAACAGGTCATTGTCTATTTTTACCAGCAGCAGGAGCGATTGGTTTAAGCGCGAAAGTTTGCCTGTGGCTTTGTAAATATCTGTGATCTGCGCGTATTGGTCAGGTCGGAGTGTTTCGTCCTGTATAAGTATATCGAGTTTTGAAGTAATGACCGCCAGTGGCGTCATGATCTCATGAGATGCATTTTCAGTAAATGTCTTTAGTCCCCGGTAATCACTGGATGCTTTTTCTGCCATTTTTGATACAGCCGTTTCCAATTCTCTGAATTCATCCACGCGAGTATTTTTTCCTGATATCCTTTGGTTACTCGCTATATTAAAATTACTGACCTGTTTTAAAATGCCATAAAATGGGCTCCATAACCGCTTTAAAATATATTTGTTGGTAATCATCAGTACACAAATAAAAACAGCGGTCAGGATCAGCGTAATGATCGAGATGATCTGTATCAGGTATTCCGTATTTTCGAGTGATTCGGTTATGGTAACGATATAGTTTTCCCCTTTGAATTTTAAAAGAAAGGCCACTGCGCGGCCGTTCTCTGCTTTGTTATCTTTCCTGTCGATAAACGGATTGTCAAAAAAGCGGGTTTCAAAACTGGTTATCGTTGTTTTTTGAAAGGTTGTTTGATCTTCATCAAAATCTACCGCTTTGGGTAGCTGATGATTGCTGTTAACGTATGTAACTACTTCTGACAATTCCTCCGATAGGTCATTGTCAAGTTGATTCCTTGCGATACGATCTATGATAAAATAATAAGCCACTGCGGATATCAGCAGCACCGACAAACTGCTGATGATGCTGGCCCTATTATAGTGTCCGGCTAACTTCACGTTCAGATAAATTTATAACCCACACCGTAGATTGACGAAAAAAAATCCCTGCCAGCTAATTCCGTCAATTTTTTGCGAAGGTTTTTAATATGGGTGTATAAAAAGTCGAAACTGTCAAGCAGGTCTGTTTCGTCGCCCCACAGGTGTTCCGCAATCGCATTTTTTGATACCACTTTGCCTTTGTTGGCTATAAAATAAAGCAGCATGTCATATTCTTTTTTGGTAAGGATCATCACTTCATCATTCACCGTTACGTTTCTTCCCAGCAGGTCTATGTTTATTTCTTTGTAGGTTAGAATGTTGGTGCTGCCGAAAGTCTTTCGCCGGAATATCGCTAAAACCCTGGCTTTCAGCTCGGCAAGGTGAAACGGCTTGGTAATATAGTCATCCGCGCCGATGTTCAGACCTTTAATTTTATCATCCAGCGAATTGCGGGCCGAGATGATCAGCACGCACTCGTTTTTGTTATGCCGTTTCAGATAGTCGAGCACAGAAAAACCCTCGCCGTCCGGCAAACCGATATCCAGCAAGATACAGTCATACTCGTAAAGCGCTATTTTATCAAGGGCGCTCTTCAGATCGTCACACGCTTCGCAAATACTGCCTTCTTCCGTGAAATATTTTTCAATCGTTTCGCGCAGACCGGGCTCGTCTTCAATGATCAGGAGTTTCAATGCTTTTTTTTAATAAATTTATCAGGAAATTTTGAAGTAAAACTGAAGAAATTTCGATAACGGGCTTCTTTATTTAACAGACAAGTTACAATTAAATTGCCTCGATCTTCAGTATTGCTTCAGATTTCGCTTATAGTTTTAGTCACAAAAAAATTTACCTTCTCCGTTATTTTTATGTTTAAATATCTACCTGCCTCATTATTTTTCTTCTTTCTGATTTTATTATCTGCCATCCGGGCAAAAGCTCAGGACAATTACGAAATACAGGTGTATGGTTCCGAAACCGTAGAAAAAGGCCACACCATGGTCGAGTTGCATAGCAATTATACCTCCGACGGAAGCAAATTCGTCACAGACGAAGGGTTGCCTACCAATCACGTTTTTCATGAAACGATCGAGATCACCCATGGCTGGACACCCTGGTTTGAAACCGGTTTTTATATTTTTAACAGCATCGGCAGCGGAGGCCGCACGGCTTACGTAGGGTCGCATATCAGGCCGCGGGTTGCAGTTCCGGAAAGCTGGAAATGGCCGGTTGGGGTTAGTCTTTCGATGGAATTTGGTTTTCAAAAGGAACAGTTTTCGCCAAATACATGCTCGCTTGAGATCAGGCCGATAATTGATAAGAAGTGGGGAGCGCTCTATGTTTCTGTTAATCCCACTTTGGAGCAAAGCTTTAAAGGGCCGGATGAACATGAAGGACTGATTTTTTCGCCAAATGTAAAGGGCAGCTACGATGTATCGAAAGTGGTGGCGCTGGGGCTGGAATATTATGGAAGCACAGGTCCTTTTTTTAATTATCTGCCCGCGCAGCAACAGGAGCATCAATTGTTTGTTGCTACAGACCTGAATTTTAGTGCGGACTGGGAATTTAATGCCGGTTATGGGTTTGGTCTTACCGACGCAACTGATAACGGCATTTTTAAAATAATTTTAGGCCGGAGGTTTTGACAGTTGAAATTTAACGACACTGCATACATATGCGAAACAGGCAATCGGGCGCACAATTTGTAATACAAAAAGTACAACCGGGGTTATTGGGCCTCATGGATGGTTCGGTATCCACGCTGGCACCCATTTTTGCGACAGCCGGTCTGACGGGGGCGCCGATTAAGGCTTTTTACGTCGGTCTGGCAGCATCGCTTGGCGCTGGCATTAGCATGGGATTGGCTGAGGCCCTTTCCGACGATGGTAAAGTTACCGGCCGGGGAAGTCCCTTGGTGCGAGGTGCGATAACAGCCCTCGCAACGGCTGTGGGTGGTATGCTGCATACACTGCCTTTTTTAAGCAGTAATCTTCAGAACGCTTTACACCTGGCCTATATTGTAGTCGTTTTTGAACTTCTCGCGATAGCATTTATCCGATATAAATTTATGAAAACACCGCTTGCTGCCACTATTTTACAGGTAGTGGTCGGTGGCGGAATTGTTTTTGCGGTGGGTCTGTACCTGGGTAAGGCGGGGTGAGGTATTAAAAGAAAAAATTTGAAATAGACAATTTAAAGACTATGGCAATTATAGAACCTGAAAGAGAAGATCTGGCCCATCCGGGCCACACAAAAAAATATTCTGCGCCGCTGCGTTTATGGCACTGGCTGAATGCAATCGTTATCACAGGCTCCTTGCTGACCGTATTGCTTAATTCAACTTTGCTTAAGGGCAGATCCAACGCCGCATTTATAAAGGCGAAACTACAGGAAGCGGGCGCATCTGTGACTGACCAGCAGGCGCGGTCGGTAGCGCATGAACTGACCGATAAGGTTTGGGCGTTGCATACCTATTTTGGCTATATATTGGCCTCGCTGGTTTTATTCCGGTTGATACTGGAGTTCTTTCAGCTTGCAGATCAAAAGCTTATTGCAAAGATCAGGTTGGCTTATCGTGATTATAAGGTTACCAAACAACGGCGTGAAACCGCGCGACATGAGTTTTGGGTAAAAACGCTGTACGCTGTTTTTTATCTATTTATTATCATCATGGCTGTTACGGGTTTATGCCTCGCCTTTGAGGACGATGTGCCTGTACTACGGTCTATTCACGCAATCCGTGAAATACACCAGTTCACCATGTACCTTATTCTGATATTTATCTGTGTTCACCTTGCAGGTGTATTTCTCGCCGAACGAAAGGACAGCAGTGGCATCACTTCTGATATGATAAACGGAGGCAGATCATAAAAAAGCCGCAAGGAATTACCTGCGGCTCTACAATCACAAATTAAAACAGGGGTCATTTTATCTTGAGGTTCAGGGTCACAATGTTGGAATTGAGACCCGTTGAACGCATATAATGTCCGAAACGTAATTCGAGTGCATTCAGGTGAGGGATACCAAACACGCCGTCCGGCGGTGCAAGCCGGATGCCTGATCCCACGAAGTTGCTGTGAAGCGTGGACAGATCATAATCGCTTGTATAATATTCATCGGTAACGCTGTGCTGTCCGTAAGGAGCAAAATATTTTGTCCCTTTTTGGGTACTGTAGCGATAAAATGGACTGACTGATATAAACGGTGTTATTTTAACAGGGACTTCAATTTCGGCAGTATGTGCCCGTATTCCCCAGCTGTCCGTGTAATACCGGTAAAATGTACGGATGATAAAACGGTCATCGAGAAAATAGTTCAGTCTTACTGCAACGGGCAGTTTATAACGGCCGCCGGGCAGTTTTTCTATCCGTTCATTAAAAATGTCATTGTTGGGGCCCGCTCCGGTTGCAAAATCGCCATTAAAATATACGCGCTGATAGTCGGTAGCCAACAATCCTTTCTGGTAGGAAGGTTCCGCTACCAGCAACACCTGCATCCGCTGTGTGACGACCTGCGACAGCGAAAAGGAGGCGCTGAAGGAATTCCGCGGTTTATGATCTACCGGATTACGACCATCACGGTTCGATCCGGAGCCATAACCCGCCGGTCGAAGTTCAACGGGTAATATCACCTTCCACTTATCTAAAAACGCCTGCAGCTTAAAATCAAACTGTGTGTTTTTGTCGTGCGATAACCGGGTCAGGTTAAATCCGGCTCCGAACGATTGGTAGTCAAATTCATGCGATGCTGATCCAGTGAATCCAAAGGAATTTCCGGTGTTTTCGTTGGATTGTGTCCAGTTAAGCGACGGATAGATACGTGTATCCTGGCTTGATGCGGATGAAACGCTGTAAGGATCAATTTTGTCGGAAGAAGCCGATGTGTAATGATCTACGCCAAGTTCAAACAGAAGCGTGTTTTTTCGTCCCGCTCTGTTATATTTTGATAACTGCAGATCGATGGTATTGGCAAAGTCAGTCAGCTTTTCAGAACCGATACCACCCGTAACTGCGGAGTTATTACCATTTTGATGATAGTAGGCTGAAACAAAATTGATCTCATCTACCTTTAGCTTGCGCATCTCATAGTTGGACGTATCCTTAACAGGCGGCTGAACCGGCTGGGCATGAGACGCAAGAATGCTGAGGTACAGCGCAAGAACGCTTAAATATATTTTTCTCATTTACAGGGGTATTAAAGATCAGTTACAACCACAGCCTCCGCCGCTTTTACCACCGTTGGCACCCGATGCGCCTTCGCGGTACAATTGAAAATTTTGTTCGAATTTCTGCGTCTTGCGGGCGGATAATTCCATTTCACTATCGTTAAGCCTGTTTTTTTGATAAGGCTTTACTGTACTGCAGGAGAACAGCGTACATGCCATGCCGATGGCGATTGACGGGATTGTTATATATTTCCGGATATTCATATCAGTATTTTATATTTATATTTTTTGAGCGGTGGAGCTGGTTATGGTCATCGATAATTACACAAGCGATACCTGACATCTGATTGATCAGATTAAGACCAACCTTAACGCCCATTACCATCACCGGCGTAGCCATCGCATCAGCAAGTTCCGCGCTTTGGCAGATAATGCTTAC
Source organism: Mucilaginibacter sp. (assembly GCA_035547875.1). Classification (GTDB taxonomy): domain Bacteria; phylum Bacteroidota; class Bacteroidia; order Sphingobacteriales; family Sphingobacteriaceae; genus Mucilaginibacter. Next base: position 34,201 of record DASZTX010000055.1, on the reverse strand, counting down.
GCTTTTTATACCACTTACGGGTAGTCCCGTTTTCGGATCAATGGTATGCGAATATCGTTTTCCGTCGATAACGGCATATTTTTCATAATTGCCCGAAGTTGCAATAGCCATATCGCTGATGTTCAGCGTTGAAAAAGGCATTGCGCTTTGATCGGGGTCGGCAATGGCGATCGTCCAGGGTGTACCGTTGGGTTGAGCACCCCAGGTAACCAGGTCTCCTGCTGCGTTTACTATTCCGCTTTTTATGCCCCGCCGCTGTAACAGCGTTTTTGCGCAGTCAGCAGCATAACCTTTTCCTATCCCTCCGAAACCGATCCGCATCCCTTTTTCCTTAAGAAACACCGTCCGCTTGTCTGCATCCAGCAATACGTTTCGATAGTCGATCAGTTTTACCGACTTTCCGGCGGTTTCTGCATCGGGTAAGGACTTCATATTGACGTCAAAGTTCCAAAGGCTCTTATCGATCGAGCCGTAGGTAATATCAAAAGCGCCCTGAGTCAGATCGGATATTCTTAATGATCTTTCAATAATATCAAACACCTCCTGATCTACGCTTACCGGGGCTATCCCGGCATTTCTGTTGATCTCGTTGGTTTGGCTGTCCTCACGAAACGTTGTCAGCAATTGTTCTATCCTGCGTATTTCGGCAACCGCCGCTTTAATGTGTATTTCAGCTTCTCCGTCGTTTTCGCACAGGACGCTTATCTCAAAGCGATTACCCATCAGCTTTAAGACTTTCCGGTGCAGGGGAGAGGTGTCTGAAATTTTAGTTGCCTGCACTGACGAATGGTTTTATCTGATCAACAAAATCTTCGGAAGATTCATTTGGAAATCCGTCCCATTCCTTTAATATTTTACCGTGTTCATCAACCAGCAGCGTGAACGGGAATTTACCATCGGGATTGTATTTATCAGCTAAAGCTTCGTTTCGTTTTACCTGCGCAGCATCCAGCTGGTTTTTCTTTTGCCGCGGAAAATCAGCCCTCACAAGCACCAGCTTATCTTTTGCGTAACCTTCAAAAGTGGAAGACTCCAGTATCTCTTTACGTAGCCTGATACATGGGCCGCACCAGTCGGAGCCTGAGAAATTGATCAGAATAAGTTTATGTTCAGTAACGGCCTGTTTCTCTGCGGCATTAAAATCGCCCGACCAGGTTAAGCCGGAAAACATGGATAATATAAATATTGCTAATATTTTCATGTCGATTAAATTATATTCATTTGAATTAATTATGAGTACACCCTTAACGAGTTTCCGGTCAATGTAGTATTATACACCGTCAGGTTTCTGTTTGCGGGCGAGTTTAAAACAACACCTTTTTCTGAAAATGCAGAACCGTGATTGTTGCAGTAAAACTGGTGGCTTGACCCCTGATAGATCAGCGGATAATTTTCATGTGTGCAGGACTGCTGTACAGCGATGTAATCGCCTGCTGTAGTTTTTGCAACCAGCACTGAATTGATCGCCATAAAGCCCCCGTTGTTTAACAAGGTGGCGTTCGCCGATGCAGAAAGATCAATGGTAAAATCAACACCTTTTGGTCCGGTAACTGTATTATTGCCACCAGGGTCTGAAGATTTTGAGCAGCCGATACAACTGAAGATCACACCTGAGGCGGCGCTGACCCCGATTAGCGAAAGAAATTCCTTCCTGTCCATAGTTTATCACATTAAATGCAGCGTCGTAACCACTAATGGCGGTGGCTTACAAAACAATGTTACAACAACAATCTGTAGTTAAAATGAAAAGGGGGTACAGCAACAGAATTTTTGGCGCGGACAGCGAAAAATCAGAGAATTTTAAAGGTTAAAGAAAACCACTTCGCTTACATGATCAGCCTTACCCCGCCGAGCTCCGATACGTGGTAAGGGAATTTATTGCCTGGCGAACCGATGAACATGAAATTTTTCGGAATATGCCATTCCCTTGAAAGGCGATCGATAATCGCCGGTCCGAATACGCCGTCAAGCTCAACAAATTCTATGTCGATATCCGGATATGCCCGGTCGAGTACTTCGATGTCTTTCTCGAGTGCGGTATTATTGGAATCGGCGTTGGCGATATGTACGATCTTAAGTCGTTTGGTGGCTTCATTCTCCTCAACGTAAATCATCACCTTGTTCAATACGGCCACATTATCACCACGTGTAAAAAAGACAAGTTCCTGCGAATTGATCTTTTCCAGCGCCCTTTCAAGCCTCCGGCTGCCGGTAACCACAAAACGACGCAATGGCCTGTACATAAACCTGATCGCGTAGATTGCCCATGTGAGCAGTCGCGCCCGGTTAAGCATGATGATGATAAAAAGCAGGGCTGGAATGAGATAACGGATAAAAACATAGAACGATTTTGAATTTAGTTCCATGTTACCCAAAAATGCAAGAATAATAAGGCTAATGGCAAGAAGGACTGAAAAAAATGGTGCGCGTTCCGGCCGGGGGAGTCTTTTTCGTTTGGCCTTGAGCAACAGGTTGCCTACACCGAAGAGCGCCATTACGGTAAGAAATGAAAAAGTATAGACACCTGCGAGATTGACAAGATCGCCCTGCGTTACCAGCAATATCGAAACGCACATGATAAAAAAGCCAATAACGATCCTGTAATTAACTGATCTGCGGTTTTTGGCAAGAAAGAAATTCGGAAGGATACGATCGAGGGTTATACGTTCTGCAAGCCCGGTAACACCGACATAGGACGTAAGTACGGCGCCACTGAGCACAAGTACGGCATCAAGCGAGATGATCCAGCCCAGCCATAAGCCGCCTGTGGTTTGGCCCATAAAGGACAATAACGATTCCTGGTGACCATTTATAACCGTTAGCGGCAGAATACAAAGCGCCAGCAGGGCGATAACCGGGTTGAAGAAACTAACCACGCCCCACATATTACGGAGTGTTTTGGGAAAAATACCCTTTTGCTGTTCTTCAACAAAGTTCGCAGAACTCTCGAAGCCCGATATCCCGAGCATGGCGGCCGAAAACCCGAAGAATAGCGCCCTGACGAGTCCGCCGGATTGAATGGGCTGATGCCAGTTAAGACTCAGCGTGTCCAATCCATTATGGAAGAGAAACCAGCACGAAGCACCAACAAGGAGCGATAAGGTCAGGATATGCGTGATGAAAATGATAACCGCTACAGCCGCAGATTCGCCGATGCCGATTATGGCCAGCATCATAAAGATAGCAAGCAAAGCAATTGTTGAAATTTCCAGCGGCAGGCTGTGGATGATGTCTTTCAGATAATACATAGCTTCATAGGCGGAAATTACCGCGGTGGCCATATATGAAAGGATGGTAAGACAAGCTGCAAACGCTGCCGTGCGCTTGGAGGCTGTGTTCAGCAAAACATTGTAAGCTCCGCCGTTAAGCGGCAATGCACCGACAACCTCTCCATAAATCTTCCGGAAAAGAAAAAGCACAAGCGCGACGATCAATAAAGATATCCATGCAAACTGACCTGCATAAGCGATGGTAAGCGCCGAAACATACAGGCATGACGAACTGATATCGTTTCCGCAGATAGCGGTAGCCTGTAACTGATTTAGTTTAACATGAGTTTTTGTCGTGTTCTTCATTATCTTCTCAGGTTTAAAATATAATGAACGGGTCGGTTTTAACCCATTTTAATAGGCACATCATTTAACGGCACGCCGCCTTTTATTCCGAAATCAAGGGTTCGGATAGGGAACGGAATTGTAATGTCGTTTTCATCAAAGGCCTGCTTAAGTCGCATAACGGCGTCGCTGCCCACCTGAAGGTAATCAGGCTGATCGGTAGAATTTACCCACAAACGCAGCACAAAATTGATGGAACTGTCGCCGAACCCGGTATAGTAAAGTGTTATTTCATCATCCTCGCAAAGGTTTGTGATGTTCTTTACCGCTCCAAGTGCAACCATTTTAACTTTTTCAAGGTCGTCGCCGTAAGATACCCCGACGACGAGGTCGATCCTTCTTTTTCCTAACAGCGAATAGTTTTCTATAGGGCTTTGAAATACGTCTTTATTGGGAATGATCACCATCTCTCCCTGAAATGTACGGATTACCGTATCGCGCAGATTGATTTCTTCCACCTTTCCCATGTAGTCCTTTATTTTTACAATGTCTCCCAGATGAACAGGGCGGCGGAACGAAATAAATATACCGGAAATAAAATTGGCCGCAATATCCTGAAAAGCAAAGGCCAGTGCCAGTCCTAATATACCTGCGCCTGCCAGCACGGAAGTAACGGCCGTATCCAAGTGAAGGATCCGCAAAACCGTAAACCCGGTGATCCCGATAAAGAAAATATAGATTATCGAGGTGAACAAGTTGTTAAGGGAGGTGTTTTGCGATATACGGTTGATCAGTTTGGTGGCTATCTTTTTGATCCATTTTGCGATAAAGAGGCCAACGGCTAAAACAATTGCTGCCAGCAGGATATTGGGCAGCAGTTTTATAAGTTCATTAAGCCATGATGTTATTTTTTGAGAAATCAGATCGTAAGCATTCTTAATATTCATAGTTCACTCTGTTTTATCAAACGTATTATCAACGCTTTCAGTTCATTTTATTCCCGGGTGACGATCAGTCTGACGGGTTTATGATTATATCTTACACTCAGCCATTGCTGAAGTTTTGTGCGGTCGGCGCTGGTAATCCGGTTCTTAAAACTGATTAAGGCAAGTTTTACCGTATCGCCCTTCTTTTTGTCGCTGCGATAGATCACGGTTTGATTAATGCCGAATGATCTTATGGCCGGATATAATACCTTAAGTTCCCCGAATACAGCGGTATCAGCAACCATTGCCGCAATGGCGGTCGTATCTATCCGGACGGAGTCCTTTTTTGGCTGATTAGCGTAAACATCCTCCAGTATGCTCGCTTTTATCTGGGATAGATCGATTTGCTGCCGCGCATTCAGCCCCTGCCTTATCTTTAGCTTCACACCATGCAGTTTGTAAAAGTCAAGCCTGTTTTTCAGACTGTCAATTTCCGCGTTGGTCAGCTCATCGCCGATCAAAAGCAGGTCAATGGATTTGTCTTTGCTGCTGTATATAAAGGACTTGGAAACCACCTGGGTGTTTTTGAAGCTCATTTGTTCATCAACGAACTTGCGGGCATTGGTTTCAAATATACTCCGGTTTACGATCCGGTAGGCCAGAAAGATGCTGGGCAAAATGGTGATCACTACAATGATGATGATATAACGGGTAACCTTTTTTTCCTGGGTGGCGTCTTCCAGATGCTTCTTTTTCATTTTCAGATACCGCGACATCAGGAAGGTAGCGATAGCAATGAAAATACTGTTGATGAAATAAAGGTATAAAGCTCCTAACAAAAAGAACCAGTTGCTCATCGCAATCGCAAAACCTGCTGTACAGAGCGGCGGCATCAGGGCAGTTGCAATGGCAACACCCGGGATAACATTGCTTTTTTCTTTTCGCGAGGCGGCTACCATGCCGGCGCTGCCACCAAAAAACGCAATAAATACGTCCCATATCGAAGGGGAGGTCCGGGCAAGCAACTCCGATTGTGCCTCATGTAACGGGGTGATAGAAAAATAGATGGTAGAGGTGATAATACCTATAAGCGATGCGACAAGCAGGTTTTTCAAACCTCGTTTAACCAGTTCGAGATCGTTGATGCCAACACCTAATCCGACGCCCATTACCGGCCCCATGATCGGCGAAATAAGCATCGCTCCGATGATCACCGCCGTCGAGTTAACGTTCAGCCCGATCGATGCAATAAAAATGGCGAAAATGAGTGCCCATAGGTTTACTCCCTTGAAATCGACGTTCTTCCTGACCGATTCAATGATCACCGGCTCCTCCGCTTTGCCGTCCTGAAGGTTAAACCTGTGCGCCAGGAACTCCCTGATGCTTAGTATGATCTTATCCATGTTGGTGCTGCAATTTTCTTGCTAATTTTCCTATCGTCAGACCCTGAACGATGATCGAAAATACAACAATCATATAAGTTATCAGCACAAATTCGTTACGATGCATGGCCGAACCCAATGATAGCGCCATTGCAACAGACAATCCGCCGCGCAATCCACCCCATGTAAGCACCGCCACTGCGTTTTGCTCGAACTTGATTTTATATCGCAGCAGGAAAACCGGAAAGATGACCGATACCCACCTGGCAAACAGTGTGATAAATATGCAAATCGCTCCGATCATCACGATAACAGGATTGATTTTAATGATAAGCATTTCCAGCCCGATCAACATGAAAAGGATGGCATTCAGTATCTGATCGACAAGTTCCCAGAACTTTCCAAGATAATCGCGTGATTCATCAGAGATGCCATCCTCCTGTTTTACTTTGTTGCCGGTAATGATGCCCGCAACCACCATAGCCAGCGGCCCCGAAATATGCAATCTTCCGGCAGTAAAATAGCCACCCATAACGATGGCAAGCGTGATAAGAACCTCTACCTTATAGTCATCTATAGACCGGAGTGCCCAGTATCCAAGATAACCCAACACACCGCCAAACAACAGGCCGCCGACTGCTTCTCTTAAGAAGAGCTTACCGGTTTCTATGATAGAAAAATCAGCTGACCCCGAACGGGCCACCTCGGCAATCGTAATAAATATTACCACGGAAACACCATCGTTGAACAACGATTCGCCAGAAATTTTCAGTTCGAGCGAATCAGGAATTTTTGCCTGCCTCAGTATGGCCAATACGGCAATAGGATCGGTGGGCGATATAAGCGAGCCAAAAAGCAGGCAATAAATAAACGGGATCGGCAGACCAAAAAGCCTGAACAGGTACCATACTGCACCGCCAATCAGGAAGGTGGATATCAAAATTCCCAGCGTGGCCAGCATGAGGATCGGCCAGCGTTCTTTTTTCAGCTTAACCGCATCGATATGTATAGCGCCTGCAAAAAGCAGGAAACTGAGCATGAAATTCATCAGGATATCCTGAAAGTCCAGCGTATTGGCTAACTGGACGGCCTTGTCCGATATCAGGGAACGGGAGCCTAATGTGGCTAAAAAGATCGATGAAATAAGTGACAACGCCATAATCCCAATCGTAGGCGGCCATTTGATTACCTTGTTGTTGATATAGGCGAAAATGGCCGCCATTACGATGGTTATGGTTATTATTTCCTGGGTTTGCATTAAAACGGTATAGTAATTTCAACAGTTACAAATATAAAAGTGTTGATTTAACCATCTCCCTTTGGATCGGATAATTGTACTGACCCATTTCTGAGGAGACGTATCTGTATATTAATATACCTTTCTTAAGTAGTTTTTTTTGCAGTAGCGATAAGTACGATTCCTCCGATGACAAGTATTCCCCCGGCGTAAGGCGGCCAGTTAACCGTTTTTTTCTTGTCCGCTGAAATTTGGATCGGACCTGCGTCCACCACTTTTTCCTTTTTGGTATAGCTGAACCCTGTCCAGATAAGCATTGCGATTCCCACAACAAGCAGGATAATTCCTATAGTTTTGTTCATAAAAAATAAGATTGGTTTATAGTCACAAGCGCAAAACGCCAAAAATGTTTGTTTTTTGTCGCTTTAACTCCCTGCCGTTTATGTAGTCAGCATACAGATCCCATATTTTGGCGTTGGGGAATTAGGTTGTTTCAGGTTTAAATCCCCATATTTGAAATATTGGTAAACCTTTATTTCCTGCCAAATAATGAAAAAGACTTTTTTAACAGCAAATCTGATTCTGTTTATCATGATTTATGCAGCTGTTGCACATGCGCAGATATCATCAAGGCCTGCTGCCGCGCCCTGGAAAGCCTATCCCTGGACGGATAGCCAGCTGATGGAACCCTCCGCGCTCGCAAAATCCATTGCGGACGACGATAGGAAAGGCATAGTTATATTAAATATAGGAGCGGTGGAAGATATTAAAGATGCGAGACATATTGGCCCGGTAAGTAACCCTGAAAACCTGAAAAAATTAAAGGAAGCTGTCGCCGGTCTGCCAAAAAATGCAGAGATCGTAATTTATTGCGGATGTTGCCCGTTTTCCAAATGCCCGAATATCCGGCCTGCGTTTGCAGAACTGAAAGAATTAGGTTTCACCGATTTTAAAGTGCTGAATCTTCCTGTTAACCTGAAGACCAACTGGATCGCCGATGGCTTCCCTTTAGCCAAATAGCACTTTTCGATAAAATCATAAACATCATGCATCAGGCTGCTGAAAGGCCGCAATTTAACAGCGGTTATATTCTTCGTATCTCCTTTATATCGGCTCTTGGCGGGTATCTTTTCGGATTTGATTTTGCGGTGATCTCAGGTGCATTGCCATTTCTCAGGCAGGTATTTCAATTGTCGTCGTTGTGGGAAGGCTTTCTGACGGGTTCGCTGGCTTTGGGTTGTATCGCAGGATGTATTATGGCAGGTCGGCTCGCCGATAAATACGGGCGTAAACCCGGGCTTTCAGCATCGGCCATTATTTTTGCCCTGTCTTCTTTGGGTATGGCTATTTCTCCATCGCTTCCGGTGTTTATAATGATGCGCTTTGCTGCAGGAATAGGCGTCGGGATGGCTTCGATGCTCAGCCCGATGTATATCGCAGAAGTCTCTCCGGCGGTTGTTCGCGGAAGGAACGTCGCCATCAACCAGCTGACGATCGTTCTCGGCATATTAATCACAAATCTGGTAAACTATCTGCTCGCCGGAAAAGGATTGGATGCCTGGCGATGGATGTTTGGATTGGGAGTGATCCCGTCTGTCTTGTTTTTGACAGGCGTGTTCTTTCTTCCGGAAAGCCCTCGCTGGTTGATAAAGGCGGGCCGCAAGGCCGACGCTGTTGATATTCTGAAAAAAATCGGCTCAACGGCTTACGCAGATCGTTCATCAGCAGAAATAAGCCACACGCTCAATAATACGCCTCCAGCATCTTACCGTCAGGTGTTTTCGAAGGCTGTCCGGCCAGCGGTGGTCGTCGGAGTAACTTTGGCCGTATTTCAGCAGTTTTGTGGTATCAATGTCGTATTCAATTATACTTCTACCATTTTTAAGTCTGTGGGAGCTAACCTCGACAGGCAGCTTTTGGAAACGGTAGCTATCGGTATAGTCAACACCATTTTTACACTTGTTGCCATGTGGCAGGTTGATAAATTGGGACGTCGGCCGCTCATGCTTGCCGGATCGCTTGGCTTATCGGTTATTTATCTTTTTCTGGCGTTTATTTTGAAAGGACAGTCCGGAGCCGGATGGGTATCAGTGTTTGTATTGTTGGCCATCGCTATGTATGCTACCTCGCTGGCGCCTGTTACATGGGTTCTCATCTCGGAAATATTTCCCAATAATATCCGGGGAATGGCCTCCTCTGTTGCCATTGTTAGTCTATGGCTTGCCTATTTTATTCTGGTATTTACTTTCCCGGTTCTTGCGGAAAACTTAGGTACCTATGGCCCGTTCTATTTATATGCAGGCATTTGTTTCGCCGGATTTCTATTCATCCTGTTTAGAGTAAAGGAAACCAAAGGAAAAACCCTGGAGGAATTGGAGCAGACGTTTGCCGGACATTGATCAACGCATGCGCTGTTTCAGCCATCATTTCAGGATCAGTAGCCATCCTTTTCCCTTCTTGACGGGTATTTCGTCGTTCAGGTTAAACTGTTGTTCCGGTTGAAAGTTTTTTATTGCCGTAGCTGTCAGGCTTGCTTTGGCGGGATCAATCCCCAATGCCTTGAAATCAATATTCAGCTTTATTTTAGCATCACTATCTGCCCAGCTTGCAATGGCGATCATTGCCTTGCCTGCTTTTTTGTAAACGGTTGCCAATACTTTTGGATCGCTGGTTTTTACCGGATTATCATTCACCCAGTAGCCTATCATTTTAGTGCCCTGCATTCCGAAGTCATCCCAGGCTTTCCATATCGGTCTTGGATCAGCATTATCGCTCCATGGCATTCTGTTGGTCATGCCATAGATCATACCTCTCCATGGATTACCGCCACCCTGAAGCATTTCGCCCATAAGTCCGAAGGGGATGCCCGATACTTCGGTCAGGAAGAAATCCGGGCCGTTCTTTTCATAATCGAAATATTCTCCGAACCATAGCCTGTTCAGGTATGGAAAGTGCTCCATATAAAGATTAGCACTGTTGTTGAAACCATCATTCTTGTCATATTGATTAGCAGAATGCAGGTCGATAATGCCCGGATGCCCGTTTTGTGTAAGCACCCGCTTTATCCTTTTCATGGTTACGCGGTCAAACGCTACATCGTCAAGATAAATGCCGTCGATACCCACATTTTGTACCAGCCAGTTCATGCCTTCCACATAGTAGTTATGCCAGCGACTCATTCCGCTGTTGATGATGGCGGCGTCCTTGTATTCAGGCACATACCAGGCGGCGATGTAGTCTTCCCCAATATGTTCCTGTAACCACGAATAGCCGCCGCCTTTTCCCGTCGAATAGATCTCATGACCGAGGCTGCGCATCGGAAAGGTTTCATACGCACTATTCGACAATTCCCTTACCGTGTTGTATATTTTTACCTTCAGCCCAAGTCGGTGTGCTGAATCGATATAACTTTTCATCTCGCGCCACCTGATGAACGGATAATTAATGAACGGATTGATCGGCGTACCGTGATGAATGTTGATCACCGTGGCGCCGGTTGCCTTGATGCTGTCAACATTGTTATATTTATGATAGAACCTGGTAGCCCATTGAAAATCCGTATTAATGGTATGGAAAGGCGTTACCAGTAATGTGAAGTTGTAATACAAAACATCGCCTTTCTTCATGGTGCGCGGCCCGCTGTAATTCTCTGCTAAAATATTTTTGCCTTTTTCGCCTATCCGGATACCACCTTTATTGTCATTACCCCACGATGTCGGCAGCAATAGAGGCTTCTGAAGATAGAAGTTGGTGTTTAACGGGCGCACATAGTTCTGATCCCGCAGCGAATATTGCAAGCCTGCATTTACATCACCGATCCATACCGCATCCTGATTTTTATGTGCTACGTCCCATTTCCAATTTACCGTATCAGGGCGTAATCCGCCTTTATTTCCAAGTCCCATCAGGTACCTGGAAGCCGTTTTACTGAACGGAATATGGAACTTAATATCATCAAGGTTCAGATCGTCGAGGGCGGTGAGCTTTACCCTATAATTCATGTAGCCGTCGAATTCAAGCGAAGCGCTGACTTCCATGCGCATTTTGCCGCTTGTGTTTGTAGCTTTCCATTTCACCGTGCCTGCATTTTCTTCAGTAAATGCCACACCCTCGCTTTTGAATGTTATATCCTTGTTGTTTTCACTGCTTATAACGTGAAAATGCATCCCCTCACCTAAAATGTTATTGGCAGAAGCGGTCATTTCTGTCATTTCCGGCGTAAAGAAGGTTTGTATTTGCTCCGGCAGACCACTCTGGTTTAGTATGACCTTACGGCCAAGCAGGCTGATGGTGTCACCCTTTACTTCAAGCGGAATGTAGGGTTTAATAACATCATTTTTCTGTGCTAATGTGGAGTTGAGCCAGGTGAGTCTGGTCTGCAGCTCCGGATGACCTATGTTGCCCTTTACAGCGATCTGATTTTTTACAATTAATGTAATTTTTACCGGTGTTGAGCCAACTCCGTTGGCTGTTATTGTTGCTGATCCGCGATAACGTCCTGCCGGAGTTTTAACCGGGATATTTACGAGACACCATAACGCCTGCACATCACCTTTTTTTACATCAACACTCGCGTTAAACACACTTCCGTCATACCGGGTGCCATCGGTATTTAGACAGCTCATTGCAGATGGCGGTATTGCGTGGCCCTTGCCGTCACTCAGTGGTGAAAAAGTAAGGTGGACATTTTGCAGATCCTGTTTAACGGGATAGACGGCCAGTTGATAACTGTAGTTTTCGCCCCTCATAGCAGTGCCGCTGAATTTTCCGGTTATACCCTTTTCAATCCATCTTAGCGGGAGATCGTGGCGCATTTTTACCGGATATTGCCTGTCCTCGGTAAAAACCAAATATGGCTTTTCAGGATTGGCTTTGATCAGGTTATTGGTCTCATTTTCAGTGGCAACTACCTCCATCGGATAAAAGCTGTTCATCGCGTTTACCGATTCAAGGTATAGAAGTGTTGCTTTTACCGGGTGACCGGCTTTGTTCATCCACGATTCGGATGCTGTATTTTGCATTTTGTTGTAAATGGCATTCGGGTAATTGGACCCGGCCTTTACACGGTAGGGCATATAATAGAGATAATATTTGCCCGGTCCTGATGTTGGTTCAAAAATGATAGTTCCGCTCTTTCGTGACAGATCCCCCAGTTTAACATTTGTGATCCGCAAATTAGTTTGGGCATCCACCACAATTACTTCTTTATCAGCCGGATTATCTCTGCGACGCCATTCTATTTTTGCTTCTGCTGCCGGACCTTCGGCGGTGACGTTGACTACTGCCCGGTGATTTCCGAGCGAATCAGGATTCCAGGTGTTGTGACCGGAAACGTATTTTACATCCTGACCGTTCACATTCAGAAACATAAAACAGGGAAGCAACCCCGCAAAAACTAATTTGATTAGATATTTCATAATAAATTTACCGGCCGGGCATGTTGTGGCGCAGCCGGGTTTTGAAATTGAGAAATTATGTTGGCAAACTTTGGTTCCGCTGCAACGTAGCTTTCCAGCAGTCTGAACTGGTTTTTGGCCCTCTCCAGGTTGTGCAATGGATATTTGACCGGGTAATAAACATCACCGTTTAAAAAATCAGTCAGAAAGCGGATCGCCTGCATATAGATCATAAATTTGCCCGCGTATATAAAAAGGTTTTTTTCATCATTTGTCAGTACTGATCCCATTTGTTCCATATACCCTGCGTAAATCGCTGCAAAGAAATTCTCCCTTACTTTAATCTTATTCAGGTCAGTTTCTTCTTCGTTGGCTTCTGAAAGATAGGTACGCATCATATCGCCCACGTCGCTGATGAAATAACCGGGCATCACGGTGTCCAGATCGATAACAGCCAGTCCTTTGCCCTCCTCGTCAAATAGCACGTTGTTTATTTTCGTATCGTGATGTATCACTCTTAATGGTATCCGTTTGCCATTGACAAGGTCATCATATACATTGCCGATAGCTGAATCATACTCCGCCATTTTAATTTCAGTCGCCCCCTGTCGGATTTTTTCCTTATCAGCTTTGACAAGCGCGTTTTCAAACTGGCTTATCCTAAGCGTCAGATTATGAAAATCTGCTAAAGGATACTTTAACCTTGCAGTATCCATGCCACGCAAAAGAAAGGTAAACTTTCCGAATTGCCGGGCAGCTTCGTAAGCCTGACTGCTTTGGGTTAAAAAATCTACCGTATGTGAATTACTAATAAATGGAGATAACCTGAAATATTCTCCTTCCGATTCTATCAGCAACCTGCCGTCAACCGCGGGCAGTGGCGCTGCGAAAACATAAGCGGGAGAATTTTCACTCAGATAGACTGATATTGTATGTAAATTTTCGGCAATATCCAGGGGACTTTTAAATACTTTTTTATTGATGCGCTGCAAAATAAATTGCTGATCGCCACCGGTTACTTTCCACGTGTGGTTGATCAGTCCGGAACCAAATGGTCTGGTCTGATAGTATTGCGGGTCGAGTCCGTACGCTATAAGGATATTCTGCAGCATTTTGATATAGTTATTCAAACTTACTGTTTACTGCAGACAACAGGTAACACAAACGTTTGCGTTATTTTGGTGAGTTTATTAGCAAATTATATGCGTTCTATCAGCTGCGATTCAATGATGATCTTATAATATGCAGTTTGTTCATTTATTCCCTGCTTTTTCTGATTAAGCAGGTCAAGCAGAATATCTGCTGCCTTTTGTCCCTGCATACGCGGAAACTGCTCAACGGATGCAGTCGGGGCATATTCAAGATAGTTAATGATCGGGAGATTGGCGTAGCTAACAAATTCGATGTCTTTATTGATGGTCAGACTAAGTTGTCGGGCGTATTTAATGGCAAATAATGCGATATAATCATTAAAGGTGACGATAGCAGTTGGCTTGCGTTTGTTGGCCAGCAACTCATCAACGGCCAGCCTTGTTCCTGTTTCTGTCAAATCAGATGAAATAACCAGAGATGGGTCGAATTTCAACCGGTTTTTGGTCATCGCTTTAATATATCCGTCTTTACGCTCTCCACTGGCTATGAGCGTACCCGGGCCATTGATCATGCCGATGGCCCGGTGTCCCTTTTTTAACAAATAGCTTACGGCTTCTACGGTGCCTGTTTCCATATTACAAGCTACATAATGTATATTTTGCATGCCGGGAATCCTATCAAAAAATACCACTGGAATGTCGTAACGCCGCAAATTTTCAAAATGCCGGTAGGAAGAGGTGTTCTTACCAACAGATACCAGCAGACCGTCAACTCGGTGATTTTTCATTTTTTCCACCAGTTGTTTTTCCAGTTGCTCGTCATCATGCGACTGTGCCAGCAAAACGGTATAATTTCGTTTAAAGGCTGTTTCCTCAATTGCGCTGATTGCAGCTGAGAAAAAAGCCTCCGAGAGTTCAGGCAGGATAACGCCAATGGTTTGGGTGCTGCCTTTTTTCAGGAATATCGCCGTCTGGTTGGGTTCATATTGCAGCTGATCGGCTAATTGCCTGATTTTTTGCCGGGTAGTAAGGCCTATGCTCGGATGGTCATGGAGCCCCCGTGATACCGTTGATACTGAAACTCCCAATAATTTGGCGATCTCCTTAATTGTCGCTGGTTTTTGTCGCATCGTATGATTCTAAACGAGTAAAACGTTTGTGTTGAGTCTGGTTAGTATGTATCGAAACCTTGAAACCTGATGTTGAAATTTTATAGCAATCAAAACTATTATCAATCAGCAGAATATAGCTTAGTGTCAAAAGATAAACTTGTTTTTAATTGAGCGTAAATAAAAAACATATCCAGGGATCAATGTAAATGTAGTATAATTTTAACACAAACGTTTGCGTTGTGCTTGATTGCCAATTGATCAGCCTATTCGTTTATCTTCAACCTGCGAAGAACGACCCTTTCGGGAAGCGAATATGAAAACAGTTAGTCAGGACATTGAACTTTGGGGAAGCATACAGGGCTGTGATATTTTAAAATACAGCCTTGTCAATCGCAATAATATCCGGGTGATGATAAGCAATTTCGGCGCTTCTGTTACCAATCTTTTTACGCCGGACAGAGATGGTGCGCTTGCCGATATTGTACTTGGTTACGATAACCCTTACAATTATCTTTCTGACAGGCATTACATCGGGGGAGTGGTGGGGAGATTTGCAAACCGGATAGCAGGCGGCCGCGTTGAACTGGATGGTAATGTTTACCAGTTAAGTGTTACCGGGGGTGGCTATCATCATCACGGAGGAAAAACCGGATTCAATAAACGGATATGGACATCGGAATATATTGACTGCGGTGACTGCCCGACCGTTAAAATGACTTATTTCAGCCCGGATGGGGAGGAGGGTTTCCCGGGTAACCTGACTACGACTATTACTTATACATTAAACGATCACAATCAGCTAAAGGTGGCCTACGAGGCCTGGTGCGATAAGACCACTTTGTTAAATTTAACACAACATTCCTATTTTAATCTCGGTGGGCATGAGAGCGGATCAATCACCGGACACAAATTATTTATGCCGATGCGGAGTTATTTACCCGTAAACAGGATGCAGGTTCCTGCCGGAGAGGTGGCGGGCGTTAAAAATACCCCTTTTGATTTTACTGAAGCAAAAGAGCTGGGGGAGCGGATCATGGAATCAAATGAACAACTGTTATTAAGCGGCGGCTATGATCATAGCTGGGTGATTAAAACCTCAAACTCTCCGGAACTTAATTTTGCGGCGGAAGTCACGGAGCCGTTTAGCGGGCGAAGATTGCGCGTTTATACCACGGAACCTGCGATCCACCTGTACACCGGCAATTTCCTTGATGGGGTGCCCGGAAAAGATAGTACAATATATCAGTCCCGTAACGGGTTTTGCCTGGAAACGCAGCAATACCCCGATGCACCGAACCATTCGCATTTCCCAACGGCAGTTTTAGAAAAAGATGCGATATTTAAGAGTGAAACCATATTTGAATTTGGCCTTGCTATTTGAACCAACACTTAACAGACTTTATAGTTAACACCCATGGAAAGAAGAGAATTTATAAAAAACAGTGCCATCGCCGCAGCCGGATTTACAATATTGCCTTCCGGTGCTTTGTTTGCAGGTTCTGGCGGCAAAGTGCGTCTTGGATATATCGGCGTTGGCGCCCGCGGCATGAGCCATATTTCTGAAGGCCTGTTGCGCGACGATGTCGAGATCGTTGCTGTTTGCGATACACAGGAACGTTCATTAAAAATATGTCGCGAGTATATTGCTAAAAAGGGGAAACCTGCAGTTGCTGAATATACCGGTGGTTTGGATGCTTATAAAAAGTTGCTGGAACGAAAGGATATAGATGCAGTGATCATCGCGACGCCCTGGCAGTTTCATCATCCGCAGGCTATCGATGCGATGAATGCGGGCAAATACGTGGGATGCGAAGTGATCGCAGGACTTACGGTTGATGACCATTGGGATATCGTACACACTTCCGAAAGAACAGGCATACCCTATATGACCCTCGAAAATGTATGTTATCGCCGTGATGTTATGGCTGCGCTTAACATGACGCGCCAGGGATTATTCGGCGAGGTCGTTCACGTTGAGGGTGGTTACCAGCATAATCTGCGTAACGTGCTGTTTAATGACGGCGTTCATTATTATGGCGGCGGTGTGGAATATGGCCCTAAAGCAATCAGTGAGGCGCAATGGCGTACGCAATTTAATATCGATCAGGACGGAGATCTCTATCCGACCCATGGCGCCGGACCTTGTATGCACTATATTGATATTACCAGGGGGAATCGTTTTACTTCGCTGTGTTCGTTCAGCAGCAAAGCCCGGGGGCTTGCCGCGTATGTTGAAGAAATGGCGCCGGGTAACAAAAACGCCAAAATTAATTATAAGAATGGTGATGTAACGCAGACGATGATCAACTGTGCAAACGGCGAAACGGTTTTGCTAACTCACGATACGCATTTGCCGCGTCCGTATTCATTAGGTTTCAGGATCGATGGAACCAAAGGTATCTGGATGGATGTGGCACAAAGCGTGTATATAGACCACCAGTCGAAAGAAGATGATAGTTGGGATCCGGCTCAGCAATGGTTTGAAAAATATGATCATCCGCTCTGGAAAAGATACGCCAATGATGCAGCGGGTGCAGGGCATGGCGGAATGGACTGGTTTGTTTTTAATGCATTTATTGAGTCCGTTAAACAGCGCAGGCAAACGCCCATCGATGTTTATGATTCAGTTACCATGAGCGTTATTGCGCCGTTATCAACGAAATCACTTAGGGAAGGCAATGCCGTGCAGGAATTTCCTGATTTTACCAAAGGCAAATGGAAAACACGGAAAAACGATTTTGCGCTGGATGACAGTGGGTTTTAAAAATCAGGCTTTTAAAAACGGGTTTAGTTTTAAAAAGAATCGATAGATCTTTTTAAACAGGTTATCGTTGCCTGTCGGTTTTTGGACAGTCGAGATAACGGCAATTATCTTTTGTATTATTTCATGCTTATTCTGCCCGATAAGTTTATCGATCAAGATGTGGTGTTTTCGGTAGGTTTCGTTTTCGTTGTGGCTCAACCGACCGATTTCTTTCAATTGTTCCGGACTAAATATTTTGCTGATGAGTTCGCTTGTTTTTCTAACGTAAACGATCTTGTTAAATTCCGGCATGTTTTTCAAAACGCTTTCTTCATCAAGAATGTCTTTAAGTGAATCGGTAAACATCTTAATATCGGATTTACTGGAATGCTTAATCTTTTCAAATAACGCTTTTTTCGATTGATCTAATTGATCCCAGTGACTATAATGGTCAAGTTCCCGGATACTCTCTTTATATAATCGGATTGTCCTTAAAGTTGTTGGGGGTACATCAATCAATATTGTCTTATTAATTGTTTTGATTAGCCTCCAGACCTTTTTTCTTGACCGAATTTTTTCAGCGGGAAAAATATCGACCTCTTCAAACAAACTCCTGACAACATTGGAAATCAAATAATAAGCATGCAGATCATCGGGTACAATAATTAAAATACTAACATCTTGGATGGGGGGTGCTGCTACCTTCCCATTTTCATCGCGTAAATCTATTTCTCCTTCTAAATGAAGAAACATTACCGTTTCATAAATGAAATTGTAAAAATAGCCAAAGGCAAGCCCGTCAGCTTTTCCAATTTTTCTGGCTAAAGACAAACAATAGAGAATTAACACAATATTAACGATCAACCCAATAATACTAACCAAAATAAATTTCCAGAAATCCTCGGCGGCCGGAGTTTTTAACTCCCAAAACCAGTGATAAACGACAGGTGCAGTTGATGTAATTATTGGGAATACAAACGCAATTAGTTTGAGCAGGTCTTTTAATTTCATGATAAGGTTTTAAAGTCAGTTTAAAGATAAATTGTTATAAAAAGTTTGAACCCTTTTTAATAAAATATTTCGCATAAAATCAATGTTAACAACTAATAAAAGTTAACATAAATTTAATTTTAAGTTGCTGCTTACGTTGTATCATAATAGCAAATTTGAATTATAATTATTTATGCAGCTATTCGGAACCGCGCACAGGAGATTTGATAAAACGACCGCTATATTTAGAAAATTGTGGTATGACCTTCAGTCACTTTTTACCAGAAAGGGCCTAAGCAAATTGTCAGATATCTTTTTTAATCAAGAGCAATCCGACTTGCGGAAGTCATTATCGGCGGCTTTTGGGATTTTTATGGGAATCATTCCGGTTTGGGGTTTACAGACTTTGATCGCGGTGTCTCTTGCTGCTGTATTCCGGTTGAATAAAGGTTTGGTATTGCTGTTTTCGCAGGTTAGCTTCCCGCCATTGTTGCCGGTTATAATCCTGTTAAGTTATCGCGTGGGACGTTATTTTAGCACGGATGCCTTTAGTAGCGAAGCGACAAATACTGTTTTTTTATTTGGTAATTTTGATGGTCGCTTTGGCCAGTATTTGTATGGCAGTATTGTACTGGCGTTTACGGCGGCAATTACAACAGGCTTTATTACCTTCTT
This sequence comes from Mucilaginibacter sp., assembly GCA_035547875.1. Lineage (GTDB taxonomy): Bacteria > Bacteroidota > Bacteroidia > Sphingobacteriales > Sphingobacteriaceae > Mucilaginibacter. The sequence continues at coordinate 15,095 of DASZTX010000055.1, read as the reverse complement.
CATGTTGCGGATTCTGAAAATCACTAAACAACACTGGCTGTCGCTGCAGAATAAACAACTCACGATAAGATTGTAATCCCGTTCATAGGTTCACTAATTTGTATTAGAACTCCGGTCACCCTCGCTAAAAATACATACTCCGTATCTGTTCCCAAAATTTTCAGCCATTTTCCCGAAAGACGATTTGTTGCCCATTGGCGTTATTTATTTTTTGGAATAGCTTTAAAAAGTAACGGCAAAAACAATAATTCACCGAAGTATTGTGGTATCTAAAACAATACTTACTACATTTACCGGTCAATTATAAATTTTTTCTAACAAGGTGAAGGGCAAAGTAATCGATAGCAGTGCTATTCAACAGCTAATGGCTGGTGATGAAAGTGTCTTTGTGACAGTTTATGAATTATATAGTGAAAAGATTTACAGACTGGCTTTTCGTTTTTTAAAAGATAAGGAACAGAGCGAAGAGATTGTACAGGAGGCATTCATCAATCTGTGGTTAAGCAGGGATAAGCTCGATCCCGAAGGTGACCTGTGGCTTTATCTCTATGTGATCGCCAAGCGATTGTCATTGAATGCATTACGTCAGATCGGTAAATCATCGAATCTCATTGAAAAGCTTTTACACCGGATCAGCGAACTGCAAAATACTACTGAGGAGGTAGTGCTTGCCCATGACCTCGAACATTATGCTGAAACGATCATCGAAAAACTACCGCGTCAGCAGAAACTGGTTTTTAAGCTAAGCAGGATCGAGGGCCTTTCACATAAGGAAATTGCTGAACAGTTGCACATATCACCCAATACTGTAAAAAATCACATGGTTGAGGCACTGAAGACCTTAAAAAGCCACCTTAAATATTCGGATTTTCTATATTTTATTTTACTGTTCATCCGTTTCTGATCTTTCAATTCCTTAAAAGGTCAGTGCCTACTCACTTCGTAAATTTTTTACCGGGTTTGTGAGTGCGGCTTTGACCGACTGAAAACTTACCGTGACCAGGGCGATCAAAATAGCGCCAAGCCCTGCCATTACAAACATCCACCAACTGATGCTGATCCGGTAGGCGAAATCCTGCAACCATTGGTGCATGGCCCACCAGGCAACAGGCGAAGCAATCAAAATAGCTACCGCTACCAGTTTTATAAAATCTACCGACAAAAGGGTGGTTATCCCTTGAACACTCGCACCCAATACCTTGCGAATACCGATCTCCTTGCTTCGTTGTTCGGCCATAAATGCTGAGAGGGCGAACAGACCCAGGCAGGCAATGATAATAGCCAGTACGGCAAAGCTGGTAAATATTTTACCGGTACGGGTAACATCAGCATACATGCGGGCAAACTCGTCGTCCAGGAAAGTGTAACGTATAGGTTGGTTCGGCGAATATTTTTTCCATAACATGCTTACATTGGTGATAGCATGCTGTACATCGCCGCCCCGGAGTTTTATGGACATCATCGAGGTGCTCAACCCAAAATGCAGTACCAGAGGGCTGATCTCTCCGCGCATGGATTCAAAATTAAAATTCTGCACCACACCGATTACCGTGAATATACCATCGTCATAAATGCGCGCACCTACCGGATTTTTTAAACCCAGTGCCTTCGCCATATTTTGATTAATAATGATTGATCTGCCAGCGGTATCATCCGTCATGTTATAAGAGAAATTCCGGCCTTCAAGCAGCTTGATGCCTAAAGTTTGCAGGTAAGTATCATCTACCTGCCATATTTGCCCTAACACGGCGGGGTCAATCTTTTCACGACCTTCTTTGAAAAAGGCATTTCCGTTACGTGCAGTGCCGTTTACCGGCAGGTAATCGCTTATGGATACGCTCTTAACAGCAGCGATTTTATTCAATTCTGTTTTAAAATTCTGAATGTTCTGCCTGTTCAGCGTGTTGGTTCCCTGTAACACCATCACCTGGTCTTTATCAAAACCAGCCTTGCGGTTCAGTATAAAATGCATCTGGTTATCGATCACAACCGTACTGATGATCAAAATAATGGAGGCAGCGAACTGGAAAACCACAAGTCCGTTGCGCAGTACCGGATTTTTACTGCCGGTACTTATGGTGCCCTTTAATACCTGCCCCGGTCTGAAGCCCGATAAATAAAAGGCAGGATACAATCCGGCAAGCGTACCAACGATAAGCGCAGCAAGCAGGATAACCGGAACAAACCACCATTCGAGCCAGGGCATAGTCAGCGACCTCGCCGCCATACTATTGAAATAAGGTAAGAACAGCCACGCCACCAGGATGCCCAAAACAAACGAGATAAGGCTGTAGATAAGCGATTCGGTAAGGAATTGCAGTATAAGGCTGCTGCGGTTCGAGCCTACCACTTTACGCAGGCCGACCTCTTTAGCGCGACCAGCCGATTTGGCAGTAGAAAGATTGATAAAGTTGATACATGCAATGATCAGGATAAACAGTGCAATGGCGCCGAAAAGCCAGATAAAACGTATATCGCCATTGGTTAGCCCGTCTGAAAATCCGGATGAGTACAAATTAATATCGGGTACGGGCTGAAGGTACACATGGAACTTCCCGGCTTCTGTTTCCGGGTCTCCGGCGCCTCCTTTACGAAATTCAGGCACCCAATGCTTTTTCCGAAGGTCGGTATTGAGCTTTTCTTCAAATGCGGCTACATTAGTGCCAGCTTTCAGTTTAATGTACTGGATATAGTTGAACCAACGCCAATCGTTTTGTTCACCCACCCCAAATTCCATCCCGGAGAGCGTGAGAAAAAAGTGGAAGGGTTGTAAATGCGAATTTGCAGGGATATCGGCCATCACACCACTGATGCGATAAGGATGCAACTGGTCGTCTATATACATAATCTGACCAACAGGATTTTGGCCTTTAAAATACTTATCAGCCATACTTTTAGACATCACCATGGTCTGCGCTTCGTTTAATGCTGTTGCCCCGTTTCCATAAATCATCGGGAATTTGAAAGCGCTAAAAAATGATTGGTCTATATAAAGAATACCTTGCTCGTAAGTGTTTTGCTGTTCCCGGGCGCTGCGCAATTCGGCATGGCCGAGGTAAGAGTTGAACGGCCGCATACGTCCGGCAAACTCCACTTCGGGAAAATCCTGCTGTATCGCATTTGACATAGGTGCTGGCCAGGCCAAACCACGGCTCATTTTGCCGTCGCCTACAACCCGGAAGATTCGGTCGGCTCCCGGATAAAAACGATCAAAAGTCATTTCATGATGAATATACAAGCCAATGAGTAAACAGGCAGCGATCCCCAGGGCAAAGCCGCCGATTTTTATGGCTGAATACATTTTTTGTTTGACTAACTGACGATAAGCGATTTTTAAATAATTCCTGATCATAATATTGCGTTTTGGTGTTCCAGAACGCAATATTACCTGGCTCATAGCAGCGCGGGGTGCCAACTTATCAATTGGCACCCCTTTTTTATATTCCAGCGGCGTTTTGCCGGTTATCTCCCTGAAAACACGATTAAAGGTTGTTTTGGAATTAAAGCCCGATTCGTAAGCAATGCCTAATAAAGTAAAGTTATCATAAGCCGGGTCGCGCATTTTGCGGGAAACTTCACGTACCCGGAACTCATTGATAAAGTCACTAAAGTTCTTATCTAATCCGGTATTGATTATTCTCGACAGCTCGTGCGGATGCATGCCCAGTTTTACAGCCAGCGAAGACAAAGTAAGTTCAGCATCCTCATAAATACGATTGGCCACCACGACCTCTTTCAATCTGCGGCTTTTCTCCCTTGCGTCGGCCTTGTCCGATATGCTGAGCTGCAGCGGAATTTCTTTATGCTGGTTCAACACCGTTTCAGCCGCCATAGTAACGAGTACGGAGCTAACGCCAAACACGAAAACATGATTCCATATCGCGAAAATGCACAACAACCCCATCAGGACCAGCGCCTTTTCGACCCGATGAAAAGCAAAACGGGGTTTATCCATTAATACCGGCGTAAGCCGACTATAAAAATCATGTATCAGACGGCGCGAAAAGAGAAGATAGCAGCTTACGGACGCTAAAGCTAACCAGTCCGGCATCCAGTACACGGCGACCACCGGGCAAAAAAGTAGGAGATCGCTGCGATGAAACCGCTGTTCGGGCTTTGTTAACCAGCGTACATAAAAATAGATGAAGGGACCTAAAGCGGGTAATAATGAGCTAATGCAGGTGACTGAAAGAATAGCTACTATTAAGGCTGAACTTAAAAGCAGGTTGCTTTTTCGCCTGTCGTTTCTGACCAATATCAATAATATGACAAGCGTCAAGCCGGTAAACAAAGTTGCCAATGAGACCAGTTCGTACAAACTAATATGAAAAAGAAAGGGTTTCAACACTTTATTCCAATGACGCAAATTACTGATATAACGTTAATAAAAATTATGACAGGCTGTTCGATTTGATTTTGAGCTGACTACTAACAAGATGGATGAGGGTACGCGAAAAACAGCACTATCAAAAGTGGAAATAGAATACCATTAAAAAGGGAAATTAAAATTATTATAATTTTTTTTCTTTCCGGGTAGTCCTACCTGTATCATTCCGGTGTTCTGTATATAATAACCACCCGTCCGGGATTATTATAAACCAGTACCGATATGCAAAAAGCACGACTAAGGCGCTTACTACACCAGTATTTTAACAATTCCATAAATGCCGCGGATTGCATGGAGCTATTGGATTACCTGAATTCTTCTGCTCCAGCCGAATTAAATCAACTTATTGACGAAGAGTTATCGGTTCAAAACGAGGGGCCGGAATTTAAGGGAACACAATCGCAGGACGTACTTAACCGGATCCTGTCAGATCCGAGATTTGCCGGTCCGGGTCAGGATAACGCAAGCAAACGTACCGGGGTAATCGGATTTTATAAAAGGCTTTGGTTTCAGGTTGCAGCAACTGTATTGATTTTCTGTACTGCCGGTCTCATAATTTTCAGAAGCAGGGAGAGCAATCCGTCCATTAAACCAGCCGTAAACATCCGTCAGGCAGTGATCGTTCCAGGCGGTAACAAAGCAACATTAACAATTGCCGGTGGTAAAACCATTATATTGGATAGTGCCGCGAATGGCCTTATTGCGCAAACAGGCGCGGGTACAGTGCTCAAAACAGGCAGCGGCCAGATCATCTATCAGGGGCTTTCTTCTGGTTCGGCCCAGGCGCGAACCGATATCGGTTACAATACTTTATCAACGCCGAGAGGTGGCGAGTATCAGGTAGTGCTGCCCGATGGTACAAAAGTGTGGTTGGATGCCGCTTCATCGATCAGCTACCCTGTTGTTTTTGCGGGTAACGAAAGACGTGTCAAACTAACCGGCCAGGCTTATTTTGAGGTCGCCAAAAACCGCGCAAAACCATTTTATGTCGATATGAGCGGTGTACAGGTAAAGGTACTTGGGACCCATTTCAATATATCGGCCTATGACGACGATAACAAAATAACCACCACGCTGCTGGAAGGTTCAGTCCAAATCACAAAAAACAATTCGATGTCATTACTTAAACCGGGGCAACAAGCTGTTATTAATGACAGTTCCGACCGTATCGCCGTTTCTGAGGCTAATATTGAAGATGTAATGGCATGGAAAAACGGCTATTTTATATTTGACGATGACAATATCAGCGGCATCATGCGAAAAGTATCACGCTGGTACGATGTCAGTGTGGAATATCGCGGCAATTATGATGATCAGCAGTTCGGTGGAACATTCTACCGCTCAAAAGGGATTACAGAACTTTTAAATCACCTCGAAAAGATAAGTAAACTTCACTTTAAAGTATCAGGAAGGAGGGTAACGGTTATGGATTAGTTTGTACTTCCATCAGGATTACCCAAAAAATTAACCAGAGGCGTTCGCACCGCCCCTGGTCATAAAGCCAAAGACTTAAATGCCGGGTAATCAAAATCATTGCAGCTTATACAATCAATTAATTAACCTAACAATCAAATGTATAAAATTTTTACCGATTTTAAATGGGGCGGTCCGTGCCGTCGCATTTGTAAACCTCTGCTCGTCATGAAACTAACCCTGCTTTTGCTGACAGCAACCTTTCTGCAGGTATCCGCGGCAACTTATGCCCAAAAGGTTACGCTAAAGGTTAAAAAGGCAAGCATCAGAGAAGTATTTGAAAAGATACAGGCACAAACGCAATACGATTTTTTATATAACGTAGAAGATCTTAAAGACTCGCATTCAGTTACGTTGAAACTGGACGATGTGCCGCTGAAGGAGGCGCTGGATCTTTGTTTTCATGATCAGCCTTTAAGCTACATCATTTCGAATACCAGTATCCTGATCACTAAAAGACTGTCGCAACCTGCACCGGCCGTTCAGCAGGTTACCATAACCGGTACGGTGACAGATACAACGAATCTCCCACTGCCCGGTGTAACCGTTAGGGAAAAAAACACCAGCAATGCCGTAGTGACCGATTTACAGGGAAAATACAGCATTACTGTGGCTGAGAACGCTACACTCGAATTTTCATTTATCGGCTTTACTACGGTTGACCTCCCCGTATCTGGCGGCTTACCGATTAACGTTCGGATGAAGGAAAATAATACCGCGCTTAGCGAGGTTGTGGTGGTGGGATATGGCACGCAGAAACGCTCAAATATTAACGGCGCGGTGAGTACCGTTGATGCCAAAGATATTGGCGGCAAACCCAATATGAATACCCTGCAGTCGTTACAGGGTGAATCGCCGAACCTGATCATTCAACAATCGGTCCTGGATCCGGGTTCCACGCCGGTGGTAAATATACGCGGTGTCGGAACTACCGGCGATAACTCGCCGCTGGTAGTTATTGACGGGATCGTTATGCAGGGATTGGGAAATCTTACTACGTTGAATCCCAATGACATTGCCAACGTAACTATCCTGAAAGACGCCGGTTCGGCAGCTATTTATGGTTCGCGTTCCGCAAATGGCGTCATACTGATCACAACCAAAAGCGGCAAGCTGCACCAAAAACCTACCGTGAACTACAGCGGCAATTACGGTGTTCAGGTGCCCGATATACTTGTACACAAGGTTGATGCTGCTAACAATGCATACTATAAAAACGAAGCCCTGGTCAATTCAGGTTTGCCACCCGCTTACACCCCTGATCAGATTCAGGAAATAGCAGCTCAGGGTCGCGGTACATGGGATATTAACCACCTGCTGTATAACGCACCCATGACTTCGCAGAATATTAATATAACCGGCGGCAGCGAAAATTCTTCCTATTTTGTTGGCGCAGGCTATCAAAATCAGCTGAGCAACTTTGTTGGCAACGGCGGCTCCGGCAGCAAATTTGGTTATCAGAAATACAATCTGCGTGTCAATCAATCTACAGTTATCGGCAAGTTTAAATTCAATGCCATTTTGAATTACACCAAAAGCCGGAACAAAACCAACACATCTGGCGATAACAATATTTTTGCAGATGCTAACCGCGTGCCGTCTAACTATAACTGGCAGGATGCTAACGGCAACTACCTGACAAACCCTGTTTCATCACAATTTAATCAGTTAGGTATTCTGGAGAACGGGGGGTATAACCAGTTCGACGGCGATGAGATATTTGGCAATTTAAATGGTACGTTAACCATTACCAAAGGATTAAAACTGACCGGAGTGTTCGGTGGTACGCTGGATAATAACGGTAATTTTTACCGGGATATTGAGCAAAGTTATCTGCCGCAGGGCGTTTCCGGCGATGACCGTACCGTTTCAGACAACAATACAAAAACATCTATTTTTAATACGCAGGTTTATCTTGACTATACCAAGGCGATCAACAGACATCATCTGCATGGTACCTTTGGTGTTTCGAGCGAGGCGTATAACTCAAGAGGCTTTAACCTATCCGAAAAATATACCGACCCGTTATTGGGCACTGCTACTACCGGAACAATTATCAACACGTCATCTGCCACCGATATAGGTGTTGACGCAAGCAGCCTGCTTTCCGCATTTGGTCGTATTAACTACGACTACGACAACAAGTATTTCCTTGATTTCGTATTCCGCGACGATGCTTCATCAAAATTTGCGAAAGGACACCGCGCGAGCTTCTTTCCGTCTGTAAATGCCGGATGGCAGATCAGCGAGGAGCCTTTTATGCAATCGTTAAAAAACACCATCAGCAATTTAAAGCTAAAGGCTTCATACGGTGTATTGGGTAATCAGAACGTAGCCAACTATCAGTACGAAACGACCTATTTTAACTATGCAGTTGCCTATGGCTTTAACAATGTTTTGTATGGCGGCGCAGGTACTTATCAGTCGAACCCGTTAATAACCTGGGAACGTGCGGCTACTTTTAATCTCGGTCTTGATTTCGGACTTTTTAACGACCAGCTGTATGGTTCTGTTAATTACTTTAACAAAGTGACCAGCGATATTTTGCAGACCCCGACCGATGTACCTTCGTTGTTTGGTGCTACTCCGGCAAATGAGAACGTGGCGAAAGTTAAAGATCATGGATGGGAAGCAGAGTTAACCTATACGCTGAGAACCGGAAAGGTAACCCAAAGCTTTAGCGGTAACATTTCGGACAATCAGAATAAGGTGCTTAAACTGACAGGAAATACAACCGAGCAAATTTATAACGAGGATGTTTTCCAGTTGATCAGAAGAGTAGGGTCGCCGATAACAGAATACTACGGTTATAAAACCAATGGTTATTTTGAAAGTCAGGCAGAAATTAACAGCTATCCTAAACCTGCAGGCGCCGTGGTAGGATTGGGCGATGTGAAATTTAAAGACCTGAATGGCGACGGCAAAATAGATGATAACGATAAGACCCTTCTGGGCGATCCGTTTCCGCGCTATACATTTGGCTTCACTTATCGTATATCATACGGGGGCTTTGACCTGAGTGCATTTATACAAGGAGTAGGTAAACGAAACGAATTCCTGAGAGGGGAGTTGGTTGAGCCTTTTCAGGCTAATTACGGCGCAACCCTGTATGATCATCAGACAGATTTCTGGACACCCGAAAACACCGACGCACGGTTCCCGCGCCTTGCAATTGCAGGTTCCGCATCCAACACCAATAACTGGCAGCATGGCTCTGATCTGTTTAGCTTTAATGCAGCCTATGCAAGGCTTAAAAACCTGACTATCGGTTATACTATACCGTCAAAACTGGTTGCTAAAGCGGGTATTAAAAAGTTGAGAATATACCTTACCGGTCAAAATCTGATCACGCTGACCAAGTTGAAATTTGTCGATCCGGAACTTACCGAATTCGGCAATAACGTTGGATTTACCTATTCAACCAGTGCGCGCAGCTATCTGTTGCCTGTTTTCTACGGCGGCGGTATTGACCTTACATTTCAATAATAACATTTAAACTCACAGACATGAAGTTTTTAAATAAGATTTTCATCATAACATTGCTGGTTACTATTGCATCGGGATGTAAGAAGCTTGATATAGCGCCAACAGACAGGTTTACTGATCTTACGTTCTGGAAGGTTGACGACAATGTTTATAATGCTCTGTACAATAACTACAGCATTATGTATAACAGTAACCTGTATTTTTCCGAAGAGGCGTTGTCGGATAATGCCTTTACTTCAGCTGGCGATGTCGCCATTATTTCCAGCGGTAACGGAACGCCGCTTACCGGAAAATTTGCCGGCGATTGGACGTATTATTATTCATGCATAAAGTCGTGTAACGAATTTTTAGACGGCATAAAGCAAAATACCACGCTGCCGCAGGAAACTGTTTCACGCCTGACTGCCGAAACAAGGTTTATCCGTGCGTTCGAACATTTTAACCTGGCAAAATGGTATGGCGATGTACCGCTGATCAATTACAACATTACGCAGGATCAATCCAAAACGATAGCACGCACGCCTAAGGCTGACGTTATAAAATTTGTCCTCTCGGAATTGGAGTCAATTGTTCCTGATCTGCCTTCAAAGAATGATCTGCCGGCAGATGAGAACGGAAGGATAACAAAGGGTGCGGCTCTTGCCCTTGAGGCGAGGGTGCTGTTGTATCAGGGTGATCGTATGCAGGATGTCGTAACCGTATGCGAGAAGCTGATGAACGATCAGGGTACCTACGGTTCATATTCTCTGAATTCAAGCTATTCAGCGTTGTTTAGCGATCCTAATGCCAATAAGGTTAATAACGAGAGCATTTTATCGCTGCAATATGTGCCGACCAAACGCACCTGGCAGGATTTCTGGGATTTTGCTCCCGTTTCAGTAGGCGGGCGTGTAAACGCGATGGCGCCAACGCAGGAGTTGGTAGATAATTACATTATGCTGAATGGCAAGGCGATTAATGATCCGGGTTCGGGTTATGATCCCAATAATCCCTATGCCAACCGAGATCCACGTCTCACCGCAACCGTAGTTTATGACGGCTATCACTGGGATGCTGAAGGCGGTGTAAACGGTACAACCAAAACCATTTATATCAAGCCGGGAAGCGATCCCGGAGACAGCCCCGCTAACCCGAACGGGCCGGACGAATATGTTGGAGGACGTCAGAGTTCATCGCCTACCGGCTATTACTGGCGCAAATATTTTGACCCAACCGCGCAGACTGAATATGTATCCGGCCTGAACCTTCAACTTATCAGATATGCCGAAGTATTGCTTGACTATGCTGAAGCCAAGAACAGCCTTGGCCAGATGAATGCAGCCGTTTGGGACGAAACCATCGGTGCGCTGCGTAAACGTGCTGGTTTCACCGATCCCGGCGCATTAAATTACCCTGGCACAGCGGATATGACCAGTATCATTCACGCTGAAAGAAGAACCGAACTGGCACTGGAAGGTTTACGTACCGACGATATCAGAAGATGGAAAACTGCTGAAAACGTAATGAACGGATATGTACATGGCGCTCAGTTTTCCGGTGATCCGTCAACTGACGATGGTTTCATCAGGGCGCAGAAAAGGACTTTTAATCCATCAAGGGATTATCTGTGGCCATTACCAAGCAACGATGTCAGCCTTGATAAGAACCTGACACAGAACCCGGGCTATTGATAAATTTAATGGAAAACAAGATGAAAAAGATATGTTTATTAAGCCTGCTGGTGTTATTTTGCGCCCTGGCTTTAAATTCCTGTAAAAAGGATGTTAAAACTCTGGATACGAATGTGCAGCCGGTAACGGTGATCAATGCACCTTCCAATGATACAAGTATAACCATTGCACCGACGACCGGCGCCAGCGTTGTCTTTAAATGGGCGCCAACGGAATCCCAGGACCTCGTTTTATATGAGGTTGTATTCGATAAGGCTGACGGTAACTTCAGTAACCCGGTTTATAAAGTGGTTTCGGATGGTTCCGGCGTGCAGGCCAAGGCGACCATTTCACAAAAAACGCTTAATACGATTGCCAACGCAGCCGGTATAGCCGCCCTTGCTTCGGGTACCCTTAAATGGGCCGTTGTTGCTTCAAAAGTGACGAATAATAAAGTAAGCACGGTTAGCCACACACTCGAGGTGACCAGACCCGCAGGTTTCGCGACGGTTCCGAACGCACTCTACCTGACAGGTTCTGCTACAGAGCAAGGGGCTGATATGTCAAAAGCTATCCCTTTTAAAAAGATAAGCGACGGCGTTTTTGAATTATATACTTCACTGCAGGCAGGTACCTATAAATTGGTTGACAATACCAGTGGGTCAGCTACCGCCTATTCAATCAATGGCCCGTCTATTGTGCTGAATGGAGAAACAACCGTGTCCGGCGACAAAAATGTCTATCGTATCTCACTCGATTTTAACAATGCAGCAGCGACACTTACCCAGATCGAATCGGTAAATATGTTCCTTGCGATCGACAATAAGATATGGTTTACTTTGCCATATGCAGGCAACAGCCAGTGGGAACTGGATGGTGCCAACGTCGTGATACCGCAGGAATCATGGGGCGATGAAAGCCGTTATAAATACGAGTTTTTTGTTAAAGATGCGGCGGGGAACGAGTCGGCTGAGTGGTTTGGAAGTGCCAATCAGGACAATCCAGACCCGTCACTGACCACGCCGTTATCTTATTTTTATGTATATCCGGTAAGCAGTTCACAATTTGATAATTGCTTCAAAATAGTTCCGAGTTACAGCGGAAAGAACTGCAATATCAACGTAAACTTCAGCCCGACGATTACGCAATATACAAACAGCATAACGCCGCAATAATAATGTTTTAACATGGGGCTGCTGTCATTAAAAACGGCAGTCCCTTTTATACTCCTCGTTTACCATGAAATTCAAATACGTTAACCATCTGATTTTTTTTACAGGTTGTGTCTTTATTTTGTCGATGAGTGCCTGTTCGAAAAAGAGCGATCCGAAACCGGATAATACCAATAGTGGTTCGGATACTTCGGTGACGACAAAACCGCTAACCTATGATTATGCGTCGCTTGCCGATTCGTTGCAGGGTGCTACCTATAACACGTTTATATCCGTCAACAGAAATTATCTGGTACAGAATAATTCGGGCAATACCACTTTTAATTACTGGCCACAGGCGCATGTGCTTGATGTGTTATTAGACGGTTACCTGCGCACAAGTGACGATATCTACTCTGCCCGAATGAAGCTCTTAATTAACGGCATAAAAACACAGAATGGCGGGGCTTATCCCAATGAGTTTTATGACGACATGGGGTGGTTGGCCAATGCAAGTCTGAGATCATACAATGCAACCGGTGATGCCGATTATCTGAACGTGGCGCAAACCCTATACACCGAGATAAAGGGGGGATACAACAATACCGCTGGCGGAGGCATTGCATGGCAGCGAAGTCAGCTTTATTATAAGAATATTCCTTCAACAGGAAACGCCACCATACTCGCTGCGGGATTCTACCAGCTGAATGGAAATGCCGCAGACCTTACACTTGCCAAAGACCTTTACAGCTGGATGAAGACTAAGTTAGTCACTTCCACGGGTGTGGTTTATGATGGTATTAACCGTAATCAGGATGGATTGATTGATTACTGGGAATTTACTTATAATCAGGGTTTGTTCATAGGATCAGCCATTGAGCTTTATAATTCTACGAAAGACGCAGGTTATTTGCAGGATGCTATACTTGTTGCCAATAATCTGATCGCTGACCCTAATCTTACGGTGAATGGCATCCTGAAAGGCGAAGGTCAGGGCGACGGCGGTTTATTTAAAGGAGTCGCTGTACGTTACCTTACCCAATTGGTTGTACTTACTGATCTTAATGAGGCCGACCGTACACGGTATGCCGCTTTTTTACAAAGAAATGCGCAAACACTTTATTATAAAGGTATTGCCCGCCCGTCGTTGATGATCAGCCCCGACTGGACACTCATGCCATCAGGCAGCACCGATCTTACCACTCAGTTAAGCGGCGTGATGATGATTGAAGCGGCCGCGAAGTTGAAGTCCGCGGGATTTATTCAATAAAGTATTTTTAAGTCTGTGATCGTATCCCGCTGTGGACAAGGAGCAGGCAGACAAATTTTAATAGAGAATGAAAAAAACTATAACAGCCTTTATTCTGCTTACGCTTACGGCAAATTGCCTGCTGGCTCAAAAATCGCCGGTGGATTACGTGAATCCGTTGCTGGGAACAGCCACTTTATGGGATGCAAAAGACATCGGGTTTGTACCTACACATCGTACCTGGGGCGCTGAAGTGTTTCCAGGGTCTTCGGTACCAAACGCTATGGTGCAGCTAACGCCCGTAACCAAATTTCACAGCGGCTCCGGCTATCAGTATGAAGATACCGTGATCTATGGATTTGCACACACCAGTAAAGGGCATTGGAATCTGTGTAACGTTCCGTTGATGCCTGCAACAGGACCGATTGATCCTGAAAATTATGCTTCCACCTATAACCATAAAAATGAGTCGGCACACCCCGGGTATTATCAGGTATATCTCGAAAGGTATCATGTGAATGCGGAACTAACCTCCACACTGCGCTGCGGCTTTCATAGATATACTTTTAAGCCCGGAGCCGATGAGGAACTGATCGCAGACCTGGCAATGTCGAATGAAAAGGTCAGAAGCTGGGAAATTCATCAGGAGAACACAACGACATTTACCGGGTTTCAGCAGACCGGGGAAAAGATTTTTTTCTATGCCGTTGCAAATCATCCTATCAGCAAAATTGATTCGGCTGTAAAATCTTCCAGAATAGTGCCGGTTATCCATTTTGCAAACGCTGTTGATCCGCTTGAGCTCAGGATCGGGTTTTCATACGTCAGCGTTAGAAATGCCAAGGAAAACCTCGAAAAGGAAATGTCAGGCAAAAGCTTTGAACAGGTTAGGGGAGAAGCTACCGAAACCTGGAATAAATTACTGTCTAAAATAAAAATAACAGGAGGTACTCAACGCCAGCGAGGGTTATTCTATTCCTGTTTATACCGCTCGTTTCTATGGCCCGCACTGCGTAGCGATGCGAACGGCGATTTCAGGGATTTAAGCGGTAAAGTGGTCAATAAGGGATTCAACTATTACACCGAACCATCACTTTGGGACGATTACCGTAACAAACTGATTCTTCTGGGACTGCTTTCGCCGAAGGTTACCAACGATGTGATACAATCGCTGATTGACAAAGGTGAAATTACCGGGTTTATGCCTACTTTTTTTCACGGAGATCATGCATCTGTATTTATCACAGGCTCCTATTTACGGGGACTGAGGGATTTTAATGTAAAAGAAGCCTACCGGTTAATGCTGAAGAACGCCACTGTTGAAGGAACCCGTAAATATGTGGATGAATATAACACCAAAGGTTATATCTCCGAGCTTGATGTCCCTCATCCGGTAACAGAAACGGTTACCAAGGCTGCGGTGACAAAAACGCTGGAATATGCTTACGACGATTATGCAGTAGCCTTATTGGCAAAGCAATTAAATGATACTGCAAATTACCGTATGCTAATGAAGCGGACTAAAAACTATAAAAATGTATTTAATCCTGCTACGGGTTTTATGGAAGGGCGGCTGGCCAACGGCGACTGGGTGAAAAACTTTAATCCGTATTATCCTTATTACGAATACATGTATCGCGAAGCCAATGCCTGGCAATCAACATTTTTTGTTCCGCATGACATGCCGGGCTTGATCAGCT
>DASZTX010000054.1:0-2023 GCA_035547875.1 Mucilaginibacter sp. | reverse complement strand
AAGCGCTGAAAGTAAGCGAGGAACATTTTAAGGCGATAGCCAACAACAATTCGATCATTATATGGCAGGCGAACGAACAAGGCGCTTTGATTTACGTTAATGACACGTGGAAAAATTATACCGGGTTCGGCATAAGCGATAAACTGTTGGAGCATACCCTTGCGGCGGTACACCCCGAGGATGTACAGGGCGTTGTTGAAAAGCTTGGCAGCGAGTTTCAGGCGCGAACCCCCCTACAAACCAAATTCAGGTTTCGTAATAAGGAGGGGCAGTACCGCTGGGTGCTTACTTACGCCAACCCCTTGTTTAACCCCGGGTTTGCAGGGTATATCGGCAGCATAATTGATATAGACGACCAGGAACGCGCGCAAAAGGCCGCAAGCAAATTGTTAAAACAGCGCGACGAGTTTTTAGGCGTAGCAAGTCATGAATTGAAGACACCGATAACAAGCCTGAAAGCTTCGATGCAGATACTGGAGAAATTATCGGAAAGGGATTTCGATCCTGCTAAAATACGTCCCTTTATTGCCATGGCTAACAAGCAGGTTGGAAAATTGACGAACATTGTTGACGACCTGTTGGATGTAACCCGTATACAATCGGGAAAAATGCAGCTGAATTGTACAAATTACCTGTTCGGCGAATCCGTTGGGGATTGTATAAATGAGATCGCGCAGTATACATCTTCACACCAGATCGTCATCAACAAAAATGAAATCCTCGAAGTGTATGCCGACCGTACCAGGATCGAGCAGGTGATGGTGAACTTTTTGAGTAATGCTATTAAATATTCACCCGAACAAAATAAGGTAATGGTCAATATTGAAAAAGCGGGCTCCAATCTGAAGTTTTCAGTTACCGATTTTGGTATTGGTATCCCGCAGGATAAACAGGCTTATATTTTTGACCGCTTCTTCAGGGTGCATGAATCGTCTTATAATTTTTCGGGCCTTGGCCTCGGTTTGTATATTTCGTCGGAAATCATCAGCAGGCATGGCGGTAAAGTTGGCCTGGTTAGCGAGGAAGACAAAGGTTCTACATTCTGGTTCACTTTGCCATTGACGAATAAGAATGAGCAGGTATAAAAAATGCGTTCCGTATCTCACCCCGGAACGCACTATCAATATCACTCTCAATGATATTGAATCAACTAAATCTCAGATAACATGTTTAATATTGATCCAAGTTCTTTATGATCGTATCGATCGCTTACTGTACGTATGGTGGTTTATATAGTTGTAAATCAACTGATTGAAACTCTTGTTTTGCAATTGTTACAAATAAAACCAGTAATATGAACAGAAGTTTGCTTTAAAAATTGTGCTAAAGCGTATTTTTCTTTTTTATATGACATTCATATTAAATGTCAATTCGACAAAAATAGTCCTTTTTACTCTATTCACGGTTTTTTGATATCATATTATGACTTTTTGTTACTGTAAATTTTTTGTTACAATAAAACAGCTTTTGCTTGCAGCGTTGTTATGCGCGCCGGTTCTTGGCTTCGGTCAAAAGTTCAGCCGAAAGGAAATCGAGCGTTTTAAAAAGGAAGCTCAGGCAGTAACTATCATTCGTGATAACTGGGGTGTGCCGCACATTTATGGCAAGTCCGACGCTGATGCTGTTTTTGGTTTGATGTATGCGCAATGCGAAGAAAATTTCAAGGGTATCGAACGTAACTATCTTTACCAGTTGGGCAAACAGTCGGAAGTTGACGGGGAAAGTAATTTATACACCGATATTCAACTGCAGCTGATAGCCGATACGGCTGATGCTATCAGGGATTACAATGGTGCTGCTCCGTGGTTCCGTAAATTGATGGACGCTTTTGCTGATGGCGTCAATTACTATCTTTATAAACATCCCGAAGTTAAGCCGCAGGTATTTCACCATTTTCAGCCGTGGTACGCACTCATGTTCACAGACGGCAGTGTAGCGGCTACCGAGACAGGTGGCATCAGCCTGAAAGAAACTGAGCGTTTTTACAGTAAAGGTCCCGATAATATGGGTGCCGTTTTTGATC
>DASZTX010000053.1:0-9479 GCA_035547875.1 Mucilaginibacter sp. | reverse complement strand
CCTCAAAAGATGGTCTCTTTTACAGCATTTGCTACGTGTTTGCGGTGGTCAATTTGACCCGGAATCAGGTGGTCAGTTTCGCCCGGAATGGGTGGTCAGCTTGCGCCGGATTGGAGTGGTCACGTTCATCAGAATCTCCACGTTACCTGCAAATTTCATTGCAGACAAGACTGTTACAGATATTATGGTTGAGAATGGTAGCCAAGGCTGTTTTAGTGCATCCGATTCTCGGCGAATATATTTCAAGAGTGGGAATAAGTTCGTTCTAAACACCCAAACTTCATCTCGGGGGTATCTTTCTGGGGCAATGCAAGAAATTAATGAGGATATCATTCAAAAGATGGTTGATGTTATTGAAAATTCAAGGTCATCAAAAATTTCATTAGCAGACCTAAATATTTCAGACCAGGACATAAAAGACTTCAAAACATTTATTGACAAGCAGGAACAAAAAATAAAGAAGTCGGGCATTGATCACTTTGATTTTGAAAATTTATATGCTTTTCCTGGTGAAAACACCGATTTTAATTTTTACAGGTCTACAGCAGATAACTTATCTAATATCAGCCAAGATAACATTAACAATGCTTTTTGGCAAAGCTATGGCAACTGGAGCACTACAACCAACTGGCGACAGGTTATTTTTACTTTCAGCGATGGCAAGAAGTTAGTGGTACAAAATGCTGACGATAAGCCCAATTATTTATATACCCCCTGGCATGTCAATTATAACGGATTAGAGTTTTATACCAATTCAATACAGATTGGTCAGTATATAGATAAAATAACCAACAAACAGTTTTTTGAAAAGGACACACGTGATAAAAATTATGCCATCTTTAAAATAACTGATTATCTATATAGAAAAAAACTTCAGGAGGCGAGAGGCATTAACTAAACAAAAAAGCCCCTCATTTGCATGAGAGGCTTTTGGGGTCGATAACAGGTCTGTTTTCAAATAACTTTATAGCTGATTTAAAAAAAATAGCGCGAATCTGAGAACGGTCATGGTGCAAGTTCGAACCATAATGGACTATTATTGGATGTTCATTTTCCCAATTTATTGATGGGAATAATTTGATTCTGGAGTAGAAGATTATGCGAGGTTTGCTGACTCGGAAATTTCTTGAGCAAAGGCTACGTTTTTGACTTTTTTCTAAAGGGGCTGAACGACTGAAATTTTCTTTAGAATTACCAGTTAGGTTTGCCTGTGGACGTAGAAGATGATCATATTTCAGCGCTCTTTAATTATGAGGCTTGATATTGTTTATTATTGATGACCGAATTTGCGTCGTTATTACTGAAACCCATGGTGTTTTTAAAAGGAATTTCCCGGCTATAAAACAGCCAAATTTACAATCCTCCACTCCGCGTCCAGGCCGCGGCAACAGAAAGGCCCGACAGTATAATTTACAAAGCCGTTTTAATATCGGATAAGTGCTATCATTCTTGTCACAACAGAAAGGGTTAAGGCGTGCACGTACTAAAATATGCGTGAAATACGGTATTTACGTAATCCGTACAAAAAGGCAGTTTAGCCTTAAAAAACGCAATGAAAAAACAGACTTTACTTATAGCCATTATTTGTGCAAGCGCCGCCGCTGCAACTGCACAAAACCAGGCCGACGATTATCGCCGACTGTCTGAAGCCAGTAAAAGCGCCTTTAGCGGCTCAGGCGTTACTTATACCTTAAAACGGATAGACAACTATACCTCCAGCGGAACGTTCGGATCAACTACTTCTGGAAGTTCATCATCCCGGACTTCATCAACCATTTCCCCGGGCATCACCTCGTCGGGCGGCGGGGCCAGCTACGTACCCAACCTCAACTCGCGCCAGCAGGCGGCTATTGCGCGCATCAAGGCCGCAAACGATGAGTGGAACGGTAAAATGAAAGAAATGAACCGCCTGATTGCCCGTCGCAATATCCCGCGAGACGGAGCCTATTATAACGATTTTATAAAAGCGGCCACCGATGCGGGTTTCAGTCAGGTAGAGGCAGTGCGCTTGTGGGGCGGCAGCGCGGCAGAACTGTCAGCCGGCTTTGCGGCAGAAAAACGGTCGGCGTTTGGTTTTAAGGGGAGTACCAAAGATGATTGCCAGGGCGGCTGTTCAGAAACACTTACCGATAAGCTGGGCAATACCTATGTCGGTAATACCAAAGGCGGCCTGCCCAACGGGCAGGGGACGTATACATATCCAGAGTTTAACGTCACCGGTACGTTTGTGGATGGTTCGCCTAAAGGAGATGGAGTAGTACATTTTAACAGCGGCGACCGGTATGAGGGCGGCCTTGATGGGATTGGATACGACGGGCGCGGCCGTTACACCTATGCCAACGGCGATTACGTGGAAGGCGGATATAAAAACAGCGAACTGTTTGACGGCCCCTACAAAACCGTTATGGGTAAATTTAATGAAACCGGTGAAATGGATAACGGAAAATACATTAAGCAACGGATGATCAACTATGCCGATGGGACCAAATTGCTGCACAATTATGATGACCCTAAAAATAGCGCCGTATTATTTGCGGACGGTGACAGTTTTGTGGGTAAACTTACGGATGATAACAATATGTACAGGGGCAGTTTAACTAATCCGCAAACGGTTCGTTTTGGCGAATACACAAACAATGGCGCCTTGAAATTTGGTTCGATCACCTTTAAAAATATAGCCGATACGATGTATGTAAACTTTGCCCCCGCAGCAGGGATTCCGGCTTACCGTTTGGAAAAACTGAGCGGCGGCCGGATGACTGAACAGTTGCGCGACCCTAAAACAGGTAAAATACTGGCAGAAACTATTTTTTATGGAAATGGCGAACGGTTCACCGGGATATACAACGCTATTCCCGGACAGTTGATGACCGGCATATTAACGCTTAAAAATCAAAAAAGCTATTGTGCCTGCCGTAAAGATGAACAATCCGGCCCCGATTTTATAGAAGATACCACATCTCCACTTTATCAGAAAGCACTTGCCGATGGCAAAAAAGCAATTGCAGACATTGAAAGGGGTAGAGATGAATTTAACCGTTTGTGGGACGGTTTGCTTGAAGAATGGAACAAGTAGTTTTTACCACCTTTTAAGATTGTAAAACACAGGTGTAAAATCGATTTGGAAAGCGTGCGTAATTGCGTAATATAGAGGTTGTTTTTTTGAAGGGTTATAGATACGACAAGGGCAAGGTATCGCAGGGCCATTATTTTAAAGAGGGGTAGCATTTATAATATTCACTATTAACCAGGTTATTTTATCAATGAACAAGATTTACGAACTTATTCAATGAAGAAGCTTACATTAGCCTTTATACTTTCCGTTACCGCCTTTTTGCAGGGTTATGCACAGGTAGATTCTTTTACGGTTTACAGTAACCGGATCAAAGACACCGCTTCATTGACCCGCCTGATTAATTATTCCTTCAAACAAAAAGAACGGCAGCCCGATTCGGCGTTCAAATATTCAAAAATTGCTTTGGATTACAGCCGCAAACTAAAAAGCCCATTTTGCGAGGCCCGCTCGCTCACTAATCTTGGTGCAATCAGCTATGCCCAGGGTAATTATGCCGAAGCACTAAGCTATCATACAGAAGGGTTGAAAATATGGGAGTCGCTTAATTATTATGAGGGCATTGCCACCAATAAGAATAATATCAGCGACGTATATACCCGGCTCAAAAATCCGGTGATGGCCGAGCGTTATCTTAAAGAGGCTGAAGACATCGCCCTAAAGCACCAGTTAACCAAGCAATTGGGGCTAATAAAAATCAATCTCGGTAACTTTTATTTTGGTCAATCCAAATTCCGGCAAGCCATCGCATCGTTCCAGGAAAGTATCAGCATAAATACCAAATACAGTGCTTTAAAATTGGTTGGTACGGCCTATTCAAATGCTGGCGGCTGTTTGTTCATGTTAGGAAAAATTGATAGTGCGATCATATTTTACCGTAAAGCGATTGAAACCTCAAGCCGTGCCGCAGATCGTACCCAGAATGTATATAATTACAGCAACCTGGGTGAAGCATTGGCTGCCAAAGGTCAGTTAAAAGAGGCCATCGAATATTACAACCGGGCCGGTACCGATGCAGAAGCTTTGGGTTTAAAGGATATGCTTACGGATGTTTATTCTCACCTGGCAGACCTATCCAAATCTCAACAGGATTATAAAGCCGCTTTGCGCTTTACAGGGCTTAAAGATAGCGTGGCCAGGTTGGTGATGAATGCCCAGGTAGCACAACAAATAACCGAAGTGCAAACCAAATACGATACGGCAAAGAAAGAGCAACTGATCAAGGATCAGCAACGCGATCTGTTGTTTCGGACCGTCCTGTTTATCGCGGCCTTGATCATTCTTACTTTGGTATTGTTATTAGTCTTCTATAGAAACAAGCGGGTTAAAGCGGCGCAGGATGCACGTTTGCAAATGGAAATCATGCATCAACAGGAAATGGCCGCTAAAGGCGTGATAGCAGCCGAAGAACGTGAAAGGAAGCGTATTGCCGCAGATTTGCATGATGGCGTAGGTCAGCTAATGTCTGCCGTGCGCTTAAACCTGGCCACATTGTTTGATGACTTACCCGCTGATGCTGAAAACGCGGTATTGGCAGAAAAGACCATCGCACTGGTAGATGAAAGCTGCCGTGAAGTACGCACCATGGCCCATCAGATGATGCCTAACATCCTTATTAAAACAGGACTCGCCAGCGCCGTTAAGGATTTTGTAACAAAAATTGACGAAAAAAGATTGAAAGTAAACCTGGAAACATCGGGTTTAAATGAACGATTGGAAAGCGACATTGAAATAGTGCTTTACCGTGTCATACAAGAATGTGTAAATAACGTGATCAAACACGCCGGGGCCACCCGGCTCGATATCCAGATGCACCGGGATGAGCATGAAATTTCTGTCACCGTCGAAGACAACGGCAAAGGCTTTAATGCGGCAGCCAGGGAACAGTCCGAGGGTATCGGCCTCAAAAACATGATCACACGTCTGGCTTATTTAAAAGGCACGGTCGATTTTTCATCATCATCCGGCAAAGGCACACTGGTGGCAATCTATGTTCCGTTAAATCATCAATCATGAACGCACCCACCCGGATTTTTATCGTTGACGACCACCAGATGGTGATAGACGGATTGCGATCATTAATTAACAGCGACAGCAACGGCCATTTTACAGTTTGCGGCGAAAGTATACGGCCTGTAGATGTGCCCGAACAACTCGCGAGTGACCCGCCGGACATTTTGCTTACCGATATCAGTATGCCGGGAATGAGCGGTGTAGAACTTACCCGGATTATCAAACGCAGGTATCCTGATATCCGGATACTGGCACTTTCCATGTTTGGCGATACCGAGGTGATCAGCGAAATGATAGATGCCGGCATTGATGGGTTTATCCTGAAAAATACCGGGCGGCAGGAGCTGATTGAAGCATTGACCAAACTGGCTGGCGGTAGCAAATACTATACGCCGGAGATTACCCATCAGCTCATCAGATCAGTGCGCGACAGCAAGGAAGGTAATAGTTTGACCGATCGCGAAATCGAGATCATCCGGATGATCGAAAGCGAATACAGCAATAAACAGATTGCAGACCTCCTGTTTATCAGCGAACGCACCGTTGAAACGCACCGCAAAAATATCTTTCGCAAAACGAACACCCAAACGGTTGTAGGATTATTAAAATACGCCTACGAGCGTAAGATCATTTGAGGCCTTACGGGTAACACGCATAGAAAAATGCGGGAAGTACGGGATTTACCGGCTGCCATTTTTCACTGAGTTTTGGGTATAACATACATACTCAAGCAATCATGAAAAAAGTATTTTCCTTTTTAAACATCTGCAGCTGTTTCTTCGTGCTGATGGCACTTATGACAGGTTGCAAAAAATCTGACAATGGTGCGAAGCCCACGCCAGAAACACCTGTCCCGGTAATCACCAGCATTGCGCCCCACAATCCAGCAGTGGGCGACGCCGTAACAATTACAGGCAGCAATTTTGGCACCGTTAAAGCAGATGTTGCGGTGACCATCGGCTCACAAAACATCACCATTACTTCAGTTACCAATACAGAAATCAAATTTACCATGCCATCAGGCCTTACTGCCGGCGCATTGGCGCTCAGTATAAAAGGTAAAACAGCCACCAATAGCGATCCCCTGGGATCCACCATCACGCCACAGGCTGTGGTATTGCCCGCAACCATTACCGCAATTAACCCGACCAGCGGAAAGGCAGGAGACGTTGTTACCATAACCGGCACCAACTTTGGCACCACCATCTCAGACAATCTGGTTAAATTTAACGGAACTGTAGCCACCGTTAAAACGGCAACGGCGACTGTTTTGACCATTGAGGTGCCGAGCGGCGCAACTACCGGGCCGGTATCTCTGAGCGTAAACGGGGCCGCCACCATTACAGGGCCAAACTTCACGGTAAACTCAACCACGACAGGCGGCACATCGGTAGATTACATACAGGTGTCCGCAGGAAGCGCCGCTTTCAGCAAAATTGCCACGGCAGCGGCTCAAATTACCTGTATGACGACCGACCGCCAAAACAACATCCTTTATTATATAGCAGGCGGCCTGATCTACAAAATGCCCCTGAACAGTGGCACTCCAGTACTGCTAACCTCGGATAGCAAGGCTACTGCCATTACTAATATCACCCTTGATGGCAATGGAAATATTTACGCACATACCGGGGGTATCGCTATCTCGGTCTATAAGATCACACCTGGCGGGACGCTTACCCAATTAGGCAGCGGTGTAAACTTTACCGATAACGACCGCTCCTTTTTTGTAGATGCCAGCAACAAGGTTTGGCTGAAACACAGCATATATCTGGATAATGGGGCTGCCGTTAATACTTATGACAACTTTGGCCTGTCATCCGCCAATGTTTCGTTAAGCAATGGCGTAAGCTGGAACGGCGATCAGATCTATATACCCGATGGTAAAACCATTACCACATCTGCCGCAACGTATTATTTCTATAAAGCCGATCTCAAAAACCGCACGGCCACTAAGCTGGAATTTGACATGGCAAGTATGTTTAAATCCGATGATGATAAAGTTCAGACCACCAGCGGCAACCAGTTAAACTATTTTCGCTTTGGCCTAGATAACAGCGAGAACCTTTACGCCATCCTTCCGCACACCTATATCAGTGGTCAACTGAGTAAAACCTATATGATCCGCAAAGCGAAGATCGGTTCCGCAGCAAGTACACTGCTTGTAACTTTCACGACCAAGTTCTCCTTGCTTGGCCCGTATGGGCCAGAAGGTAGCAGCGGCTCCGACAACCCCGTGTTTACTGTGGACGGGGGCGGAAATATGTACCTCGTTTTCAACCTTAAAGATATTGTCCGCATTACGCCATAGGGGTTAAACAAGGCGTCTTTAACAGGTGACAACCTGGCAATAATTTTCCTGATAGTTTCGCGCACAGACGAGGCAACGGGATATTATTCCGATTGAACAACATCTGTAACCGTAAGTTGAACGTAGGTTTAGCTTACGGTTTTTCCTCGAAATAGCCAGAGGTGTTATGGCAGGCAGATTGTATAATCTGCCTGCCTTTTCATTTGATGATTTGAAAGCTTAAGTGGCAGACATTTTTGAATATATTTATCCAACGGACTGATGATATGCGGCACCCGAAACCGTGGCTATTTAATCCCGTATCTTGTAAACGAAACTTCGGGCGTCGAACTGGTATGTTTTAAAAATGCAAAAATATTTTTGTTTTCTGATAATAACATCGAACCAATATATTTTTAGTAATATACAGCTATTTATGTCGATAATAATTTGACTTAAAATTCTTGCACCATCAAGTAGAGTAATAGGGCTCGAACTAAATAAAATATCTAAGTAATTGATAATCAACATTTTAATTAATTTTAATCAAAATACCAAGTTACTTCACCTTGGTATAACAACGTTACTAACTATCTGATTATCAGAAAATAAAAAAAATCCCTCATAAAAATAAGGGACTTTGCGGGTGGAAGGATACCCTTATGTCTACAGAATTTTTGCGCGATTTGGGCATCCTGGCTACCCTACCTGAGAAAATGAAAGAGAAAGATGGCTGGGAAAAATTAACAAAACACGGTAAATAACGTGTTTTTTCGGCATGCATTAATTTCAATCACTTTTATCCCCAGTAGAGAAGTTTTCGTCCCTACTGGGGATTTTTTAAACTGAAACTGCCTAGTAAGGAACTTTGAATTTATTGATATATCAATTATATTTGTATCAATAATAATACTATGGATAAGTTGGATAATGTAATTTTCTATAATTTAGAGAAGGCCGTCAAATCGTACCGGCAGTTCGCGCAGGCGAATTGCCTGAAAGCCGGTGTGGAGATCACCATTGACCAATGGCTGGTGCTGAAGACGATCGGGGAATATCCAGACATCACCCAGCATCAACTGGCCGGGCGGATCTTTAAGGATGTGGCTTCGGTGACGCGGATGATCGAACTGCTTGTGACGAAAGATTTATTGTTCCGAAAAAGCCACGCGGAAGACCGCCGGCGTTTTACGCTGACGCTGTCGGACAGAGGCCGGAAAGTGCTGGAGTTGATGCGGCCAATTTCTCTGAGCAATCGTCGTCAGGCCCTCGAGGGGGTGACCGAAACAGAACTGCAGACCGTACAAGGAGTCTTGCAAAAAATCATCCATAATGTCAGTAAAGAAGTAGATGAAAAAACTGTTTAAGATAATCTTATGCCTGCTGTTGTCCGGCTGGTTGGGTGGCCATACTGCCTTCTCACAAGCTGTAGAACAAGAAGACGCCTGTCTGCTGTATTTTAAGGCCTGGAGCTTTTTGAAGTATACCCATCCGCTCATGGCTACCGGCCGCATGAATGCCGACTCGCTGTTTTTGTCCGCATTACCGAAAGTAATAGCAGTCACAGACCGGCAAGGACTGAATGCTGAATTGACGCAATTGCTCGAACACTTCCCGGTTCCGACTGATCGGGCGGCTGACACGACGGAGAATGGGCTGCTTTTAACCAGGAATCTTGATCTCAGCTGGTTCCGCAAGAGCGGGCTGGTCAACCCGGCGAACCGGTCAACGCTGGAAGCGCTCTGGCAGCATCGTTATACCGGAAAATCGAGCTATTACCTGCCCGGCTTAAGTTATGAGGCCGAAATTCCGCATGAACCAGCCTATCCTTTCCCCAAAAACGAAAATGTACCCCTGGCTTACCGCCTGCTGGCATTGGCCAAACTCCAGGGAGTTGTGGATTACGTCTATCCCCACAAATACCTGATGGCCGCCAATTTTGACCAGGCGTTAAAAAAGACTGTTCCCCGGATGCTGTCGGCGGACGGCCGCCAGCAATACGAAGAAATTTTGCTGAAACTCACCGCCTTGTTCCAGGATACCCACAGCTTCGGCTTTTACAAACAACTGCAGTTCAGGAAGGAGATTTTTAAGAATGGGTAT
>DASZTX010000052.1:0-2752 GCA_035547875.1 Mucilaginibacter sp. | reverse complement strand
CGATGCCACCTCCTATCGCAAGCGCGGTGCCGTATGCCACCCCCGCAGCCATATTTAATTGATTAGAATTAGCATTTATACCTGCTGCTAATCCTTTAGAAGAGGAAGCCCAATCATGTATTTGACTCCCGAAAGCACCCTGAAAAGGATTTTCACCAGCATCAACATAGTTGTTGTACATCGCTTCTAATTCGGAGTCACTAAGTTTATCATTTGTAACCCAGCCCTTATCTTCTCCCATCCATATAAAAGTCTGACCTTGATTAGTCACGTCAGCACGAAATTTATAAATTTCGTTATCCCCAAGGCGTGTAACCCAGTTTCCGTTGCTGTCGCGATGCTTATCTCCATATATGTCTATCGGATGCGCTTCATCAGCCAATTGATCCGCGCTCTTGAAATCGTTCATATCGAATCATGCCATCGGGATCAATTCTGTTCACGGGATTATCTCTATGTAATTGTAAGGTGACCCCCCCCTGTTGATCTCCGCCAACGGGTCAACCACTCCCCATCTCCCGATCACCGGATCATACAGCCTCGCGCCGTAATCGTACTCGCTTAATTCGGCCTGAAACTCCTTACCGTTGTATTCATAATTATTTGCAGGCGTTAAGGTCAATTTTGATTGTAATTCATATATCGTACAAGGAATAATAATCGCTGAATTGTATGATCTTATCTGTAGTTAGAACTTTATTGTTGTTGGCACCGGCTAAACAACAAAGCCCCCTCACCTAAAAACGCCTATTTTCCGGCGCCCAAGTACGCAGTTGCAAACTACATTCATAAACGTCTGAAGTCACAGACGTTCGGACAACACTCCGAATAAACTATGGACAGCAGGATTATTAATATTGGTTTTAAACCAAAGTACGTCTAATTCAACGTGTCGATAAATAATTAATGCGTCATTGAGTTGAGTAAGTATATTTTCGAAAAAAACATTTTTAGTATATAAATCTACCAAGACCGACTGATTTTCTTTATCTGCTAAAAAAATGAATGACGGATATTCGTAATATCGCCAAAGCGTACTAACCAGCTTCCGACTATCGTAAATAAATCCCTCTTTTATTTTAAAAAGAATGTTAAAGTGACTCTTTCCTTCATCTATCAGTTTGTCTTTTATTAGATAGGAAAGAGTTTGTTCTAGTTCTTTTTCGGCAGCCCATCGCCTTACGCCATAAAAATAGACATCGCCAAATATTTTGTTAAAAACCGAAAACAGATGATCCCATTTATGCGCACCGATATCAATATCGCCGTCAAAGTCCCTAATAGAAAAATTACCTTCACCATGTACTTTTAAATCCGTATTTTTTATCATTTTCTTTTATACCTCCAAAAATTAAATGGTGCAAATGGGGAATATTGTTTTGTGCTGCCATATATAGACTCACCTAAGTTAAAACGAAATGTTGAATGGAAGCCCATATTTTGTTTATACCCTAGATGCAACTTCCCATAATCCCATCGCAAAAGATTTCCGCCAATTTTGTTTTGCTTGATCGAAAATAACGTCGAGCCCAATTCTTGGGTTTCATAGGTATACCCAATTCCAATATTGTAATTTCTAATATTAAAAGAATAACCTAGGCCACCGTTCAGGCCGGTTTTTAAGGCATTTTTTACTGCTGATCCAGCCAAACCAGTAAATTCTGCTAATGGTGCCGACGCCCCGATTCCGACAATAAAATTATTTATTCTTGCCGCATCAGTTTTAGCTTTTTGTTCAGCAGGAAGTTTTATGTAGCTATTTATTGCATCTACGTCTTCATTTATAGCAGGGCCCCATTTAATCGGGCTAAAAATGGTCTGTTGTCGATGGTAACTTGTACTCAACGCATCTCCAAAACCATGATAAATACTGCCAAATGGATCGTCTAGCCAATCATTCCATTTCTGTGTAACTTGGTCACCAAAATTATACAATGAAAGATTTGTCCAAAGGGCGCTAACATATCGGCTAAAAGCTGATGACTCTTGCCTTTTACCGCCTCCATCACCCGGCCCATCATTATCATCGTTATAAGCTCCTCCATTAGCATACCTTTTATCTCTTTCTAATATATCTTCGAAATGTTGGGCTTCAAAGCCAGGATTGCTATTATCAATCGCTGACTCGTCGACCATTCCATCAATATCGATATTCCTAATCGGGTTGTTTAACGCATAGTTGTATGGTGAAAACATCATGCCCACCTCCGCCATCGGATCCACTACCAACCACCTCGCAATCACCGGATCATAAAACCTGGCCCCGTAATCGTATTGGTTAAGCTCCTCCTGTAGCTCTTTTTTGTTGTAAAGGTACTCATTTTTCAATACCGGTGTAGGGGGCGTCCGGCTGATGTCCATACCGAAGGCATAGTAGTCGTCAACCTGGGTCGCAGCGGCGCTCCCGCTTGCGGTTGAAAAGTTAACGCGACTGTTGCCGAGGTGGTCGGCCAGGGTATATTCGTAGTCGTATCCCGTCCCGTTATTTACTGCCCGGCCTTCCTCGGTCTGGATAAAGCTGATAGACGGATCGGTCGTGGTGGTTCCGGTATATTGTATGCCATCGATGTAGTCGGTGGTGGCGGTTCCTGCTACCTTGCGCAGTTTCTGGCCGGTCGCATCATACGTATAGGTAAATGCCGTGCCTGCAGCCGTACCCGTTTGTGGCAGATTCAGTATATTATAGGCAGTAATATTTTTGCTCTTCGTGTTGTCGACCAGATAGGTGCTGTTTTTTACATTGCCGTTGCCG
>DASZTX010000051.1:0-23547 GCA_035547875.1 Mucilaginibacter sp. | reverse complement strand
GATCAGCTTTGATATCCGATCCGCTACCGCTAATGCGCCTTCCTGCTGGCTCCCGTAAACCGTTACCGCCAGCTTCTCATAACGGGTCTCTTCTAATAAATTTAATCGCGCCATTTCTTAGGTTGATTCTTTTGTTGTTAATTGAGATAAAAAAGCTTTATAAAGAAAATCCCCGCCAGAGCGAGGATTTTTTCAAACCAATTTAACTATAATTCCCCTTACCGACATAAGGCTGATATAAAGTTCGTGTTTTTAAGATGCAAAGCATTATTTACCACAAACTTAATAAAATTATTTTTACAAGATCAATACTTTTTAAATTATTTTAATAAGTGTCGCTACTACCTTTATTCTTCCCGTATTTTACCTTTCTTTAATAAAAGATTAGCCTGTTTTTGTAACAGTATTAACATTAATGAGTAATTGCACATTATCTTATTAAATTAGCTTTTGTTAACTGACCGATGATATGAAAAAACTGCTCCTCCTGACAGGGCTTGCATTGTGGTGCACGTGCATCCGCGCCCAATCCACTCCCGACACTGGCTATGTAAGGGAACACTACACCAAAATCGAAAGGTATATCCCAATGCGCGACGGTAAAAAACTTTTTACCGCGATCTACATGCCCAAAGATCAGTCGAAAAAATACCCCTTCCTCATGACGCGAACACCTTACACGGTATCGCCTTACGGCGAGAACAATTACCGGCGGTCGCTGGGCCAGAACATCCTGCTTGAAAAGGAAGGCTTCATTTTTGTTTATCAGGACGTCAGGGGTAAGTGGATGAGCGAGGGCGATTTTGTGGATGTCCGCCCGAATGTCGATAATAAGAAAGGCAAGCAACAGGTGGATGAAAGCTCTGACACCTATGACACCATCGACTGGCTGATCAAAAATGTGCCTAACAATAACGGCAAAGTGGGTATCGAGGGGATATCTTATCCCGGATTTTATTCCACCGCCTCGCTGCCGAATGCGCATCCGGCCTTAAAGGCAGTATCGCCGCAGGCACCCGTTACAGATTGGTTTATAGGCGATGACTTTCATCATAACGGCGCCCTATTCATTATGGATGCGTTCTCATTCATTACCAGCTTTGGCGTGCCTCGCCCGGTTCCTATAACTCCGGCTCAATTTAAAACCCGCATTAAGTTCAGCTATGCGGATAACTATAAATTCTATCTGAAGATGGGCGCCCTCCCCAACTACAAAAAATATTATTTCGGCGATTCGGTAAAGTTCTGGAATGATATGATGGCTCACCCCAACTATGATAGTTTCTGGCAGGATATGAATATCCGTCCGCACCTGAAGAATATTACGCCTGCCACTCTTACCGTCGGCGGATTTTTTGATGCCGAAGACTGTTTTGGTGCATTACACGTTTACAAGGCTTTAGAAGATCAGAACCCGCAAAGCCACAAAAATATGCTGGTAATCGGGCCCTGGTATCACGGAGGATGGGAAGCCCGCGATATCCAGCATTTCGGCGATCAGGATTTTGGCTCGAATACCAGTGAATGGTTCCGTGAAAATGTGGAGCTGCCTTTCTTTAAATATTACCTGAAAGACGAAGGCGATATGTCCCTTCCGGAAGCTACTATCTTTATCAGCGGAAGCAACGAGTGGAAGAAATTCAGCAAATGGCCGCCGGAAAACAGCACCGAAAAAACGATGTATCTGCAACCGGACGGCAAACTATCGTTTGATGCGCCGACCGCAAGCAATAATTTTGATGAATACGTAAGCGACCCCAATGCACCGGTGCCTTATCAAGACGGCGTACAGCGGGGACGTACCCGTGAATATATGCTGGATGACCAGCGATTTGCCGAACGCAGACCGGATGTAAAAACCTATCAAACGGATACGCTGACACAGGACATCACCTTAACCGGACCGGTAGTTGCTGATCTGTTCTCGTCTATCAGTACGACAGACGCAGATTACGTGGTGAAGCTGATCGACGTTTTCCCGGACAATTATCCGGAGCCAAGCCCAAATCCTAAGCACGTAACCATGGCGGGCTACGAAATGCTGGTGCGCGGTGAAATATTTCGAGGAAAATACCGTAATTCATATGAAAAGCCGGAACCGTTTGTTCCCGGAAAGATCACTGAGGTGAAATACAATCTTCCTGATGTTGGTCACACTTTTCGGAAAGGCCATCGCATCATGATCCAGGTTCAAAGCTCGTGGTTCCCGCTGGTTGACCGAAACCCGCAGAAATTCGAGGACATTAACCAGGCAAAAGACGAGGATTTTCAGAAGTCAACCATCAGGATATATCATGACGCTCAAAACCGATCAAGTGTGAAGATTACCGTGCTGGAATAGGCGGATGGAATAAGAATAAATCAGATAAAACTATATAAATGAAACTAAACAGATTATTAATTATTGGTGCGTTAGGATTACTTTCATTCGGTGCCAAGGCCCAGCTGGGGGTAGAGAAGGAGACATTTACAAGGGCTGATTCACTGCGCGGCTATCTGTCGCCTTTGCGTACCTGTTATGATATTAATTATTACCACCTTGATGTAAAGTTTGATATACCGGATAAGTTTATCAGCGGCAGCACGCTTTTCAAGTTCACCGCCGATTCAGACTTTACCAAGCTGCAGTTCGACCTATTTGCCAACCTGAAGGTTGAAAAGGTAGTTTATAAGGGTAAGGAACTCCCCTACACCCGCGAGTTTAACGCGGTGTTTGTCACCTTTCCAAACGAAATTAAAAAGGGCAGCAAGGACGAGTTTACGGTATTTTATTCCGGGCATCCTACCATAGCCAAACGTGCGCCGTGGGATGGGGGGATCGTTTTTGCGAAGGATTCACTCGGGAATCCTTGGGTGGCTACGGCCTGTCAGGGTGTAGGAGCCAGCATCTGGTGGCCTAACAAAGATCAGCAGGCCGATGAAGTTGACAGCGCTTTGATCAGCATCAGCGTTCCTACGGGTCTTACCGATGCCTCGAACGGTCGTCTCCGCAAGGTAACCGATCTGAAAAATGGTTATACCCGGTTCGACTGGTTCGTGTCCAACCCGATAAATAATTACGATATTGAAGCTAACATCGGTAAATATTCGCACATCAGCGACAGTTATATGGGCGAAAAAGGAAAACTGACCCTTGATTACTGGGTACTGAGCTACAATGTCGATAAGGCGAAAAAACAATTCGGCGCGAATGTTAAGGACATGATCAAAGCCTTTGAATACTGGTTCGGCCCCTATCCCTTTTATGAGGACGGATACAAACTTATCGAAGCGCCGCATTTAGGCATGGAGCATCAGAGCGGAACTGCGTATGGCAATCACTACCGCAACGGTTACCTGGGTCGCGATCTGTCGGGAACGGGCTGGGGGCTTAAATGGGATTTCATTGTGGTACACGAAAGCGGGCACGAATGGTTTGGCAATAACATCACTTCAAAGGACCTGGCCGACATGTGGATACACGAAAGCTTTACCAATTATTCCGAATCTCTTTTTGTTGAGCAGCGTTATGGAAAACAGGCCGGGCAGGAGTATGTACACGGTACCCGTTTCGCCATTCAGAACGATCGTCCGATCGTCGGTTTTTATAATGTGAACAAAGAGGGTTCCGGCGATATGTATTACAAGGGCGGAAACCTACTGAACATGATACGGACGATCATTAACGATGACGATAAATGGCGCAGCATATTACGCGGGCTTAATAAAACATTTTATCACAAGACGGTTACTTATGATGATATCGTGGGATATATTAACCAGCAATCGGGCAAAAACCTGTCGCCCGTGTTTGAACAATACCTGAAATATAAAGGGATACCAATATTGAACTTTATGGAAACGGGCGGAAAATTGTTCGTACGCTGGATAGCTGACGTTCATAATTTTAACATGCCGGTAAGGGTAAAGATAAAAGGCGGAGAATACCAGTTTATCACGCCTTCCACCCGTTTCAGGCCGGTTGAAATTGAAGGCGCTACCAAGGACAACATCGAAGTGGATACCTTCAACTACTATATCGGCGTAATGAAAGATTGATAATCAGGGGCGTATAGGTTAGCTGCTGACCTGTACGCCCCTGATTTTTAAATCGATTTTTCTTTGCTCAATACAAGCATATTCACTGTCCGTTGCGCTTGTTCAAGTTTCAGGCCCATATCGCTTAATACCTTTGTAAGACTTGCCGGGTTCTCAGGCTGAAAAGAGAACTTGATATCAAGTTTTTCGTGGTTGCCCGTTTCATCAATAACCGGCCTGCTGACAATTCCAAAACTCTCAAGATAGTCCGCAAAATCAGTCATGGTCATATCCTGCTGGTCAATCTCACCGTGCCGGGCATAATAAGTTCTTTTGCCAGAAGTATTCCGGGGAACCTTTTTAAATTTAGCCGAATCGGTTATCGTCAGCACATAAACATCTTTTATCTGCGGATCGATCTTCGCCTGAAGATCAAATCGTTTTGCAAGCTCCTTTCTTAACGTTGGCAAAAGATCAGCCTTCTCCGGCACGATGATATCGAGACAATAGGCTGGTGATTTATCCGGATCATCTCCTGTTTTATCAATCGTCCTGCCATACGGAAAATTATTATTGGCCAAACGGTAAAGTAACGAAAGCCCCACATTGAGGCATGTTAACCGCCGCCCGCTAAAAACACTGTCCGTTAACCAGGTTGTGCTTAATCCCGGCGCACCCGGTATTTTAGGCAGCATCATAAATCTGTGTTGTACGGTGTCGGCTGCCGAGAAATAGGTTTTAATGATCTCATCATAGTCCATCGGATTGTCCTTTTTTTCAGGAAGATGTACGATCTGTCGGCTCAATATGCTGTCGATGACTTTTTCCGTAACGAATTCAGGACTCGTATTGGCAACTAATTTTCCATCCTGGTCAATTAATACGGTGTGCGGTATGAGCTGATGAGGAAACACCGCCGAGATTGCTCTTGCCGTATCCACCGCAAACCATAGGTTAGACGGTTTGACGGCGAGAAATTGCCCCGTACGTTTTGCTGTTTCGTCGGTTACGGTAATTACCTGTAGTTTGTCCGGAAATTTTTCCTGTAATTGTTTTAAATGCGGCATTGCGACAATGCACGACCCGCACCATGTCGCCCAATACTCTATTAGTACCACTTTGCCCTTCAATGTGCTTAGGGCTGTTTGTTTTACCGGCGCATTCAGTACCGTCACAAAGTTAATCTCCGGAACTAATTCGCCATTCTTCAACTGGGCAAACGTGCCGTGAGATAAAAGCAGTATTAAAACAAGAAGTGCTATTTTTTTCATGTGATTTTTTTTTCGAAAGACGACATTTTATCTGTTCAAAAAAGTTAACTCCGGTTAAGTAGAGTTAATTAGTGTTAACATTTTCTTTAATCAGCGCGGAGGTGTTACTTTTATGTCAGATGAAGAAACGCATTACCCTTATCCTGATACTGATGTCGGCCTGTGTAACAGGAATAACGGGGCTGCAACTATACTGGAACTACCAGAACTACCACACCGTAGTTAAGACCTTCAAACATGATGTGAACGAGGCGCTGACTAACGCGGTTGATCAGGAGCTTGACCTGCGCGAACAAAAGATCGCGGATCTTTTTAAGAGCTGGCTGGCCGATACTTCCCAGACTATCATTACCTGTAACAATAAAAACATCGACAGCGCTACCGTGTTCCGTGTGCAAGACGCACATCCTTTCCCGGAAGCTTCCAGGGGAGCTCAGTTTGGTATTTCTGACTTCAAACAAAAACTATCACATATCACACCGGAAGCAAAGACTATTCTGATCAACTTTATGGCTGATTCGATGGTAAAAAGGGACCTTAGAAGGGGGATTGTCTATTTTTATACGCAAAAATTAGGCAGAAAGCTGGAAAAGGAGGTAGAAGATAGCCGTCATGATCCCGCTGCCCTGAACAGGATTTACGCGCAACAACTAAAACAAATGGATATCAATGCTGCTTTCGTACTTAACCCGTCGAAAACAGTTGGCGGAAAACCCTTTTTAACCCGCACGATCAACGCAGGCATACAACGGCCGCATCAGAAAGACATGGTTTTCGCCGAGTTTGAGAATCCCGGGACCTATTTCATGAGGGAGATGAAGTGGCTGTTATTGTCCTCCTTTTTGCTGATCGGTATAACGATATGCTGTTTTGCCTACACCGTGAAAACCATCCTGACACAGCAAAAGCTGGCGGCCCTGAAAAATGATTTTGTAAGCAATATGGCGCACGAACTAAAAACTCCTGTTGCCACGATCAATATCGCTGCCGAAGCGATACAGGAATTTAACCTTAGTAAGGTGTCTGCCGACGAATACCTCGGCATCATCCGTTACCAGGCGGCCAATCTGACATCGCTGATCGACCAGATCTTAAAAAACATCATATCCGAGCAAAAAAATACCGGCATAAATCCGTCTTCAGTTGACGTGACAGATCTTTTGGAAAAGTTGGTACAGGAATACGCCCCGCAGTCGGCAGCGGCAAAAACACCTGTCCGGTTTGTCCAGGATAAGGGGAGGGTCACAACGTTGGCGGACCCTGCATTGCTGAAGAATGCCGTTAGTAATTTATTGGATAATGCCATAAAGTACGGCGGGACCGGCGCGACGGTCACCGTCAGCCTAAATACAGAAGAAGGAAATGTCATCATCGCTGTAGCGGATAATGGCCCTGGTATCCCGTTGAAATATCAGGACAGGATTTTCGAACGCTTCTTCCGCGTTCCGGCGGGTGACCTGCATAACGTTAAAGGTTATGGGCTCGGGCTAAACTATGCAAGGGCTGTGATTGAGCAACACGGCGGAACGTTAACATTTATCAGCAAGGAGGGAAGCGGTACCACATTTCGGATCAGCATCCCGTTGGTTTACAATGAAACAGGCCAGAATACTTTTATTGGAGGATGAGCAGCAGCTTGCACGTATCGTAACAGAAACGCTGCGAAGCAGGAATTTCTTCGTTACGCATGCTGCCAACGGAGTTTTGGGCACCGAGGCAATACAGAAAACCGATTTCGACATTTGTATTGTGGATATTATGATGCCTTTTATGGATGGTCTTAGTTTCGTCAGGCAACTTCGCCAAATCAATCGAACCACACCGGTACTGTTTCTGACGGCCAAATCGCAAACAGAAGATGTAATCAAAGGCTATGAATCGGGCGGCAATGACTATCTAAAAAAGCCATTTAGTCTGGAAGAACTTATCTTACGGGTAAATGAGTTGCTTCGCCGCCGTAACCCCGATCCGGTTCAGGATGGTGTTGCTGTAGGTGCCTATACTTTTTTTATAACACGGCAGGAACTCTGGCTAAACGATACGTTGCAGGGAAAACTATCGCATCGTGAGACGGAGTTGTTAAAGCTGCTAATACACAACAAAAACCAGGTGCTTGACCGTAAAGCCGTTCTGCTCAAGCTGTGGGGCGACGACAGCTTTTTCAATACCCGGACGATGGACGTTTTTATCACCAAACTGCGCAAACGGCTGCAACAGGACCCGTCTGTCGAGATCATTAATATCCGCGGCGTGGGTTATAAGCTTATTACCGGCTCCTGAACAGCGCGAGTTCCTCGCCGTTCCTGAAATAGTTCCCCTTGCGCTTAAGCCCCGCCTTTTCAAGCACCCGCTGCGATGCAACATTGTCCAGATCGGTCACCGCAACAAATTCAGTATCCGGTTTTATAGCTAACATGTGCGAGAGAAGGGTGTTCGCCATCTCCCCCGCTATTCCCCGTCCCCAATATTGGTGGCGCAAAGCATAACCAAGTTCAATCCCGTCACCACCATCGTCAAAAAGGCGCAGCAGGCACATCCCTATAAAATCGTTATCATCTTTACTGAACAACCCCCATCGCCCGGTAATGCTATTTTCATCACCTGCGGTAAGATGTTCTCTGAAAATCTTCGCATGTTCTTCACGGCTGCGGACAGGCAGGTATTTGGTTACGCGTGCGTCATCATACAGAGCAAGGTAGATATCTTCCTCATCGGGCAGGAAATGCCTGATAATAAATGCCGGAGTTTGAATAATTATACTCATTTTCCGAATCTAATCAGATTGTTTTAATTTTCAGGAAGTAAATTATAGAGGTCAGGATGCCTCGCTTAACGGCGGGATGGAATTACGTTCGGTATTTGAAGGCTTTTTTTCCTTTTTTTCAAAAAGAGATTTTACCTTATCCCACAACCCTACAACCGTATCTTCCGAAATAAAATGGGAAGCCTTTTGCGAAACAAGCCCGACTATGGTCTTGACGATAAAGTTTGATTTGCGGAATATCGTTTTGTTCAGGGTAAAAGGCAGAACAAAGCGGGATATTAAACCAACCAGATCCTGGTCGAAAAAACTGCTGCTTTTACCATCGGGGGTAAGAGATTTAGGAAAGAGTGTGCCTAATGTCGAAATCGTAGTCGAGAAGTTTTTGAAGCGCAGCCCGATTGCTTTACCCTGCTCCACTTCCAGTTGCTTCAGCCGGTAGATTTCACCTCTCAGATCACTGATGTTTTTTATAGGCATTTCCATATAATGTTATTTAAATATCTTTTGAATAAAGACATTGACGATAGGCTTCTCGATAAGGTGCTTATTATATTTTATAATTATTGCCAGTATAATGTATAACACAGCTACACAGCCAAAACCCATCCAGTAGGCACCAAATACATCACCCAGATAAAATGCAAGCGTAAAACTGGCAAAAATAAATGCCAGTACCATGCTGGTAACCGTAACAACATCGGCGATCAGACTTGCCGCTATCGAAGTCCCCCCTTCAATGGCCTGGTACTTTGCAAGCTTGATACGTGTTTCAGCGTAGTCTTTAAGCTGATCAATAATAGGCTGTGGCGGGGTTTGTTTTCCGTCTTCCATGTTTTTCAGGTATTGTATTAATTAACACTGCGCCCGGAACCCGGGGGCGTCCGGACGCAAGGCGGTTTATGCGTGTTCCAGATCGTCCTGATATTCTTCTTCGGCGCTGCTCACTTTGGATTTGATATTATCGACCACTCTGTCTTTAAACGACATCAGGTTATCGATCTCTGCCGATGCCGTCTCCTTTATCGAATCTCCAAGATTTTTAAGCGATTCAGCAAGTTTATCGCGTGTTTCGTTCCCCTTATCAGGTGCAAACAGCACGCCTAACGCCGCTCCTGCCGCCAGCCCTACCAGCAAAGCGACAAATACTTTTGAGTTATCGTTCATATACTATTAATTTTTAAGTTGAATAATTGTTTTGATTTTGATTAAATAAGAAGGCATTTGTTACGGCCTGTCTTATCGTTGATACCCTTTCTTTGTTTTAAAACTGCCGCACGCTGTTATTATTTATGGCAGCCAGGGTAAAATTAGCGTATTTTTTTTTGCGATCGGCTATTACTTATCCACCTGGTTTTTCACACCCCGCCAATTGATAGCATTATCATTCCGGCCCGGTCTTGATGCGTTCCAGCCTGTCGGCGGCGAGACGGTTGGTCTCATAGATCTCAAGCAACAACAGGAAGTATGACAGTAGCAGCGGCCCAAATACCAGACCCAGGATACCGAATAATGGAAGGCCGATAAAAACGCCGATAATGGAAATGATCGGGTGGGTATTGCCTACCTTCCGGTTGATGATCATCCGCAGAACGTTATCGATGTTACCGATAAACAGCAGCCCGTAGGCCATTAGCAGGATTCCCTTTACACTGTGCCCTCCGGCGATCAGTATGATCCCTGCCGGAATGGTTAAGGTTGGAGCGCCCACAACAGGCAAAAAAGAAATAAAGGTGCCGATTACGCCCCAGAATACCGGGTCGGGTATGCCAAATATCCAGAAACCGTTTGCCAGCAGCGCACCCTGTGTCAGGGCGATAATACCCTGGCCTAATACATTGGAGTAGGTGGAGTTGTGCAGCGCTACTGCAAACTTTATGGCGTGCTGCTCTTTAAAAGGGGCATATTTAAGCAACCCCGTTTCGAACTCGCGCATTTGCGTAAACATAAAATAAAGCAGGAAATACATCACCAGCAACGTTATGATGATCTGGGCCGCACTGCCCAGAATGGAGGGGAAAAGTTCGGTGGCATAGGCCCCGAGCTTTTGCAGCGTATTTTCGGCCAGATGGGGTTGGTTAAAATTGTACCCCGCAAAATCATCTATCTTTGACTCCCACTCCTGCAAATTGAACGATTCCCGGTTGATACTACCAATCTTATTGACTACCATAATGCTTAACGACATTAACGGAAGGATAATCACCACCAGCGAGGTGAAAATGATCAGTACCGTAACCATGTTCTTATTCCAGCGGCGCTTCTCCACCAGGTAAAGATAGACCGGACGAAATATGGTGAAAAGCACAATAGCGCCGAGTATAGAACTTACAAGACCACTTAATGCATAGAGCAGGAAGCATCCGAGCACTATTATGCCGGTAAGTATAATGTTATTTTGCTGCTTATAGTTAAATATTGACATTAACGGCCTGAATTATTACCTACTATAACGCAGGTTACGTAAAAAGTTTTGCAGCGAACGGAATATTATTTTATTTGCTTTTCCAGTCAGATTATTTTAGCCTGATCGGATCAATTACGAAGTAAACTAACGTGTATAAGGGCCTCGAAAAGAATTGCTTGTGGTCTTAATCAACGTCTTTCAGCAGCGTGTCAATCTTTGCTGAACTCAGCGAGATGGAGTCGAGATAAAAAATGCAATCAGCCGAGGGGTCTTCAATTTCGTAGCGCAATTGTTCAATGGCTAACAGAATATTGGAAAGCTGATTTTTTACATCATGTTTTAATTTCCGCAAAGAGTTAGGGGGAGTGCCTGCGGTTTCATTATTCTCAACGATCTCACCTCTTTTCATATCACTTAATGTTTATGGCCTTCATTTTATTGTAAAGAGTTTTACGGTCGATGTTCAGAATTTCTGCAGCTCTCGTCTTGTTAAAATTCACTTCGCGTAATACCCTTAATATTGTTTCATACTCTGCTTCCAGGGCTGCGTTTTTAAGGTCATGCCTGTTTTCCTTTATCTCCTGCATTTCTGCCACCGGCGAATAGTCGTACACCGGCAGCTTAAAGTTCGAGATATCCAGCGGCAGTGCCTTCATTAAAATTTCGTTCCCTTCAGTCAGCAGCGTTGCCCGGCGTACTACGTTCTTCATTTCGCGCACATTCCCCGGCCAGCGGTAATTCATAAAACATTCAATGACCTCAGGCGAGAACGTTGTAACATTACGGCTTAACTCCTGATTGGCGATCTTTAAAAAGTGTTCGGCAAGGAGCATAATATCCGTTCCGCGTTCCCGTAGGGGCGGAATGTAAATGCTGAACTCATTAAACCGGTGATAAAGGTCTTCCCTGAATCTTCCCTTTTGAATAGCATCCAGCAGATTCTCATTGGTTGCTATGATGATGCGCACGTCGAGGTCAATCTCTTTGGTGCTGCCAATCCTTTTTACCTTTCGCTCCTGCACGGTTCGCAGCAGGGCGGCCTGTATTTCGTAAGAAAGATTTCCTACTTCATCCAGAAAAAGAGTACCGCCGTTGGCCATTTCAAAATGGCCGATCTTGGTGTACAAAGCCCCCGTAAACGAACCTTTTTCATGGCCGAAAAATTCACTCTGGGCCAGTTCCTTGGTAAGCGATCCACAGTCCATAGCAATGAAGGGCTGGTTATGCCGCGGACTATTCATGTGTATGCTTTTGGCAACCGACTCCTTGCCTGTTCCGCTCTCGCCCAAAATGATCACACTGTAAGCGGTGGGTGCAACCAGTTCGATCTGCCGGGTAAGTTCACGCGATACCTTGCTGGTGCCGGTAACAAAATCGCTGCCGAACGATTGCTTTTTATTTTCGCGCGTTGAGGGTTTTTCGTAACTGTTCTTTTCGGTTTCCTTATCTTCAACCAGGGCATGATGGGTTTCAATGGCCTTGGTGATGGTATTTAAAATTTCGTCAGGGTATAAAGGTTTGGTGATATAGTCATAGGCTCCCATCTTGATCAGCTCCACAGCCATCTTGATATCTGAATAGCCGGTAATGATGATCACCCCGGTTTTAGGGTATTGCGTTTTGATGTTTTTAAGCATTTCACGGCCATCGGTATCCTCCAGCCTGAAATCGCATAAAACAAGATTGAAATTTCCGTTCTTAAGATACTCCATACCGATAGTGCCCGTTGACGCCGTAGTGACATCAAAGCCGTTGCGCGTTAAAAATTTCGAGAGCAGCAATGCAACGTTAACTTCATCGTCAATGATGAGTATTTTCTTCATAAAGCAATTTCTGTTTACTAATAAAGGAGCTTTTTTACATGTTAATTAACACGCTAATCCGCTAATTTATAAATTTAATTCCATCATACGTTTTTCGTGGGCAAAAAGTTATATAAACAGAAAAAGAGACGAGGCGTCTCTTTTATCATTTGGTAGAAATAGGGCGATCTGAAATAATGAAGCCGGGAGTCTATATCCCGGCTTCGGGTTGTTTTAGTAATTATAAACCAAATCCGTAGGCTACGCGGAGTCCGAAGAAGTTAACTTTGCTATTGTCAACATTGCTTACAAACTTGGTTGAACCTTCGAACCGTACACCGGCGTCGATGTAGTTCTTGCCGCCAAGCGGGAACTGGTAACCTACCTGTGGTGCATAAATAAATGCGGCAGACTTATCAAAGCCCAGGTCAGATTTATTCAGCGAGAACGCTGCACCTGCTTCGCCCTGAACATAAAAGTTCGGTACAACAAAATACTTCAGACCAGCTTTAACCGGTAATAACTGAATGTTTGTCGCGTCAAAGTCGGCTGCGCCGTTCGGAGTAACCGTGTGGATGGTCTTACCCTGAATGCTGTTGTATCCCGCGTTAACGGTAACAAACAGGTTTTGCGCAACAGGGATATCGGCTTGTACTGATCCGCCAATGCTCCAGTTATACGAATCTGACAGGCTGCCGGTAGGGATACCCGCGTCGGCGCCAACGCTCAGAATTACACCATTAGTTGAGGTTGAAGTTTTGGTTGTTGTAGTTTGTGCTTTTGCACCCAGGCTTAATCCTGCGAAGGCTAAGATCAGCGCTGAAATTTTAACTGTGTTTTTCATGACTGTATGTTATTAAATTGTTGTGTTTTTATTAAACACGGGGCAAAGTAACAGCACATTTAAACAAGATTTTTCATCCGATTGTCACGATTATTCAATCGATTGATTAGCAATATTTTAATTTTTGACCGATGTGGTATTTTGGTCAGGATTATGTAAAAATCGGAGCGTGCAAAATTTTTCGGAGCCTATTATTTGTGGAGGAAGTTCGCTTATGCGTCGGCAAATACCTTCAAAGCATGTTCAATCCTGCTGATGGTTTCGTTTTTCCCAAGTAGTACAGCAATATCAAATACATGCGGACCGAATTTGCCGCCAACCAGCATGACACGGAATGGCAGCATCAATTCGCCGGGCTTGATCGTCATCTCTGCGGCAAGCGCCTTAAAAGAGGCTTCCAAATCGGCGGCATCAAGCGATGCCATTCCCTTCAGACGTTCTATTAATGTTTTAAAGAAAGCAGTCTTGGCGTCTGTCCACTTCGGTTTTACAGCATCAACATCATATCCAAGCGGCGGACGGAAAAAATAGGACGCCTGCTGATAAAAATCCGGCAACAGCACACAGCGATCTTTTACCTTGTCGATAACCTGTACAAGATAGTCTTCGTCGGCAACAAGAACATCTTTTTCTTCCAGTAGTTCTTTTACAGTTGTTTTCAG
Organism: Mucilaginibacter sp.; assembly: GCA_035547875.1. Classification (GTDB taxonomy): domain Bacteria; phylum Bacteroidota; class Bacteroidia; order Sphingobacteriales; family Sphingobacteriaceae; genus Mucilaginibacter. The sequence continues at coordinate 9,783 of DASZTX010000051.1, read as the reverse complement.
TTCTTCAGCGCTGGTTCGTTTAATCCATTCCGCATTGAACCATTTTGCCTTTTCAAAATCAAACTTTGCCCCGGCTTTATTAACGCGCTCAAGAGAAAATTTTTCCACCAGCTCATCCAGCGAAAATATCTCCTGATCACTACCGTCATTCCAGCCCAGTGTGGCGAGCAGGTTCAAAAATGCCTCAGGTAAAAAACCCAATTCCCTGAAACCCGGTGTAAGGTCGCCTGTCTTTGCATCAAACCAATTCATGGCATATACCGGGAAACCTAAACGGGCGCCATCGCGCTTGCTCAGTTTACCATGACCGTCAGGTTTTAAAATCAAGGGTAAATGTGCCCATTGCGGCATGTCAGCTTTCCAGCCCAAATAATCCCATAACAACAGGTGTACCGGTGCAGACGGCAGCCATTCTTCTCCGCGGAAAGCATGAGTGATCTTCATCAGGTAGTCATCCACCACAACGGCCAGGTGATAAGTAGGCATACCATCAGCTTTTAACAATACCTTGTCATCAACCTGATTGGTTTCAAAACTTACGTGACCGCGGATCATATCATTAAAGCTTACGCGCTCGTCGGCGGGCATTTTTATCCGGATGACATGCGGGGTTTTTGCATCCAGCAGTTCGTCAACCTCGTGCTCCTTCATCGATAGCGAATTACGCAGGCTGTCGCGGTAAGCCTGCCCGTATTGAAAGTTAGGTATTTCTTTCCTGTTCTTCTCCAGCTCTTCCGGCGTGTCAAAAGCATAGTAGGCGTGCCCTTCTCTTACCAGCTTTTCGGCATACTCGCGATACAGCGATTTGCGTTCGCTTTGACGATAGGGCGCAAACGGACCTCCGGCAACCGGGCTTTCGTCCGGATTTAAACCACACCATTTCAGGCATTCCAAAATATATTCTTCAGCGCCCTCAACGTAGCGGGTCTGGTCGGTATCTTCAATTCTTAAAACAAAATCGCCGCCGTTTTGACGAGCATACAGGTAATTGAACAAGACAGTACGAACGCCGCCCAGGTGTAAACCGCCTGTCGGGCTTGGCGCAAAACGTACCCTAACTTTTTTATCAGACATAGCGCCGCAAAGATAGCGGAATAGTCCGAAATCGTGCCAACGGGCTGACAGGGAATGCCAAAAGTGACCATGTAATGTCCAAAGTTATTACCTGATGATCTAAATACACCGGAGCAAATCCAAATACCGAAACAGAATCCATATCGTATATTTGCCGCATGGCATCCATCAAACCGTCAGTACCAAAAGGTACACGCGATTTTTCGCCCACCGAAATGGTTCGGCGCAATTTTATTTTCGACACTATTAAAGGTGTTTTCCGCAAGTATGGCTATCAGCAGATTGAAACCCCGAGCATGGAAAATCTGTCAACGTTAACCGGGAAATACGGCGACGAGGGTGATAAGCTGATATTTAAGATACTTGAATCAGGAGACTATTCGGCAAAAGTTAGTGAAGAACTCGTAAAAACATTTACCGATATTATTGTAATAGAAGAAGAGGTTAAAAAATTTTTTAACAAAATCGCTAACGAATTGGCCTCACATATAATCAATCTTCCTGTTCCAATTGTTAAAAAAAATGACATGGAAATAAAGGAAGAATTAAGTCGGTATTTTCATCGTGAAAATTTCTTATTGAACATAAAAAGCCCGCCAGAGTTTTTCTTCCAATTTAAAGAATCTTACTTAACATATTTATTTAAAAGCAGCACCGATTCAAATATCAAAAAGTTTAACAATCGCTTTCGATACTACTTATCATTTGAACAAAATAATAACAGGAGGGAAGAAATCCTCAAAGGATTTAACAACTGGCTAAAAAACAAATCCGCTATCAAGCTGACTATAAAAAACGAAATTGGGCTAAGATTTAAACAGCATCTATCGCCATATAGCCTAACCCCTAAAATTTCCGAAAAAGCATTGCGCTATGACCTGACCGTGCCATTTGCCCGTTACGTAGTTATGCACCAGAATGATATTGCCTTCCCGTTCAAACGCTTTCAGGTTCAGCCGGTATGGCGTGCAGACAGGCCGCAAAAAGGGCGTTACCGCGAGTTTTATCAGTGTGATGCAGATGTGGTAGGCTCCGATAGTTTATTAAACGAAGCGGAATTTGTACTGATCTACGACGAGGCTTTAAGCAAACTCGGACTAAAGGATTTCTCGATAAAAATAAACAATAGAAAAATCCTATCCGGGATCGCTGAAATTATAGACAAATCTGATAATATTGTTGATCTGACGGTGGCGATAGATAAACTGGACAAAATCGGTCTGGATGGTGTCATCAAAGAACTGATGGACCGTGGCTTTTCGGCAGAAGATATTGAAAAGATCAAGCCCGTAATATTGCTTGAAGGCTCAAACGAAGAAAAACTAATCAGTCTGCGCAGTGCGCTGGCTAATTCAGTCACCGGATTAAAGGGTTGCGATGAGATCGAAACCGTTTTGGAATATATTGCCGGAAGCAAGCTTATCACCGCACAATTGGAGCTTGATATTACGCTTGCCCGTGGTTTAAATTATTATACCGGGGCCATCTTCGAGGTAAAGACTAACGAGGTGGCGATGGGCAGCATAGGCGGCGGCGGAAGGTACGACGATCTTACAGGCATGTTCGGCCTGAAAGGATTGACCGGTGTGGGGATTTCCTTCGGGGCTGACCGGATCTATGATGTAATGGATGAGCTAAACCTTTTCCCGGAAAATGCCAACCAGACCACGCGCCTGCTGATCTGCTGTTTTGACAAGGAAGGCGAGCATTTCGCATGGCCGGTGCTGCAGCAATTACGCAGTAACGACATTAATACGGAGTTGTATCCTGCCGGGGCGAAGATGAAGAAGCAGCTCGACTATGCGAACGCAAAAAATATTCCTTACGTAATGATCATCGGCAGTGACGAGATACAAAGCGGCTTGCTTACTGTAAAAGACATGCGCAGCGGTCAACAAGAAAAGCATACCGCCGCCGAAGTTGTTGCAATGTTAAAATAGCTCAGCACTGCCAAAGCTTTTGCAGCGACCCTTTCAAGCCATCGACTGGATCTGTTTCGGGAATAGGCACCTCTTTGATGTTTTCGTCTGTTCCCGGCCGCTCGCCGGGCTTGCCATAGTTCATGTCGTAATTCATGCCTCCGGGATATGCTCCTACGACGCCCGCATCGCTTTCGCCGCCAAGTTTCAATGTGGTTTCGCCCTTATATATTCCTAACACCTCATGCGTAATGCTGTGATAATGATGATAGGTAAAAATACCATCATCCCAGCTGTTCGACCAGCCGTTATCGCTGAATAAATTTTTCACATGAGTAGCCGGAAACAACGCCGGTATGTTGAGCACATCCTCATAAAACAAGACAGGCAATTGGCTGTTAGGAAATACCCCATCGTCCTTAAGATAAATTTTTTTGACCTCTTTTTCCATCACTTTTCAGCTTTTTCAATTAATACTCAACTGATAACCCAAATGGTATTATTGTTGTTTTAAAAGCGGTAAACATTACTCCTATGACAACTGTAAAATCAAAAAAGAAATGGTCGGCCAATGTTACTGAGCACAGCGACGCGCTCGACCTTGAAGAAAATATCTTTGAATCAAAAGACCCAAAGAAGATCGCCGAGTCCCTAAAAAGATCGGCCGAAAACAGCGACCGGAGAAAGTCTGCGCCGTACCGCTCGGCAATGTCTATGCTGACTTTTTATATCAACCGGGCAGGTAAAAACCTGGAACCTGCTCAAAAGGAAGTATTAGAAAGTGCGAAAGACGAGTTACGCAAAGCTTTCGGGAAGGCGTAAGTTGTATATATAAGTAATTAGCCTTTTGCTTTAATAAAGTTATTAGTTTCCGCTGACTTGATTCCTTGCAGGCGATTATTGTTATAACGCTTTTTTCCGTTGGTTCAAAATCAACCGGAAGAAGTTCGGCAACGCGATACTTGACCATGCTCCCGAAAAATAAAAAGAATTCCCTATTTTTAAAACAAACAGGTTTTACTCCAAAAAACAACCCTAAAACAAAACTAATCGTATCATCAGATACGTAAACAAATCAGGTTGGATTGGCTAAATGGAAGTCCTGCGGTTTTGTCCGGATAATTTCAGAATTTTATCTCCGGCTAAAACATAAAAGCAAGAAAAATCCGTTTACCACCTTAACATCATAAGTGGCTGAATATGGGGAAAATATACACAACAAGCCGCCCGGCGATCATCTGGGGGCTGATTTTGATAACACTGATGGCGTCCTGTAAAAAGGACCCCAAGAACACGCCTTCGACGCCTGTTCAGCCGATTGGAAAGCTCGGCCTGTACGAGGTACAGAGTACCATTTACCGCAGGGTGTTTATTGGAGTAGCCGTCGGTACTGTTAAAACGGTTTACTATAGCGTGTTTGATACGGGGTCATCTGCCATGACCATAGATGCCGCGGGTCTCATACCATCGTCGCTGATCACCGATGCAGGAATAACCATTACGGGCGACTCGTTGGTTGTAAATGGTATTACTGTTACTAAAAAAACCGCCACGCTCACTTATGGTGATGCCACAGCAGGAACCAAGGAATACGGCAATCTGGCATATGCAACGGTTACTATCGGCGATGAGAATGGAACCGTTGTTACCGAAAGAATACCGTTCTTCCTTTATTACAAAGCTGTCGATACCCAAACCGGTGATAAACTGGGCGCTCATGAGAACGATGTTTTTGGTGTCGGGCCGAATAACAGGTTTGCCAATCTATCCATAGCAAGCCCGTTGAGTTATTTCAAGACAGAAGCCAACGTTACCCAAGGCTTTAAGCTCGCCAAATTCGACAAAGCATCGTATTCCAGCAACGGCACTTATGTGACAGGATTGCTCACCATCGGCCTGGTGCCCGATGACCTCAATTCATCTTCAGGCTTTGTTATGCATCCACTGATCAACACCAGTGCAGGATACTCGCCCAACATTTCCGCCACCGTAACCTATAACGGGCAAACCCTTCAGGCCGCACTGTTGTTTGATACCGGAACTCCGGCGTATGCTAACATTGAAGACCCGAATGCAACTGCAAATCAAACTATGCTGCCTGCAAACTCCACCGTGACCATCACCACCAGCGCCGGTTTTACCTATCAGTACACCACTACCAGCGATTATAATTTAACCCAGATTGACAATCCCTCATACACGCACGATCCGCGTACGATATTCAGCATTGATTTTTTTAATGACAATCAATTCCTGCTCGACTACACCAATCACCAAATCGGGTTGAAAAATTAAAGTGCATTTATAGAAAAACCCGGACGATGATGAATTGTCCGGGTTTTCTGTTTTTAAAAATGGCCGTTAATATTTTGCCGGGGTACCGGCTTTCGGAATAGATTCGCGGATAAATTTCCGGAGGTTCTCGGTAGCTACCGCAAGGTCTTCCTTCCGCAAATACATCATGTGCCCGCTTTTGTAGCCCTCCCATTTCAGACGATCTTTTAAACGGCCGCTTGGGTCAAGCTGCCACATGCTATACTTCGCATTAAAGTAATCGCACGCACCGTCATAATAGCCGGATTGGATCAGCAGGTGCAGATACGGATTTTCGGCAATTGCCTGGCGCAGGTCTTCGCCGGTGTGGTTGTTCTTGTTGTCCCATGGCCACACGTTACCGAACATATTGTATTTAAGGTCCGTCTTATAATTCAATTCGTTACGCAGGTAAATGTTCATGGCAGGGGTAAAAGCATGAAGCCATGCAACCAGCTCTGCGTTATAATCCGGGCTTTCACCAGCTGATTGGCGGTCAATACCCTTATAACGGGAGTCAAGGCGACCGATAGTATATCCCTTATCGCGCAGCAGTTCTTTCCAGAAGAGGTCGTACGATACGTCGAGGTTGTTTTGAACAATGAGCTTTTCAGAAATTCCGGTGTATCCGGCCATCTTGGCGGCGATAGCACTGCGCTGTTCGTCGCTGATAAAGCCACCGCGGGAAAGCGCCGGGATCAGTTCATTGATCGTAAAGTTTTCAACTTCAGGCAGGAAAGCAGTCAGATCTTTCCCCTGATATTCGGGCGCAAGCATTTTATGATACCATGCGGTCGCAGCAAAATACGGCAGCTTAAGCGCGGCCTGCACCGGTCCGCTGCGTTCGATACCCAGGTCAGTAGGTGAAACCAGGATCACGCCATTCAGGTACATCCACTGCGAATTTTGTAACTCAAGCGCAAGTCCTGCTGCGCGGGTGGTGCCGTAGCTCTCGCCGATCAAAAATTTAGGGGATGCCCAGCGATTCTTCCGGGTAACAAATGTGTTGATCCATTCGGCAAGGTAACGGATATCCTCATTTACGCCGAAAAATTTTGAACCGGGCGTATCCTTGCTTACGATCCTTGAATAGCCGGTATTTACCGGATCGAGATACACGATATCCGCTATATCCAGTATCGAATTATTGTTCTCACCAATCCCGTATGGCTGGATGGGATACCCTTCGCTGTCAATATTCAGCAGTCGCGGCCCTGTATAACCGATCTCCATCCATACCGATGGCGTGCCCGGTCCGCCGTTAAAGGATATCACCAGTGGCCGCGATGATCTGTCGGTTACGTCATCTCTTTCGTAATAGGTGTAAAATACGCCCGCTATCGGCCGCCCTTCGTCATCCCATACCGGGATGCTGCCTGCGGTAGCGGTATAAGGTATAACCTTGCCCTTAATGGTCACCTGGTGTTTGGTTACTACCGCGGAATCAACCGAAAGAATGCGGCTCTTGGAAATCGGGTTGGTGTTTTTTGCCTTTGCAGCGTCCTGGGCAAAGCCTGCCCCGGCAACACTGCATAGCAATGCAATGGAGAGTAAATATTTTTTCATGTTACAATAATTTGGTCAGCTACAGGGATTTAAGCAAGCGTGTTCGCAACAAAGATTGCTTGTGGTTCCGGTAAAGCATTACAATAGTACTCTTTTCCCCGAGCTTTCGCAATGCTTTGAATGCACTATGGCGCCATTCGTTGTAAAAATATCATAACAGTCGCTTTCTTTACTCTTCATTTAAATCCTCTATATCGCTTAAAAGCAGCCGCAGCCTGGCCAGCGGCAGTTCGAAATTATTTTTGTTCTGCACATGGGTTGTTCTTGCGAAAGCAAAAAAAACGATACCAAAGGTTATCAATCCGCCCAAAAATGTGTGTGGCACGGGTGTTACCTTCATCATAATAACAGCCAGTACCCCGCAGATCACGGGTATGCCGACCAGATCAAACCGTTTTTTGAACTGAAAATAAATGCTGACCTGTTTGATCTGAGCTTTGAGGTCGCCGTGGATATTGCGTAAAGGCGCGTCAGGGGCGTTTGCCGGCCTGTGCCAGCAGGATAGGCTTTTATGAAATGTAATGCTGTAAGGGATAAACATAAGCACACCGGTTACGCAGCAAAATATAAACTGCCAGTCGCCCCAGTAACGGACAATAAAATGCGTCAGCACAGCATAAACCAGTATTTGCCAAAAGGCAAATGCCCAAAAATATTCTTTAATGTAACGCTGCTCTTTTTTAATTTGCGGTTCAATTATTCTTTTCATGCTTTCCTTATTTAAGTTGTTGTTGTCTGTATCCTGCTGATTATTCAGGAGCCAGAACTGTTTTATATTATCAAGCGTATCCATAACTAATTACAGGTTATTTTTAAATACGGGTTTTAGTTCCTTTTCCAATTGTTTTTTTATCCTTACCAGCCTTACGCTTACATTGGTTTTGGTAAACCCGGTAACGGAGGCGATCTGGTCATAACTGTTATCATCGAGATAAAGCAGGATGATCGCCTTGTCGATTGGCGATAACCGGTTAATAACGTCATATAGCAGCCGCGTTTTTTCTTCGAGTTGCACAGCTTCGCTAATGCAGGGTTTTTCGGGCAGATGCTCCGGAAGCGGTTCCTGCTGTACCGCCTTACTGCTTTTTCTGATATGATTAATAGCAGTATTCATCGCAACTTTATACATCCACGTCGAAAATTTTGAGTTACCGTTAAAGCCCGGATACGATTTCCATAACTGATAAATGATCTCCTGATACAGATCCTCCCGTTCACCGGCATCTTTAACATATACTTTACAAACCCGGTGTACGATCCCGATGTTACTATTGAGGTCTTTTAAAAACTGGTCTTCTGGGCTTTCCCGCATCGCCAAAATGTCTGCTTATTGTTTGTTATTCCATTAGTAGCAATAAGTAACAAAAAACTACAGGGAGTGCGAAATAAATTTATTTAGGAGATTACAGGGCAAAAAGCAGGAACTTTGGGTTTATATCGGAAAACTGAACTTACCCATCAACGCTGCCGGGTTGCTGCCGATGGAAATGGGTTCGCCACATAGCGCCTCGTTGCCCAGCAGGGCAAAAAGTATCGCTTCTTTTGCGTCAGGGTCGATGCCGAGTTCGCCGGTGTCTTTGATGATGACGTCAGGCAGGGCGTTTCGGAGATAGTTCATGACGTATCTGTTCCTGGCACCGCCGCCGCTTGCATATAATTTAATGCCCGGAGCTTTAAAATGCGCCGAAATAAAACCGGCGACAGACTTAGCCGTAAATGCGCTCAACGTACAGATCAGACCTGCTTTATCAATATCCGGAATGCCCGCTTTGCGCTGTGCTTCGTCTATAAAAGGTAATCCGAATAATTCCGGTCCGGTAGTTTTTGGTGGTATTTCGGTAAAAAACGGATGATTAAGCAATGCGGCCAGCAATCTCTCATTCACCTTTCCTGAAAAGGCAATTCCGGCATCTTTATCAAACGGTTTATTAAAATACTTGCGGCAGGCAGCGTCAATTAACGTATTACCCGGCCCGATATCGGTACACAAAACCGCAGAACGATCGCCGTCAGCAGGCAGCCAGGTCAGATTGGCAATGCCGCCAATATTCAACAGGATACGGTTCTCACCCGGTTTACTTCCCAGCAACACATCGCCGTAAAGCGCAAGCGGTGCGCCTTCGCCGCCAGCTGCGATATGCTTTTGACGAAAATCGCTGATGGTCAATATTCCGGTTTTAACAGCCAGGTGATCGCCGTCACCAATCTGTAGCGTTGCGTTAGGATAACCAGATAGTTGGTGCAGGCGCTTTGGTGCATGATAGATGGTTTGTCCATGACTGGCAATAAAATCTACTTCAGCGGGATCAATACACCATTCCTTAAGTGCCTGCAGCACCAGCTCACCATGAAAGCTCCCTATCGTGGCATTCAGCAGGCACACCTTCTCCAGATCGGCTTCCTTTTGCGCAAACACCTGTTGTATATCAGACTTAAAATCAGTCAGGTAAGAGATGGTCATGAAATTTTCAAGCGAAAATCTGGTTTGTAATCCATGACCCTCGAAGCTGCATAAAGCAATATCCAGCCCATCGAGCGAAGTGCCGGACATCAGTCCGATCCCAAGCTTTTTATTCTTTTGAGCGATATCGAAAAGCCGTCGCAGGTTTTTGTTTAACGGTGCCATGAGGTGAAATTAAATAAAAAAATATCAGCGCGTTCATTGGCTTCTGGTATTTTTAATTTATAGCCCGACAATCCCGGCAAACCTGATATATTTGTTTCAACCAATAAATTAAGTACTTAGGTACTTATCAAAACCACTCAGGATTTAACAACAAAAGAATCAACCTAAGAAATGGCGCGATTAAATTTATTAGAAGAGACCCGTTATGAGAAGCTGGCGGTAACGGTTTACGGGAGCCAGCAGGAAGGCGCATTAGCGGTAGCGGATCGGATATCAAAGCTGATC
>DASZTX010000050.1:0-3390 GCA_035547875.1 Mucilaginibacter sp. | reverse complement strand
ATTGGCCTTGAAGAACGCTGTCGCTACTGTCAAAGTAACGGGCTTGCCCATTGTTTCCAGTTGCAGCATATACGTATGCCATTCGGTCATCCTGCCATGAAGGTAAGCGGCCAGTAATTGGCTAAGCTTGTTGTTTTTCTTGGGGCAGCATTCTTTTACATTCCAGTTGGCAAGTTCAACTGATTTGCCTGATGGTAAACGGGTTGTTACCGGACCAACCCGTACACTGAAATATATGGGTATCGTTCCGTCCGACCTGATCTTATCAGGACGCAGCACAAGCTTGATGGAATAGGTCATCTTCATGATATTTTCGTTTTAATGATGGCTAAGTTCCAGCGGGTTATTGGAAAATTAAAGCTTTTGATGAAGTTTATTTTTTGTTATTGTATTGATTTACAAAACATTAAATATATTTAAATTCTACTGATTTTTTTATCCATGAATTTTTTTAGACGCAGCAAAGCATCCCTATCGTTATCAATTTCGATTTTCAACAACTTTGACTTAGCGTATAAATTCAAATTTGAATACACGGTCTTTACCTCCGCCCTAAAATCATTGTCCGTCTTTATCCATTTATAAATTTGGCTCCTGGATATGCCGGCGGTTATGCCGGCCTCCGCAACTTTTCCCTTAGCCATTTTTAAATGGTTAAGGGTTTTTTCCTGATTTAAGATTGTTCTGAGCTGTTTTTTCATAACGCTTTATCAATGGCTTTTTGAATTTCTTTATTGAATTCTTCACACTTTTGCAACTTATCCATTGTATAAAATACAACAGAGAAACGATAGGCATTCTTGCTATGCTTAATGGTAGGCGTTACACCGTGAATCAATCCTTTTCCGTAGAATAAGATGACAGATCGGTTGCTAAGCTTTACAGCAAATCCATATTCTGGAAATACTAAATATCCCCCGGAAACATCTTTTTTGTAGACGATCATAGCCGAATACATGTGTTTCCTGTTTTCTGTATCCATGTGGTAAAGCATTTCATTGTTTTTATTTATTATTCCACTGGTGTGAATACCATCATACATGATATAATCATCGTGAATGGGGTTTACGGCAAGGAATTTCTTTCCTATCTTCAGCCACGGTGACAGGTAATCATTTAATAAACTGGTCATCCACCGGCCATATTTATTACATAGTAAGTTATGTAAATCTGAATTTTGATTGATTACCCCGCCCCGGCTGCAATGACTGGATTTGTTGATACCGGCGGGTACACCACCAAAAAGTTTGCTCCACTGTTTACTCGCTTTCCTCTCTGCCTTCGTAAATTTCAGTTTAAGAAGATGTGGCAGCAATTCGTCAACACAGGCATCATTTTCATTCAAATAAATTATCGACCGCCCTTTATCCAAATCAATCCGGCAGGAGTCTTCAATCAGGTTGTCGCCGTAGTGGCTTTCATGCGTCGCCTGACCCAAAAATGTTTGATCGGTCTCAATTTTAGCAAAATAGCGGGTTGGTAAAACGCTCACAGCACACCTCCCTTCTCGTGGAATTCAATAACCTTTTTCATTAAGCCGGGGTAATTCTTATAGCCGTTATCGCGGATGATCTTGTTGATAGCCTCTTTCATGCTCAACGTTATCCTAACATTTACGTGGCAGATATTTTCCGCAACAGCTTTAGCTTTAGATGCCCGTTGCGTACTGTGGCTGTCTGTAAAAATATGCCCTGCTTGTTCAGCTTGGATTTCCATAAATTCCTCGAATGACCGGTTTAAAAATTTCTCAATTTGGGTTTCGCTGTAGTGGCTGACTTGGTTATTTAAAAGTACAGAAGCCTTTCTTTCTTCCGGTTCATCATAGTAGTGCTCCTGCACAACTATCCGCTTTTCCCCCATTGCTTTTAATACGAGATAGGTTTCTACGCCGTCGATAATGTAATACAGGCGGTCGGGATGCATGTTGATATGTATCCCTCTAAGTTGCTTGAAATGGTCTAAGCTATACTTCAGTAAATCTTTCCGGCCTTCAATCTCATGTTTTCTGCGATCGTCAGGAATGATTAGTTTGTCGATGTCCTCCCACCTGGTGCAGAAGACAGTATGTTCTTTGCTTTTCAACATACTGATGTAATAACACCATGAGCCGAAAAAATTTGGGGTTTTGGGGCTGTTTTTCTAAAAACAGCCCCAATGTGCTATTTAATTACATTTATATGACAATTGGGGTTTTGTTGTGTCCGTTTTCTCCGTTTTCCTGCAGGCTTGCTATCTTAAATTGGCAAATAATTATTTCTTCTTGTTCGCTAAAGACTGCTTCACTCCGGCAGCCGTATACTTTTCCTTTTTTGTAGCGAACTCCCGAACGCCGACCCATAGTTCGGTTTCTGTCTGCTTGACGTTAGCGCTAACCCTGTCAGGATCAACTTGGTATCGCGATCTTAAAGTTTCAAAGTTTACAAAAATACGACGTTTAAGCCCTCTCAGGTTGGCGAGCTGTGTAACGATCAATTCTGCTTTTTCCAATTCACGAAGATATTTTTTAACCATGGTTTCCTTCACACCGAGTTTTTCTGACAACGTGTTGTTAACCGCCTTACAATAACCCATTTTAACCGATATCGAACTGATGATCTGAAACAGGATACGTGCCTGACAACTAAGTTTTGTGTCTTCCAAAAGCGGTATGCTGCCAATGTAAGTTTTTTGGTCTTTGATAAAGCGACTCCAAGACTCTCTGAACTCCTGTCCATCTAAATAAATCTGATTTTTGATCATGATGTTTTTTGTTAAATACTTACCCACCTTAGGCAAGCTATACCTCTTAACTCTGTCCCGACTCACCCCTATCGATTTTCCGTCCCATATCAGGCGGGATAACGACCCATCTTGGTCTTTCACTCTACACGATAAGATTATTAATAGAGATTATTACTTGAGATAGCAACTTTAGATGAATCCGGTTAACTCTTTCTTCTCGCTAAAGCTCGAAAAAAGAGCTAACTATTAGGTGCTTCGCACCACCAAGCCTGCACTTACGGCAGGCTCAAAACTTGGTAACGTAACAAACTTTACTTTCCAGAATAAAACCCCGATATTAGCCAATGGAATGATAAATCAATGCTTATTGAGTAAATAACAGAAAACCCAACATATTGTCATAATGACCTTGCGTTAGCTACTATTCTGCAATCAAAAACTGGTAATTTTTAACACACAGAAAGAGAAGGCTTAACGCTCACGCTACAGGCGTGGGCTTAGTCTATCTGTGTGTGGGTATACCAGTACCTTGATTGCGGTAGGGCTACAGTTCCACGCTTGTTTTTTTAACCCACCTTTTGGAACTGAAGGTATCAATCTCAACCTTCAATGAAACCCAACGAACCATCTTCAGAAAACCGTGAATTTTACAAACGCTTATTGTTAGTG
>DASZTX010000049.1:0-7592 GCA_035547875.1 Mucilaginibacter sp. | reverse complement strand
ACGGCCAAAACCTGGGTGAAATGAACATGTTGCTGCTGAAAAAAGTGGAGGAACTGACGCTGTACCTGATCGAAAAGGACAAGCAACTGGCGGAGCAAAAAACGATAAATCAAAATATTCAGCAACAACTGAAAGACCTGGCCGGTCAGCTTAAAGATTTAAAATCAACGCTAACAAAATAACCATACTCTAAAATGAAACTCTTGATCTTAACCACGATTATTTGCCTGTTTGCACTTGGCAGTCGGGCGCAATGGAACACCTCGGGGAACGATATTTACAATACCAATAGCGGAAATGTCGGTATCGGTACCTCTACCCCTTCAAAAAAACTTTTCGTTACGGCGAGCGGTGGCGGCACGTCCGCAAACGGGCCGACCCTGGTGATCTCCGATAGCTACACCGGCAGCGCAGCATCGTCCGGCCTGATCCTGCAAAGGGCCAATACGGCCGCCAATGATTATGGGCTGTTCAACAGTCAGGGTTCTTTTCACATCAACTACGGCACCAATATCCAGAGTATCGACGACGGGACAACCGGATTTACGTTGAATAGCTCGGGGAATGTCGGCATCGGCACCAGCAGTCCTGTATCGGCCCTGCAGATCGGAGGAACATCGGGCAGCAATTTTATTACGCTCGCAGGCGGCTCTTCGGGTAGTTCCTATGGAATCAACTACACCTTCAGCAGCCCATCCTCCAACATTTATGCGCAGCAAATGTTCGACTACGATAACAGGGCGACACGCGGAATGCAATTCAATACATTAAGCAGTTATGCGTTTTCCTTTAACACCATCAGCAATACCGGCGGTTATACGGGCAACCTGCTGACGCTGCTGGGCAACGGTCAACTGGGCATCGGCACCGCCACCCCTTCGTCATTGGTTCATTTGTATAAACCGGGGGCCAGCGCGATCCTTAACATCGAAAATACCGGCAACGGAAACATTTCAGGCGTCAACTTCATCCGAGAGCGCAACAGCGGCACCGGCGTCTCCGGGGCAGTGATGTTTATGAACTCCAATACAGCTGATAACAACGCCCTGCTGTACCTGCAGGCGCAGACCATCGCCTCGACCACAACAAGCCCGTTGATCGCCGGCAACGGCGCTCGGATGATATTACGAGGCGGTAGCGGGGCGATATCCTTTGAGAACGGCGCAACGGAAAGTGTCCGTTTCGATGCAAACGGAAATGTCGGCATCGGCACAACGACGCCCGATCAGAAATTAACGGTGAACGGCCAGGTGCATGCTACGTCGGTTGTGGTAACCAGTTCCGTACCCGCAGACTATGTGTTTAAATCCGATTATAACCTGCGCCCACTGACTGAGGTAAAGGCCTTCGTTGACAAAAACCATCACCTCCCCGAAATACCCTCGGCCGCCGACTTTAAAAAGGATGGACAAGACCTCGGCGGGATGAATATGCTGCTGCTGAAAAAAGTAGAGGAGCTGACGCTGTACCTGATCGAACAAAATAAAACGACCGCTGAACTGATACAAACGGTAAAGCAGCAACAACAAGAGATTCAGCGGTTAAAAAGGAATCGTAAATAAAACGCCTGACCGGCATAAAATTCACCTCAAACAGATCACGCTTATGAGTAGTGTTAAAAAAATATTATCCACCGGTTTGGTGCTATTGTGCTGTGGTTTAAAAGTATCGGCGCAGGTTCAGCCAAACCCACTGACCCGGCTGGCCTTGACGTCGGTGCTGCCGCCGGCGCCCAACGCCCTGGAGTTGACCCGTTACAGCGGGTTGCCGGTCAGCCTTTCTTCCGGTTCTGTCAGCGTCAGCATCCCGCTGGGGGATATCAAATCAGGGAAAATCGACGTGCCCGTTTCCCTGGAATATCACTCGGGGAACGGTATCCTGGTCAATCAGACCGCCTCACGTACCGGGATGAGCTGGGTGTTGAACGCTGGAGGGGTAATTACAAGGACGGTTTACGACAGTCCCGACGAAACGGCCAAATGGCTGACACCACCGACATCCCAGATGGGTGGCGAAACTACCGCGATTTACAATTATCTCGATTCAGCCGCGACGGGCGGTCAAGCGAACGATACACAGGTGGATATTTTCAGTTTCAATTTTAACGGTTTCAACGGACAGTTTTACCTCAATCCCAACGACAAAACAAAGGTTGTTTTTATAGATGCCTCCAATCTTAAGGTAGAAACGAATTTTCACAATGAATTTCCCGGCGAGGACTGGGCTTTTCGGATCACCGATCCAAAAGGCACCAAATATTATTTTGGAGGTAGTAATGCTACGGAAACCAGTAAAACCAACCCCACTGGCTCCAATTGCGGGCGGAATTATTACTTACCGGTACCGGGAGCATGGTACTTAAAGGCAATACAACATTATACCGGCGAATATGTTTGGCTGACCTATTTGCCGTGCACCTTTGAATACTTTTCCGATGTCACCGAAACGATCAGACGCAAGCCGGCAGGGACGCAATATAATAGCTGCGGCGGCACCTGTGACCCGATTTCTGACGATGTTACCTGTTTTAGCAACCTTTTAACAACCGGAATGATCTTAAAATCTATTAACTCCAGGTTTCAAAAGGTCACTTTCAGTTATACTGGTAGAACTGATATTTCCAAAGATTCTCTCCTGTCACAGGTGAATTTCTACAGCAAGGGATTGGCGGATTCATCTCAGCTGAGCCTATATAATACCTATACGTTAAATTATAGGGTCGCCAACAATACAAGTTTTTTTAATCCCTATAGTAATAGCAGCTTGTTAAGTAACCGGCCGTTTTTAATTCAGGTTACCCGTTCGGCCGCGGGGATGCAAAGCCAAACCCATACCATGAACTATTACAATATGGATGGTTTGGCTTCACGGCTCTCTTATGCACAAGATTACTGGGGATATTTTAACGGCGTGAATAACAGCAATCTGGTGCCAGCAAATGCAGACCCGGCAATTGCCGCCGTTTTTCCCTCTGGGCTGGCCAACAAGCAACCCAATGCCAGCTATTCGTATTTTGGACTTCTTAGTAAGATAACCTATCCGACCAAGGGAGCCGACAGTTTACAGTACGAGGCAAACACCATCTATGAAGCGCGCAACGTTGCGCCACCCTTTACTTATAAAACCATTTCACAAACGGGCACGGGGTTCGCAGGTGAAAAGGACACCACCTATAGCTTTAATTTATATAACAGTCAGTCCGTATCGCTTTTCATTCAGTGCGATTCGGTCGGCTCAGGGGGGACCGTCGATCCGTTGCACCAATTTGCTACCGTCTCTATCATTACCCCCGGCGGTACAATAGAGTATTCGGAATTGTTTCATCCCGGCGATTATAACAGGAGCGTGAGTCTTCCGTCGGGTGACCATATACTAAAGGTGGCCGCCCAGAGCGACCGCATTCACTGTGCCGCCACCATCACCTACAAGACAGCCAATTTCGTCTATGCCAACTATCCTGTCGGCGGTGTACGTGTCGCAAAAAACATTACAGATCCCATTACGGGGATTCCTTTAACAAAAAAGTACGTCTATGCGGCGTTAGCTTCGCAGTCGCATTCGTCCGGGAAAATCAGGGTGCATCCCAGCCCGAACGCTTATTATTCAAACCAAAGGATCGGGACCTACTGCATCGGTACCGGTACCGGGGTTGGGGTTTGTAATTATGACATCGCTTATTCCACCCCGCTTACTACATTCAACTACTTCTCGGGCGGACATATCTACTATTCAAATGTAATAGAGTTGCAGGATACCCTTTGGACAAATGGCGGCACCGAACATCAGTTCCAATTTGCTAATCCGGGACATGCCGCGACCTTGTTCCGGGGGGATACCATCCCAGGCAGCCCGATTTATAATTTCGATTTTCCGATAGGACTTGAGAATTTACGACAGACTTTTGTAACAACTGGCAATACCAGTGGTAGCTATAACTACATTGTCGTGAAAAAGGTTGCGACCCATTATGTCTCTGATCCGCGTAAAGTCGTCAATCAGGATAATTATGTTGTCAGAAGGAACTGGCCGCCGCAAACGATTTATGACCCTCCCCAAACGACGATGTTTGAGCCATACGACCTGATGGGCTATACCCTGGAATCCCAATGGATCTACCCCGATACGGTGACAACGACAATGTATGATCTCAACGGTCTTAATCCCGTTACCACCTATCAAAAGAGTGTTTATGCCAATACCGAAAACCTGCTGGTAACGCGAACGGAAACCAGGGGTAGCGACGGCGTTATCGATTCGGTTACCTATAGCTATCCCAACAATTATCCTGCTACTGCCCCTTATCCAGCGATGGTGGCTGCCAATGACATCGACCACGTTATCGAACAGCTTTATTATAAGGGCGGCGTTTTACAGGAAGGGATCAAGACTAACTACGGCGATTTCGGCAGCGGCGTTTACCAGCCGGCAAACATTCAGACCAAAACCTCGGGCAGCTACGATACCCGTATTAATTTTTACGATTATAATCCGGCGGGCGGCCTGCTGTCGCAGTCAAAAGCTAACGGCCCGAAAAATAGCTACCTGTGGAGCTACAACAACCTGTTACCGGTTGCTGAGGCTAAAAATGCCGAGAGCAATGAGCTCTACTATGAGAATTTTGAATTTAAGACCACGGGGGTATCGGCCGCGGCGGCGCATACCGGGTTCCTGGGCTGCAACAGTGGCTTTACGGTTCCCTTTGCCCCGCCCGATGGGAAAAGTTACGTGATCACCTGGTTTCAAAAGAACGGAGCGAATTGGGACTATCACCGTGAAACATACGGCGGCGCAGGGTCCAAGGTGTTTCCCAGCGGTGTTCTGATAGACGACATCGCCGTTTATCCCGCGGACGCCCAGTTAAGTACGGTGGTGTTTGATCCGGTGGCCGGCCCGCTGGGGATGATCGATATCAAGGGCGAAACCGCGACCTACCAGTACGACACCTACAAGCGCCTGACCGACATAAAGGATAAGGACGGCAATATTGTAAAGCATACCGATTACCATTATGCACAGTAACCTAAACCCAGCGAAATGAAAACCATTCACAATCATAAAAAAAACAGGGTAAAGGGTCTCCTGCAGACAGCCGGTCTCGTATTTTTCTCGCTCGGGGTGCGGGCGCAGACCTACATCACTCCGCCTACCACGGGCACGCTGGCACCGGGCGATTACTACAACAACCTGAAGATACAGCTGTCGCCAACATTCAGCTTTACGCCGACGGGCAGCCAGCGGCTTTATCTGTTTATTACCGGCCCGACCTGCCTGCCGCTTGCAACAGCGCCCAGCAGCGATAAAACCTATATCATGACCTCGGTGCCGCGCGTGGCCGGCATCACTGACACGGCGGGTCTGCGCAACCGCAATGCCTGCGAGCTGATGCAGACGATCCAGTATTTCGACGGCTTGGGCCGCCCCCTGCAGACCGTGCAGGTCCAGGGTTCGCCAACGAATAAGGACATGGTGCAGCCCATAGCGTATGACACAGTGGGCCGGGAGCCGTACAAGTACATGCCTTACGCCCCACAGACCGGCACGGCCGACGGAAGCTACCGCAGCGATGCCGCCACTACCGGTATCCAGAACTTTTACCACCCGGCAGGCGGTCTTAGCCCGCAGCAGGCTAACGGCGTGGTGAACACCCCTTATCCCTTTGCCCAGACCGGCTTTGAGGAGTCTCCGCTGAACCGGGTGGTCGAACAGGGCGCACCAGGCCAGGATTGGCAACTTCCCGGAACGGGTGACCCCAACAGCGCCGGGCATACACTCAAAATGCTTTATACCACCAACGATCAGACGGCCTTCAGCGGAACAGACACGATAAATAATCCCGGCAGCCGAAAGGTCGCCCTGTACACGACTACGATCAACGCCAATAACAGCCGGATATTGGCACGGGCGGCCACGCCCTTTTACGCGACCGGCGAACTGAGCGTAACCATCACCCGTGACGAAAATTGGAATCCCGCGACCAGCGGCTGCCTGAATTCGGTGGAGGAATATAAAGATAAGGAGGGGCACATTGTCTTAAAGCGCACCTATAACTTCAATAAAGCTTTGCATCTGATCGAGATGCTGAGCACCTATTACGTGTATGACAACCAGGGCAACCTGGCCTATGTTTTGCCGCCGATGGCCAATCCCGATGCCGCTACCGGCATCCCGTCTGCCACTTTATTGAATAATTATTGCTACTGGTACCGGTACGACGACCGGCTCCGGCTCGTGCAAAAGAAAATACCGGGCAAAGGCTGGGATTTCATCATCTACAACCAGCTGGATCAGCCGGTGATGACCCAGGACAGCGTTCAGCGCACGACCAACGTATGGACGGTGACCAAATACGATGCGCAGGGCCGGGTGATCCTGACCGGTACATGGCCGTCAGCAGGGCAAAGTATGGCGACCTTACAAACTGCCGTTTATGCAGGAGCGCAATGGGATGTCCGGAATTACGCCGACAATACCACCGGCTATACCATCACCAGTTACCCTACACCCAACAAAATACTGACCATCAATTATTACGATAATTATACCAATCTTCCCGGCCTTCCCGGGGATTTCGCCGCGTCGGGCTACAGCACGATGACAACTGGCCTGCTGACAGCGACAAAAACGGCGATATTAAATACGCTGGCAAACCCGACGCTGGATATGCTGTGGACAGCTCATTACTATGACGACCTGGGCAGGAGCGTAAGGGCGTTTCTCCAGCATGATCTTGGCGGGGTATTAAGTGCTTATAACTATGACGATATCAGCAGCACCTTTAACTTTACCGACCAGGTGACGGCCACTACCCGTGTGCACAAGGTCAAGAACTCAGGCAATACCGCTGCCGTGACCGCGGCTACTATTGCCAACAGCTACGTCTATGATCATATGGGCCGTAAGACGCAGACATTTGAGCGGATTAATTCCGGAAAGAACGTCTTGCTGGTGCAGGCTGATTATAACGAAATCGGGCAGATCCGGCGGAAGAACCTGCATGGGAATAATACCGCCACCAGCTTTCTGCAGACGGTCAGCTACAACTACAACGAAAGGGGGTGGCTGGTTAAAAGCAGCGCACCGCTGTTTGCCGAACAGCTGCAGTACAATACGGATACGTCGAAAAACGGAATGAGCTTCGTTAAACAATACAACGGTAACATCGCCGGTCAAACCTACGGAACGGCGGCCTCCCCCAGCGGAAAGTCATTTGCCTACCTGTACGATTCTATGAACCGGCTGACGAACGCGTTATCAAGCGACAACTACAATGAGCGCGATATCCGTTATGATCTGGCGGGCAACATCATCAGGCTGCAGCGCACGACAGGAAGCAGCACCCTGACCGACGACCTGACCTATACCTACGGGAATACCAACCAGGCACAAAGCATCAGCGATGCGACCGGCAGTGACCTGGGTCTGTTGCACGGCGGCTGGAACTACACCTATGACGGCAACGGCAATGTAAAAAACAGCACCTATCTGGTCGACAACACGAAGAGCAAAAATATTACTGCCTATAATATACTGAATCTGCCACAAACGGGTACGGCTGCAGGCACGGCATTTACCTATACGTATGATGCGACCGG
>DASZTX010000048.1:0-8637 GCA_035547875.1 Mucilaginibacter sp. | reverse complement strand
GAAAAGGATAAGAAATTCGGCGGTTTCTGGTCGATGCTGAAAGAGGAATTCGAGCTTACCAAAATACTTTTGCTTGAACTAACCGGAACCAAAGTATTGATGCAGGAATATCCGGTTGAGCGTAAATCGATCGCCATCCGGGAGCGGATCGTGTTACCGCTGGTGATCATGCAGCATTATGCGCTGCAATGCCTTAACCACTGTGATGATGAAGAACTGACTAAAATTTACAACAAATTAGTAGTCCGCACAGTTTACGGCATTGTGAACGCAGGGCGAAATCTCGCTTAAATAAGCTTTTTCTATCCGGGAGTATTCGTTTAAAACCGGTGCTGCTCCCGGATATTTCCTTTTATCAGCCCGGAACTCCGGGGCAAAAACCGAATCCGGTTTATATTGTTATATTAGCGTAAACTTAAATTTTCGTGATGAAGAAACTAATTTACCTGGCAGCGGGGATCATATTTTTGTTTTCTTCCCAGGCCTGCCGGGATAAAAAAGGTAAAAACTACAACAAAACACAAGACGATCAGCAAAGCGTCCTTTTTATCAGAAACGGTATTGAAAGCGGTCTTACAGAAATAAAGGCCTCAGGCCTTGCAATCACCAACTCGGGTAATCAAAAAGTAATCGGCCTCGCCAAAACCATGATCGACGATCATACAAGAATAATTAATAAATTAAAACAGCTGGAGACCGATAAGAAGATGCCCGATGCCGACACACTCAGCAGCGTCCATCAGCAAATGATCGCTCAGCTTTCCAAACTGAAGGGTCCGGCCTTCGATAAACTTTATTTACAAATGATGGTTAACAGCCACCAGCAAGCCTTAAAATTATATACCAACGCCGAAAATAATTCGGACAGCAGGATAAGAAAGGTTGCAGCTAATAATATATCTGCTATTAAGATGCATCTCGATTCCGCAAACGCGATCTGTGTCAACCTTCAATAGTGGAGTTGCTTACTTAAAATATGCTCTCCCGTCGTATATTTGACCGCTACACATACTTTTGATGAAGAAGAACTTTTTTTTCGCCTTTGAGGGAATCGACGGCAGCGGCAAAAGCACGCAGGCAAAATTGCTTAAAGAGAAACTGGAGGCACAAGGGCACAAAGTTCACCTCACCTGTGAACCGACTGACAGCCCGATGGGAAAAATGATCCGGGATATGTTTAATAACCGGATAGAAGCTGACCACCGGACGATCGCTGCGCTTTTCGTTGCCGACCGCCTGCATCATATCCTGAATAAAACAGACGGCATTCTTAAAATGCTTGAAGAAGGTTATACGGTCATTAGTGACCGGTATTACCTTTCGTCCTACGCTTATCAAAGTCCGTATGTGGGCCTCGACTGGGTTATACAGGCCAATTCTCTCAGCGCGGGGCTTTTGCGTCCTGATCTGAATATCTACATAGACATAGCACCGGAGCAAAGTATAGAACGCCTGGAAAAAGGCAGAACCTCTACAGAACTATACGAAACGCTAGATAATTTAAGGGACGTACGCGGCAGGTATCTTGAGATAATTGACCGCCTGAAAGATGAGGAAAAAATACTCATCTGCAATGGCAATCAGTCAACAGACGCCATCGCAGATGAGTTGTGGAGCAGCATAAATAATATGATGCCCGATCAGTAAGAAAAATGATTTAAAATTAGTTGCTCTTACGGCCCGGAACTTTAGGCGTGCCTTTAACCGGCACAGGTGCTAAAACGGGTTTTTTGATATTATTAGGCAGATAACCATTTCTGATTAAAAAGTCTATCAGTATATTCCCTTTCATGGTATTTGATTTTAAGATAATAATATATCAAACGCTTTGTGTTAACCAAAATTATAAATAATCCACAAAATTCCAAATTTATTTAATGTCAATTTAAGCAAACCAGCGCTTTGTTATGATATAATCAATGAGTTGCATAGTTTGTTTGACTAAAAATTAAAATGACGCCTTTATTTCAGGCTATCAAAACCGTCTTTAACGTCAGTCCAGAAGGCATCGAGGGCAATGATACGTGGTTTAAAAAATGAGATCAGTTCCGGCCAGTCCTGCCGGTTAAAAATGCTCAGCTCGTGTTTTTCGGTGTAAATTCTGCTTACAATCTTACCCGACTCGTTCTGAACCGATAATTCCCATGTCCATTTCTCGTCTAACGCTTGCTCCAGTATGTTTTTATATTCCTTAAATTGTTCAAAGAACAATTCCCTTATGCCGTCATCAGGGTGGCTGAGTTCGATACCGATGGCCGCATGACGTTTATCTGCGTCCATTTTAAAATAAACATGTTTTAAACCGGTCTTGTAATTTATCCAGTTAACCTTCCCTCCTTCCGCCGATCTAACCGGCGATATATATTGCCCGAATGCCGTCCAGAATTGCTGTTTAAGATTTGATGCCTCGTCCCTGCTGTACATAAATCTGCAATGATACCGTTTTATTGCGGGTTTTCAGGAGCAATTGCGTTTCCCTCAGGTTTAAACCTGTACAGATATGGCGCTTTGTGTGCGCCGCCTGTCATTTTTTTGGCGATCCTTACCAAAATGCCAAGAGCAAGCATTTTACGCTGAAAGGCCGGTCGTATCAGTTTTCTGTCGAGGATGGTCTCGTAAAGCCTTTGCAGTTCGCCAAGCGTGAACTCTGCAGGAAGCAGATTAAATCCGATCAGTTTATGGTCGAGATTGGCACGGAGGGTAAACAAAGCCTTTTTTACGATCAGGGCATGATCCTGAATGAGTTGAGGCATTTTATCGAGGTCGTACCAACGGCAGCTGTCGAATATCGCCGCCGGGCTGGGTACCACTTTTGTAAAATCTACAAGGGCGTAATACCCGATAGAAATGAATCGTTTTAGCAACCAATGATCTTCCGGGGGATGATTGCCATTCGCTTCCATGATCTTTTTCAGCGGAGAAGGATCAAAACGGCTGTAATCTCCAAATACATAAAACTGATCGAGATAAATGTCCGACAGCCCTGTCCGTTCGGATACCACACGCATCGCGGCATCGTTAATATCTTCATCGTCTCTGATAAAACCACCGGGCAAAGCAAACAGACCTGTCCGCTTGTATTCGATCAGCAATACCTTTAACTGGTCATCATGAAATCCGAAAATAACGGCGTCAATGGCTGTATTCTTCAAAAAGCCTTCGCCATGAATATTCTCAATTTCCTTTCCGGGCTGTTTTTTCATTAAATCTTTAATAATTTGATGATTTCTATTGATTAAGTCGAAGTAAGGAATTATTATTGTAACATAATGATACAATAATAAAATATTTTTCATTTAAAGCCAATTAACCTCAAATAAATCAAATTATGAAAACAGCTTTTTCACTGGTCGTGGCGTTGTTGCTGTGCGCGGCCGGATATCCGCAGGCACTAACCAACCAGGTGACGATCAGCAATGGAAAACTCGAAGGAACCTTTAACACATCTACAGGCGTACGCAGTTTTAAGGGAATACCTTACGCACTTCCTCCGGTGGGAGAACTTCGCTGGAAGGCGCCTCAGCCACCTGCAAACTGGTCGGGCGTATTAAAGGCCGATCATTTCAGTCACATGCCGATGCAGAAACGCATCTTCGGGGATATGATCTTCCGCGCAGACACTATGAGTGAAGACTGCCTTTATCTGAATGTGTGGACACCGGCAAAGACCAGCAGCCAGAAGCTCCCGGTGCTGGTTTATTTTTACGGCGGAGGCTTTGTAGCCGGTGACGGATCGGAGGCACGGTATGACGGAGAAAGTATGGCCAGGAAAGGAATTGTGGCAGTGACGATCAATTACCGCCTGGGAATATTCGGATTCTTCTCGCATCCGGAGCTGACGGCCGAGTCGCCTAACCATGCTTCCGGCAATTATGGCCTGCTGGATCAGAACGCGGCGCTGAAATGGGTGAAAGCCAACATCAGCGCCTTTGGCGGTGACCCAGATAAAATAACCATTGCGGGTGAGTCGGCAGGTTCCATAGCCGTATGCGCACAAATGGCATCTCCGCTTTCCAAACCCCTGATCGCAGGCGCCATCGGTGAAAGCGGTGCGATGATCAACCCTACCCTGCCCGCCATTCCGCTGAGCGAGGGTGAAAAGAACGGTGTTACATTCGGAGAAAAAAATAATGCTACTTCATTAAGCGCCCTGCGGGCTATTCCGGCTGCACAGCTTTTGGATGATGCTTCAAAACCCGGCATATGGAGGCTTGCAGCAACCATTGACGGCTATTTCCTGCCGAAATCACCTGTAGCTATTTTCGAAGCCGGAGAGCAGGCGCATATTCCGCTACTGGTTGGTTGGAACTCCGCTGAAATCCCTTACCAGGCATTTACCGGAGGCGATATGCCGACACCGGAAAACTATGCTAAAAAAGTAAAACAACAGTTTCCGAACGATGCGGACGAGATGTTAAAACTTTACCCTGGGGCTTCCCAGGACGAAGTGATCCGGTCTGCAACCGCGCTGGCCAGCGACCGTTTTATTGCATACAGTACCTGGAAATGGGCCGATCTGCAAAGCAAAACCGGAAATAAGCCTGTGTATCGCTACCTGTTTTCCACACCACGCCCTCCGGAGGTGAAACCAGCACCTGCCAATAATAAAATGCCGCCTGCAATGGTCGGGGCATCACATGCATCAGAAATTGAATTTGCGATGGGCAACCTTCCCTATGATAAGGTGTTTGCCTGGACGCCGGATGACTTTAAGGTTTCCTCAACGATGGAGAGTTATTTCGCCAATTTTATCAAGACCGGAAATCCAAACGGAAAAGGTCTGCCGAAATGGGAACCAAACACCAAAAGCAGCCCGGTGAAATACATGAACATTGATGTAAATTCCAAATTGCAGCCGGAGACTGAACGCGGCCGTTATTTGTTACTCGATAAACTTTATAATAAATAATATGACCTTAAAGGCGCGGTGAATACCTAATATCCACCGCGCCTTTGTTTTATTTAGTCACCTTATATCCCAACCCGATATTAAGCGTTACGAATACCGCGCTTTGTTTTTCGTCAGGACTATTCTGTAGCTTATAACCATCTATTTTCCAGTCGCCTGCATAAGCATTGATATAATAGCCCGCGCGAATACCAACCGGGATATTACGCTCCACTTCAAAGCATTCCATTTTCTTTGGCTTCATTTTGATCAGGAAGTCGAATCCTGCGCCTAATTCTACGCCAAAATTCGGCTGCCATAAGGTTTTGCTCGAGGTACTGTTCAGTAACTCGTCGGAAAAATTAGAAACACTGCGCTCCCGGGCCTTGTCCTGTATCTTCAGCATTGCCGCAGAAAAATTAACACCGGCAAACGGGTATAGCCGATACGCCGGGTTTTTAGATACATTATACCCCGCTCTCCAGAATAACTGATATTGGTTGTAGCGGGCTTTAAGGTCATTCATCGTCGAGGTCGCTATCGGTGTAAAACCGATGCCGTCCTCAAACAGCCATTTATCAAAAATGTGACTCATCGAGGCGTTGATCCAAATGTCACTTTCATTGATGGACGGAATACCGTTTGCATTCAATGCGCTGTTCAGCTGGTCAATATCGCCTTTCCGGTAAGTGACCTGTATCTGAAATGCCCCGGCGGGTTTATGCTGCATCCAACCGCTTGTTTTTGGCGTATCACCGGTTTGAGCGGATGCGGTTATGGCAGGAAATAAAAACGAAAAAAGTAAAATCGGGTAAAGTAGCTTTTTCATGGCAAATATGTTAGTATATGTAGGTTACAATAAACAAACGAGGATAGTTGTTTCAATTAACTTACGCAAACAAACAACCAATGGTTGTCAGCCACTGAAGTTTAATAAACGAATCCGCTTTATTGCCAGCCACAAAACCATCACCCCTGAAAGTATCTTTGTCCGATTTATTCGTCCGTGGTATATCGTATTCCAGCCTTTTTTCTGATCCGATCCAGCAATTCCATTAATTTCAGCGTATCACTCAGTGGCCGGACACCGCTCTCTGTAAGCCCGCGCTTCAGGCAGTTGTTAACATGGCGAGCTTCGTACTGATAGCCAAATCCCTTTTCTTTTTCGACGGGTATGATCTGCCTGCTGTCCGAATATCCCGGATAATATTCGATGGTTGCTGATGGTTCATAGAACCGTGAGGTCAGTCTTATACGTCCATTGGTACCCGCGATATCCGCTTCTGTTGCGAGATTAGTGCAAAAGCTTGAAAAAAGCTGCGCCATTGCACCGTTGCCGTATTTGAACAGGATAGCGCATTGCTCATCCACGCCTGTACTCGCTGGCTTCATACTGGCTTCTATGCTCTCCGGTATTCCCAAAATACTTGTTGCCATAAATACATTGTAAATGCCGATGTCCAAAAGTGTGCCGCCTCCAAGCGCAGGATCAAACAAGCGGGCAGGTACAGGCGACGCGGGTTTGAACCCGAAATTGATCAGGACGGACCTGATGTCGCCAAGCATACCATCAGCTATCATTTGCTGCGTCTTTTTGAAGTGCGGATGAAAGTTTGTCCAGAGGGCTTCCATTAAAAACACGTTCTTCTGCCGGGCGAGACTGATCATCTCCGTGGTTTGACGGGCATCCATCGCGAATGGCTTTTCGCACAAAACAGCCTTGCCATGCTGCAGGCAAAGTATCGTATGCTCATGGTGGAAGCTATGAGGCGTCGCGATGTAGATCACATCCACCTCCGGATTCCGGGCAAGTTCTTCATAACCCGCATGGCGGTATTTGATGCCGAACTCATCCGCAAAGGCGTCAGCGCTCTGTTGTGTACGCGATCCAACGGCGATCGGTTCGGCGTCTCCGACCAATTTAAGATCCGATGCAAACTTTCGTGCGATGCGACCCGCTCCAAGTATTCCCCATTTTACTGTTTTCATAGTGCTAATATACACCCCTTAAATAATTACGGACATTTTTTATCTGATTCTTGTATCTTGCCCGGTGATAAACCGGATGTATGTATCCCGAACTGCTTGACCATATCCGAAGATTTGTTCAGCTAAACCAGGCTGAAGAGACGCTGCTTTGCGACAGACTTGAGAAAAGGTCATTAAAAAAGAAAGAATTTTTGCTCGAAGCCGGTAAGCATTGCTATGGGAATTATTTCGTGGTAAAAGGCTGCCTGCGCCTTTATTTTATCAATCAGAAACTGAACGAACAGATTTTACAGTTTGGGATCGAAAACTGGTGGATAACTGATCAGGACAGCCTGATGACCGGGCAACCTGCCAATTGTTACATACAGGCCATCGAGCCGTCCGACTTGTTATTCCTCACCGAAAAAAACCGGGTAAAACTTTGCGAAGAAATCCCCCGGCTGGAGAGTTATTTCCGGATAATGATGCAAAAAGCCTATGTGGCTGCGCAGCGCCGTATCGGTTTTATTTTTAACCAGACAGAAGAAGAGCGTTACCGGAGTTTCGCCAGCCAGTTTCCTGAGTTTTTACAGAGGGTGCCGCAATACATGCTGGCGTCATACCTCGGCTTCACGCCTCAATTTCTGAGCAGGCTCCGCGCAAAAAAGGCGTAATTTAAGCAGCAGGCAAAGCAACATAAAATGTAGTTCCCTCGTTCTCCTTGCTTTCAAGCCAGATACGGCCATGATTCGCCCTGATAAAATCTTTTGAGAGTAACAAGCCCAAACCGCTGCCCTTTTCGCGGGCGGTTCCAAACGCGACCTTCAAATTTCCGGACAGGAAACTGCGCTGTTGCTCTTCACTGATGCCCACCCCCTCGTCGGTCACGGAGAAGATCACCTCATTTTTGTCCTGCGCTGTTGCATTCAAGCGTATCTCGCCACCCGGGCGACTAAATTTAATGGCATTGGACAGAAGATTTCGGATCACAAATTCAAAATGATCCGCATCTGTGTGCAGTTTCAGATCGGGATTCGTGTTGTCGCTAATTTTCAGACGTTTCTGGTGCGCCTGTGGCGATAACAACGTAACCGTGCGACTGACGATAGACTTTGGATTATAGTCGGTAACGTTCACCTTGATACCCTGCAGTTGCGCTCGCCCCCATTCAAACAGGGACTGCAGCAGGTCGAGCGAGGCGGTGGTCTGCTTTCTCAATTCCGAGATCATCGACTTCAGCTCAGCATCGGTAAATTCCTCGGTCTCCATCATTTCGAATAATTGAAGCGCACTACTGGCAGGTCCTTTGAGATCATGGCCGATAACGGAAAATAAAGTATCCTTAATCCTGTTCGACTCCCTTAGCTGCTGATTCAGCTTTTTAATCTTCTGTAAATAAAGCCATAGTAAAACGGCAATGACCAATACCGCCATCAATATGATCCATCCTGCCTGTAATTCCTTCTTTTCGCGCTTATTGGTTTGCTGCAAATGCCCGATCTGCTCATAAGAGGTTTCCAACGCGTAGCTGCTGTCGAGTGCGGCGATATCTTTGGCGGTATCGGCGCGTAATAAGCTGTCGAGCAGCTTATGCTGCGCTTCGAGAGCCTCCATTGCCTCCTTATAATTTTTTTCCTGCCGGTAAACGCCGGACATAGCCTCGTAAATGCGCGCCTCCAACTGAGGCTGACGCAGCTTTCGGGCTATTTTCATGGCGTTCTCCAGGTCTCCAAGGCTTTTGCCCGAATTTTGTTTTTTCAGAACCGATGCAATACCGATCA
>DASZTX010000047.1:0-1751 GCA_035547875.1 Mucilaginibacter sp. | reverse complement strand
GGGAAGCAGGTGGATGCACGGATAGCCGCTTACAATATAAGGCCTATGGTTGAGCAGATATGGAAGAACCTTGCTACCGAGACCAAAGCGGGGGATATGGGGTATGTTTACATCAACCCCGAGTCGGTGAGGCTGAGCAGTTTTAGCCTTAATGGGTCGCAGCTTACATTTTCGGTCGGACTGTCAGCCAAACCGATTTTTACCACGGTAAGCACACAACGACCCATAAAACCTTTGCCCAATTTATCTGCCTACACCCCGGCTAACGGTTTTAACGTTTACCTCGATCTGCAGGAAAACTATGATCACCTGACCAAAACTGTAAACCAGCAAGTGGTGGGAATGAAGGCTGACGTTGCCGGAAAAGAATTTATCGTAGATAATACTAAGATATGGGGAATGGCATTCATTCGGATGTATCGATCCGGGATCTTGATATTAAAGCTATTTATCCAACCACGGAACAGTTGATCATCCGCACATTATCAGACGGACAAATTAAGGTGAAAGTGATCATGTAATAGATGCGTAGATCGGGGCGGTAAATTTATTAACTGTAATAATAAAATTTTAAGCGTAATTTATATATTTGATCTGCCTGGTTATATTTTACTATTGATTGTATGAAGAAAAAAGTGTTGATCGTCGAAAACGATCAGGATATACGAAACCTGGTTTCGTATATTTTGGAAGATGAGGGTTTTGAGACGTTTAGCTGTCCCGAACCCAAAGACCTGGAGGTAATACAAGAATTTAAACCCCATCTTATCCTTATAGACGAATTTATCAATAATCAACCTGGCCACAGGTTCTGTCTTAAGATCAAACAGTCCGACAATCTTAACAAAATCCCGGTGATCATCCTGTCAACCGCCAACAACATCGAAATGATCGTGGAAGAGTGTAAGGCAAATGATTATGTCCGCAAGCCTTTTGATGTACAGGTGATGGTAGACAAAGTGATGAACCTGATAGACAACACCCCGCTGACCGTTTAGCCCTGACCGCCGAGGGCGGATAGATTAATATGCGAATCTTTTGAATAACTGACATGCTATTGTAAATGCCCTTTTTTAACTAAATTTGATCTGATGAATAAAAGGCAGCAGCATACCGGTCTTTATTATTTTTTCGGGCTTAATAAGGGCACGTGGGTGCTTATTTTAGTGCACTTATTCATCTTACTCTCGCTTGTTGTGCTTTTTTCTGCCATTATTGAGAAGATGCAGAACTATTAAGCCAACGAAAACTTGTTTTGTTCAACAAAATCCTTTAAACCCCAAAGAATTTTATCCCAGCCTTTTACAGAGCGCTCGTACCTTTCTTCCACCCCCTCGCCAACGCCAACGTCGTCTGTAATGTGCACTATCGTTTCGCCGTTAATATATTCCAGTTCATCGGTTACGGTCGAAGAGCCGCCGCGGTCGCCTACCTCGCTGAAGAGCTTATATCTCAACAACTTGTTTGGCTTCACTTCGGTAATAACACCTTCAAGTTTTATAGGTATCAGCAGGAAAATCCGGCCCTCAAATATGATCGGGCTGCCAACCTGCCAGTCGGAAAGCACCCTGCAGTTAAAGAAGTATTTTTTTGTCTTTTCCGGATTTGTCAGTGCATCCCAAACTACTTCGGCCGGTGCATGGATCGATATACTTTTTTTGACGACAAAATCTTTCATAAAGATTATCTTATGATCGGTATAAGCTGTTTTTCAAATTAAACAACGGGTTTTGGGAAATATTGTTTTAATT
>DASZTX010000046.1:0-1941 GCA_035547875.1 Mucilaginibacter sp. | reverse complement strand
GTTCCCCGGATGCTGTCGGCGGACGGCCGCCAGCAATACGAAGAAATTTTGCTGAAACTCACCGCCTTGTTCCAGGATACCCACAGCTTCGGCTTTTACAAACAACTGCAGTTCAGGAAGGAGATTTTTAAGAATGGGTATTATCCGCCCTTTACCTATCATGTTTTTGAGGATAACATCCTGGTGACGGGGGAGATCATCCCGGAGCGCTGCATTGCTGCAGGTATCCGGAAGGGTGATGAGATCACGGCCATCAACGGCGAACCGGTGAAGCGGGTAGTTAACCGTTTGGCCGGACTGCTTTCAGCGTCCAACCGTCCGGCGATGGTACACCGCCTGTCTGATTATGCGCAGAATTTGGTATGGGGTGCTGATTCGGGCAGCTTTCAGTTGCAGGTACGGCGCGGCAGGCAAGTGCTGCTTTGTCCTACCACTTTTTCGGGGGCAGGACAGCCGGAAGATCTCACACGCATCAGCCGGTACCTTTCAACCGCAGCGCCGAAGAAGTCGGACAGCGACGGGTTGATCCTTTTAAGCGACAGTATCGCTTACTTTAAAATCAGCGATACCTATCGTCTGATCGCCAAAACACCGGACGAAGTCATTGACCACCATATGGATTCCCTGCTCACCACAGCAGGGAAAATGCCAGGCATCATCTTTGATATGCGCGGTTATCCCGACTGGGGCGGCTTTGTGTATACGTATATTTTTAAGCATTTTGGCGCCGTACCCCATTTTTATGCCCGTTATTACGAGCTGAATAAACAGCAGCTAGGTACGTATCGCTTAAAAAGAGATACCGCCACCTACTATCCGCCGGGCCTGCCGGTAGATCAGGCGCCCTACCCGGGAAAGGTCGTGATTATTGTGAACAGTGAAACCCTCAGCCAGAGCGAATGGAACACGATGAACCTGCAGGCGATCTTCCCGCAGGCCATCACCATCGGTGAACAAACTGCCGGAGCCGATGGGGACATCAAACAGTTGCACCTGCCTGGCGGCTACACCTTGGATTTTACCGGTAATGCCATTTTTTACAACAATGGGCGGGAAGCGCAGCAAAATGGTGTCCGGATCGACCAGCGGGTGCCCCAAACGCGGCAAAGCCTGTTGTCCGGAAGCGATAACCAGCTGGATATGGCGATTAAACTGATCCGGCAACCTTAACCCCAACAGGATGAAAAAGATACTTTCAGTTACCATCATCATAATTGGTGTCGTTTGGAAAATCGGCTACGCACAGGATGATCTGCCGCAAAGACTTGCCCGGTATATGCAGGCGCAAGCGGACACTAACGGATTCAGCGGCACGGTACTGGTCAGCTGGCATGATACCGTGCTGTTACAGCAAGCCTACGGCCTGGCTAACCGGGAATGGCAGATGCCCTGTACAACCGATACCCGTTACAGTTTAGCCTCCGTCAGCAAGCAGTTCACCGCTGCTGCTATCCTGATGCTGGCACAACAGCAACTTCTTTCCACGGAAGACCGCCTCAGTAAGTTCTTTCCCGGGTTTCCATCCGGTGATCAGATCAAGGTGCGGCACTTACTTACGCATATGTCCGGCCTGCCCATGGACTTTGATACGCTCTACCTGAACCGGGCTGACCTGACACCAAAGACGGTGATGGATTACCTGGCCCGGCAAAAGCTGCTATTCGCTCCGGGTACCGGCACGGCCTACAGCAATACCGGCTATTACCTGCTGGCAAGGATCATCGAAAAGGTATCCGGTCAGTCCTATGGCGCCTTCCTGAAGGCTGCGATCTTCGATAAACTAAAAATGTCCCATTCCGGGGTCATCAGCAATGACAGCATCATCCCCAAACTCGCCGAGCGCTATGTGCGCACGGAAAATGGCTTTGCCCGCAACCCCTACATCAACTGGGCCTTTAATATCGGCCATGACGGGATTTATTCCACGGTGGGCGACCTGGC
>DASZTX010000045.1:0-4885 GCA_035547875.1 Mucilaginibacter sp. | reverse complement strand
CGTGAGTGGATGGGCTTAGGTTTTCTAAATATTTATGCTATTGCTAAACATTTCGGTTACGGTCGCTGCAACTGTTACAGTTAAACGATATTCCTTGTTAAACGATTATAGTTAAACGATGTTCCTTGTTAAACGACTTATTTTAAGCGATTAAAAGTTAAACGATTAAAGTTAAACGATTTTGTAATTTGTTTGCCAAACATGTTTCGGTTGTCTCTATATTAGCCGCTATGTGAGAACAAGTGAGAGTCGATATATATCGATAGCTGCGCAGCTTTAAACTGGCCGTTGTTGGTCTCAAGCCCAAGCCTCACATTTCTGTGCTGATGAGTTCCGCTTCATAATGGTTTGGTTCATGTTGTCCTTCGGCACTAAAGGGGGTGTTTTCTGGTGATCATTTGAGGCTAAGAACTTGACGCATTGACACTCTTCAATTAAAACTAACAACCCGACTTGCAAAGTGTGCATTTTGGTAGTTGTATTATTATATTCATACGCATGGCCTTGCAGGCCCAGAATGGGGAGTTCTTCTCTTGCTGGTGCCTAAGTGGCTATGGCTGCATGATTCAAGTGAGCGAGGCGACATGTGTCTCCCGTTTAATCACTCTGAGTCTGTGGCACGGATTGTTTGGCCTCACTAGCCTCGCAGTTCGCCGGTTCCTTTGGAATCATTCAAACTAGTGTCTACTACTAATATTAAGGGGCAGTGCCAGCCCAGCATACCAAGGCATAGTGTCGGGGGGCACACTATAAAGAGCTCCTCAAAACGTGAAGGTTCACTCACGTCAAGTCCCATTCGTGAGCCACGATCATCTTACACATCGTCAATGTGTTCGGTTCCTTATTCTCCTATGATTCCAGATCAGCTACCAGTGGCAGGGTCTCATAACCATAATCATCTTGTTGGGGATCTTAACAACTCGGAATGTGTCGCAGGGACTGATGCCAAGAATTTGTCTCGTTTGACAGCTACAAAAGCTGTTAAGGTTAATCGGTTCCGATTGCGCTCTATTAATAAGGGAAAGGCTCTCCCTTTGGCGACAGAGGCTAGATTCAACTGGCGGGTTGTGGGTAATGTTCTCCAAGCTAAATATGACAAGGGTCACTACTTACCACACATTCCTAGATGTGTGAAGAGAACGTGGCGGTCTGTCATTAAGGTAAGAAGAGAACTTCAAAAACATGGTTCTGATCAAAGAAGTCTTTTACGTGGCAGAGAAGCTTTATCGGTAACAGGGGTTATTTATGCAATAATGGCAGTGGGTAGCCAAAAGTTATATGTTGGACAGACGGTAAAATCAGCTCTTGCAAGATTTCAACAACATGTTTCTACGGCTCGTAGAGGTGAGAGTACACCTTTACATGTCCACATCCGACAGGTTGGAATTCATCCATTTTATTTGATTCCACTGGAGGTCATTCCTCCTCGTATGTACACGAGTGCGAATGGAAAAGTGGATAATAAGTTGTTTCGCTCGGTAGCTTCCCCCAGAGAAAAATTCTGGATTGAACGGCTACACAGTTATCAACCTCGAGGTTACAACGTGGAATGGTCTGGCAGAAATCGACATCGCCATCGCACACGTTCTAATCCCATGAAATGGGCAAAGAACAGTTCTATATATAACAAGTCGAAAACTGTTAGCGCTAATTCCGACCCACTAGCACCCATTATGGATGATGAGATGCCTCTTAGCCCAATTGGTAATGTCTCCAACAGTAGCAGAAGACCAGATCCGATGCCGGCACTTGTGAATCAAGGCGGTAGGTCAGATGTAAATTTAACATCTTACTCTTCGAGACAATTCGGTTACCGAAATTGGGAACGACGCTGTCGATTCTTAGTTCAACTATTTCACAAGGATGCTTGCTTGCTGGAAAAGGTTAACTGGAATGGATACGCTCCTCGTAATCTATGGAGAATGCTCTCATTTCTTGAAAAGGAAAAGCACGACTTTGAAGATGCCGCTGTACAGTTTGTAATTGAATGCATTCGTTCACAATTACTCATCCGTACGCAAAGTGTTTCTGAAAGACGAAGGAAGGGCAGACCAGTGGTTTCTCTTGAATGGACTTCCCAACTTCTTCGTGCTACTCCCTTGGGTGTTGTGCTACGCAGCTCAGAAAGCAAATCTCTTTTCCCGGCTGATACAAGCATTCTAGATGATGTTTCAGTAGTCAGGAAATTAGTGAAGCCTTTAGGTCGTACAATGTTTAACTATTCAAAAGTTGCTCGTAACCTTGGCGACGCCGAGGGAAACGCTGATTCTTGCACATGTCGCAGACTGTTCAAACAAGCTTTCCGCCCTGGTGATGGTTGCGTGCTTACTGGAGATGCACACATTGTCGAATCTTCGAACCTTCGGCGCTTGATTATGCTGGGCCCTAAAGTACGCACACATGTTGCTGCTGATCCCATGGAAGCGATCTCAATTGCACTTGATAGTTTTGTCAGTATGGTGTCGGGATCCGAGGCAATCGATAAGATCGCCTTCACTGCTTGGAAACATGCAGTATTGAACGCATGTAAAGCTCGGTTGGAAGCTGCTAATGTTCACGGAGGCTACGGCTCCAAAGACAGAGTAGTTCTTGGCAAAAAAGACTTAAAATACTTAAGCTTCTTGCAAGCTCACCTTGTTCTGGTTCCGGTGGACAAAGCCGCTAATAACGTCGCATTTATTTGCCGTAGAAAATACACAGATATTCTGCGATATGAGCTGGATTCCAATCCAACGCAATCTGAAAATAGTGCTTACGAGATTTCAGAGGAAGGAGCTGAAGTAGTAATTGCCAGACATGTCTATCGTCTCAAGAGCTTCTATCGTTTCACCGAAGTACCTGAGAGACTTGGTTACCTGTACTGGATGCCAAAACTACATAAAGTTCCCTGTTCTCAACGCTTCATCGCCGCTGCCTTTGCATGCACCACTACTCAATTGTCCAAATTATTGTCTGACTGTCTCACTAAAGTTCTAGCTACTCTGAGAGAAAAGGATAACGCGAATATCCTTAGAACAGGGGTCCGTCGATTCTTCGTAGTGTCAGGATACGAAGAAGTAGTTGCATTTCTTTCACGGTGGCCTAGAAAGAACAGAAGTGGTTTTAAGCAACTTATAACAGGAGACTTTTCAACAATGTATACGGCAATTCCTCATCAAGATCTGATTGAAAAAGTTTCAATAGTTCTAAATGAGGTATGGGAGTGGGTGTCCAAGTCCCGAGATGTGGATCCAGTGGCAGGGCAACATCATGAGCGCATCACTCTACGATGGGCTCGAGGCGAGGACAATGTATGCGAATGGGATGTAACTAGAGCTAGGTCTGCAATGTTTGAACATACTGATTCATTACATCGATTTACGAAATCTGAATTAAATACAGCGGTTCAATGGCTAATTCAGAACACATTTCTCGTGAATGGATCTACTTGTAGAAGACAACGTGTTGGTATACCTATGGGTACTAACTGCGGACCCGCTCTTGCTAATTTATATTTGTATGCCTATGAATCGGCATACATTGACAAGTTGGCTAAGCACTCCCTAGTACAAGCTGCTGAATTTCACATGACCTTTCGGCTAATCGACGATGTGCTGAGTATTGATAACCGTTACATGGCTGTTGCAATTGAAGAGCCGTGTGAAAATGGTGGAATGTACCCGGCAGCACTTGCCCTCAACGATACGAGTGTCTCGCCTGTAGAAGTTCGATTCTTAGGTATGTCAATCATTGACGATGATGGCAAGTTATGCTTCAATGTATTCGATAAAAGACGCGAATTTCCGTTTATTGTCTGCAGATATCCCCATAGGAGCAGTCTCATTCCTGCCTATATCGCTTATGCGGTATTCACAGGCTTGTTGCATCGCTACTATCGTATCTGCACTCAATTTGAGCACTTCTGCTGGAATGCTTCCTTATTAGCACGAACGCTGGTACGACAAGGTTGGCAATTGTCCCGCCTTCGTTCAATCTTTCGTCGCTTTCTTCAGTCGCGTCTTGCACTGAAGTGGAAACTATCTTTCAGTCAGATGTGCGGGAAATTTGCTCGTGAGTCAGAGCAAGCGGATGACTGAGTTACGGGGAACACTTTTGGTTCGTTGAAAAGTGCCCTTATCTTAGGTCATCATCCGCAATGGTTCCATGTGGTTTGCCTTGGGAGGGCGTAAAAAGCATCCATGGTTCCAGTCCCTTAAGGTTCCAGTGGCTTCGGTTCCAGTCCCTTAATATGTACATGTTGCCTGATTCTAGTCTATATGTCCCAGTTCCTGGTTCCATGGTTCCTGGTTCCTAGTTTAGTTGCTTGTTAAACGATTATCATACATTGCCTGTTCCCTTGCGTTAGTTATGTTAAACGATTGATTCTCATTTAGTCTTGTGACAGTCCCTATAAGTTTGCCAAATCCTTGTTCGGCTCGAGCAGCGGTTCCCTAACTGGTGTACCTACTAACAAGTCAATCTAAGTCTGAAACTGGCGAATCAATCTTTGATTGAATTCTGCCGATGCCATGATAGACCAATGTTCAGGGGTTCAGCTAAACACCGTTAAAGCCTTTTAAGCCTGCACCGAATTAGTATTGAAGCATTCTTGTCCTCTTCATTGAACGAACGGCACTGTACTGGTTATCTAGTACACAGACAAGTGCGCTAGTAGTGTATGCATTGTATCCCAGTCTTACCAACGGACGTAACCAAAGCAGTGTGGCGACTGTTGATCACGCAGGGTAACTGGACTCAGATGCATCGTGAGTGGATGGGCTTAGGTTTTCTAAATATTTATGCTATTGCTAAACATTTCGGTTACGGTCGCTGCAACTGTTACAGTTAAACGATATTCCTTGTTAAACGATTATAGTTAAACGATGTTCCTTGTTAAACGACTTAT
>DASZTX010000044.1:0-3347 GCA_035547875.1 Mucilaginibacter sp. | reverse complement strand
CCGGTAGGTTCCCTTGCCATCGGCATTGAAATAGCTGAACGAGGCTTTGCCGTCTTTGTCTGTGATGATATCGGGGTTCCAGTAGATCGTACTCCGCAGATCGGCCATCTTCTGGTTGGTGTGCGGGTTGTCATACTGCGGTGAATAAAACTCCCGCGCCTTGTAGAAACCTTGGGCGGTATAAACTATTACTCCCGGCGCTTCCTTGTAATACAGGTTCTGTTTCTTTGCCCGTTTGGTCGTTACGATAATGACGCCATTAGCACCAAAAGACCCGTATATCGCTCCACCATGAGTTCCAAGTTCAACTTCAAAAGCGTCAACGTCATCTATAGTTAATGAATGTAACTCTTCGTAATCGCTTCGCGTGCCATCAATAACGACCGCCATCGGTGCGAAAGTTGTTTTTTTTAATTCAGGATCGTAATATGGTGTTAAAGAGTGTTTGCTATATAATTTACCATATTGCACTTTAACCGAGTTTAACTTCGACTGCAAACAGTCCATTATCGTACCACAAGGAAAATTATCAAAATCTTTTGCTGTAAGAACCTGATCAGCCTGTCCTTTTCCGTTCAGATTATCCGAGTGTTCCAGATGCGGATCAAGCTTCTTGTCCCTGATCACCACCTCCTTCAGCATTTTGGGATGCTGGTTGATGCCATATTTCTTTTCTTCCTCGCTGAACAGTTTACTGCTTTGCACATAGCTTTCAGGAATCAAATTTTCTTGATTATTGAAGGGCAATGTAGATGTGCCCACTTCTGGCGAATTCGCCTCGTCGTCCAAAACTATATCGACTTCCCTGTTGCCTTTCGCCGTCTGACCTTGCAATACAAACTTAGTGCTATCCATAAAGCTTAAATTATCAAACACAAATCTCCCACTGAAATCTGAAATGGTATCAAGCATTACCCCGCCTTTCATTTTGCTAAACAGCTTAACTTTTGCGTTTGAGAGAGGGGTTCCATTTTTTTTTATTGTACCTATGATCGTCAAGCCTTTTTCTTTTCGTTCTAATTTATTTTCGTCTTTATCGCTTAATATTTTTCTCCACTTAAAACTACGATAGCCTTGTGTTAACATTAATATATCTAAATCAGTAGCCGTTCTCTTATTTATTCTACTAAAATAATATCCGGGATTTTCAACATACCCTTTTAGTGCAGTGGTCAGGAGTAAATTCGTCAATATGGTGCTTTCCGTGGTGTCATCAACGGGTAGCTTCGTTTCGTCCGTAACAGCCACCGAAAATGCGCCCAACACAGGTTCACCCTGTTTTCCCTCAGAGCTGAGATTAATTTGCACCTTTTCGCGCGTTCTATATTTTTTTTTGTTGGTGCCCAAAGAAAGTTTTAATCGATCGGTATCACTTAAAAAAAACAACCGCTCGTTAAGAGGCTCTCCAGCCGCTGAAAATAGTGTAAATTGAATAATACCCTCTGGAAAAAAACGTTTCAAGAATTTTGCAGTAAATTCTCTTCGCCCCATCTCTAACTTGACCGCCGAATAAATTGTTCTTCCAGATTGAGCGATTAAATACAAACTATCTTTTTTTTCAATTAAAGTAGTATCACGAAATGAAACATTAACGAAAATCGCATCATTGGTCACTGTATCAATTGACAAATTATGTCCGCTGTTTACTGCACTGGGTAAAGCGACGGACTCCTCAGAGCCATCGCTAAAGAAAAGCTTGGCGATATAATTCTTTCCTCTTAAAGGTCTAAAATCAAAGACGCCCATGCCCAAATGCCTGCTTGCAAAGCTCGCGACTTCCTTATTGTCCTCATCAAACAAAACTCCCTTAACTTCAATACCCAATCCAGTTACAGCAACGGCTTTAAAAGCCACCTTCGATTTCACGCCATTAACCAAAGAACCACCTTCGGGAAAAAACATAAAGCTTGGAAGCCCTTGCTTTTCTTTGCTTTTCGTTACATCGCTATCCCTTTTTATCGGTGACAATCCATTGATCGGTATCGTTTTATAAAAAAAAGAACAGCTACTATCAGTACGCATCATATTAGTGTAGGCTCTTATCTTATAATTCCCGCTTGATAAAGAATCGGGCAAAGCAAAATCACCCCAAGTAAGTCCGTCATTTAACGGAAGTTTAATTTTATGAATTATTTTATTGAATGGATCAATGCAATCAACATACAATACACGACTCATTTGTGAAAGCCGATGTAAACTACCTGCAACAAGATAGGCCTTAAAGTAAATGGTATCCCCAGCGGCGTAATATGGCTTATCAAAGTGAAGGTAGGCTTTCTCGAAACTGCTGCTTTCATCTTGACCAAGAAGACACAGGGGAAGCAACAAGACATAAATAATATGTAATAGTCGTTTGTTCACTACTCCACCTGATAGTGATACACCTGTCTGCCGATGTTCCCGTCCGCGTCGATACCTTCCACCACTACTCTATAAGTTCCTTTGCCGTCTGCATTGAAGTAACTGAATGAGGCTTTGCCATCTTTGTCTGTGATGATATCCGGGTTCCAGTAGATCGTACTCCGCAGATCGGCCATCTTCTGGTTGGTGTGCGGGTTGTCATACTGCGGTGAATAAAACTCCCGCGCCTTGTAGAAACCTTGGGCGGTATAAACTATTACTCCCGGAGCTTCCTTATAATACAGGTTCTGTTTCTTTGCCCGCTTGGTCGTTACGATAATGACGCCCCCGGCACCACGACTGCCATAGATCGCGCCATAATGAGCTCCTAATCCTATTTCGACACTCTCGACATCGTCAGCATGAAGTTCTTCTAACGGATTAAAATCACCTATACCAGAAGGCTGATTTAACACCATCCCATCAATTATTATTTCCATTAAATCCGGATGTGAACTTACTAATGAAGAAACAGTGTGTTTTGAAATCACTTGATGTAATTTAGTAAACTCAAGAGAGTTCCCTTTTGCCCGAAGCGCATCATAAAGCGTATTGTAACCTGACTTTTCCAGCCAGTCGGCGGTGATTACCTGATCGGCATTGCCTTTGCCGTTCAGATTCTCTGAATGTTCCAGATGCGGATCAAGCTTCTTGTCCCTGATCACCACCTCCTTCAGCATTTTGGTATGCTGGTTGATGCCGTATTTCTTTTCCTCCTCGCTGAACAGCTTCCTGCTTTCTACATAGTTCTGCAGCGCTGCCGGCGCTGTCGTTGCTGCGCGATGATGAAGAATTGGTTGTACCGATGCTATGGCAACCTTGTCGGGCTCTACCTCCACCTCCCGGTCTCCTTTGGCCGTGCTGGCCTGGATAACAAACCGGGTGCTGTCGGCATAACTCAGCCTGTCAAATACAAAGTGCCCCTGCGCATCTGCCGTCGTATCCAG
>DASZTX010000043.1:0-101590 GCA_035547875.1 Mucilaginibacter sp. | reverse complement strand
GTTCCCGGGGGATGATGCGCGCGAGTTCTGGGTAAGGGCCGAAGACCGCACCCGTGAAACGGCAAGGGCCTATGACAAGCTCGGCATGGCCGAATACGAGGCCATGGAAGCTTTCGTCAGATATCATTTCTGAGAGTAAATATAACCCTGTGCCCGCTGGTTCCTTCCGGCGGGACGGGTTATTCATATCCCTGTTCAATTCCGTTACCAGGAATTATGCGCCCCACTTTTAATTTTTAGTAAATATTCCGGATGATCTGGTCTTTAGCGTCGGTTGTGTTTTTTTGCAACAAGCAGGGTGCTCATGACCCTTTATTATCTTTTTAAATGTTTACCTATAGGATTTATTTTGGGCTAAAAGACAACTGAATTTACAATGTCAAAACATTGGTAATCAAATATTTAATTGCATGGTTTTCTCCCCTGAATACTTGGGCAGGTAACAGGATTAATACACTTTTTAAAATTATTTAAAAAGTTTGCATTTTTCATTTACTTTTTTTTTAAGTTTAGCAATTATTTCTCAACCCATACTTAATTTACCTTAATTCAAGATCTTATGAAGATTAACTTACCATTAAAATTTTGTTGGTTGACAGCGGCTTTGGTAATAGCCTGCTGTATCAACAGTTACTCAAACCCCCTGCTCAATAAAACATTGAAAGTACGGACTGCAACTATGCAGGGACCGATAAAAGGGGTTGTTAAAGACGCATCGACAGGCGAATCGCTGATCGGTGTTTCTGTATCGGTAAAAGGCACTACAAACGGAACTCAAACAGACGTAAATGGTACTTTTACCCTGAATGTCAACCAGGGCGATGTGCTGGTATTTAGCTACATCGGCTATATTACACAAGAAGTAACCGTTGGTGCTGATGCTACGATCTCGGTTAGCCTGCAGCCCGATGCAAAGCAACTACAGGAAGTGGTTGTAACCGCATTGGGTATTTCAAGAGAATCGAAAACCCTGTCGTACGGTGTTCAAACGGTTAAGGGTACCGAACTTACTGATGTGCCTGACGCAAGTTTGGTAAACAGTCTTTCGGGCAAGATTGCCGGTGCGCAGATCACTAAGAGCTCTTCAGGCGTGGGTGGTTCTACCAAAGTGGTTTTACGTGGTAATAAGTCCATTAACGGCGACAACAATGCCTTATATGTGATTGACGGTATTCCAATGCCGCGCAATCTTAGTGGCCAGCTGAACAGCGTGTTCGGCGGACAGGATCGTGGCGATGCTATCGAAAACCTGAATCCTGATGATATTGAAAGCATCAGCGTACTGCCGGGATCTGCTTCAGCTGCTTTATACGGTAGTCAGGGCTCAAACGGTGTGATTTTGATCACGACTAAAAAAGGTAAGGCAGGTAAGCCACTGGTGAGCTTTTCATCAAATACTACTTTTGAAAATCCGTTCGAAATTCCAAAATTACAGAATACTTATGGCGAAACTACTGAGGAGGCCGGTAGTCCGGTAACCAACTCTCCGCAAAGCTGGGGCGCTAAATTATCTACCCCGGATTCGTTTAATCCAAAGTCATTCTTTAACACCGGTAAAACTTTTATCAACTCATTGTCTTTACAAACCGGCACCGAAAAGAATCAGAGCTATTTCTCATTTGAAAGCACCAATTCAACCGGGATCATTCCGAACAATAAGCTTGATAAATACAATTTTACCGCCCGTAACACCAGCCAGTTCTTTAATGATAGGCTTACCCTGGATGTGTCGGCAAATTATATTTCACAGAACGTTTACAACAGGCCTAACCAGGCATTTTATTACAATCCGCTGGTGTCGTTGTATCTTTTCCCGCGCGGCGTTGATTTTAACCAGTATAAAAACAACTACGAGCTTTACGATCCGACCCGTGTATTGTTTGCTCAGAACTGGCCTTATGCTATCAGCGACATCGCTACACAAAACCCGTACTGGATTGTTAACCGCAATAACAACCAGGATCGTTTAAGCCGACTGCTGGGTACAGTAAGTTTAAAATACACCATCACCAATTGGTTGAACATCGCCGGACGTTTGAAGGTTGATAGAACTAATGATGTGTATGAAGCCGAAAACTTCGCTACCAGCAGCAACGTACTCGTAGGATCAAAGGGTGGTTATACCTACAATCCAAATGGTGTAACACAAACTTATGCTGACGTTATTGCAAACGTTAATAAAAAATTCTCGGACTTCAGCCTGACTGCCAATATAGGTGCGAGTTTGCAGAACAGCCAGACGCAGGGCTCAAACACCAGCGGTAACCTGTTGAACTTTGCTAACGTTTTCTCTATCTCGAATATTGATTACAGCCGTGTTTATCCGACTCAGTATGCCGACAGACAGCAGATCCAGTCTGTATTCGGTACAGCAACTATCGGTTATAAAGAGAAATTGTTTTTAGATATCACCGGAAGAAATGACTGGGACTCAAGCCTTGCATTTACAGACAAAGATTATTTCTTCTATCCGTCTGTCGGTTTGAACGCAGTGGTAAGCTCAATATTCAAATTGCCTGAATTTATCAGCTTCGCTAAAGTTCGTGCTAACCTAACCAACGTAGGTAACGGCGCCGGGTCTATTCAATATGCTACTAACCCAAGCTATCCTGTAGTAAACGGCTCGGTTAACTCAATTGGTGCAGCGCCGTTCACAACGCTGAAACCTGAGAAAACCCGTTCATACGAAATCGGTACCGATATCCGCATGTTTAACGACAACCTGAGCTTAACGCTTAACCTTTATAAATCGTTTACTAAAAACCAGATCTATCCTATCAGCGTGAGCGCGACCACTGGTTTCAGCACTTACTACTTTAACGGTGGTGACCTTGAAAACAAAGGTTTTGAACTTACGCTGGGCTATAACGCCAAATTCGGTGACTTCACCTGGAGACCAAGCTTCAACATCTCGGCCAACAGGAATAAAGTACTGGACGTACTTGAATACACTGATCCGGCTACCGGCCAATTCACCAGTCTCGATTACGTAAATCTTTCGGGCGACGTATTTAACCTGAGGGTGCAGAAAGGCGGTTCGTATGGCGATATGTATGCGCTTGCTGCTGAGAAAGATGCATCAGGCAACTACATCGTGGATGCAAACGGTATTCCGGTTAAATCGTCAACCTATTCAAGGATCGGTAACGTGAATCCTAACTTTGTTGCCGGTTTCCAGAACGAATTCAACTACAAACATTTCAGACTGAGCTTCCTGGTTGACGGCAAGTTTGGCGGACAGGTAGTTTCATTAACCAACGCAGTACTTGACCAGTACGGTGTATCTGCTGCATCAGGCGCTGCCCGTGACGCAGGAGGTGTAGTGGTAAACGGCAAAAAGGTTGATGCTAAACAATATTATCAAACTATAGGTGGCCGCAGTCCTATCGCATCTGAGTATGTTTACAGCGCGACCAACATTCG
Source organism: Mucilaginibacter sp. (assembly GCA_035547875.1). Lineage (GTDB taxonomy): Bacteria > Bacteroidota > Bacteroidia > Sphingobacteriales > Sphingobacteriaceae > Mucilaginibacter. The sequence goes on along the minus strand of DASZTX010000043.1, from coordinate 98,167 downwards.
TTTACGCGAACTGGTATTTGGATATACCTTGCCAGGAAGCTACCTGAACAACAAGGTTAAGAATATTGGCCTTTCGGTAGTGGCACGTAACCTTTGGATGATTAAAAACGACGCACCGTTCGATCCGGACGCAACATTATCAACAGCAAACGGTTTCCAGGGTCTTGATATATTCAACCTGCCAACCATCAGAAGTGTAGGATTCAAGATCAGTGCCCAGTTTTAATTGATAATTCATAAATAATATTGAAATGAAAACAAAATATTTAAATAAAAGATCAGGTATCGCTGCAGCCCTTGTTGGCTTATGTTTTACCGTTTTTCAATCCTCGTGTACAAAGGATTTTGAAAAATATAATACGAATAAATATAACGCTACCGACTCGTTGCTGAAGATAGATGGCGAGGGTTACGGAGCATTCCTGATTCCGATGCAACTTGGCGTTGTTAACTCAACAAATTATAACTTCCAGGTTCAGCAAAACCTTAACGCGGATATTTACTCCGGTTTTATGATGTCCGGCGACCCATTCAATGGCGGCGTGAACAACACAAACTATGGCCTTGTTTCCGGTTGGAACACCGCAGCTTTTGATCTCGGCTATCAGCAGATCATGGCAAACTGGCAGTCAGTTTACAAAAAAGCTGCTGAAGCTGCCCCCGACTTTTTAGCAGTAGCATACATCTTGAAAGTTGAAGGCATGCACCGCGTTACCGATATTTACGGTCCTATTCCGTATGTACAGTTCGGCAAGGGTGGTTTTTCAACTCCTTATGACAGCCAGCAGGATGTTTATAAGGAATTCTTTAAGGAACTGGATATCGCTATCAATACCCTGAAAGAATATACCGCTGCACATCCTGGCGCAAAACCTATGGCAGCGTATGACCTGATCTATGGCGGTGACTATACCAAGTGGATCAAGTTTGCGAACTCGCTGAAACTTCGTTTGGCTATCCGTATTTCAATGGTTGATCCCGCTATGGCTAAAACCGAAGGCGAGGCAGCCATGAACGATTCAGGAGGTTTGATCACCAGTAACGATGATAACGCCTATGTAAAGGCTGCAAACGGTGTTACATTCACAAATCCGCTTTGGTCTGTTGACTACGAATACCTTGACATTAACCTTGGTGCTCCTATGGAATGCTATCTGAAAGGGTTTAATGACCCGCGTTTATCGGCATATTTTAAAACAAATGCTAATGGGGAATATCGCGGTATCCGTCAGGGTGTGCCAATCAGCTCAACCAGTCAGTACGAAAATGCAAGTAATTTCAACCTGACCAACACTTCTCCAATCAGATTCATGGCAGCATCGGAAGTATCTTTCCTGAAGGCTGAAGCTGCACTGAGAGGCTGGAATGCAGGCGGTTCGGCGCAAAGCTTTTACGAGCAGGGCGTTAACTTGTCATTCGAACAAAATAGTGTTTCTTCCGCTACTTACCTGAATGACGCAAGCAGCACAGAGGCGCCATATGTCGATTTGTCAAGTGCATCTAATAACGTTCCCGCAGGTTCACCGTATTTAAGCAAGATCACCGTTAAATGGGACGAAGGAGATACCTATCAGCACAAACTGGAGCGTATCATCACGCAGAAATGGTTAGCCTTATGGCCTGACGGCGAAGAAGCATGGGCAGAGTACAGACGTACTAATTACCCTGTGCTGATGCCAGTAGTGGTTAATAACAGCCAGGGTACGATCGATACAAAGATCATGATCCGCAGGCTGCCTTTCTCTCAAAACGAGTATAACAATAACAAGGCAGAAGTTACCAAGGCCTTAACGTTGCTTAGCGGCCCTGATAATGGCGGTACCCGTTTATGGTGGGATTTAGCTGAAAAAAATTAACTTAAACCTTAATAATTTGTACGAGGCCCGGGATAAACCGGGCCTTTTTTATTTTACAGAGAATATTCCGTTTTAGAATAATGCTGAAAACAACCGAAATAGCGTGAATCACTACTTTTAAAAAACACTTTTCAATTATTGTTTTTATCCTTACATTTGCGGGCTAATTGATGCTCATTGAAATCGCTAAAAAGTTATTCGATACCGTTTACCGGCCTTAAACTTGGAAAGCACCAGTTTGAGTATGAGATTAATGACGCTTTTTTTGACGAGTTTGAATACTCGCTGGTGAAAAAAGCAGATTTGATCTGTAAGGTAGAGCTTGAAAAGCAGGAAACAATGCTGATCCTGACTTTTGATATCGCAGGCAGCATTGATGCGAGTTGCGACAAATGTCTGGCGCAGTATCCCGAGCAGGTGCAGATACATGAGCAGCAAATAGCAAAGTTCAGCGACGACGACAGTGATGCCGACGAAGATATTATCATCCTGACGAGGAATGATCATGAGATCAACATCTCAGGCTTGATTTATGAATATATAAACGTGGCGTTGCCGTTTATAACCGTATGTAATAACGAGGGTAATACACCCTATTGTGATAAAGAAATGCTGGAAAAACTGAATAGTCTGACAGCAAGCAGTGAACAGAACGAGCAAACAGACCCGAGATGGGATGCGCTCAAAAAGATTAAATAAAATATTAAATACCAGGTTTTATGCCACATCCAAAACGTAAAATATCCAAATCAAGGAGAGATAAACGCAGAACACATGATAATGCTGTTGCGCCAACCTTAACTACCTGCAAAACTACAGGCGCTGTACATTTACCCCACAGAGCTTATACTGTTGACGGTAATGTATATTACAACGGTAAATTACTGATCGAGAAAGCAACTGTAGCCTAAGCGTAATTTTCTGGTATGAAGATTGGCTTAGATATTATGGGCGGTGATTACGCTCCCAAAGCGACAGTTTTAGGGGCGATTGCGGCGCATAAGGTGTTAACAGCCGGCCAGAGATTAGTGCTTATTGGTGACAGAGAGTTAACCGAAAGTATTCTTCGGGAAAATAACGCTGACCCCGGCCTGTTTGACTTTATGCATACTACAGAGGTGATAGGCATGGGCGAACACCCGACCAAAGCCATTGTGCAAAAGCCTGACTCAAGCATCTCTGTGGGTTTTAAAATGCTCAAGGAGGGAAGCATTGATGCTTTCTGCTCCGCAGGCAACAGTGGTGCAATGCTGGTTGGAGCGGTGTTCAGTGTAAAGTCTATTCCCGGTGTGCTGCGGCCCGCCATTACAAGCATTATGCCTAAACTTGAAGAAGGTTTGGGCATTTTAGTTGATGTGGGCGCCAATGCCGATTGCAAGCCGGAATACCTGGTGCAGTTCGGTGTGTTTGGCAGTCTGTTTGCAAAACACGTTTACAATATCCCCGAACCCCGGGTGGCGCTTGTTAATATCGGTGAAGAGGAAGAGAAGGGCAATCTGCTCTGCCAGGCCGCTTTTCCGCTGATGAAGGATAATCCCCTGATCAATTTTGTGGGCAATGCCGAAGGGCGGGATATGTTCAGCGGTATGGCTGATGTATTTGTATGTGATGGCTTCACCGGGAACGTCATGCTGAAATTTGCGGAGTCGTTCTATGTGATCTCGCGCAAAAAGGGAATTAAAGACGATTTTTTTGACAAGTTCAATTACGAACAATATGGCGGCAGCCCGATATTGGGTGTTAATGCGCCGGTTGTGGTTGGTCACGGAATTTCAAATGCCGAGGCTGTAAAAAATATGGTGCTGCTTTGCCGTGACATGGTTGAAAGCGCCCTTACAGAAAAAATAAAACTGGCTTTCCAGTAAAAGATATTATAATGAATAAAATTCATGCTGCTATTACAGCCGTGAATGGTTATGTGCCCGATTATGTGCTGACCAATCAGGAGCTGGAGACAATGGTAGATACTAACGACGAGTGGATAACCACGCGCACCGGCATCAAGGAACGACGGATATTGAAGACAGAGGGAGCCGGTACGTCAGACATGGCGGTTCCTGCCGTTAATGGTCTGCTCGAGAAAAGAGGCATAAAAGCAGAGGAGATCGATCTGATCATTTTCTGTACCACCACACCCGACAGGGTATTCCCCGCAACAGCAAACATCCTGGCAAATAAAATTGGTGCAGTAAATGCCTGGGGTTACGATCTGCAGGCTACCTGTTCAGGATTTCTTTTCGGACTTACCACCGGCGCTCAGTTTATTGAGAGCGGGAAACACAAAAAGGTTTTAGTTGTAGCGGGCGACAAAATGTCGTCGATGGTTGATTATACAGATCGTGCTACCTGCATTATTTTTGGCGACGGCTGCGGTGCGGTGCTTTTAGAACCGGACAGCGAGGGGAATGGTTTGATTGACAGCGTGCTCAAAAGCGATGGCTCCGGCGTGCCGTTCCTGCATCAGAAGGCGGGTGGCTCAGTAAGCCCCGCTTCTCACGAAACGGTTGACCGGCGGGAGCATTTTCTGTATCAGGAAGGACAGGCCGTGTTTAAATTTGCAGTTACCAACATGGCCGACGTAGCCGCCGAAGTAATGGAGCGCAATAACCTCGGATCAGAAGATATTGCATGGCTGGTTCCGCATCAGGCCAATAAACGCATTATCGATGCGACTGCATCGCGCACCGGAGTGAGCCCTGATAAGGTGGTGATCAACATTGAACGTTACGGTAACACAACGAATGCCACACTTCCGCTTTGTTTGTGGGAGTGGGAAGATAAATTTAAAAAAGGAGATAACCTGATACTGGCTGCGTTTGGCGGCGGCTTTACCTGGGGAGCGGTTTATTTAAAGTGGGCGTACTGATCAGCAGGTAATCAGGCTTGTACGGCTGTGCAGCATAGGGATTTAAAATAATTTTATACTTTTAATCCAAACATTTCCAAATTTGCACATCCGCACAAAAAAATACTTTACAGTAAAACAATAAAAATGAGTAAAATTCATGCTGCTATTACAGCTGTAAATGGTTATGTACCTGAGTATGTATTGACCAACCAGGAACTGGAAACCATGGTTGATACCAACGACGAATGGATAACCACACGCACTGGAATTAAAGAACGCAGAATATTAAAAGGAGAAGGCCTCGGAACTTCGGACCTGGCTGTCCCCGCCGTGGAAGGGCTGCTAAAGAAAAGAGGTATCGGCGCCGACGAAATTGACCTGATTATTTTTTGTACTACTACCCCTGATCGTGTTTTTCCTGCAACCGCTAACATTCTGGCCGATAAGATCGGCGCCAAAAATGCCTGGGGATGGGATCTTCAGGCGGCTTGTTCCGGGTTTTTATTCGGACTTGCAACAGGTTCGCAATTTATAGAAAGCGGTAAGCATAAAAAGGTGCTGGTTGTTGGCGGCGATAAAATGTCATCGATCACCAATTACAAAGACCGCGCAACCTGTATTATTTTTGGTGATGGCTGCGGTGCCGTGTTGCTGGAGCCTAATGATGAGGGCAATGGTGTAATGGATTCTATCCTCCGCAGTGACGGCTCAGGTGTAACCTATCTGCACCAGAAGGCGGGAGGTTCTATCCGCCCTGCTTCGCACGAGACGGTGGACGCGCAGGAGCACTTTGCTTATCAGGAAGGTCAGGCGGTGTTTAAATTCGCGGTGACCAATATGGCCGATGTAGCTGCTGAAATAATGGAACGCAACAACCTGAAATCGGAAGAAGTCGCCTGGCTTGTGCCACATCAGGCTAACAAGCGGATCATCGATGCTACTGCAAACCGGACGGGCCTTACACCCGACAAAGTGATTATCAATATTGAGCGGTACGGAAATACAACTAACGGGACTATTCCGCTATGTTTATGGGAATGGGAAAATCGCTTTAAAAAGGGCGATACGCTGATATTGGCGGCTTTTGGCGGAGGTTTTACCTGGGGTTCTATCTATCTGAGGTGGGCCTACTAAACAAACTCGGCTAAATTCGTACGTCAAAATTGTGAACATTATAAAATAAGTTTTGTTTCTTTGCTTACAACTGACGTATTATTCTAATTAACTAAAAAATACTGTAAATCTGCAAATTGTGAATTTGCACATCTGTATATTATCAAATAACTTTATCAAAACCAATTAACCCCCGGGCATGGATATTAAACAAATTCAGGATCTTATACGCTTTGTTTCCAAATCAGGAGTAAACGAAGTTTCAATAGAGCAGGAAAATTTTAAGATCACGATTAAGACCAATCAGGTTCAGACCATTGTGAACGCAACTGTTCCGGATGCAAGCCACGCTTACATACCGGCACATGCTCCGGCACCGGCTCCTGCGGCCGCACCCGCAGCTGCTGCGCCAGCTCCCGCACCTGTTGCCGAAACATCCAATTACATAACGGTAAAATCGCCGATGATCGGTACTTTCTACAGGTCGGCCAGCCCTGAAAAGCCGCTGTTTGTAAATGTGGGTGACGAAATTAAACCCGGATCAGTACTCTGCATCATAGAAGCGATGAAATTGTTCAATGAAATTGAATCGGAAGTGTCGGGCCGTATCGTAAAGGTACTTGTTGACAATGCATCGCCGGTTGAATATGATCAGCCGTTGTTTTTGGTTGAACCCATGTAAAATGTGAGCGCGTGCGTATTTTTGGTGTGCGGATGATCCGTATATTAAAAATAGCTGTACGTCTGCATATTTGCACATCCGTATAAATAAAAACATGTTTAAAAAAATATTAATTGCTAACCGTGGCGAAATAGCCTTGCGTGTGATTCGCACATGTAAGGAAATGGGCATAAAAACCGTGGCGGTATATTCTACTGCCGACAGGGACAGTCTTCATGTGCGTTTTGCTGATGAAGCTGTTTGCATCGGTCCGCCTGCAAGCCGCGACTCCTATTTGAATATCCCTAACCTGATCTCGGCTGCAGAGCTTACCAACGCGGATGCGATTCATCCGGGATATGGATTTTTATCTGAAAACGCTAAGTTTTCTTCTATCTGCGCTGAATACGGTATTAAGTTCATCGGTGCTACGGCAGCACAGATCAATGCGATGGGCGATAAGGCCTCCGCTAAAGAAACCATGAAAAAAGCCGGTGTGCCGACGATTCCGGGTTCCGAAGGTTTGCTGACCAGCGTGAAGGAAGGTACTGACATCGCAAAAAAGATAGGCTATCCCGTGATCCTGAAAGCAACTGCCGGTGGCGGTGGCAGGGGGATGCGTATAGTCTGGAAAGACGAAGAGTTTGAAGCTGCCTGGGATAGCGCGAGAGCCGAATCGGGCGCCGCATTCGGCAACGACGGCATGTATCTGGAAAAATACGTAGAAGACCCGCGTCACATTGAAATACAGGTGGTAGGCGACCAATATGGGAAAGTATGTCATCTGAGTGAAAGGGATTGTTCAATCCAGCGTCGTCATCAGAAACTGGTGGAGGAATCACCGTCGCCGTTTATGACAGACAAACTGCGGAAAAAAATGGGTGAGGCTGCCATAAAGGGAGCAAAAGCTGTTAAATATGAAGGTGCCGGTACGGTAGAGTTTCTGGTTGACAAGGACCGGAACTTCTATTTTATGGAGATGAACACCCGTATCCAGGTAGAACATCCGGTAACCGAAGAAGTAATCAACTTTGACCTTATTAAAGAGCAGATCAAGGTGGCCGCAGGTATCCCGATTTCGGGCAAGAACTACGAGCCGATTCTGCACGCGGTTGAGTGCCGTATCAACGCGGAGGATCCCTTTAATAATTTCCGCCCGTCACCGGGAAAGATCACCAATTTCCATTCGCCTGGCGGTCATGGCGTGCGGATAGATACACATGTTTACAGTGGATACATTATCCCGCCAAACTATGACTCGATGATCGCTAAGGTGATCTGCATGGCGCAAACCCGGGAAGAAGCATTGAGCACGATGGAGCGCGCGCTAAGTGAGTTTGTGATAGAGGGCGTGAAGACAACGATACCGTTCCACTTGAAATTATTACAGGATCCGAACTTCCGTGCAGGAAACTTCACCACCAAGTTCATGGATACTTTTGAAATTTCTAAATAAAAAAACCGGCTTCAAAAAATTAGACGTATATACCCCTGAAGCGTTTTAAGCAGGGTTTTTATTTTCAACAATGGCCAACTTAGGTAGAAAGCTGATTCAAGCTGTAAAAGACAAAGGGAACAAGTTAGACGGTGAAATGTCATTCTTCGAGCATCTCGAAGCGTTAAGGTGGCACCTGATCCGCGCGGCCCTTGCTATCGTCGTTTTTGCGGTTTTGGCCTTCGTTTACTATACCCCAATATTTAACAAGGTCATCATGGCGCCCACTCATACTGACTTTTGGGCCTACCGCATGATGTGCGACATGGGGGATTTTTTTCAGCGCATTTTACCTTCCATGTTTAATGCAAAGGATTTTTGTGTTGATAGCATTCACGTCAATTTGATTAACACAGAAATGGCAGGGCAGTTTACGCTGCAAATAAATTCTTCGCTGATGATCGGGTTAGTGCTGGGAATACCTTATTTGTTTTGGGAACTCTGGCGGTTTATAAAACCTGCCCTGCACGAAAAGGAACGTAAGGCGGCAAGTGGTTTTGTTTTTTATGCGTCAGTTTTGTTTTTGGCTGGTGTGATGTTCGGATATTTTATAATCACACCCCTGTCCATTCGCTTTTTGGCAGGTTATAACGTGAGCGACGCCATACAGAACATGTTTACCTTTGATTCCTATATTTCTTCTGTAGCCACGTTGACGCTGGCTACGGGTGTAGTTTTTCAGTTGCCGATCTTAGTCTATATTATTTCAAGTCTCGGGTTTTTAACACCAAAACTGATGCGCAGCAGCCGTCGGTACGCTATTGTTGTAATCCTGATCATTGCAGCAGTGGTTACGCCTACGCCAGATGCGCTGACCATGACCGTGGTAGCCATACCGCTCTTTGTTCTGTATGAGCTAAGTATTGTGGTTGCGGGGATTGTAGAAAAACGGCGGAAGGCGAAGGAATTGATGAATATTTAAAAACGGGATAATTCTGTTTTGAAGCATTTTACGCAAGACTGTTAAGCGTAAAATGCTTTTTTTGTTTAAACAGGTAGCATTTGATAAACGTATTGTTTCCCACAAAAATTTTACCTTAGCCGCTTACATTTATCATTAATTTTGAACTTATGAACAAGGGGCTAAAAATTGCCATCGGTGCTGATCATGCGGGCTTTGCTTTTAAACAGGTGCTTGCGGGGAAACTGGATGTAACAGAAATAAAAGACTTTGGCACCTATTCGGATGCCTCGGCTGACTATCCTGATTTTGCACACCCGGTCGCGCTGGCGGTTGAAAGCGGTGAGTTTGATCTGGGTATTCTGATCTGCGGAAGCGGGAACGGTGTAGCCATCACCGCCAATAAGCATCAGGGAATCCGGGCCGCCATTTGCTGGAATGAAGAGTTGGCGGAACGTGCAAGGAGTCACAATGACGCCAATATCATTTGCATCCCGGCACGCCATATTTCGCTGGAGGAAGCGGAAGCAATTCTCCGTATATTTTTATCAACTGAATTTGAAGGCGGCCGACATGCCAATAGGGTTAACAAAATAGCCTGCTGATCATTTTCTGTATTACAGAGACGAAACCAATCGAAACTAACTGACCCATATATGAACAAATTATTACTTACACTCGCTGCTGCGGGCCTGGTGACGGGCGCTTGCGCACAGCAAAACAAGACGGCCATGAAATATGCGCCGATCATCAGCGCCGACCTGGCAAAGAAACACTTGTCGATCATAGCCTCTGACGCATTTGAAGGCCGTGAGACCGGAAAGCCGGGTGCAGACAAAGCCGCCCATTACATCGCTGATGAATTTAAATCCCTGGGGCTTAAGCCTATCGTCAACGGAACCTACTTTTTGGATATTCCGCTCGCTGAGACAGCGTTTAAGGTTTCATCTTTTACAGTAAATGGTAAATCCTTTACTAGCGGAACCGATTTTTACGCCCAGGGATCTAACGATTCGAATACCATTTCGGCAAATGACATTGTATTTGTTGGATATGGTATAAGTGACGATAACTACGACGATCTGAAGGATGTTGACATTGCCGGCAAGGTGGTGTTGTTTATTAATGATGGTGAGCCTTTTGTTAACGGTGTTTCAAAAATAACCGGTACGGATAAAAAATCACCATGGAGTACTGACCGTAACAAACGCATCCGTTTCCTGCAAAGCAAAAATCCTGCACTGATCCTTGCTGCAGGCCCTAACGTGGCAAATATTCTCAAACGGTTCGGCAGCCGGATCGGTGGTTCGCGTATTGCTATAAAGAGCGACGACGTTCACAAAACCGCCCCGGTTTATAATATCACTACGGAAGTGGCTAACGAACTGCTGAAAAATTCAGGTAAAACCTATGAAGAGCTTAAGGCTGCCATTGATGCCGCGGGCGAGCCTAAAACACAAACCGTTAAAGCGGATGTTTCAACAACTTATGCAACAGAATCAAAAGATGTAAAGGCTGTTGATGTGTTGGGCTTTTTACCAGGCAGTGATCCTAAGCTGAAGGATGAAGTACTGGTAATCTCCGCGCATTACGATCATATCGGTTTGATGCCTCCGGGTTCAAAAGATATGGTGAACAATGGTGCTGATGATGACGGATCAGGAACTACCGGTATTATGGAAATTGCCCGTGCATTTTCTCAGGCAAAGAAGGATGGTCATGGTCCGCGCAGAAGTATCCTGTTCCTTGGGAACGTAGGCGAGGAAAAAGGCCTTCTCGGATCGGAATATTATACCGATCATCCGGTTATCCCACTGGCTAACACGATTGCCGACCTGAACATCGATATGATCGGTCGTATCGGGTTCGATTATATCGGTAAGCCCGATTCTGCAAATAATGTATATGTTATCGGTTCATCCATGCTAAGTACCGATCTGCATAAGGCGAATGAGAAAGCCAACAGCCTGTACACTAAGCTTGATCTGGACTATAAATATGACGATCCGAACGATCCGAACAGGTTCTACTATCGCTCAGACCATTACAACTTCGCTAAACATGGTGTTCCGATCATCTTCTATTTCAACGGCGTTCATGCCGATTACCATAAACCCGGTGATGAAGTCAGCAAGATCAATTTTCCGTTGCTGGCAAAGCGGGCACAGTTGGTTTACTATACGGCCTGGGATCTGGCTAACGCAGATCACCGCCCCGTCGTTGATGGAAAGAACGACCGCTAAAGAAATAAAGGGACAGTCATTAAACGGCTGTCCCTTTTTGTTTTTGCACACGAATGGAGTTCTCCTTGAATTGCGTCACACAAAAGCCACCTCATCTCGTTATAACAATCAGTTTTACATCTGAACAACTAAATACCTAACTTCGCGATATGGGAAGCACCGCTGAAGAATTTTTAGTCGCCTCTGAAGAAAAGGCTTTTGACATGAACCACAGGCGTATTATCAATTATAACATTGGTAAATACGAAACGGCTGTTGACAGGGGCCTGTCGAAAATTATTAACCTGGAGAACACCAAGCGGAAGGCTCATGCCATAAAGTGGAAAGTGATGGAAAACCTGGATAAACTGCTGCCGGAGTTTGAAAGTAATTTTCAGAAGCGTGGAGGTAAGGTGATCTGGGCCAACGATGCGGAAGAAGCCAACCGCGAAATACTCAGCATTATCCAGAAAGCAGGTGCAAAGACTTTGGTTAAGTCGAAATCGATGGTGACCGAAGAGATTCATCTTAACGAGTTTTTGGAAAAACATCATATCGAATCGCTGGAGACTGATCTTGGAGAATATATCGTTCAACTGCTTGGTCAACGGCCCTATCATATCGTTACGCCAGCCATGCACTTATCCAAAGAGGATATTGCAAAGCTGTTTCATGAGAAGTTCGGTACCCCGCTCGACCTGACGCCGGAACAACTGACTCAGAAAGCGCGTGAACTGCTGCGCGAAAAGTACGTTCAGGCTGATGTGGGTATTACCGGTGCAAATTTCCTCATTGCCGATACCGGAAGCATTGCCATCACTGAAAACGAAGGTAATGCGAGATTGAGCACCTCTTTTCCGAAGATTCACATCGCGGTTGTCGGTATTGAAAAACTGATCCCTTCCATTACGGATCTTGACCTGTTCTGGCCGATGCTCGCCACACATGGTACGGGGCAAAACCTGACGGTATATAATTCGATATTAAGCGGACCCCGGCAACCCGGTGAAACCGACGGCCCGGATGAAATGTATGTGGTGCTGCTGGACAATGGACGTACCAACCTGCTTGCCCAGAAGGAGCAGCGCCAGGCGCTGTACTGCATCCGGTGCGGAGCCTGTCTGAATGCCTGCCCGGTTTATAAAAACATCGGCGGACATACCTACGAAACCACTTACAGCGGCCCCATCGGTTCCATCATCACCCCGCACATGGCCGGAATGGACGAGTTTAAGCACCTGAGCTACGCAAGCAGTCTTTGCGGAAAATGTACAGAGGTGTGCCCGGTAAAAATTGAAATCCATAAAATGCTGCTGCTGAACCGCCGGGATGCCGTGCAGGAAAATCTGGTTACGACTAAGGAAAAATGGGGGTGGGCTGCCTGGAAAAAGGGGATGCTGAGCCGTAAACTGACCGATTTCTTAAACGGAAAGACCAAAAACCTGATGATGCGGATGTTCTTTAAAAAGAGCTGGGGGCATTTTAAAGAGATGCCGAAGGTTGCCGAGAAATCCTTTAGTCAGCGATATAAAGAGCAAAACGGGATTAAAGATTGACCCTGTTTGAACCCTCTGATCATTTCAGTATTTCTTTGACTGCATCTTCGGCATAACTGTACCGGAAGTTGAAACCACTGTCGAGCAGTTTTTTTGGTAATACCCAACGGCTTTTCAAGATCAATTCGGTTTCGGTGCCGATCACAATTGCCCCGGCTTCGAGCAACCATTTAGGAGCAGGTATCCCGTATGGAGCACCGTATTCGTGCCGGATCATCCGCATCAGTTCTGCATTGGTAACAGGGACTGGGGCTGTGCAGTTAAATATGCCCTGAAGTTCCGGATGGTCAAGCAGCCATTCCGTCGAGCGGGCTGCATCACGTTCATGCAGCCAGGAAACATATTGCTGTCCGTCACCCTGCTTGCCGCCTAATCCCAGCTTTACCAGGTTTAATAAACGTGGCATAACACCGTCATGCCTGCCGAGAACAATTCCCATCCGCAGGATGATCTTCCGTGTTTTTGGTGTGCGAGCCTGATTAAAGGCGGTTTCCCATGCATTACAAACATCAATGGAAAAGCCTGTTCCTTTTTCTCCGGTATTTTCATCCTGCGGACGGTCTTCAGCATGCCGGTAAATGGTTGCCGAGGCCAGATTTATCCAAAGCTTTGGCGGCTCGTGTAGATCGTTTATTACTGTGCCGAGCAGTACCGTCGGATCTACCCTTGAAGCAATAATTTCCGCTTTGTTTTTTTCGGTATAACGACAATTGACGTTTTTGCCGCACAGATTTACAAGCATATCCGCATTCACCAATTCTGCCGCCCATTTTCCGCGGGTCTTTCCGTCCCAGACTACGGTACGTATGTTGCCGCGCTGCTCAGCAGCATGCCGGCTCAAAAGAATGATTTCGTCGGCTTTATCCCGGTAATAACCTGCCAGCACCGTACCAAGATAACCATTGCCCCCAGCCAGCACTATTTTCTTATATTTCATCTTTAATATTTTTAATTCAGTTTACAATTAATCCCAGTAAAACCAGACGGTAAAGCACCCACGTGCAGGTCATTATCCAGCCCAGTTTCATCAGCTTTGAACGCCGGATATGCTCCAGTGCCATTAGTCCCGCTACTCCAAGAAAATAACCGGCACAAAATACTGGCGGTAAATAAAACCATTGACTGATTAGTAACGGCAGCAGGAGCAGCAAACTCCCTGCAAAGGAAATGGTCATCATGTTACCCAGATAGTCCCAGCGTTTTTTGTTGTTGAATATGGAAATGATACAGCCCTGGAAAATGATCTGCCCGCCGCAGATCAGGTATTCCCTTGTCGGATTTCCGACAGGGATCAAAGGGTTTAGCAGACCTGCGTACATCGTGAGGATACAGCCTGTTAAAAACCACGTAAACAGCAGGTAAGTGATCCGGTACCCGATCCTGAATGTAGGCTGATATGAAAAGCTGCTTTCTTCGGCACTCCCGGGGATGATCACCCTTCTGTTGTAGGAGATGAAGGCATAAACCTGGCGCATCAGCATCAGGAACGGTTTGAATGCTAATATCGGAGCAAGCAGTGGCCATGCATTACCCAATATTTTAAAAATGCTGGTTACGCCGTAGGTCACTTCACCGCTTGAAAGGTTTATCAGGGCAATTTCATTTACCGCACGCTGGCGATCAATAACAGGACAAATATGTGCCAGTTCTTCCTGATAGGCTGCACGCCCGTCGGAATCGAGCATCCCTGTTTTCACAAAGGCATGGGTGTAAGCACGGCACATGGGGCATTCGCCGTCAAATAAAATCAGATGATTTTTTAATGTTTTCATATTTTCAGTATTTAATGAAAATTTACCTGAAAAAAATAACCGGCTTTTGCTTCCGATCTGACGAAACAAAATTAAAAGAAACTTTCTTTATTTTCAATAATTATTGAAAATAAAATAATAAAATCTTTTTTCATAAAAAAGCCCCGCAGCACAGTGACTACGAGGCAGGGATCAGTTATAGTTATTTCTTTTTATTTGCTTTTCAGTTCGTTGATCGGAACTTCAGGTGTAAGAGCTTTAGCGGTCTTTTCCGTAACGATATCTGAAGGAAGGCTGAATGTTAAAGTTTTTTCGATAGCTCGTGATGAAGTACCGACATTTATCTTGTAAGTGCCGGCATCAGCTACCCATTCTGATTTATCAGTGTAGAATGAAGCCAGGTCGCCTGCATGAAGCGTGAATACCAAAAACTGCGATTGTCCCGGAGCCAGTATTTTGGTTTTAGCAAATGCCTTTAACTCCTGTTTTGGCTTGTCTTCATTTTTTGCCGGTGCGCTGAGGTACAACTGCACAACCTCCTTACCGGCAACGCTACCGGTATTGGTTACCGTAACTTTTACCGAGATGCTTTTCTTAAAATCAGCGGCGCTTAATTTAATGTCGCTTAGTTTGAATTTGGTGTATGATAAACCATATCCGAATTCATAAGCCGGTTTGACGTCGAAAGAATCGAAATAACGGTATCCGACATAAATGCCCTCATCATAAGTAACCTGGGTGGGCTTTTTTTCCGGCGTTCCGGGGAAATTTTTAGCCGACGGTTCATCGTTATAATCCATCGCAAATGTGGTTGCCAGTCGTCCTGACGGATTTACCTTCCCGCTCAATATATCGGTAACAGCATTGCCGCCTTCCAGCCCCGGCTGCCATGCCAGCAATATGCCATCAACCATATCGCGCCAGCTGGCTACCTCGATTACGCCGCCTATATTTAATACCACTACCACCTTTTTGCCTTTTTCATGAAAGGCTTTGCTTACATCGCTTATCAGGGCTTTTTCTGCATCGGTGAGATAATAATCATTTTCCAGCTTACGGTCGGCTCCCTCTCCGGCGTTTCTGCCAATGGTAATCACCGCAGCATCAGCGCCATCGGCTTCTTTGCCAGTCAGCTGGCTGGCATCCATTTCAGGAATAGGGGGAGGAAGGATGAAAAAGTTTCTTTGCTTTGGCCTTTTTGCTTCAGCATCAGCAATGTAATCTTTATAGGTTTTTGCCAGCGTTTCCTGAACCTTAAATCCGGCGTTGTTTAAACCCTGTTCAACAGAAACATTATAGGCTTTGTGCACGTCGCCGCTTCCGGTTCCGCCTGCTATCGGATTATAGGATGTATTTCCGAACAGCGCTATTCTTTTTCCCGCGGAGAACGGCAAAGCACCGTCATCATTTTTCAGTAATACCATACCGTCGGCAGCAGCGGTGCGTGCAACTTTTGCATGAGCAGCCAGATCAGGCTTGTCGGAGTATTTTATTTTGCGGAAGGTTGGTGATTTAAGAATGATCTTTAATATCCGCTCGACGTTTGCATCCAGTTGCTGCATGCTCAGCTTTCCACTTTTTACCGCTTCGACGATAGCCTCAGACTGATTAGGGTTACCCGGCATCAACAGATCGTTTCCGGCATTCATTTGCGCAACGGCGTCCTTTCCGCCAAACCAGTCGGTCATTACAAGGCCCTTTAGTCCCCATTCGTTTTTAAGGATGCCGGTCAGCAGGTCGCGGCGTTCCGAAGTATAGGTTCCGTTGAGTTTATTGTATGACGACATTACCGTCCAGGGCTGAGAGGCTTTGACGGCTATTTTAAAACCACGCAGGTAGATCTCCCTCAGCGCCCGTTCACTCACAATGGCATTGATACTGTTTCTTTGAGTTTCCTGATTATTCGCCACAAAGTGTTTGATGGATGTTCCTACACCATTGCTTTGAATTCCTTTTACCATAGCCGCCGTCATATCACCGGCTATCAGCGGATCTTCGGAATAATATTCAAAATTACGGCCTCCGAGCGGGTTGCGGTGTATGTTGAGCGCAGGCCCGAGCAGTATGTCTGCACCGTATTCACGCACCTCGTTTCCGAAGGCTACGCCAACTTTCCGTACCATGGCCGTATCCCAGCTTGATGCCAGCAATGTTGCAACCGGAAATGCTGTTGCATAATAGGTGTTCGGATCATTAGGCCTTTTAGGGTCAATGCGTATGCCCGCAGGACCGTCGGATACGGTAATTGAGGGGATGCCTAAGCGGGCAATAGCATGTGTTCTGCCTGCCGCGCCGGGTACTTTTTCAGGTACGGTATAGGCCTCCGGGTCAGATGGGGGCAATTTAAATCCTCCGATATCTACAGGCTTCTTTTCTTTGTCTTTGCTCGGAGGCGGCATACCCGGCATTTTAAATCCCATGCCTACTACCAGTTTTGACTTTTCCTGAAGGGTCATCGCATTGATGACCAGTTTAAGCGGGCTTTTACCCAGTTGGGGTAATGTCTTTTTGCTTTTTGTCTGTGCATTCGCCTGTATGGTCAACAAGCCGAAGAGCACAAGCGACAAAGCGGGTAACTTGTAAGTTATTTTCATAATTGGCTATTATTTTGGTTTGGCGGTATTGATGATAACGATAACAACTATCATTGTGTCGTTATTACACAATGATAGTTATTATTTTTATGCAATCACAATCTTATAGACGGAATTATTCTTTTTATAGATGAAGGGCCGAATTGAAAGGACGAAGAGCATGGAAAAATTCCCGGTTCAATGTGCCGCCTGATCAGGGCATTGCAGAAAACCATCCTTATGTAATACTTGGTCCGTATTTTCCATATCAAACTTAATTCAGGTATTTTAGCAACCGGAAAGATCTTAATATGTCCTACAAATCCACCTATCAGGCAGCCAGTATCGTGGCGCCGGTCATCGAAAATCATTTTATAAAGCTGCTGGCGGCGGCTGCCCAGCAGGGCGATGAGGAACTCGCGCCTGAACCGCCTGCAGCGGTGATCCAGACAATGATCGATGTGGCTTTCTGGATGAGTTTGCGGCGTGAGGAAGGACGATCACCCAAAATTTCGCTCGCGTATCTCCCGCCTTTGCTTGCAGGTCAACCGCTGATATTTGAGGAGCGAAAGTTGCTTACGCCCCATGTGCTGACCAAACTTGCCCCGGCGGTTGAACGGTCCGGAATTCACCTTGGTGTTTGGGAAGAGGATGGGGAGCTGTACGTATGGGGGACAACACGCTCCATTCCCGATTGCTGCTTTGTACTCGAGGTGATTGAACCCGGATTGCTGGTGGTGAAGCACCGGCGGATAAAGGGCTTCGGAAAATTTATTAACGTGGCCGTTCTTAAAGGGGACAGCGTCAAGATCATAGACGAGCATAGCAAGAGCCTGCCCGACTGCCCTGCCATGCTTACCTCGCTGCTCGATTATAACTCACCCAGCGGCTGGAATGATTCGGTGAATGTATTAGTGCAACTTGCCGCATCCATGCGCCTGCACGGGCATGGCGGAACGTTGCTGGTGGTACCGGAAGGAAGTAGCGCGTGGCGCGAATCTATCGTCCGGCCCATCACATATCCGGTTACGCCGGCCTTTGAGGAGTTGAAAAGACTGATGGCGGTAGTGGTTAATGAACAAACCATGCCTTTGTGGCAGGAAGAGGTAAACCGCGCCGTTGAAGGTATAGCCGGACTGACGGCCGTGGATGGTGCAACCATTATTAATGACCAGTTCGATCTGCTGGCTTTCGGGGCAAAAATAGGATTGTCACCATCGGGAATACAGGTTGAAGAGACCTTGGTAACAGAGCCTGTAATAGGCAATAATCCGGAAGTTATCCATCCCTCGCAAATGGGGGGTACCCGCCACCTGTCGGCGGCACAGTTTGTATTCGATCAGCGCGACGCCATTGCCCTGGTTTCTTCACAGGATGGGCGATTCACCATATTTTCCTGGTCGCCCTGCGAAAACACTGTGCATGCGCACTTTGTTGACTCGCTGCTTTTATAGACGATATGCTACATCGGCCAAAAATACCGGTTGACGGCGATCAACGTAATTGACTAAATTGCCATAAAATTTTAAATCTCAGAACTTTTATTGGTTTAATTGGTTTTAAATTTGCTTTGCCTGAACAAACCGGTTATCAGATCAACCTTAATTTTGCCGGAATAGCGATAAGAAGTAGAAGTAGTTATGGATAATTGATTTTAAATAATTTTCGGAGTCAGATAAATGAGCCAGTCCGTCCCTTTTTTAAGCAGCGAACAGTTACTGAACGTATTATCAACATCCTATAGCGCAGTCGCCGTCCATATAACCGAAGATGCTATAATTCAATACGCCTCTGACGCAATGATCGCGATATGGGGCAAAGATAAGGGGGTGATTGGTAAATCTCTGGCAGATGCATTACCTGAACTTAAAGGACAACCATTTATTGATCTGTTTAAGAAGGTTTGGAACGAGGGAATAGTCATCAGTGGCTCTGACACGCCTGCGCAGCTTGAAGTTAACGGTAAAATACAAACCTTTTATTTTGATTTTGAATACCGGCCTCTAAAGGATGAAAACGGAAAGACCTACTGCATTCTGCACATGGCTACGGATGTAACTCAGCGGGTTCTAAGTGCTGAGAAGGTTCAAACCCTTACCGAGGAACTGCGTGCATCCAACGAAGAACTGCGTGCAGCCAATGAGGAACTGAACGCCTCGAACGAGGAGTTGTTGGAGTCTCAGCAGAGTTTGCGCGAATTATATGACGACCTTGCCGAGAGTGACCAGCGTTTCAGGAGTATGGTGAGGCAGGCGCCGGTCGCGATTTGTATCATCCGAGCCAAAGACCTGGTAGTGATCGACGTTAATGACAGTTATCTCGAATTGCTCGGCAGGACCCGCGCCTACATGGAAAATAAGAATATCTGGGAGGTTGTACCCGAAGCCGCACCTTATTACAAGCCAATAATGGACGAGGTGATCAGTACCGGCGTAGCGTATGTGGCAAAGGAGGCAGAAGTCGTATTGATGAAAGATGGTAAGCCAGGAACCGTATTTCTTGATTTTGTTTATGAGCCAGTCAAAAACGGGGATACCGTGACTGAAGTTATGGTGCTGTGTTTTGATACAACAGATAAGGTGCTGGCCAGAAGAAGGATAGAAGATGTTGAAGAACGGATACGGCTTGCCGTGGAAGCAGCTGAAACAGGCACTTTTGATCTTAATCTGGAAACCGGCGGTATGCTTACATCCGACCGGTTTAATGCGATCTTCGGGTTCGATCGTCCCGTTTCCAGTGATTTGTTCGCTTCCGTGATCCACCCCGATGATAAAACGACACGCATCGCCGCGTATGAGAAAGCGCTTAAGGATGGTAAACTGTTTTACGAAGCAAGGGTGCTGCATAGCGATGGCTCTTCACACTGGATCAGGGTGCAGGGGAAAGTCTATTACCGCAGCGATATGCCGGTGAGGATTCTTGGCACGCTGCTGGATATCACCGAATTCAAACGTTTACAGCAGCAAAAGGACGACTTTATCAGTATCGCCAGCCACGAGCTTAAGACTCCGATCACCAGCCTGAAGGCATCGCTTCAACTCCTGGAAAGAATTAAGGATGAACCATCGTCCGAATTGATGCCCAAACTGATAGAGCAATCGAGCAGAAGTATGCAAAAGATCAGTGCGCTTGTGGAGGATCTGCTGAACGTAAGTCGTGCCAGCAAGACGGAACTGCGGCTGAAAAAGACAAACTTTGTGGTTGCTGATGCGCTGAATGCCTGCTGCAGCCATGTGCGTATTGCCGGCAAGCACCGCCTGATTGTTCAGGGAGATAAAAAACTGCAGGTTTATGCTGATGAACACGGCTTTGATCAATTAGTGGTCAACCTGGTAAATAATGCCGTTAAGTATGCACCCGATTCGAAAAATATTTACCTGATCGTATCGCAGGAAGGAGAGATGGCAAAGGTTGCGATCAAAGATAACGGTCCCGGGATCCCGCCGGAGAAACTTCCGCATTTGTTCGATAGGTATTACCGGGCTGAAGCATCCGGCTTTCAGCGTTCGGGCCTCGGCTTAGGCCTGTATATTTCTTCAGAGATCGTTAAACGTCATGGCGGAAGCATCGGCGTGGAAAGCGAATTAGGTAAGGGCAGTACGTTCTGGTTTACGCTGCCGGTAACTGAATAAACACTTCTTGTTGCTCTTTTCACCAGGTTGTTGCTTTTATCCACATTTTTTCTTTTCCTGTGTTTTTATAAGTATTTGATTTTTAATTCATTGTAATTTTCCTGCTTGGCTGGCATTATTATGCGGCTGTGTTTAAAAGCCAAACAAAAAGTAAACTATGAAAAAAATCATTTTAGCAGCAGCGGTATTATTCGCGGCAGGCTTTGCCACCGCCAAAGCAAACTCTCTGCCTGTTCAGCAACAGAGCGTTATATCTGTAAGCCGGGCCGATACTCTGAAGAAAACCCCGGTGAAATTAGAAGAACTGCCTGATCCGATAAAAACGGTACTCCAAACCGATGTTTTTAAGACCTGGATACCTTCGGATGCGTATTCGGTAACCGACGGAACCAACCAGTATTTCGAGGTTGATGTGAAGAAAGGTACAGAAACCAAGGAGCTGAAGTTCGACAAAGACGGAAAAATAATCCAGTAAACTACCAATTCATATTGTTTTATCACCCTCAAAGGGCCCCAAATACCGGGGCCTTTTGTATTTTTGTCATACACCTATTAAAAACAAATGGCAAAAATACTGATAGTTGAAGACGATATCGCTTTCGCTCAATTATTGCATAATTTTTTGCAAAAACATGGCCATCAGGTTGTAGAGGCAAAAAATATTAAAGACGGTTTAAAGTATTTGGATCAGGATGCTTTTGCCATGTTGCTGCTGGATTATCGTCTTCCTGATGGAACGGGTCTCGATCTGCTTGCGGCTATACATGAAAAGGGGCTTGCATTGCCCGTGATCATCATGACCAGCTTTAACGATGTGCGTACGGCGGTAAAAGCCATGCGTTCCGGCGCGTTTGACTATATCACAAAGCCTGTCAATCCTGACGAACTTTTAATGATCGTAAATAATGCTTTACTGGGAAAAAAAGACGAGGCGACGACGCATCAGGAACAACCCGATTTTATAAAAGGGAACAGCCATCAGTCCGAAAAGCTGTACGAATATATTGATGTGGTTGCGCCAACGGATATGTCGGTATTGATACAGGGTGAAAGCGGAACAGGGAAGGAGCATGTGGCACGCATTATTCACCGGCAGAGCAACCGTTCAAAAAAGCCATTCGTTGCAATTGACTGCGGCGCACTCTCCAAAGAACTTGCTGCGAGTGAGCTTTTTGGTCATGTAAAGGGCGCGTTCACGGGCGCCATCGTTGATAAAAAAGGAGTATTTGAGTGGGCCGACGGCGGAACCCTATTCATGGATGAAATCGGAAATCTGAGCTATGAAGTACAGGTAAAGCTGCTGCGAGCCTTGCAGGAAAAAGTTATCCAGCCAATAGGTAGCAATAAACAGGTTAATGTTAACGTGAGGATCATCGCAGCTACTAACGACGACCTGGTGAACAGCGTTTCCGATGGTGATTTCAGGCAGGACCTGTATCACCGGATCAATGAGTTTAAAATACAGCTTTCCCCGCTGCGTGCGAGAGGAAAGGACATCGATATTTTTATCAGGCATTTTATAACACTCGCCAATACGGAACTTGGTCGCAACGTTAAGGAACTGAGCCCGTCGGCCAGCGAGGTGCTGCACAAATATGACTGGCCGGGCAACCTCCGTGAATTGAAGAATGTAATCAAGCGCATGGTTTTGCTAACTTCAGGCGAGGTTGCGGGAGATGATACGCTTCCCGATGAAATGCTGTTTGCTGTGGAAGATCAGGGACACCGCAATAATCAATCAGACCTTAAAGCACAAAATGAGATCAATGAAAAGCAATTGATCCAGAAAACGCTTATCCAGGTTAAGTTTAATAAAACAAAGGCAGCCAAACTGCTGAATATCGATCGTAAAACATTGTACAGCAAAATAGAGCGTTACGGACTTGACAGCTGATTTTCATTCAGACTATATCGCCGCCTCATCAACGGGATAGCGTTTCATAAAGACCGACAGTTCGTCGAGTTGATCCGTCAATTTTAATATTTCTTTTTCTGTTTCCTGGGGGAGTTTATTTTTTTCGGAAAGCCCGGTTTCCGCACGGCGAAAGTCCCGTGCAAGGCCGCGCGCGCCTGCCTGTGCCGCACGACCCGCTACACGATGCAGTATCAGCCGCAGTTTTTCAATGTTTTTTCCGGTCAAGGCTAACCGGATGGCTTTCGCATCAGCCCGGTTTTCCTTTGCAAAGGTTGCCAGTATTTTAGACGTCTGCTCCGGATCGCCAAAGGTCATCTTTTCAATCGACCGTATATCAAAAACAGGCGCTTCTGTTCCGGCAGCGATATTTTTCCCCAATAGCTTTAATAATTCATTTTCGCGGAAAGGTTTCATCAATAACCCGTTAAAGCCCTGTGCTGCTATTCTTTCCTGTTCTCCCGGCAGCGCTTGTGCGGTCAGGGCGTATATTCTCACATTTCCCGGAATCTTTTTCCGCAATTGGTCGCACAGGTCAATGCCACTCATTTCAGGCATTCTGATATCCAGTAAAATATTTTTAACCGCATCATCCCAATCAGCCCCGAGCATTTCTTTAGGCGAGTTGAAGCACCTGTACACGATTTTATTGCTTTCCAGTATCCTTGCACACAACTCAAGGATAAAAGGATCGTCGTCCACCACCCAAACCCTGCCAATGGAAACGATCAACGACGCCTTTGGCTGCCTTTCTTTATCGTTAACTTCCACAGGTGCCTTTTTAAATTTAAGGTGGAAGCTAAAGGTACTACCCTGATCCGGCTGACTTTTTACGGAGATCTCGCCGCCCTGGCTTTCAATAAGTTCTTTGGTGATCGGGAGACCAAGGCCTGTTCCTCCGACGATCCGCGACTCATCGCCCGCCCGCTCAAATTCATTGAAGATACGTTCAGTTTCATCTGCCGTCAGGCCGATCCCGGTGTCGCTCACTTTAAAGGTAAAGCTTATAAAATTACCCGCCTGTTTTCCATTTACCGTAAGGGTAACACCGCCCTGTGAGGTAAACTTGATAGCATTACCGATCAGGTTATACAAGATCTGTTTTAAACGGAACGGGTCACCGGTAACAGTTTGATTAACAATCCCGTCAAAATCGGTCAGCAGGTCGATGCCCTTGTTTTCTGCCTGCAGGAGCATCACGGAGACCGTTTCGTTCAATAACGAAAGCATCTCAAAGTTCTGATAAGTGAAGCTGAATTTGCCCGATATGATACGATTATAATCAAGTATCTCATTGACGATCTGCATCAGGTGCCCCGACGAGCGGTAGATAGCCTCGATGTCCTTTTTCTGCGGCCGGTCCTGCTCCCGTATCATTTCCGCATAACCGATTATGGATTGCAGTGGTGTACGGATCTCGTGACTCATATTCGACAGGAAACGTTGCTTGGCATGCGCATGATACTCTGCCTCATCCTTTGCCTCTTCCAGTTCCTTACGGTACTTGTTAATACGGGAGATATCCGTCAGTATAAAATACACAAGCAGGATGATAAGGATCACGAATCCCAATATGATCAGGCTTATGCGTTTAATGCTGCTGTGAACAATGTTCCGCGCCGCTGCGTTATTGGCCGCGGTTTGCCCGACGACCTCTATCTCCACCTTTTTGAGGATAGAAAATATCTGGCGCATGATATTAGAGCTTGATTTGATTAGGATGGTTTCCCGGTTTACAAACCGGGCGCTTTTTTCCTGCTGTACCCTTTCCAGTTCGCGCATGGTTTGGCTAAGTCCCTGCAGTAAGCTATCCTGAATGGCTTTTGCCAGCGTATCGTGCTTTACCTTTGACTCTTCGGCAACGATTTGAAATGGTCTGCTTAACGAATCGGTATCCTTCGCTTTTTTTCTACCGAAGAGACGATTAAAGAAACCCCGCTTTTCTTTTTTTTCGGCAGTTTCGATGCCGGAGAACACGGTGGTGGTCGAAGTGGTCTTTTCTGTCGAGGTGGCCATACTGTCGGCCTGTCTTGCACTTTCGTCAACAATCTCGTCGAGGCTTTCCACCTGCGCTGAAAACGATTTATTGTCGATCAGGCCCTTGCGGACTTTCAGATAATTTATAAAGAGGCGATCCCGGTCCTGGAGTAGCTTTTTCAGCGAATTGAGCCTTTTTTCCTGCTTGGGATTTTGGGTATAAAAAGATTGCAGGGTGTCAATCTTCAGGATCAGATCCCTGGTATTGTTAAAACCGTAGTTTTTGTTGGCATTGTCAAGCAGGTGTGCCCGTTGCATCTGGTCTATCCGCGCGACGCCGCGTGAAAGATCGTTCACGAGCCGCAGTTTTTCATTCGGAGCAGAGATGTTTTCAAAAGCGTTCAGCATTGCCGTGAATGCACCTTTACTCGTGTTCCATGCCAGAAACAATGCAAGGCAGGCCGAAGCTGCTGCGATAATGATCTTGCCTTTTACCGAACGTATGAAACTTTTCTGCTGCACGTCAGATGTATTAATGTCGCCTGAACGATCATACTCTTAACGTAAAAAGCCGGAAGATGTGTTTTTTAGGATAATATTGACGGCGGCGGGATCAGAAAACTTCGCCAAGACTTACAAAGAAGCCGTGCGAACCGCCGGTTCCGATGCCGTAGTCGATACAGATATTGGTATCGGAATGTTTATTGATCTTTACCCTGATGCCTGAACCTGCCGCCGGGGCGATCTTTTCAAAACGGTTGCTTTGCAGTTCGGAAAAGCTTTCGGCATTGGCAAATACTACCGCGCCAATAAGTCCGTTGGCGGTTATCCCGAAACGGTATTCACCTTCAAGGTAAAGCTCGTTGCGACCCTTGAAACGGTTTCGGGCGTACCCTCTTCCCGCATTGCTGTACATATCGGTGCCGGTGCCCGGAAGGTCGAGAAAAGGAACGTCGCCCGACGTAAACTGTACAATACTCCAGAACGCCAGCACACTATTTGAGTTTGCAGAAAGCCGGATATATTTACGCAGATCGATCTGTATGCCCCGCCAGTTGCCATCGCTGCCAATGGCTTTAAAATTATCCCGGTAAATAACCGAAGCATAACCTCCGCCAAGCGGATTTATCGGGTTACGGCGACTGTCGTACAACAGATCAAGGTTAATGCCCGAGGAGGTAGAGGACGTTGTAAAGCCATACCGCTGAAAGTCTGATGTCGAGTTGTCGGCGTTACCGCTTTCAGTTATCCGGTAATGATGGTCGAGATTATATCCTATTCCCCCATATAGGTCGGGGATGATCTTCTTGAAAAGGGTAGCGTATGTGCGAAGATATAAATAGTCAACCTTATCAAGGGTGGCGAACGTCGTTTTAGTACCGAGGCCATAAATGTCTTCCGGATAACGTTCCCATCGCAGATCTGTCACCAGTTTATAATTGTTTTTGTCGGCCCATATCTCCGACCGGCTTCTGAAAACCTTTTGGGCCTTGGTGTCATAAAAAACTTCGGCACCTATTTCAGACAGGTTTTCATTATGGCTGCTGCTGGTATAAAACGCAAGATTGCTTACCACCGCCAGCGCAAACCCCGTTGAAAGCGAATATCCGGCAGCAGGTACTACCGCGAAGATCAGCTTTTTGGGTGTTTTCCGGCTATCCGGGGGAGTGCTGCGGTTAAGAAACTTTTTGACGAGATCGATAGCATCCCGTTGATTGGATGAGTCTTTAATTGCGGAATGGTCGCGTAATGTGGTGTCGCGCTGCGCTGCTGCACTGAATGAATAGAATAATGCGACAACGAATAACAGGTATTTAAAGCGTCTCAATAGGCTGTGGATTAAATTTTATTAATATACGGGACATGGCTGTTTAAGGACGTGATGTTAAGGAAAAAAATTGAAAGCCAATATTAACGTTGTGTTACCCCACTATTATGTCGGCCCAAGTGGATGGAAAACTTATAAAATAAATTTGCGCAATCATCTGATTGCGTTTATATTTGCAATCAGATGTTTGCATAATATAACGATGGAGACCAGACGAGATGTATTTCAGGCGATTGCCGACCCTACGAGAAGAGAGATCATACGGGTGATCACAGAAAAAAATATGACACTGAACGGCGTAGCGGAACTATTTGATATCAGCAGGCAGGCGATATCAAACCATGTCAAGATATTAACCGAATGCGGGCTTGTGATCATTAATCCAAAAGGCCGCGAACGGTATTGTGCCATTAATCCGGAGACGCTTAAGGAAGTAGCCACATGGGTGGAGCCCTACAAAAAGTTATGGGAACGGAGGCTTGATAAGCTTGGCGGGTTGCTGGATGAATTGCAGACGGGCAATTAGCCATCCGGCTTCTCTGCTCGCATGGTGCTGCTCTCCCCGGATTGGCGGATATTCAATAATCAAAAAATAGACTATTATGAACAAAATTGAAGTTATCAGGACATTTAACGCACCAGTTAGTCTGGTATGGAAAACCTGGACAGAGCCCGAACTGGTAATGCGCTGGTGGGGACCGGATCATTTTACCTGTCCGAGTGCGATCATTGACTTTCGCGAGGGAGCAACGTCCATCGTATGTATGAGAGCGCCACAAAGCTTTGGAGGAGCAGATACCTTCAGCATCTGGACCTATCAGAAGATCGTGCCCAACCAGATAATCGAATTTATCCAAAACCTGTCAGACAAGGACGGGAATAAGATAAATCCAACTGAAATCGGGATGCCGCCTGATTTTCCGCTTGATATCCGGACGGTAGTAACGTTTAAGGATATTGGCGATAACCAAACCGAAATGACTGTAACGGAATATGCCGATTTTGGATCAATCTCAAATTTTGCCAAACTCGGGCTGGAACAAAGCATCGCCAAGATGGATGTTATTTTTAAATAGCATTAATCCTGGGTAGCGGATCATCTCCCTGCTATTGAACTTTGGTGAAATCGTAAGGGTCGCGTTCAACAAAATCCGCGACCTTTACCCTTAAACCTTTTACCGCACCGTTTTGAACCGTGAAAGGAAAAACGGCTTTACCAAGTGTAGGATCGGAAAATGTTGCATAAAAACGATTCCCGCCAAGGGGCTGTAGTTTCACGTACATCCGGGTATGATGCTCAAACCTTATTTCGAGATCATTATTCTGTCCCTGTGTTATGGTAAGACTTCCGTAAAGATTATTTACATATTTCCCGGTGTAGCTATGCGGGGACAAGGCCGGCTTTAAATTCAGTGCAACGGTATCGCGAAGTTTTTTGTCTCTTTCCAGCTCTTCCGCCGCATAGCGCTTAAAGTCCGTCAGATAGGTGTCGCTGTAATCGCGGTACGGAAGATCGAAATAAGCGTCCATTATTTCCCATCGGAGAGCCTCAAAAAGATCGTTCTGATCGGTGTTTGTCAGAATAATGATGCCGAGATGATCCTGCGGAACGAGCGTTACTGATGACAGGTAACCGTTCACGCCGCCGTCATGCATTACCAGGCGATGCCCTTCGTAGTCCTGCAAAAACCACCCGAGGCCATATAGCTCGTAGTTCATCTCGCCGCCCAGATGCCGGATGCTGCCGACGATGTCCTGCGGCTGACGGGTAGCCTGGATTGCAGCAGCCGGAATAATCTGCCTCGGGCCTACCTTCCCATCATCAAGGAGTGCAGATACCCATTTACTCATATCGTTTACCGATGAAGATATCGCGCCTGCGGGAGCGAGACCGTCTATCTGGCAGTAGGGAATAGGCGAAAGCCTGCCATCGATGAGTGTGTGCGGAACCGTTCGGTTTAATGACTTTGGCATATCGGCGGTCAACGCAAGCGTATTTGACATGCCGAG
Organism: Mucilaginibacter sp.; assembly: GCA_035547875.1. GTDB lineage: Bacteria > Bacteroidota > Bacteroidia > Sphingobacteriales > Sphingobacteriaceae > Mucilaginibacter. The sequence continues at coordinate 69,832 of DASZTX010000043.1, read as the reverse complement.
CGGAGCAAAAATATTTTCTTTGATGTAAACCTCCCAGGGTTTCCCGATTACCGCCGGGATGATCTCGCCTGCCGTCAGAAAGGCGGCGTTGGTATATCCCCATTTGGTGCGGAAGGGATAGGCTGGTTTCATCATTCCCAGGCGTTTGATGATCTCGCTTCTGGTCAGGTTAGTGTTGTAGAAGGTAAAATCTCCCTGAAAAGTTTGAAAACCCAGGCGATGGCATAACAGGTCGCGGACCAGTACCTCATCGGCAGGTTTGTTATCCAGTCTGAACTGGGGAATGTATTTGTTAACCCTATCGTCCAGTGAAAGCTTTTTATCGTTTTGCAGTATGGCAAGCGCCGTAGCGGTAAAAGCCTTGGTATTGCTGCCGATCATAAAAAGAGTGTTGATGTCCACCTTGGCGGGAAGGCCGAGCTCTTTGATGCCGTAAGCCTTCATCAGCACTATTTTATCGTCCTTAACAATGCACACGGCGGCACCGGGAATGCGCCATTTGGTCATGGCGCTGTTGATATAATAATCCAGGCTGTCCCTGATGAATTTACTCCGGTCGATGTGCTGGGCATGAGCAAGTCCTGTAAAACAAATGATCCCGGTTAAACTCAGTAATAATTTTTTCATAACAGATTTTTTCGTAAAAAGTGGACAGCAGCAGCATCATTAGATGGCCGCCCAAAGACGGCTCTTCGCACCAGACAAATTCGCAACTATTAGCGATTAAATTTTTAAAGTGCTAATTTAACGCAAAATTTGCAAGTGACTATTTGTAAATAAAATTAACTAATAACTGACCCGTATGAACAAAAAATTTTTACAATCAAAACTTGCCACGCTCTTGTTTTCACTGCTGATGCTTTCGCAACTGGCGGTAAAGGCGCAGCGCGGGCATACCCATTGGGCCGAGGACGGCTACCAGTATTTCCGTGCGTTAGCAAAGGATGGCATAGTTGAACTGGATACACGCGACTCCGCAAAACAGACGGTGGTGGTGAGTAACGAAATGCTTACGCCACCGGGGAAAGAACCCCTCCGGATTGCTAACTTTTATTTTTCGGACGATGGAAAAAAGGTGCTGATCTTTACCAATACCAAGCGCGTGTGGCGTTATAACACCCGGGGCGATTACTGGGTGTATGATACTGAAGCTAAAACCCTGAAACAAATGGGAGCCACCCTTCCTGAGTCTTCGCTGATGTTTGCAAAATTTTCGCCCGATGGTTCACAGGTGGCTTATGTAAGCGGTCATAATATCTATACGGAGGATCTTTCCAGCGGCGCCGTAAAGCAACTTACCCAAGACGGCACGACCACGCTCATTAATGGTACGTTTGACTGGGCCTATGAAGAAGAATTTGACTGCCGCGACGGTTTCCGCTGGTCGCCGGACAGCAAAAGCATAGCTTTCTGGCAGATCAATGCAGCTAACACAAAGAAATACCTGATGTTGAACACCACCGATTCCATTTACCCTTTCGTTATCCCGGTGGAATACCCGGTAGCTGGCGAAAACCCAAGCTCGTGCAAGATAGCAGTGGTTGATGTGGCAACGGGAAAAATCACCTGGATGGATGTTCCGGGTGATCCGATCCAGCATTATATCCCAAGGATGGAATGGACAACAAATTCAAATGAGATCATCCTGGAACAGATGAACCGTGCGCAGAACGAAAGCCGGATATTTGTCGGCAATGTATCCAACGGCACAGCGCATGTTATTCACGAGGAGCATGATAAGGCCTGGATTGACGGCAAATCGCGCTGGAACAGCGGCGATCCGGTAGGATGGGAATGGATAAAGAAAGGGAGAGAATTTTTATGGATCAGTGAAAAGGACGGATGGCGCCATATTTCAAGAATTGACCGGGATGGAAAGGAAACCCTGATTACACGCGGAAATTACGATGTTGAGGCCCTGAACCTGATCGACGAACACAGTGGTTATATCTACTTTATGGCTTCGCCTGATAATGCCACCCAAAAATATCTTTATCGTATAAAAATAAACGGGGGCGAGGCCGAGCGTGTTACGCCAAGAGATCAGCCAGGTACCCACAGCTACGAAATTTCACCAAACGGCAAGATCGCGCTGCACAGCTTCTCTAATATTTATACACCGTATGAGAGTGAAATTGTAAGCCTGCCTGATCATCAGCACATCAGCGGAAAGATGATCAAGCTAAACCAGGATGCCAAAAACAAGCCGGAGTTTTTCAAGGTAAAGACTGTTGACGGCGTTGAAATGGATGGATGGATGGTAAAACCGACCGATTTTGACCCGCATAAAAAATACCCGGTTGTGTTTTACGTGTATAGCGAACCCGCCGGAGCGACTGTTACCGACAGTTACGGAACAGGGCGTAATGGTGAGTATATTGGTAATATGGCAGATGACGGATACATCTACATATCGCTGGACAACCGGGGAACTCCTGCTCCCAAAGGCACTGAATGGCGCAAGTCGATTTATAAAAAGATCGGCATTGTCAATATTGAAGACCAGGCAATGGGTGCGAAAGAAATTTTGAAATGGCCTTTTGTTGACTCGACCCGGGTAGCCGTATGGGGCTGGAGCGGCGGCGGCTCATGTACGCTCAACCTGATGTTCCAGCATCCGGAGATATACAAAACGGGTATTGCCGTTGCCGCAGTAGGCTGGCAGCTTACTTATGATAATATTTACCAGGAGCGTTATATGGGGGTTCCGGTTGATGAGGCCAGCCGTGAGGTGTTTATCAAAGGTTCGCCGATAACCTACGCAAAAAATCTGCGTGGCAACCTGTTGTATATACATGGCACCGGCGATGATAACGTGCATTACAAAAATGCCGAAATGCTGATCAATGAACTGGTAAAATATAACCGGCAGTTTCAGTTTATGTCGTACCCGAACCGTTCGCATGGTATTTATGAGGGACCGGGTACCAGCCTGCACCTGCGTACATTATATACTAATTATCTGAAAGAACACTGCCCTCCGGGAGGAAGATAATATTAGATGGTTAGCTATAAAAAAGCCGCCCGGTTATTTAACCGGGCGGCTTTTTTAGGTTTATAACGGTTTTATAAATGCATTTTTTTGCGGCGTTTGACTGAGATTTGCCGGTGAGCCAGGCCTAATAATTTGCCGCGTCGTGTTCTCCGATTCCGTCGGAACCTTTAGGAGCAGACTTTGAGCCGTTATCATGTTCGAAATCCGTCTTCCGGCCAAGCAGCGTAAAATTTTCGGCGACAACCTCAGTGGTGTATTTCTTTATCCCTTCCTTATCTTCGAAAGAACGGGTGCGCAATTTGCCTTCGATATATACCAGCTTACCCTTTTGAAGAAATTTGGCGGCAACATCAGCAAGGCCACGCCACATGACGATATTGTGCCATTCGGTCTGTTCCACTTTGCGACCGTCTTTATTAAAACTCTCCGAAGTCGCTAACGGAAAACTTACAACTGAAACACCACCTTCCAAAGAACGGGCCTCAGGATCTTTTCCCAGATGGCCTACCAGAATGACTTTATTTACGCCTGACATATATATTGTAAAGCAACAAAAAATATATTACAAATTAAAAATATTTTTTATAAATATAAATATGATTTTAGGCAGGGCAAGATTTTTTAAATTTTCAGTAGATGAATAGAACCAGGAATCCCTTATTTTAACAGGCTTGCTTTTAAGGATAATCAGCCGGACATACAGGCGCTGATGAGTAAGAACGTGTTTTTTTACCGGCGAAAGGGAGGATATTTTAATATTATTACCAAAGTACGCTCTGGTTTCGTTATAGTTTAAAAGTTCTTCCGGCGATAACAGGGAACCGGTCTCAATCAGTGGAAGATCATACATATTTGCCCAGATATCTGTTTGCGCTCGTTTGTTTAACAGTATATTATCGCCATCGCGGATCAGAAAATAGTTAAAATACCGTTCGCGAACGGTAAGATTTTTGTTTTTTACCGGAAGATCATTTATAGCATTATGAATGAACGCATAACAACCGCTCCTGACGGGGCACACGCCGCAAGCGGGATTTTTGGGCTTGCAAAGCATTGCGCCGAACTCCATCATCGCCTGGTTATGTATGCCGGGTTGCTCCATGTTCAGAAGTTCGTTTGCTGTTTGCTGAAACAGCTTTTTTCCCCTGGTGCTATTGATCGGTTCATCAATTCCGAAATATCTCGCCAGTACACGATAGACATTGCCGTCAACCACCGCCCTCGGTTCATCGGCAGAGAAGGAGGCAATGGCTGCAGCTGTATATTCGCCGATGCCGGTCAGCCTGATCAGTTCGTTATAGCTTTTTGGGAATTGGCCATTATAACGCTCCTGAACGAGTTTTGCGGTCTTCAGCATATTACGGCCCCGCGAGTAATAACCGAGGCCCTGCCACAGCTTTAAAATGTCGTCTTCTGTTGCGGCGGCGAATGCTGTCACAGTAGGATATCGCTCCAGAAAGCGGTGGAAATACGGCATCCCCTGGTCCACCCTGGTTTGCTGCAGGATGATCTCCGAAAGCCATATCACATAAGGGTCGGTTGTGTTGCGCCAGGGCAGGTTTCGCTTATTTTCCAGATACCACTGTATCAGTTCGTTATTAAAATCCATCTGCGGCAAAAATAGTAATGAATGTCACTTTTTCGGGGTGTATTTTTCCCGTTTTTGACTGAAATACAGCGTGTAATAAAAAAAATATGCTAATTATTTCAAAGTTTAGCAATAAAGAGATACTTTTGCAACCCCAAATCAGTTAAGTAATAGTATAAAAAAATAAAAGAAAGCAGACATGACTAAGGCAGAAATTATAACTGAAATCTCGTCCAAGACAGGCATTGAGAAAGTTGACGTTCAGGAAACTGTTGAAGCATTTTTCAAGGTGGTGAAGTCATCGATGATGGAAGGCGAAAACGTATATGTAAGAGGTTTTGGAAGTTTTGTTGTGAAAAAAAGAGCTAAAAAGACTGCTCGCAATATCTCAAAAAATACTGCCATAATTATCCCTGAACACTTCGTGCCAAGCTTTAAGCCGGCAAAAACCTTTGTTGACAAAGTACGCTCAGGTAACAAAATCAACAAATAATTCAAATTCCCATGCATATCAAACAAATCATCGCAGTTGTAATAGTATTTATTATAATGGGCGTTTTGTTTTTTATGCCGGTTAAAGGTCTGATAAAAAAAGATGATGCGGGGCACTCAAAGGCTACCGTAGCACAAAGCAGGCCGGCAGCCAATGTTGACGTTAGCAAGGTCTCGTCTGCGGCCAAAGCGTCTATCGGTCCTGCGTTATCTGAACAGATCATCACGGTTGAAGGTCAGTTAAAGAAAACGACGGACGATACAGAGCGGCTTAAACTGCAAAAGAAACTTGCACAGTTGTGGGATGATGTTAATCAGCCTGCGCCTGCCGCATTCTACTATCAGGATGTGGCCGAAAAGGAAAACAAGTTTGATGAGTGGCTAAACGCAGGAAACCGGTTTAATGACGCCTTTACCCGGGCGACACAGGATACCGCATCGCAGCCCGCTTTTGTAAGCAACGCTATTGCCTGTTTAAAAAATGCCGTGAAGCTTGATTCATCAAGCCTTGACGCAAAGACCGGCCTGGGCATTGCTTATGTGAATCAGACAAGCCTGGGAATCACTGACCCGGATGGCGGATCACCGATGCAGGGCATCATGATGTTGCTGGACGTGGTTAAGCAAGACCCCAAAAACCGCAATGCCAATTTAAGTCTTGGCCTGTTCGCTATGAAAAGCGGACAATTTGAGAAGGCAGTGCAGCGGTTTAAAACCGTTATTGAACAAAGACCTGAAGCTGAACCCTACTTCTACTTAGCTGAAAGCTACAAGGAATTGGGGCAGAAAAAGGAAGCTATAGCGGCCTATGAAAAATGTAAGGAATTGATGGCTGACCCGGCGTTCGGACAGCGCATCGATGACTACATAAAAGAATTAAAGAATTAATAACCCATTAAAAATTATTATTATGCCCAGCGGGAAAAAACGTAAAAGACACAAAATGGCTACCCACAAACGCAAAAAGCGTTTAAGAAAGAACAGACATAAGAAAAAATAAGCGAAGTGTTAGCACTCGTTAACCGCTGGTTATGAACTAAGGGATCGGGATTGTTGTGTTCAACACGGCAATCCCGATAACTGCATTATCGGGTTGGCGGGATTTTTTATTACAACACTTTTACCCCGGCTTATTTCCTGTTTTTACAGGCGAATTGTTTTTTACCCACTTATTAACGCGCGGTTTTTAAGCCGCTTAAGAAATGGAGTAGCAGTTGATAAAAGAATTAATTATCGATTCATCCCCCAGCGGGACTACTATTGCATTATTACAGGATAAACAGCTCGTAGAACTTCATAAAGAGCAGATCACCAACAATTATACGGTTGGTGATATATACCTTGGCCGCATCAAAAAGATCATGCCGGGATTAAATGCGGCCTTTGTTGATGTTGGTTACGAGAAGGATGCCTTTTTGCATTATCTTGATTTGGGGCCACAGGTTCAGAGCCTACTGAAGCTGACCAAACAAGTGCGTAGCGGGGGATATCAGTCAAAGCTTTTAGATAATTTTAAGCTTGACCCGGATATTAACAAGGGAGGCAAGATCTCCGAGTTACTATCAAAAAATCAGCTTATACCTGTACAGATTGCTAAAGAGCCAATTTCGACCAAAGGGCCGAGACTGAGCTCGGATATATCTATTGCAGGGCGGTATGTTGTGCTGGTTCCCTTTTCGGAGGTGATCTCGATATCAAAAAAGATAAAGAGCAATACCGAGCGTACACGTTTACGCAAGATTGTTGAAAGTATTAAGCCGAAGCATTTCGGGGTTATCATCCGTACGGTATCAGAAGGTAAGGGCGTAGCCGAACTGCAAAAGGACCTGCTTGATCTCATATCAAAATGGGAGTCGTTCATCACACGTTTGCCATCGATAGAGCCTTCAAAAAAAGCGCTCGGCGAGATCGACCGTACTTCGACGCTTCTGCGGGATATTCTGAACCCTGATTTTCAGCATATTTATGTGAATGATAACAGCCTTTTTGAAGAGGTACGTTCCTATATTCACGAAATTTCGCCCGATCTGGAAAATATCGTCCGTTTTCATAAGAACAGTACGCCGATATTTGAGCATTACGGTGTAGATAAACAGATCAAGGGGGCGTTCGGCAAAACGGTTAACCTGGCCGGTGGTGCTTACCTCGTGATTGAACATACGGAAGCGCTGCACGTGATCGACGTTAACAGCGGCAACCGCACCGCAAATAAGGAAAACCAGGAGGAAAACGCCTTTCAGGTAAACAAGGAGGCAGCTAAGGAAATAGCGCGCCAGCTACGGCTGCGCGATATGGGCGGCATTGTGGTGATCGATTTTATTGATATGCATAAGCCGGCTAACCGTAAGGATCTTTTTGATTACCTGCGCAGCGAGATGGCTCATGACCGTGCGAAGCATACCATTTTGCCGCCGAGCAAGTTTGGGTTGGTGCAGATCACCCGTCAGCGGGTTCGTCCGGAAATGAATATCGTCACCAATGAGGTTTGTCCTACCTGCAACGGTACCGGAACCATCCGGCCAACCATTTTACTGCTGGACGACATTGAGACCAATTTCAACTATATCCTGGTCGAACAAAACGAAAAGAATATTACCCTTTGTGTTCATCCTTACATCGAGGCCTACATAAAGAAAGGCTTTATAAACCGTCAGATCAAATGGTTTATAAAATATAACCAATGGATAAAGGTGAAGAGTAACCCGGCATACCAGATCACCGAGTTTCATTTCTTCTCAGGCAAGGATGAAGAAATAAAGCTGTAGAATGATGTGCGGATTTCTGATGTGCGAATAAAAAATTACAGAATGAGCAAATTTCCCGGTGGGAAGTTTGCTCATTCTGCTTTTAGGGATGTTGCGGAAAGTTTCGGGAATTTATTTCTTTTTCTCTTCGTTTATCGCCCTTAAAAACTCATTGGGATGTTGTGAACCAATGATGTAAACGAGGCCGTCGCGGTCGGTGAGGTGAATGGCATTTTTGCCTGCTGTGTAAAAACGAATGGTGCCTTTTTGATGAAGATTATAGACCGGGTTGTTGAACAGATACCTGCTATATTCTTTTTTTTCCGCTTTAACAATACTGTTGAGGTCGATCTTTACGAGGCGGGTAGTCCATAATCCGTCGAGTACGATGCTGTTATTTTCTATGCGTGTGCGGAAATGAAGTAAAAACCCCATGATGATGGAAATGATAATAATCGCGAAGCCAACGATCACCAGCAGGCCCCCATTGCGTTCGCGCTCGTCAGTAAAAAAGTAGGCAGCGAAGCAAAACATGGCCAGGACAAGCCTTATGGTGATGGGTATAAATTCCCTGCCGAGATATTGTTTCTCTGTAAAAGCCGGTTTATCGTTCATGGTTCTGATTTGATGAGCAGCTTTATCCGCCGGTTGGGCAATCGCCGGATTTAATCCGCGCCGGACAAGTCAGGCTCGCTTAGCCAATTCGAATATAGTTACTTTTTTAGTGTTATCCGTAATTTTATAACGTTCATCGAGCCGGTAGCCGCCTATCCACATAATGTCGTTGTTGCCATTTACCAGCAGCGGGATCTCGGTCTTTTGATGAAGTGGTACCTTCTGGCCGATAAAAAGATCGCTGACTTTTTTCCGCCCCTTCATTCCAATAGGTGAAAAATAGTCGCCTTGCTGCCAGGTTCGTATGGTTAAGGGGAATACCAGGAGATCAGAATCTATCGAAACTGCCATCGGATTATCTTTAACGATCAGTGGCTGATCATCGTGCAGGACATTCAGCAGGTAACGGCCAAATTCAATTTTATGGTCATCTGCGGCGATAGTTTTTTCAGTATGACCCCTTTCAGTGTTTTTTATCAATATCAGCCGGTCGCGATCGAGAGTTAGCTGCCATTCCGCACCTTCGAATACCCGGCCCGGGTGTTTGTCTAAAACGGAAATAAGATCGCTTACGGTAGTCTCGTTAAAGCCAAATTTCTGAAGGAGATTAAAAAGAAGAAGCTGCTTTGGCATCAAGTCTCTAATGTCCTTTAAAAGGATATGCCATTCGTTTTCGCTGACCGCAATCATCTTTGCCCTTAGCTCTGATACTTGCTGTTCAAGCAATTCTTCCAGCTGCCTGAAATGTTGAAGATTGCTTTCAAACGTATTCTCAAGCGCCGGGTTGAGTTCCTTCAGTTTAGGAATTACTTCGAGCCTGATTTTATTACGTGCGTATTTAGTTGACATGTTCGAGCTATCCTCACGATAGGGGATCGCCTGCCCGGCCATGTACTCACTGATGCCCTCGCGATTTAAAAATAGCAGCGGTCTTACCAGTTGTCCGTTTTTAGGCAGAATGCCGTGCAGCCCTGCGATGCCCGTTCCGCGCACCAGATTTAACAATATTGTTTCGATTGTGTCGTTTTGGTGGTGAGCCAGCGCAATTGCTGAATACTGATGCCCCTGACGTACTTGCTCAAACCATTGATAACGAAGGGTACGGGCAGCCATTTGGATAGAAATTTTTTGCGCAGCTGCATAAGCAGAAGTATCGAACCGGACGGAGTGAAAAGGAACGCCCAGTTGCCCGGCTAATTGGCGGCAAAACTGCTCGTCGCCATCTGATTCATCGCCGCGAAGTTGAAAGTTGCAGTGCGCAATGCCGAAATTATACCCCGCTGATTTGAGTAAATGAACCATAAAAACAGAATCCATACCCCCGCTGACTGCCGCAAGTAGTTTGCTGCCTTTATTGAAAAGTGTATGTTGTTCAACAAAACCATTAAAATCTTTGACCGGCAGCATCCATCAAAATTATTAATTAATACTCCAACAAAAAACTAATTTTGCCATCGTGAGGAAATACGCACTATTCTTTTTTTTACTGTGTACGTCGGTGGCGGCGATGTGCCAGAAAAAGTCGTTGGTAAGACTCATTAAATCGAGCAGCACCATTGGGCTGAAAGTCAATGGCAAGGACCTTGTAAAAGTTTATCAGGGTACCTTTCAGCAGGATTTTTCAACCCTGAGTTCAGATAGCGCTTATTTTTATCCGCAGGATAACGCATTTGACGCTTTCGGGAATGTGGTGATCAACCAGGGCGATACCTTGCATATCTACTCAGATAAGCTGAATTACAACGGCAATACCAAAATTGCTTTGCTTACGAGTAATGTGAAAATGGTAGATAAAGATGCAACGCTAACCACCAATTATCTGACCTACAATACCGCTACCCGCATCGGTACCTATACGGATGGGGGCAAACTGGTAAACAAAGACAATACGCTGCTGAGCAAAAACGGTTATTATTTTGCGTATTCACGGGACGCCTATTTTAGATACAACGTGTCGCTTACCACACCCGACGCGCTGGTAAAGACCGATACCATGCGGTATAATACGGGCAGCAAAATATCATACTTTTACGGCCCCACGCATATTTACAGCACCAAGGAAGAAAAGGGAAGAAAGGATAAGGATACGCTTTATACCGAAAACGGGCAATACAATACTACGACCGAACAGGCTGCGTTCGGAAAAAATAATTTGTACACATCGGGCACCAAATCATTAAAAGGGGACAGTCTGTTTTATGATAAGATTAAGGGTTACGGCCGCGCGGTAAAACATGTGACCTTTACGGACAAAGAACAGAAGACCGTCATCAAAGGTAACCTCGGAACATATTTTAAGGATGAAGAGCGAACGGTGGTTACCGAAGACCCATACATCATTATCGTAACTGAGCAGAAGGATACCACAAAGGCAGATTCTGCCGCACACGCGGATTCGTTGGCCAGAGAAAGCAATAAAGTGGCTCAGAAATCGCCTTCTGCTGAGAAAGGAGCGATCAATATGGAACAATTGATCCGTAAAACTATCCCTGCCAGAACAGACACAGTGATCAATACGCGCAGGTATAACCCCGATGTCCTGAAAAAGAATGGCATTAACGCCGATTCTTTGCAGGTTGACACAGGCGTTGTTAAAGGGAAAATCGATTCGCTAAAAAAATTGCCCCCAGGAGAATTAAAGAATGTCAACCTGAAAACGATACAGGAAAAGATCATCCCAGCCAGGGGCAAACCAGGTAAAATAAAAGGTAAAAACAACGTATCGCCCAATACACATGAAACGAAAGAACCCCAACAGGCAAAAGCGGTAAAAGATACAAGCTTTGTCAAACGCGACTCGGTGTATATGTCGGCTGATACAATCGAGACCCAGATACTGACGTATAAGAATCTGAAGATATACCAGGAAAAACAACGCAAGGCACACCTGCGGGATACATCGGCAAAGCCTAAAAAGCAGTTGCCTGAATCGAAAATATTAAGCGGAAAGATAGCAGGCATTCCGCTTGACAGCACGATGTTCCACCGCGACTTTTTCGGAAAGCCAAAACCGGCCCCGCCCAAAAAACCGATAGTTTTAAGCAAGAAACAGCTTTTAGCGGATAGCCTGCAAAAAAAGCGGCTTGCCGATTCGATAGCGCTGGCGCGAAAACTTGAGCCAAGCGATACGGCGCGTATCCGGATAGTTATCGCGCATCATCATTTTAAGCTGTTCAAATCGGATATGCAGGCCAAATCCGACTCGATGTTTTACAGCAGCAGCGACTCCACCATTCGCTGTTATGTTAATCCAATTATCTGGACGCAGGGTTCGCAACTGAGCGGTGATACCATTTACCTGCAGATGAAGCATAAAAAAATGGATAACATGACGATGTTTCCGCATGCATTCATTGTCAATATTGAGAAGAATGACTCCACTCATTTTAACCAGATGGCGGGAAAAAAGATGCGCGGCTACTTCAGGAACGATAAGCTGCACCAGATGTTTATTGACGGCAACGCCGAGACGATCTATTTTGCACGTGACAGCGTGAAGAATACCGTCACGGGTATGGAACGTTCATTAAGTTCGCGTATCCGGGTGGATTTTGAGAATAACCAGCCGACCAATGTCGGGTTCTATCAAAAGCCGGAGAATGATTACACGCCGATAGACAAGGTGAAGGATGACGACAAGATATTAAAAGGATTTATCTGGAAGCCGAAGGAACGCCCGGTGTCGAAGGAGTCCATCATTCCTTCATTTACCAGGAAGGCAGAGGCGAGGGAAGCTAAAACGATCGCCAAAGACAAGAAGTTGCCGACGGGTAAGGCGGTTAAAGACAGTACACTTAACAATACGGATAAATCGCCTGCAACCGGTAAGGCCAGGAGCAATGTAATAACAACAGATACGACAAAGAAACCGGAGATAAAAGCTCCGGCGGACAGTGCAGGAACCGTACGCCCTGCATCGGATCAGCCTGCACAAAAAGACTCGCTGAAACGTCCTTTGCCTGTAAAGTTGCCCACAGACAAGCCGGTAAAAGATACGACGGCTGCCAAACCCGGTCGGGTGGTAAAAGAGCAGCAATAATTAGCGGTTAGTTTCACACTTTGTTTAAGAACTCAACCAGTTTTTCAACAGCGATGGCCCTGTGACTAATGGTGTTCTTTTCATCGAGGCTCATTTCGGCGAAGGTGACCTCATAGCCATCGGGTTGAAAGACCGGATCGTAACCAAATCCTTCCGATCCTGAACATTCACGACGGATCGTCCCTTCAACCGTTCCCTCAAAGAAATATTCGTTATCATCCCATATGAGCGAGATTACCGTACGGAAGCGGGCCTTACGGTTTTCTGTGTTTTCCATAAGCCGTAGCACTTTATCGATATTGGCCGCGTGGTCGCCATGCTTTCCGGCATAGCGGGCGGAATAAACGCCCGGTTCGCCGTTAAGTGCATCAATTTCAAGGCCGCTGTCATCCCCAAAACAGTTAACGTGATATTTATCATGAATATAACGGCTTTTTATAAGCGCATTTTCACGAAAGGTTTGTCCGGTTTCAGCAATATCATCCGAACACCCGATATCGCTGAGACTAAGCAATCTGATCTGTCCCTTTATTTTGGCGGTTACTTCCTGAAGCTTGTGATTGTTATTGGTTGCAAATACTAACTGGTGCATATTAAAACTGTTTTATTTGTGCCCAGAAAGCCTTTTTATTATCCACATTATCCATCATCTCATCAAAGCTGAAGGTACGCAACGTTGGTATGCCGTCAGTTTGTTTTTGCTGATTTAGAGGAATGGCTTCCATCCCGGCCGGCAGGCTTTCCTTACCGAGCAATAATACTTTTTCGGGTTTGAAAAAAGCCTTAAGGGCACTAAATGTCGTGTCGGGGAATTTCGAACGGTTTACGATAGCCACATCATCAAGCGCATAATTCAATCGCCCCAAAGTGCTTTCCAGTGCTGTAAGATGATCCTGCCGGATAAATTCATTGTCCGGATAAAAGGTGATGATCAGGTATCCCTTTTTGTTCGCGCCAAGTTGCTTTAAAACAGGTGCAGGTTCCGGAGCAATAGCTGCCGGTTGTTTTGTGTAAGTTTCCTGTGGTTCCGATGCTCTCTCTGTCGCTTCGCTTGCCTTGGTATCCGCATATAATGATTTATCATCCGCCAGCAGGTAAATATCATCCTGCATAATAAAACTATAAGCAACCGGGTTCTCTACCTTCATAATATCCTATGCATTTTCTCGTATAAATAGCCTGGACATTCCGGATTATTAACCGGATGCACGGCAAACATAACGTATGTTTTAACAAATTTTAACCAAAAGTAGCTAAACAGTTTAAAGCATTATCGGCATATTCGCACAATTATATACAGTTTAGGGTAATTGCCTGTAATTATACCACAGGTTATTCATAAATTTTACCGAAATTCGAAGGTTTTTAGCCCGCCATTGCGGAGCATTTAATAGTTAAGAAAGTACATGAGAAAATTTGGGTTAGCCGTTTTAAGTTTTATTTTATTAATATCATCGGTAAACGCGCAGAAGAAGCGGACGCTTGATAAAATAGCATGTGTGGTAGGCAGCAGTATTATTCTTCAGTCAGATATCGAATTAAAATATGCCACTTATGTAGCACAGGGTATGCAGCCCAATCCCTCTGCAAAATGCCTGATACTACAGCAATTGCTTACCCAGAAACTGCTTGCACAGCAGGCGATCATTGACAGTGTTGACGTAAAGGACGATGAGGTAGATAACAGTGTTGACCGGAGAATGCGGGATATGATCCAACGTGCGGGTGGACAGGACAGACTGGAGCAATTCCTCGGCAGATCGGTGATCCAGTATAAGGATGAGATCAGGCCGGATATTAAGGAGGCTCTGATCGCCGAAAAAATGCGCCAGAAGATCACTGAAAACGTAAATACGACTCCGCAGGATGTTAAGAAATTTTTTGATGGCATACCCAAGGACAGCCTGCCGACATTTAATAAGGAGGTTGAAGTGGGGCAGATTGTTTTCTATCCGCAATTGACTGAAGCCGAAAAGGAGCCGTATAAAAAGAAGTGTGAGGAGTTGCGAAAGCGTGTACTCGCCGGGGAGGACTTTGGGAAGCTGGCGCGACTTTATTCGCAGGATCCCGGTTCAGCTCCCAATGGCGGTGACCTTGGTTTTGCCGACCGTACCGCCTACGTTAAGAATTTTACTGCAATGGCCTTTAAGTTAAAGGCGGGCGATATTTCGCCGGTATTTGAAACCGAGATCGGCTTTCACTTTTTACAGGTGATTGAGCGGAGGGGCGAACAGGTGCATGTCCGGCATATTCTGATCATTCCGGTAGTTACGGAGGCAAGTCTGAACCGGGCGAAAGGCAAAGCAGATAGTGTTTATAAGCTGCTGACAAATAATAAGAATATCACATTTTCTGAAGCGGCGGCCTATTATTCGGATGATAAAGACACCAAATACAATGGCGGTATGCTGTTGAATGCCGAAGGCGTGGAAACACGCTCGACACACATTCCTACCGACAAACTCGATCCGCAGGTGGCGTTAGTCACCGATACCATGAAGGTCGGAAGTATCTCGCAGCCGTTTTTATTTACCGGGCAGGACGGGAAGAAGGGATATAAGATGCTTTATCTAAAATCAACCACAAATGCGCATACGGCCAGTCTTGAAAAAGATTATCCAAAGATCAAGGAGTATGCCAATAACGACAAAATAAACCGGACGGTAAGCGAATGGTTCGAAAAGAAGAGAAAGGAAACTTTCATCAGGATCGACCCTGAATATCAGGGATGCCCTACCTTGCAAGGGTGGAGCACTCCGCCTACCACCGAGGTTAAAGTTGAGGAACCTAAATCCGACACCGCTAAACCGACAGAGGAAAAATAATTAGTATGCAGCACCGCTCTGAAGTTGAGGCAGCCGACGCCTTAAAACATGCTTATCAGCAAATCACCGCTGAAATTGGCAAGGTAATCATCGGACAGGAAGATGTACTGAAATTTGTACTGATCTCGATCTTCAGCAACGGACATTGCCTGCTGGTGGGCGTCCCCGGGCTTGCCAAAACCCTGCTTGTGCAAACCGTTGCACAGGTGCTCGACCTTGATTTTAAGCGCATCCAGTTTACGCCCGACCTGATGCCTTCGGATATCATCGGATCAGAAATACTTGGTGAAGACCGGAACTTTAAGTTTATACCGGGTCCGGTCTTCTCGAACATTATATTGGCGGATGAGATCAATCGTACGCCGCCAAAAACGCAGGCCGCCCTGCTGGAAGCCATGCAGGAAAAAGCGGTAACTGCTGCAGGCGTGACACACAAACTATCGAAGCCCTTTTTTGTGCTCGCCACGCAAAACCCGATCGAGCAGGAGGGCACCTACCCGCTGCCTGAGGCGCAGCTGGACCGTTTTATGTTTAATGTGGCGCTTGATTATCCAACCTTTAGTCAGGAGCTTCAGGTGGTAAAAAATACGACCAGTACGAACATCAGCGAGGTGCAAAAACTGCTGAATGCAGAACAGATCGTTTATTTTCAGCAACTGGTACGTAATGTGCCGGTAGCAGATAATGTGCTGGAATATGCCGTCAGATTAGTGGCTAAAACACGCCCTACCGGGGAGATGGCTGCGCCGCAGGTTAAGCGCCTGTTGAACTGGGGCGCAGGACCGAGAGCATCGCAGTTTTTAATTCTGGGTGCAAAATGTCACGCCGTGATCAACGGAAAGTATTCGCCGGATATTGAGGATGTTCAGGCCATTGCCAAACCTATTCTGCGGCACCGCATCGTACGGAGCTACCATGCCGAAGCCGACGGCCTGACAGCCGACGACATCATCGGGCAACTGTTTTAACGGTTATCTGCCCTGATTAAAAATTTTGTTGTCTTACCATCTGCTCCAGGGCATCTATCCAGGTTGGGGAATCATTGAGGCTTTCAACCAGTTGCACGTGCTCCCCGCCTAAGGTTTTAAATTCTGCGCCATACTCTTCCGTTACCTCGTAAACCGTCTCGAGGCAATCTGCAACAAAGGCAGGACAGAATACCAGCAGCCGCTTTTTTCCTTCGTTTGCTAATTGCGCAATAACCTGGCTGGTATAAGGCTGTACCCAGGGATCGTTACCGAGGCGCGACTGGAAGCAAATAGTATATTTTTCTTTTGGAATGTTCAGCTCTGCAGCAATCAGATGAGCCGTATGATGCGATTGTGCTGAATAGCAATATTTATTCACATCGCTGATCGTGTCGCAACAGCCTGCAGATTTAAGGCAATAATTGCCTGTATGATCGCATTTGATTAACTGGCGCTGCGGCAGGCCATGAAAACTGAACAGAATATGATCATACGTTCCCGGATCGTATTTCCTTCCGTTATCTGCGAAGGTCTTTATCATCAACTCATTATCATGAAAAGAGTTGATAAAGGAAATTGAGGGGATAGTCGGCCAATGCCTGATGATCTCCATCACCTTGTCATATACAGAGCCGGTGCTTGCCGAGGCGTATTGTGGAAAGAGCGTAATGATCTGGATGCTTTCAACCAGAGCAGACTTTAATTTATCCAGCGCCGATCCGATTGATGGGCTCTGATAGCGCATGGCCAACTCTACCTGGTACCCGTCGCCGAGGCGCTGTTGCAGTAATTGCTGCTGCAGCAAACTATAATGTAACAGGGGCGAACCTGTTGTATCGCTCCAGATATGTTTATAAAGCTTTGCGGACTTAGGACTCCTGAACGGCGCGATGATGCCTTTTACCAGTAATGCCCTCGAAACAGGGTTGATATCGATCACCCTTGGGTCCATTAAAAACTCATTAAGATATTTCCGAACGTCGCTTGTTTCCGGGCTGTCCGGTGTGCCAAGGTTAACCAGTAGAATTCCTTTTTTAGCCATATTGATTTGCGTGGTGCAAAAATAGGAATTTTTTTATGCAGGCGGCATTAACTATGGAAGGCGCAGAAGAAATGACCAAGGAATGAATGCACCAGGCTAAACGGACAATCTCGGTATCGGCTTAATATTTTTCCAGCTCGGCTTTTACTTCCTGCATCAGCCACATCGGCGTTGAAGTTGCGCCTGCGATACCCACCTTGTCGCCGGGAGAAAACATATCCTTTTGCAGTTCGGAAGGAGCGGAAATAAAATAAGTATCCGGATTATGTTTCCGGCATACTTCAAACAATACCTTGCCATTGGAAGACTTGCGACCCGATACAAAAACAACCTTATCAAACTTGCTCACGAACTTGGGCAGATCCATATCACGGTTGGATACCTGTCTGCAAATGGTGTCGTTGGCCTTCAGGTTATATCCGCGTCCCAGAAGCTGGTCTTTTACCTGGTAAAATTTTTCCATGCTTTTGGTGGTCTGGCTGTAAAGAGTAATGTTTTCAGGAAGCTCTACACCGTCGAGTTCCGCTATATCCTGAAAAACTAAAGCCTCGTTGTTTGTTTGGCCTTGTAGTCCAATCACTTCGGCATGACCATGTTTGCCAAATATGAGGATCTTTTCATCCGCGTCGAACGATGTTTTGATACGGTTCTGTAATTTCAGTACCACCGGGCAGGAGGCGTCGATCAGCGTGATATTATTTTCCAGCGCGATGCGATAGGTATCCGGCGCCTCGCCGTGCGCACGGATCAGCACCTTTTCGTTTTTCAGATTTACCAGATCGGCATGGTCAATTATTCTGAGTCCCTTGCTTTTCAGGCGTTCTACCTCTTCGTCATTGTGCACAATATCGCCGAGGCAATAGAGATAACCGTCCTGAGCAAGTATATCCTCGGCCATATCGATCGCGTAAACCACTCCGAAACAAAATCCGGAGTCCTGATCGATCGTAACTTTTAGCTGGTAGTCGCCCATGACGGAGCAAAATTACACAATAAACTTGATTTGTTTTAACTTGAGGTTGCCATTTGCTGCTGGAAGGTAATAACGATGAATTCAGCCGGGCGGACAATGGCCACCTTTACCATGACGTTCATAAATCCATTCAGGATATCATCTCCGGTCATGGTTGTTCCCAAACCACACTCAACCGAAAATGCATCGGAGGCGGAAGCTCCAATCAGTCCACCCTCTTTCCAGAGTGAATTTAAGAAGCTGCTGATCTCTGATTTTACAGATTCCCAGGTGTTTTTAACATTGGGCTGGAACACATAGGATTCAGTCACTAATTTGCATGTCTGTTCAATCATGATGGCCGTCCGCCGCACCGGGATATATTTCCAGTCCATGCTGTTGCCATCCAAAGTTCGGGCGCCCCACACCAGTATCCCTATGCCGTTGAAAAACCTGATGGCATTGATCGACTTGCCAGAAACAGCGTCGATATTCAATCCTTCCTGCTGAGACTGGTCCAGATTTATCGGCAGTGATGTTACACCGACGATAGATGTATTCGCAGGCGCTACCCACACGCCTGTTGTATTATCAACGGTGGTTATCACGCCGGCCATTCCGCCGCTCGGTGGCAATATGTTGATAATGGCAAGGGTTTTTTTAACGATGCTTGCATAAACGGTGCTTTGAACCATTAATGCACTATTGTATTGTTGTACCGTCATCGATCCATCTCCTGATGAAATGCTGTCGAGCAGGTTTCCGAGAGCCTGGTTAGGATTGGACGGCGGATTGATCAGGGGAGCAAGCTGTTGAACATCGCCGCCAAAAAAATTGGTATAGTCAATTTCGCTGTTCTGCATTATTGTCGTACCAACAAAGGGATAATAGGCTGCACCATAATTGAGCCCGTTTGACCCGGTACTGTTCCTGAAATTATTAATGTCGTTCGTGTAAAGTATCGGATCGGGGTTTCTGCCGCCGATGATGTCAAAAATACTGATCGCTGTCTGCATGTCCTGACATTGCGAAAGCATGGACTGCATCAGGGTCGCATTCTGATCAGGCGATAACAGTGTCGCTTCCGGACAGATGTAAATCGTGGGCTCCTTTTCATTTTTCAGCAAGGCAAGCCCATTCTGAAGGTCGTTCAGCTGTACGTTAGGGTTGATGATCTGTTCGCTGGTCTGCGCAGGCTTACCGGACGGAGGGCCATATGTTCCGACTGAAACAATGTATGCATCGCCACCACCATTCTGATAAAACAGCCGGATGCTGTTATAAAGATAATAGATGGTGGAAGGATCGGGCAGCAGGGAATAATAGCCATTATCCAGTATCATATAATCGCCGCTCTCAGGTTTTGCTTTCTGCGATACCAGATAATACTCCGGGCTGTATTGTTTAGCCGGTGCTGCCGGTGCCGTCGGATCGGGGATACAATAGATCGCCTGAAATTCAGCAAAGGAGGTTATTTTTTGAGCACGGTTCAGATATGACTTGCCCTGGAAGGAAGCTGCCGGCGTATAACCTATAAATGCAGGTACTGCCGTAGCAACAGGAACAACTGAGTTGGGAAAAGCGTTTAACTCATCGATATATACACCCGGTGTTTGCATCCCCGGGCCAGAAAGTTTGGTAGCCATATTGGTTGATTTTTAATATTTGTGTTAAGGATGGTTCGTTGCCTGTAAAACTATAATTAAATCGGGATGAATACAAAAAAATAAATGAGAATGATGGCTAAGAGATAGGTTAAATTTTTCTGCCCTTCCATACATTCATTCCGGTGAGATATTGCTGTATGGAAAGGAATGCTATTACAGCCATGTTTGCCATTTGAACCGGATGAAGTAACACATTGGCGACCGCATTTTGTCCTGAGGCAAGCGAGGTCATGATCCGGCTGAGCAGAATCAGCCCGAACATCAAAAATATCAGGTCGAAGTTCAGCGTCATCATGACGATCATGGGGCCGCCGGTCAAAAATAAAATATAAACCAGCAACGCCAGAATGCTGTAGCCGAATACAGGCAGTGCCTTTTTGCTGAGCCCTTTTATTGCGCTGCTATAGCCCTGATACATGCGGCAAAAAACCATACCGTTACCCAACAATATCTCGCCATTGTATCCCGCGGTCTTAACCTGTCGCATAATTGCCGTATCTTCCACAACCTTATCCTTTGCCTTTTCGTGCCATTGATAGTGATGATAGGTTGCCGCATCAAAAAGCATGAACTGTCCGCAAGCAACGGCAACCGCAGCATTTTTCAGGATAAATACCAAACGTAACGGAAATAGATTGAGCAGCAGGAAATTTAATAAGGGCACTGTGGCCTGCTCTCCGAACGATTGCAAAAGCTGGTTTGGGAAAAGACTTAACAACCCGAGCTGATTGATATGCATCCGGTGAACGGCACTGTTGATGAGGCCGTTTTTGATGATCACATCAGCGTCTAAAAACAGCAGGTATTTGCCGGTAGCTTTTTTGGCAAGCTGACAGCACGCATAGTTTTTACCCAGCCAGCTGCCGGGTAATTTTTCTCCCCTGATAATGCTTACGCGGGGATGCTGCCTTGCATATTCGGCGCAGATTTTTAATGTCTGATCGGTGGACTGATCGTCGTAGATGATAATCTCGTAACGGCCATAGTCCTGAGTCTGTATAGAGTCCAGCAGTTTTAAAATCGTATGTTCTTCATTCCGGACAGGGATCAGGATAGAAACCGGATCATCATACCGGCGGTTTACCCGGGTTATCTTAGGGTTTGAAATAAAGTTAAAAAGCGTCACCGTGAAGCGGAGTACGATAAATACTAAGGTAATGGATATGACGATTATCACTTTAATTAAAACCGGGTTGAAATTACATGGGCAGTGTTATCGTAGTAATAATACAAGATTTCTTATCAACATCCGAAACCTGATGCCACGCCATCCGGAAAGCCAAAGATATAAGGATGGGACGAAATAGCGAGGAACCGGAGATTTTGACGAACTATCCGAAATGGAGACGTCTTAAACCGAAGTGCTGTATGCCCCAGCCGACACCAACGAAAGTCAGATGCCTGTACTCCAGCTCCAGCCAGCCTCCTGGTCATGGTTCGGGTCAATAAAAGTATCGGTCACTTTCAGCGTATGCACATATTTGACGCTTTTGTAACCTATCTGCGTTTCAATCCTTAAACGGACGGGTGCGCCATGTTGCAGGGGAAGATCGGCGCCGTTCATGGTATAGGCCAGCAGGGTTTGAGGATGCAGGGCATCCACCATATCGATGCTTTCGGCATAATTGTCATAACCGTAAATGCTGACAAACCGGGCGTTGGGCATAATGCCTGCATGCTGCAAAATGGCGCTCAGCGTTACGCCTGTCCATTCTGCAATGGCGCTCCAGCCCTCTTCGCACTGATGCCTCGTGATCTGGGTTTGTTCACCCAATTTTTTCAGGTCAGCCATAGTATATTTTGCGGGGCGGGATACAAGGCCTTCCACGCTCAGCTGCCAGTCGTTAAAGTTACTATTTTTCAGCGCTTCGTAATCCTTGCTGTATGTTTCCCTGATGGCCGGATCTGCCGGATTGATGCAACCCACCGCGGGGAACGAAGTGATCTCGGTCTTCGAAAACTGTCGTACAGGCTTTTGTCCCGGTAACAAAGTACGTTCTGAAACATAGGTAAGCAGATCGCCCATGCGCAGCAGGTTACCGTAGGTGGGCGGCAGCGGCTTTTTATAACACCCGCCAAGCATCAGGCCGCCAACGGCGGTGAGGCCTGCGCCGATGGCCTTGCGGCGACTAATCAGTTTCTTTTTTTGCATGATATTTACCGATAGTTATAGCTGAAATATTTTGTTTAAAGCCGGTGCGGGCCACCATCACGATGTGTATGATAACAAACAGCAGCAAGGTCGCCGAAGCAAAAAAAATGGATGGTGCGTGCAGATGCTTCGCCGAAAAAGATATCGAGCAGCACCGGATGAGCCGCAGTAATGGCAGGCGACATCGTAAACCCGGTAAGTACGATAACGGGAAGCACAAAAAATATCACCACGAGGTAGGTTGTTTTTTGCAGCAATCCGTATTTCTCCGGCAGCACGCCTGACATCTTTTTCAGATGAGCCGTCATATCGCGCCAGTAGAGCTTAAAATTGAGTTCTTTTTTGAGGGGCAGGAGATCGCGCAGAAAATGGCCCGAAAATATCCCCATCAGCAGATAAATGATGCCTGTAAGCACCAGAAACCACGCGGCAAGAAAGTGTGTGCTGCGGCCCCAGCCGTTCTGGTTAAAGATGTCGTAAGTACGTCCGGCAGTTACCTGCGAACCCGCGGTATGTAAAAATGGCGTGGGCCTGGTCCATCCATTATGATGGAAATTGCGGCTGACAGGTAATTCAAACAAAGCCGGGGTAAGATCATTACCTGCCTGCCCCCAGTAAAGCCTGGGATGGCTCATGAGTATAATATAGCCGCTGAAAAGCAGCACCATAAAGCTTAGTGTGACGATAAAATGTGCGCCTTTAACCCAGCGCCGGTGCCGCATCTGTGTCATTAATAGAGATGTTTTGCGAGAAAAAATCCGCCCTCCGTGACCAAATCCAAAGTAAATATAAATTATATTCTGTAAATTTTTCTTACTTGATTTTTGAATCTGCGGGCGTTATCGAAATCGCGTGTTTGAGAGACTTCCGTCCATGTTAACAAGGGTACGTTGGCTGGTTTGAAACTATATCCGGTGTGACAGATCGCCGTTTTAACCCTCTTAAAAAATAAATACAAATAAAGTTGCGCAACTCAAAAGTTGCATTTATATTTGCAACCTGTAGGTTGCTTATTTAACTATTGCAAAATGAAACAAGATATATTTCAAGCCATAGCTGACCCGACACGCAGGGCTATTTTAGCTTTAATTGCCATACAGGCATTAACGCCCAATGCAATGGCAGATAAATTTGATATGAGCCGACAGGCAGTATCAAAACATATTAAAGTATTGCACGAATGCGAGCTGATTAAGCCCGAGCATTCCGGCAGGGAAATTTATTACCACTTTAATGCAAAAAAAATGCAGGAATTTGACCATTGGCTGGCCCAATTCAGAAGAAACTGGGAAACTCAGTTTATGCAGCTTGACGAAGTTTTATTAACCATGAAAAAAGAGAAAAAATGAACAACGATTTGTTATTTGATTTTGCCGTTGATAAGGCAGCGAAAACCATACTCATAACAAGGGAATTTAACGCAGAGCTTTCTTTGGTATGGGATGCTTTCACCAAACAGGAAATACTGGATCAGTGGGGAGCGCCCGCGCCTATGCGCTGTAGAACCAAGTATATGAATTTTGAAGTTGGGGGGCGAAGATTTTATGCCATGATCAGCCCCGACGGGCAGGAGCGCTGGGCGGTTCAGGAATTTACGTCCATCACCCCGAAAACCAATTTTAAGATGTACAACGCCTTTGCGGATAAGGATGAAAACCGCCAACTACCCGGTTCGGAATGGGATTATAATTTCAGCGAGCAAAATGGTATAACAAAAGTCACCATTTCCATCTTCAATGAATCGCTTGAAAGAATGGAAGCTTTAGCAGACGGCTTCAGAAAAGGATATACCGAAATGTTAACCTACCTGGACGACCTGCTGGCCAAGCTATCAGATAAACAATAAAAAGAAAAGTATTATCACATTTTAAAAGGGCGATACTGAAAATCGTCGCAGATCAACAGAAAAATTTACAATTAAAAATAAATATTATGAGAGCAATTAATCCCTGGATCAATTTTAATGGAAATGCCGAAGAAGCATTCACTTTTTACAAATCAGTTTTTGGCGGAGAGTTCACGAAGATCATTCGCTTTAAGGACTTAGCAAGCGAGGAATTTACGGTGGCAGAAAATGAAGCAAACAAGATCATGTACATTGCTTTGCCACTGGGCAAAAACAACCTGTTAATAGCCAATGATGTTCCGGATTTTATGGGCCAGGTAAGCGAAAGCGAAAACAGGTCTAAAATATACGTGAATACTGAAAGCCGTGACGAAGCAGGCAAAATATTTGACGGACTATCAGCAGGCGGAAGTGTCGAAGGACCTATCGGCGACAGCCCATGGGGTACCTACGCCGGTATGTTCAGAGATAAATATGGCATTGAATGGATTGTAGAATTTGACCCTAACAACGAAGGATAATTTAGCCCGGAAAACCGGTCGTCGTCTATTTGCCGTCGGTGATGTTATAGCTCACAGGGTTATGCTGATGCTAAGATCGTCAGGAACAAATCTGAAAGCAAATCATAACGGTAGTGGTATTATTAAAAAAAGCGTTGCCAACAATTACAGGCAACGCTTTCGTTTAAATATGATGTGTTATGATTGGATAGGGCGGATTAATTAACGTAAATATCACCGCTGCCGCTGGTTGATTTGGAAACATTTTTCGGATTTCCGGAGCAATGAATATCACCCGAGCCATGCAAAGCGGCATCAATACGGTCGCTGGCATTAACATAGGCATCGCCCGATCCGGTAAGGCGAATAGCAGTGCTTGATGTGGTAAGACCACGTGCGGTATAATCGCCGGAGCCTACCAGACTCACTGTTGAATTATCTGCATGGCCGTTCAGGCTCATATCGCCGGAACCGGAAATGCTGCTTTCCAGCGATTTAACGTTGATCTTTCCGGTCATGTCGCCTGAGCCGCTGATCCGTAGTTTTAGGGAATTGGTAGTTAATCCGTTTTTAAATGACACGTCGCCTGACCCGCTGATATTAACAGCGTTCAGATCCTTTGCCACAACATAAACGGCTATTTTTTTATGGTTTCCCCACCAGTTGCCCCAGTTAAAGCGATCGTGTTTGCTGTAAACCTTTAATACGCCGTTGTTGACCTCGGTAAGCACACGGTCGATCACATCTGCCGGAGCCTCCACCTTAACCGATTCCGTCGATCCCTGCGTGATGAAAACGTCGAACGGACCGGCTACGTTCACGGCGTTAAAGCCTGAAAGATGGCGGTCAACAATGTCAAATGAAGAAGAATGAACATTTGCGGCAGTTTTTGCAGAGACGCTACCGGCTACGGTAACCAGCAGTACAGCTGTCAGTAATTTAGCAATTGATTTCATGGTCGTTATCTTTTGTTGTAAATAGGACGCAATATTAAGGTGCAGGGTTGCATAAAGATAAAAAATTGTTTGCGATTAAAGTTAAGCAACTGACGATCAGACGGCATGTTTAATACCGGATATTAAACAAGTTAAAATTTGTTAAACTTGGCGCGTTCAACACGGGCGGGTTGCATTTATAACAGATAAACTTTTACCTTTAGCATAAGGTTTCTTATTTTCGCGGGTGAACGGATCGCTCAGAGATGACGGAAGATACTGTGCAGAACGGAATGATCCCACAGAATATGAAAATCTGATAAACTATGGAAGAATTTGAAACAAGCGTAGCGGCGAAGAAAACTAAAACGATATATATATCTACCGTTTTTGGCATCGCTATGGTGCTATCGATGATCGGTTTATTGGGTTTGATATTAGTTGAGGCCAACAACCTGAGCCGGTATGTAAAGGAAAATATCGTGCTTAACGTATTTGTTGATGATGCTGCTCACGAAAGTGACGTGCTTCAATTGCAAAAGCAGATTGAAAGCAATGCAATGGTTAAACAGACGCAGTATGTTAGTAAAGAACTGGCAGCACGTAACTTGCAAAAGGACCTGGGTGAAGATTTTGTAAAGTTTTTAGGTTATAACCCGCTGTCACAGTCGCTGGATATTTACCTTAAGGCAGAATATGCCAACAATGCTGATATTGAGAAATTTAAAGCCGTATTATTGAAGAACCCGCTGGTTAAGGAAGTGAAGTATCAAAAATCGCTGGTTGACCAGATGAACGAGAACATCACCACCATCAGCCTTATTATTTTGGTATTCGCCGGAATTTTTGTGGTGCTTTCAGTCGCATTAATTAACAATACCATCCGGCTTGCTATCTATTCACAACGTTTTCTGATCAAATCCATGCAGTTGGTAGGCGCTACCAAAGGTTTTATCCGTAAGCCATTCATGCTTTACGGTATCTGGCACGGGCTATTGGGCGGGTTGATCGCGATATTGATTTTGATCGGTACGCTTTCGCTGGCGTATAAAGAGATCCCCGATCTGATCATTCTCAGAAATTATACAGAATTCGGGTTGATATTCGTGGCGGTACTCGGGATAGGAATATTTATTTCCGGCTTCAGCACCTATTTGGCTGTCAACCGGTTTTTAAGACTTAAGATTTATAACCTGTACAGGTAATACCATAAAAAATTAGTTTAAGACATACAATGGCACAAAAGATCACGAAACCGGCTCAGCCGGTTAAAACATCAACCAAATCAGCGCACAGAGCTACGGCAGACGCCCGACCTGTTTATTTTGTTTTTGGCAAAGAGAATTATCGCCTGCTTATTATAAGCATAGCGGTGGTTGCACTTGGTTTTGTACTTATGTCGGGCAATACCGACATTTACAGTACGACCAAGATCGTCATCGCACCTTTAGTGGTGTTAGGTGGCTTTGCGCTTGGCTTTTTGGCTATTTTTAAAAAATCCGCTGACATTAACTGATCAAAATTCAGGATAAATACACCCGTTATTAAAGGAATGACGGTACAGACTGTTCGTTATATGTTACCCCAACCACCCCATATCATAAATCCATGAACATCATCCATGTCATCGTCCTTGCCATTATTGAAGGACTGACTGAATTTTTACCGGTATCCTCTACCGGGCACATGATCATTGCCTCATCAGTGATGAATATAGCTTCCGATCCCTTTGTTAAGCTTTTTACCATAGCTATTCAGCTTGGGGCCATCGTATCGGTTGTTGTATTGTATTTTAAGCGATTTTTAAAATCTTTAAACTTTTATTATAAGCTTTTCGTGGCTTTTATTCCTGCAGCCGTATTCGGCCTGTTATTCAGTAAAAAAATAGACCAGTTGCTGGAAAGTGCGCTGACTGTTGGTGTAATGCTGCTTGTCGGCGGGATCATTTTGCTATTCGTTGATAAATGGTTCAATAAGCCTGAAATAAAAGAAGAGAAAGACATTAATTTTCTTACTGCGCTCAAAATTGGATTTTTTCAGTGCCTGGCTATGATACCTGGAACGTCTCGGTCAGCGGCTACGATCGTCGGCGGGATGTCGCAGAAGGTAAGTCGCACGGCGGCGGCGGAGTTTTCATTCTTCCTGGCCGTACCGACCATGTTTGCTGCAACCTGCAAAAAATTGTGGGATTTTCATAAGGAAGGACACATATTCACCGGCGAAGAGATCAAGCTGCTGGCGATAGGTAATATCATTGCATTTGTGATCGCTATGCTTGCCATTAAATCATTCATTACCTTCCTGGAAAAGAAAGGCTTTAAACTTTTCGGATGGTACCGCATTATCGTAGGTGCGATAATTATCGGGATGATCCTGAGCGGGCATGATCTGCAGACGATATAAAAGAAAAGTATCATTAAAAAGAAAACCCTCTCCGGGAAATCAGGAGAGGGTTTTTTATGTGTAAAAACGACAAATAATATCCTTATATATAAGCAAAGCCCCTGATGGGCAGGGGCCTTTGCTAAACCAATTATAAACCTAAATTATGAGAAGAGCTGTAGGAGAAGGGGTCGAACCTTCACGAAGTGGTTATTCTTATTGCTAAGAGTTTCCCAGAACCTTCGCCACCGCGACAAGGAGGTGTGTCTGCCAAAAATTTCACCATCCTACAGGATATAAATTTCAAATTGCTTGAAACTTGCTGTTGGGGAAGGGGTCGAACCTTCACGAAGTGGTTATTCTTATTGCTAAGAGTTTCCCAGATTCTTCGCCACCGGGACAAGGAGGTGTGTCTGCCAAAAATTTCACCACCCAACATTGTTTTTTTATTTAAAAGAGCGTCCGCAGTTGTCAATTGCTTATTACAAATCTAATAGACCAATGACTTTGTTGCAAATTTTTCAATAGAATATTTGTATTTTTATCAGTTTTTAATTATTGTTGTATAATAATAACAAATTCCAAATTTATGTCCCACAGAAAAGCCCAAAATTTAGAAATTGATAATCTCGACATACAGATTTTATCCATCTTAATGAAGAATGCGACCACTCCGTACACGGAAATTGCGAAAGAATTGATCGTTTCCGGCGGAACAATACACGTGAGGATGAAAAAGTTGGAAGAGATGGGTGTAATAAAAGGTGCAAGCCTGGAGGTGGACCCGCAAAAATTGGGGTATGATATAACGGCTTTCCTGGGGATATTCTTAGAGAAAGGATCGCAATATAATGAGGCCGTAAAGCAGTTAAAAACCGTTAAGGAAATCGTAGAACTGCACTACACGACCGGCGCATGGAGCATTTTTGCAAAGATCGTTTGTCATGATACCACCCATTTGCGCGAGGTGCTGAACGAACAGATACAGGGCGTAAAGGGCATACAACGCACTGAGACATTCATATCATTGGAAGAAAGTATAAAAAGACAGATCACGCTGGAATAACATTTACATTACCAATTTCTTTTTTTGGCCACCGTTTAATTCCAAAACATGGCAGCAGCAAATCTCCATAAAAGGCACAGCGGCGACAATTTATACCGTTGCGCTAATCCGGCGGCATATACGTTAACCGCTTTTTAAAATAAGCGTCCCAGCTTAGCTGCTGTGTGCGATTCTGCATGTGCTGGGTATCCGCGTCATAATCAAGATTCAGTTGTTTGTATTTTGCATCGATACGGTCAAAAATGGCCTGGGCTGCGCTTTGGTAATTGGCATAAAAAACCATTTTGCTGAGTGTCCTCAATAACTCCTGCTGCTCCATATAAGCGATGAGATAATGCCCTTGCTCATGTTTAAGCACCTCTGCCATTTGTTCCCGGGTTTTGATGCGGTTCTTATCCATCCAGGATTTATAGTTATTGAGCGTCAGCCCGATATTGAAGTTAAGCAGGTAATAATTCTGCTCCCGCCGGGCCTCATAATGAAAGGTAATGGAGCAGTTGGTATAGGCAACGGTAGCGATATCTGTTCGCGGTACGCCTCTGAAATCGTCGGCGGTAAGCTGATGATAACCCTGCCCGGACGCAACGCTCCTTGTAAACAAAAGCCATGCAGCGAGGCAGGCAGCTCTCCCGGGTCTTATGCTAATAAAATCCGGGACAAATCTCAATTTCATCCGTAATTAAAAGTAAAAACTATTTACCTTTTGACGGAACGGCGTGTATTTGGTTTAATGCCATCAGTTCTTTCATCGTCTTTTGCATGGCTTCGGTCGAGCCGTCGAGGAAGATCACGTTACCATCAGAATTTTCGGCAAAGTGCTTGATCGACTCCGTCCACATGGTAAACAGGATAACCGAGGTATCCATATTGGCCTGCTGCATTTCTTTGGCAGCTACCGACATGCCCTTTGCCACCTCCTCACGGAACAAGGCCACACCCTGACCGCGCAGCTGTGAGGCCTGGCGCTCGGCCTCGGCCGATATTTTTATCGCATTCCCCTCGGCTTCGGCAGCTTTTGTCTTGGTGATCAGTAAAGCCTGACCCTCGTTTTCGGCCGCGGCCTTGAGGTTATTGGATGCCACTACCTGGCTCATCGATTTCATGATCACATCATCGAAGGTGATATCGTTAAGCTGAAGATCCTGTAAATGATAGCCCCAGCCTTCGAGCACTACGTCGAGCTGCTCCTTAACGTGTTCGACGATCTCACGGCGGAGGATCAACACTTCCGACTGCCGTTTGGTCGCCACAAAAGCACGGATGGAACCCTCTACCGTCCTGATCAGCGCCTGCATCAGGTTGCGCTCATCAACAAACTTAAAGGCAACGTTCTTGATGGTTTCTTCCTGCTGATCCAATACCGAATAAAGCAGCATGGCCTTAAAATAAACATTGGCCTGATCGAACGTTACCGCCTGAAACTCCAGCTCGACAGAGCGGTTCTGAATGGATATTTTGGAATAGATATTCTCGATCAGCGGGATTTTAAAATTTAAGCCGGGCGTCAGTATCCTCCGATATTTTCCGAATACGGTGATCACGACTATACTGCCTTGTTTTACAGACACAAATGACGAAAACAAGACCACCAGCAAAACGATAATAATAATTAAAGAGCCCAATTGCGTAGTCATAACAAAGAAAATTTAAATTATAAATGTAAGATTAATTATTGGTGTGCTATTTGTTTTCAGGAAAATGCTTTATAAAAATCACAACTATGAATCTGAAAAGAACCTTTGGAGCCGTACTTACCATACTCGGAATTATTGGCTTAATTTACACAGGCGTTGACATCATTAATCACACCGGCCAAACAACCACGCTGATGGTTGTGGGCATTATTGCCATCATATTCTTCTTTACAGGGGTAAGCCTTGTACGCACCACCAAGGATGATGCATCGTCCTGAAAGGCAAACGTCCGATTTAGTTCAGGCCGGTTGGAACAGGCTGACGGGATTGCGCTGACTGATCTGCAATATTATCTATGCGGGTGATCGCGCCCTCGTCGCTGATATCCAGCCCGGATTGGGGGAAATCCTGGGAGGTGAGTTCTTTAATGCGAATTGCAGCGCCGTTCATCCTGTCTATCTTAAGACCATCATAGTGCGTTTGACGAGCAGAAATGATCTCTCCCCTGAGGAATTCTCCCTTTTTATTAACACGAACTTTTAAAATAGGGGCAAGGCCGCAGTCTCCCGCCACACTCACACCGTTAAACGTATAGAAGTTACCCAGGCTGTAGGCGATCAGCCTGTTCTTATACAGTTCCATTGCCCTGCATACATGCGGGCCGTTCCCGAAAACAAGGTCGGCCCCGGCATCAACGGCCGCATGAGCGAATGCCTTTACATGGCCGCGTTTTTCCCGGACAAATATTTCGGTACTGTCGGGTATATGCTCATACAACACGCCCTCGCCGCCGCCGTGGAACGAAACGATAACGACATTGCACTTACTTTTAAGTTTATGAACAACCCTGGTCACGGTCGGCAAATCAGAAATAGGGAGCGTGTAACTGTTCGGCGCGAAGGCGCAGAAACCGATGGTAACGCCATTTATCCTGAAAATGGCTGTAGGATGCGATACCTGGCCTCCGTAATTGATACCAAGACTATCAAGTGTTTTCATGGTACTAAGGCGTCCGGCATTGTCAAAGTCGCCGATATGGTTATTGGCCAGGCTCAGAACATTAAACCCCGCGTCCTTTAAAACAGCCCCGTAGCTTACCGGCATCCGGAACAGCCATGCTCGGCTGAGTTGATGCAGCTTATAGTAGGCGGGCGCCCCGGTATCCAGCAGGGTGCCTTCCAGGTTGCCCATCAGCACATCGTTGCCGTGCAGGTGGTTCAGCACATTTTTAAAGCTTCCCTTTGCGCTGTCAGCAGGCAGGGTGGACCTGTTGGGATAAGATGTCCCGAGCATAATATCGCCGACCGCAGCAATGGTCAGTGAATCGCGGGTTGTGTCCTGAGCGATCCGGGGCGTATCGGCCGCAACCGCATACGCAACAACAATCGTAGTATCCTTTTTTCTAATGGTATCATGTTTAATGATCACGGGATGCTTTTCAGGCGGATGATAGACTTCAGGCTCGGGACGATGCCTGTAACCACACCCGGCCAGCAACAGGGGTAAAATAAAAAACAGTAATAAGGTTTTTCCTGCAAACTTCACCTGACGGTAACCGAACAACTTTTTATTCAAAATAATACGGGCATTTTTATGCCGCTGCCAACAGCATAAAATTACTACAATCCGCCGTTGTTCAAAAATAAAATTCCTGTAAAACAAAAAATCCCTCCATTATGCGGAAGGATTTATCTTGAGGTTTATAATAAAGTTTAGTTGTTATCGGTGCTGTTATCCGTACTCTGTTTTTCTAACTGCGCTTTAAACGACTCCAGCAGACGACCGCCCCGGTAAAAATAACGCTTGTAATATGCGTCATCGAGGTTGCTAATGGCTACACCGCGCGACGAAGCGTGTGCGAAGCGGTTATTGCCAAGGTAGATGCCCACATGCGAAATGTGGCGGCTATGGATCTTGAAAAAGACCAAATCGCCTTCCCGCAGCTCATCCTTCTTAACCGGGCTAACCATGCTGAAAATATCACGTGAATTACGCTCGATATCCATGTCGAATACCTGCGCATATAATTCTTTTGTAAATGCTGAACAATCTATTCCTTTCCGGGAATCGCCACCGAAACGGTAAGGAGTGCCGATCCAGTCATAAACGAAGTGGAAAAGTTTCATATTAGATGTTGCCGACAAGGCGACACCCATAATTTGAGAAAGATAATCTTTTGCTAATGATTCCTGATCGTCAGGAGTTTTATCATCCGTAGAACTTGGACTGGTTTTTGTTTGTGCCTGAACTGATAAAACGCTTAAAAACAGCGCTATTACGATGGTAAATTTCTTCATTTAATCAATTAGTTTGTTGAATTAGGCCAACAAATTGTTTATTAAATTGGACACCCTGTCTATTGTTCGCTACAAAACTATCTAAATTTTTTAAACTTGCAATAGAATGACTGTTTTTTTTCAACATTTGTATGCTATTGTTAATTAATTAATGATTTACGCCGCCAAATATAAAAAACAGGCATTTTTTGATTGTGGAAGGTTGTTAACATATTAACATTTCGACCAATATTCCGATTGGTTTTTCAGGCTCCTGCTGTATTATTTTTGACTGTTTTGATCGCCTCAACGCATGGTATTGTAAATATTACACGTCTTTTTTAAAAAATCGGCCGGTTACAGCCCTTATCAGGTTTCTATATTTCAAGGATATAATTAGATTTGCGCATTATAATTATAACAACATTGATCGTTTAATAATTTCATGAGTTCAATCGAAATAAATAAGGACACTTACCTGATGTGGTACGAGTCGATGCTTTTGATGCGCAGGTTCGAGGAGAAAGCGGGTCAGTTATATGGTCAGCAAAAAATAAGAGGGTTCTGTCACCTTTACATCGGCCAGGAAGCGGTGCTTGCCGGTGCGATGTCGGTATTAAAACCCGAAGACAGCATGATCACAGCTTACCGCGATCACGCACATGCCATGGCTAAAGGCGTATCGTCAAACGCGATCATGGCCGAGCTGTATGGAAAAGCAACCGGCTGCTCAAAAGGCAAAGGCGGCTCAATGCACATGTTTGATAAGGAAAAACATTTTTACGGTGGCCACGGTATCGTTGGCGGTCAGGTGCCGCTTGGTGCGGGTATCGCCTTCGCCGAAAAATATAAGGGTACCGGATTTGTGAACGTTGCTTATATGGGTGACGGCGCAGTACGCCAGGGTGCGCTTACCGAAACATTCAATATGGCCGCTCTGTGGAAATTACCAGTGATATTTGTTTGCGAGAACAACGGTTATGCTATGGGTACTTCTGTAGCCCGCACGACAGCCGATACCGACATCTATAAAATCGGTATTCCTTACGGCATACCTTCATCCCCGGTTGACGGCATGGACCCTGCGGCTGTTCACAAGGCAATGGACGAGGCCGTTCAGCGTGCACGCGCAGGCGAAGGCCCGACCTTCCTTGAAATGCGTACATACCGGTATAAAGGCCACTCCATGTCCGATCCGCAGAAATACCGCACCAAGGAGGAACTTGAATCATACAAGGCAAAGGATCCTATCGAACTGACCAAACATACCATCCTTTCAGAAGGTTATGCCGACGAGAAATGGTTTGAGGAAATTGATGCCAAGGTGAAGGCCGAAGTTGACGAATCAGTAAAGTTTGCGGAAGAATCACCATGGCCTGAAGCGGATGAGCTTTACACCGACGTGTATGTTCAGAAGGATTATCCTTACATCCGCAGCTGATCACCAGGATTTAAATTGATTATACGAATATTGAATATAAATAATATATGGCCGAAGTAGTAAAAATGCCAAAAATGAGCGATACCATGACCGAAGGGGTATTGGCAAAATGGCATAAAAAAGTTGGTGATAAGGTAAAATCGGGCGATGTACTTGCCGAGATCGAAACCGATAAAGCCACTATGGATTTTGAATCGTATCAGGACGGCACCCTGCTTTATATCGGCGTTGAAGAAGGTCAGGCCGTTCCGGTTGACGCAACTATCGCTGTTTTGGGCGCCGAGGGTGAAGACTATAAAAGCGCTCTGAGTTCGGCGGGCAGCGCTTCAGCAGCGGCAGCTCCAAAAGAAGCAAAGAAAGAAGATCCCTCAAAAGGCAAGGCGCCAAAGGCGGCAGAAGATAAAAAACCACAGGCAGCCACTGAAGCTAAGCCAAAGGTGGATAAAAGCAGTATTCCTGCTACCGTAATACGCATGCCTGCCCTTAGCGATACCATGACCGAGGGCGTCATTAATAAATGGAACTTTAAGGTAGGCGACAAGGTAAAATCTGACGACGTACTTGCCGATGTGGAAACCGATAAGGCGACCATGGAGGTAGTTGGCTATGAATCAGGTACTTTACTGTACATCGGGCCTAAAGAAGGTGAAGCAGCGCCTGTTCACGGAATCATTGCCGTTGTTGGCAAAGAAGGCACCGATATTACCCCGCTTTTGAGCGACGACGAAGAAGGAACAACGGAAGAAGGCAGCAGCAACGAAGAACAAGCTGCGCCAGCTGCCGAAAGCACCGCAGCCGCTGAAACCCCTGCCAGCGCGTCTTCGGCAGACGACAGCCGCGTAAAGGCCTCTCCGTTAGCCCGTAAGATCGCCAAGGAAAAAGGCATCAACCTGAATGATGTAAAAGGATCTGCCGAAGGCGGCCGTATCATCAAGAAAGACGTTGAAAGTTATGTACCGGCAGCTAAACCGACGGCAGCCGCAAGTGCTCCCGAAGCCGCTGCACCAGCCGCACAACCAGCCAAGGCTGCCCCTGTTATTACCCTGCCTACCTTTACCGGCGAGGAGAAGTACAGCGAAAAACCTGTTACACAAATGCGCAAGGCGATCAGCCGCCGCCTGAGCGAAAGCTTGTTCACCGCACCGCATTTTTATGTTACCATGGCTATCGATATGGATGCCGCCATCCAGTCACGTAACAAGATCAACGAGGTAGCTCCTGTAAAAATATCATTTAATGATTTTGTGGTTAAAGCCTGCGCGGTAGCGCTGAGGCAGCATCCGGCTATCAACTCTTCTTTCCTGGGCGACAAGATCCGCACCAACGAGCACGTACACATCGGTGTGGCAGTTGCGGTTGACGAAGGTCTGCTGGTACCTGTTATCAAGTTTGCCGATGGTAAATCATTAAGCCATATCAGCGTTGAGGTTAAGGAATTTGCAGGAAAAGCAAAATCAAAGAAATTGCAGCCAAACGAAATGGAAGGCTCCACCTTCACTATATCGAACCTCGGCATGTTTGGCGTGGACGAGTTCACCGCCATCATCAATACACCGAACGCCTGTATCCTTGCCGTTAGCGGTATTCAGCAGGTTCCGGTGGTGAAGAACGGTGCGGTTGTACCGGGCAACGTAATGAAGGTAACCCTAAGCTGCGACCACCGCGTGGTTGACGGCGCAACTGGCGCTGCCTTCCTGCAAACGCTGAAATCATTACTTGAAGAACCTGTTCGGTTGCTGATATAATTCAGACCCAAACGAAAATATCCGGCGGTGAGCGAATAACTCATCGCCTTTTTTATTTATAAATTTACCGGAATATAGATATGCTTTTCTTTTTCATTGCGGTCGCCATTGTTATCAGCTTTACCCTTTACCAGCGTAAACGCAAAAGGGTGCTTACGCAGCATATTCTGACTGATGCTCAAAAGAGGCTGCTTACCCGGCATATTGATTATTATAACCGGCTCTCTGAAACGGACAAGCTTTATTTTGAAGATAAAATAGAGCAGTTCCTGGACGATGTGAGGATAGAAGCTGTCGGGTTTAAGCTATCAGACACCGACAAGCTGATGGTGGCATCGAGCGCGGTAATCCCCATCTTTCGTTTTAAGGACTGGAGTTACCGGAACGTTACCAATGTTCTGCTATATCCTGATACATTCGACAAAGAGTTTCAGTACGAAGGAGCCCAAAGCCGTAACATCATGGGTATGGTAGGCACAGGGTACATGAACGGCCAGATGCTGCTTTCCCGAAGCGCGTTAATAAAAGGTTTTTCCAGTCAGGCAGGAGAGTCGAATACGGCCATCCATGAATTTGTGCATCTGCTGGACAAAGCCGACGGTGAGACAGACGGTGTTCCGGAAAATTTTCTTCCGCATGAATGCATCAAACCCTGGATAAGTATGATGCATAAAGAGATCAACAGGATTGAAAGGGGCCATTCAGATATCGACGCCTATGCAATAACTAACGAGGCGGAGTTTTTGGCGGTCGTTTCCGAGTATTTTTTTGAAAAACCGGAAATGTTCCACGTGAAACATCCCGAACTTTACGCGATGCTGATTAGGATATTCGGGCAATCGCCAGCGGAGAATCAGCATTAGTTTAAGCCAGTATGGCAGTCAGCGTAAGGGCCACCCCCAGTATCACTGCAGCAATAATGCTTTTGCGGTTAATCTTATAAACCTCCCGGATGTCTTTCTTAAATATAAAATAAAGGCACCCGGTATTAAATATCAGCCAACCCGAAAGGTAGTCAATTGACAAGGGGTGACTGAGTGCATTAAGTGCATCGGTGGCTGGCTGCTCTT
Organism: Mucilaginibacter sp.; assembly: GCA_035547875.1. Lineage (GTDB taxonomy): Bacteria > Bacteroidota > Bacteroidia > Sphingobacteriales > Sphingobacteriaceae > Mucilaginibacter. The sequence goes on along the minus strand of DASZTX010000043.1, from coordinate 32,858 downwards.
TTCCAACCGTCTGAACAATCAGGATAATGGTATTGGCGGTAAGATAGACAAGGTAGCCGGATAAAAGTATCCATCCGATATTCTTTCGTGCTATAAATAAACCCGCCGCAAGCGGCAGAAAAAACAGCGGCCGGGCGAAATAGGTTATGGTTTCGAATGTCCAGGCATGACCGTTTCTTAGCAGGTACATCAGCAAACCTAACTGCGTGTATAGCTGGTACAAAAACAGCAAGACCATTAAAATGCTGATCCACAGGATAAGTTTCCCGGCATTTTTATTAGCGGGGTCAGGTAGGTCGGATAGCAGATTTTCGGTTGACAATATTGAATTTTTTTGCCAATATAGGCATTTTGCTACTCAGGTTTGTTGATAACCTCTCCTTGAAACTTAGAACATTTCTCCTCAACTTCGCGGTCTGTTTAACGATTTTCAAATCAATCCGTATTCGTGAAATCACACTTTCAAAAAATTGCCCAGGAACTTTCCATCGCCGAAAAGCAGGTAAACGCCACCGTTGAGCTGTTGGATGAGGGCGCTACTGTCCCGTTTATTTCGCGCTACCGTAAGGAGCTTACAGGCAGCCTTGACGAGGTGCAGGTAGCCGCCATACGAGACCGCATTCAGCAGTTGCGCGATCTCGACAAGCGTCGTGAGGCTATCCTCAAATCGCTCACTGACATGGGCAAATTAACAACGGAACTGGAAAAGCAGATCAATGAAGCCGAGACAATGGTTTCGCTGGAAGATATTTATCTTCCTTACCGCCCCAAGCGTAAGACACGCGCTACCGCGGCACGTGAAAAAGGGTTGCAATCGCTTGCCGATCAGTTACTGGAACAAAAACGCATTGATATTGAACTGGAAGCCGCGAAGTACATCGATGAAGAAAAAGGTGTAAAAACGCTGGAAGAAGCGCTTGCGGGGGCAAGAGACATCATTGCCGAGTTCATCAGCGAACATGCGGAAGTGCGTAACCGGATGCGTAATTTATTTATTGAAAAAGGCACCTTCCAATCCAGGGTTATTGAAGGGAAGGAGCTGGAAGGTATCAAATACAAGGATTATTTTGACTGGACAGAACCGGTCAAATCTGCACCGTCGCACCGTGTGCTGGCCATGCGCCGGGGTGAAAAGGAGGAAATTTTGTGGCTGGATATTAAGCCGGAAGAGGAAGACGCAATAAACTTACTTGAGGACACCTTCGTTACCGGGAATAACGCCAGTGCCGACCAGGTAAAGCAGGCCATAGCCGACGGGTATAAACGTCTGCTGAAACCCTCCATGGAGACCGAAGTAAGGCTCTTCACCAAAAAACAGGCAGATGAGGAAGCTATCCGGGTTTTTGCGGAAAATGCACGCCAGTTGTTGCTGGGCGCTCCGCTGGGTCAGAAACGCACCATGGCTATCGACCCGGGGTTTCGTACCGGATGCAAGCTGGTTTGTCTGGACGAGCAGGGCAAGCTGTTAGAATACACGGCGATCTTTCCGCATACCGGGGCAGGGCAGGCGCGGGAAGCAGAAAAGACGGTTGAATTTCTGTTTAAAAAATATAACATCGAGGCCATTGCTATCGGCAATGGTACAGCGGGTCGCGAGACAGAGGTGTTCGTGCGCAATCTTAACCTGCCGGGGGCCGCAATAGTTATGGTTAACGAAAGCGGTGCATCCATTTACTCTGCTTCTGAAGTTGCCCGCGAGGAATTTCCTGACAAGGACGTCACCGTTCGCGGTGCCGTCTCGATCGGACGCCGCCTGATGGACCCGCTTGCCGAGCTGGTTAAGATCGACCCAAAATCCATCGGAGTTGGTCAGTATCAGCACGATGTGGATCAGAACAAATTGCAAACGTCATTGGATGATACCGTCATCAGCTGTGTAAACGCGGTCGGTGTCGAACTGAATACGGCATCAAAGCAGATACTTTCCTACGTATCCGGGCTTGGGCCGCAGCTTGCGCAAAATATCGTCAGCTACCGCGATGCAAACGGCGCATTTAAACACCGGGATGAGTTGAAGAAGGTACCCCGCCTGGGCGACAAGGCCTTTGAGCAGGCAGCGGGCTTTCTGCGCATCCGCGACTCAAAAAATCCGCTGGATGCCAGCGCTGTACACCCGGAACGCTACACCCTTGTTGAACAAATGGCAAAGGACCTTAACTGTGCGGTGAGAGACCTGATGACCAACGACAAGCTGCGCAAGAGCATTCCGCTGCAGAAATATATCTCGGACGATACCGGCTTGCCTACGCTAAACGACATTATTGCGGAGCTTGCCAAACCGGGACGCGACCCTCGTGAGCAATTTGAGATTTTCAGTTTTACGGAAGGCGTGAACTCCATCAATGATTTAAAAGCAGGTATGAAGCTGCCGGGAATTGTAACCAATATTACCAACTTCGGCGCGTTTGTCGATATCGGTGTGCATCAGGACGGGCTGGTGCATCTCAGCCAGATCACCAACAGGTTTATAAAGGATGCCAGCGAGGTGTTAAAGGTTCAGCAGAAGGTGGAAGTGACCGTAACGGATGTTGATATCAACCGCAAGCGCATCGCCCTTTCAATGAAGGAAAACGAACCAAAGTCAGCGGATAAGGGTCGCAGACAGCCGGGTAATCCGCGGGATTTTCAAAAACCTGGTTATGCGAAAAAGGCCGAGCCCGAAACAGATATTGCGCTTAAACTTGCCGCACTAAAGGATAAGTTTAAATAAACTTCGAAACGGCGGAAATGTAACAGGGCATTTCCGCTGCATTATTGTGCGATCCAGATGGCGTCGGTAAACCAGTGTTTGCTGTCAAAAAAATGAGTCACCGGTTTGAATGATGCCTTGGCCGCCATATCATCAATCTGCGCCACGGTAAACTTCTGCGATATCTCCATAAAGATATATTCGTCTTTCGCGAATGTGACCGTCTCACTTTCTCCGATCCTCGCGGTCTGATCGGCCAGACTGATCAGATAGCTTTTACAGGCGCCTGACTCCGGGTCGTATGTCGGATAATGCTCAAATTTGGAAACATCAAAGTCAGCATTAAGCTCCCTGTTTATGCGTTCCAGCAGGTTAAGATTAAACTGTTTGGTGATGCCCCCCTCGTCGTTATAGGCGGCAAGGATGGTGTGTGGGTTTTTCTTCAGATCAACGCCGATCAGCATCATGTCACCGGGCGACAAATGCGCCCGGATATTCCTGCAAAAGTCCTCAGCTGCGTCAACAGGCATGTTGCCGATATTTGACCCCAAAAACATGATCACCTTTCGTTTGTCGGAAATCGCGGAAGCCTTCTTTAACATGTCGAAATATTCGCCGTTCAGGCCGGTAATATTTAATCCTGGGATGGTTACCGGCAGGGTCATATTAAGATAAGATATGACGTTCGAAGATATATCGATCGGCAGGTAATCAAAATTGATGCTCTGCTGCATCAGTTGTTTCAGCAAATAAGTGGATTTGGTAGCATCACCCGCGCCAAGTTCGATCAGGTCGAAAGCATCTCCACCGCCCGCCATCACTTTACAGATATCAGCGGTCTTTTCTGCAAAGATTTCTGTCTCGCAATTGGTGGGATAATACTCATCGCAGGCCATCAGATCCTGAAAAAGTTTATCGCCAACTGCATCGTAAAAATACATCGAACTCAGAAACTTGGGGGTTGATTTCAATCCGCATATTACGTCTTCATAAAATTTCCCGGTTCTGCAATCTGAAAGTTCCTGCATTTCCGTGTTTGCTAAGGCGGTATCGGTGTTTTTCATCAGTGTCAGTTTGTGTTATTTTTAGACCCGCCTTAAAGCCGTGTTGCGGACGGGTCTGTAGGTTTTGGTTTTATCTTGCCAGCCTGATGCCGGTAAACTGCCATCGCAGGTTTGTCTGAAAAAAGTTTCGGTAGGTCATACGGCTGTGTCCCGGCGGCGTAACTTCCGATGCCCCGCGGAGCACCTTCTGGTTAACCATAAACTTGCCGTTATACTCGCCTATTGCTCCCGGCGCCTTGGTAAAGCCCGGATAGGGCAGGTAAGCGCTCTCCGTCCATTCCCACCTTCTGCCCCAACTGAACTGTGAAGCTGCTGCCTCCCATTCAAACTCTGTAGGAAGCCGCAGACCCTTCCAAGCGGCTAAGGCATACGCCTCAAAATAGCTCACATGGCAAACAGGTTCATCTGCACGAACCGCCTCCAGACCGCGATAGGTGTAGTTAAACCATTCTCCGTCTATCCGGTGCCAGTAAAGCGGCGCTTCCACCTTATTGGTTTTTACCCAGTCCCAGCCTTCCGCATGCCAGTAGCGAAAATCCTGATAGCCGCCCGCATTAATAAACTGAAGGTATTCGCCGTTGGTCACCAGCGCCGGGCTTATCTCAAATTCATTCAGGTAAACCTTATGCCGGTTAAGCTCGTTATCAAAACAAAAGCCATCGCCGTTGTAGCCTATTTCGTAAACGCCCTCCGGAATACGGATAAAGCCCGCGTCGTCGCTTCCCGGCGTTTCGTCCTTAGGCGATACATATAGCTTGTCATAGGCAGGAAACAAAGGGTTATGCCCCAAAATATATTTAATATCCGTCCACAACAATTCCTGGTGCTGTTCCTCATGGTTAAAGCCGAGTATCAGCAGCTCTTCAATTTCGGCAGACGGCTGATCACACAGGAATCCTGCCATGGCTTCGTCCACATATTTACGATAGGCATATATTTCTGCTACTGTCGGGCGGCTCAGGTTTCCGCGGTCTGTGCGGATTACCCGGTTGCCCACCGTTTCATAATAGCTGTTAAAAACATAATTGTAATCCGGGTTATACTCCTGATAACCCATAAAATAAGGCTTAAGGATAAAGGTCTCGAAAAACCAGGTAACATGGCCGATATGCCATTTCGGCGGACTAACATCAACAACAGGCTGCACCACGTAATCTTCTGTCTGAAGAGGCTGGCAGATCTGCTCCGTTCGCTTGCGTACTTCTATGTAACGTTCAGCTAAATTCATTATTTATTGTTCTTTAAATATCGTTTAAGGTCCGAAATTGTTTTAATCTTCAGTGCTTTTGCCTGGCCTCTGCGCATCATCAGCGCGTATGAATTATTAAAACCAACAGGTTTGAGCCATTTGATGTTATACCGCTTTTCAAACTCGTCACGCACATAATTATATGTCCGCTCCCGGCTTTGTATCAGCGAATCAACCGTCGCTGCGCGCGGCTGCAATATTGCCAGCAATCCGGTGCCCGTGTATTCCGGGTAAAAGTCGATCTGGTTATTCGTTAAGGCATCAAAGCATATTTTTGTTCCTCCGAGGCCTGTCTTGGTAGCCACGTCATAATCGGTGTAGCCTTTTATCAGCATGGTGTACATACCGGCCAGGATATACTGCTCGCCGAATATTTTCGATCCTATCCTTACCGTCCCGGCCCCTCCTTTACGCGCTGGTTTATATAGATCGCAGGCAGTAAGAAAATCTTTTGCCACACGTTCCGGGCTTTGGTGAAGATAGTCGGTCCGGTAGTTAAGTGCGGTCATAATGCTGTCATTAATACGCCCGGAGAGTAAATTTAATGCCATCTCTAATTGCGGAAACTTCTTCAGGGCATCGTTTCGTACGATAGGTGCTGCATAGTAAGGCGGGAATATCGACTTGTCATCATCTAACACCACTAAGTCGAAAGCTTTCAGCCGTCCGTCCGTAGAATACCCGCTGATCACGTCCAGTTGTTTTTGGTAAACAGCCTTATACATCACAGCATCATTGATCACCAGCGTCCTGATCCGCAGGCCATATTTACTGATCAGGCCGAGGTTGCCGTCCTGTCTCCCCATAAATTCTGGAGTAAAACCCGCCTTGAGCTTACTGCCATAGGCAGAAGGCAGGAGATAGAATGAAGAAAGCAGCACAAGCAGTAACGGTAAAGCGATGGTAACCGCCTTTAGCTTCCTGACATTCAATTTTTGAAGACGGGATAGCGCAAAGTCGAAAACGATAGCCAGCAAAGCAGCCGGTATGGCGCCGGCCAGTATCATGTTGGTATTGTTCAGCGAGATCCCCCCGAAAATAAATTCACCCAGCCCCCCGGCGGCAATGTAGGAAGCTAACGTAGCCACTCCCACAGTGATCACCGTAGCCGTACGCACACCCGCAAATATCACCGGCATGGCCAACGGAAGCTCGACCCTGAATAAAACCTGCTTTCTGTTCATTCCCATGGCGACAGCCGCCTCCCGAACTGCGGCATCCACCCCGGTGATGCCGGTAAAAGTATTGCGGATTATGGGCAGCAGTGCGTAAAGCATCAGCGCGGCGATGGCTGGCTTGGGGCCGATGCCAAGCAGCGGTATCATAAAGCCCAGCAGGGCAATGCTTGGTATGGTTTGCAACACGCCGGCGATACCCAGCACCAGGCCCGACAGCTTCTTTTTCCGGCTGATCAAGATGCCTAGCGGCAACCCGATCAATACCGCTATCAGCAGCGAGATAAACGTAAGCCCGATATGCTGCAGCGTCTGCGTCAGCAGTTTGTCGCTTTGCTGCTGCATAAAACCCCATAATGTTTGCTGCTGCTCATTCATGGGGGTGTTGTTTTGTGTATTGATGAAATGCCGACATTAATTCTCCAAAACCGGCCTTTCTTACCCCGCTGTCGCCGTTGGCTATAAAGATCGTTTCTGCTTTGCCGAACTTAAATTGCTCGAGCGCGCTCCAGATATCCAGCTCCGCGCCGACGGTATTATCGCTTTCCGATGCATAGGCAGGCAAAAGCCACTGCCACAGATCGGTTAGGCGTGTCGCCCGGAATTCGAGCTGCAGACGTTGTTCCTTTAAAAAATCACTGACAAAGTCGCTCACCGGGTTAAAAAGCAGTTCGGCAGGCTTTCCGCTCTGTACAATCCTGCCTTTATCCATCAGGCATATATGATCACCCAACTCAAAGGCCTCCTGCACATCATGGGTTACCATAATGATGGTCTTTTTCTTAAGTTCGTCAAGCGCCTTAAATTCCGCATGGATCTTTGACCGCGTCACATTGTCCAAAGCTCCGAAGGGTTCATCCATCAGCAATACCGCCGGATCAGCGATCAGCGCCCTTGCCAGCCCGACGCGCTGCTGCTGCCCGCCGCTCAGTTCCCGGGGATAGGCGCTCAGGTAGTGCGGCGACAGGTGCAGCTTTTCCAGCAGCTCGCTGGTTCGCTTGTCGATCCGGCTCTTTTCCCATTTGAGCAGACGCGGAACGATGGCAATATTTTCTGCTACGGTATAATGGGGGAATAGTCCGTTGTTTTGCAGCACATACCCGATTCCACGTCTCAACAATTCCGGGGGCTGCTCATTGATATTGATCCCGTTGATAAATATATTACCCCCGGAGGGTTCGGTCAGGCGGTTGATCATTTTTAAGGTGGTTGTTTTGCCGCAGCCACTGGTACCCAGTAAAACAAGGGTGTCGTGTTCCATTACCTCAAAAGAGATTCCGTCCACGGCCTTTATCTTGCCGAAGTGTTTGCTTAACTGCTCAACCCTGATCATAAATATTTTAGTCCTCCAGCCCGAGGAAGAGGTTATTTAACGCCTCGGCATACAGCGGATGCGCAAATACAAAGTAACGTATCTGGTCATAGGTAATATTCCCGGCCATACACAACTGTAGCATCGTCATAATCTCTCCCCCCTCAGGACCCAGTACCGTTGCACCCAGGATTTTCTTCGTGTCCGGATCGACAATTGCCTTCATAAAACCGCGTGTATCCCCGGTTTCTATAGCCCTTGCCACATGCTCCATCGGCAATTTAGCCACCTTGTATTTAATACCCTGCTTTTTTGCCTCGGTCTCGCTAAGGCCGATGTGCCCTAACTGAGGGTCAGTAAACATCGTATAAGGCACCTGCCTGCCTTTTATCGAAAGATCCTGTTTTTCAATAAGGTTTCTGTAAACGATGGTATAGTCGTTATAACTGATATGCGTGAACGCAGGGCCCGGCTTAATGTCGCCAAGCGCATAAATGCCCTTCACGTTGGTTTCCAGCTTGTCGTTAACGATGATAAAGCCCCGCTCGTCCGGGGCAATTCCCGCCGCAGCGAGATTCAACGCCTTCGACTGTGGTACCCTGCCCACAGCGACAAGCACGTGTGAACATTTTATTTTTTCCTCTCCGCCTTTATGATCGATGGCTGCAACAATTTTCCCGCCGGTCTTCTTTTTAAATCCTTTCGCCACCGCCCCGGTGAGGATCGTGATATCTTCAGCTTTTAGCAATCTGGTCATCTCCTCCGACACGTCTTCATCCTCACGCGAAACGATCCGGTCTGATTTCTCAACGATGGTCACCTTGCTGCCGAACCGTCGGAACATTTGCCCGAACTCCAGCCCGATATAATTGCCGCCGATCACCAGCAAATGCTCAGGCACCTTTTCAAGTTCCATGATCGAGGTCGAATCCAGGTAACCAATGTCCTTCAGGCCATCTGTTTCCGGGATAAACGGCTTCGCACCTGCATTGATGAATATAAGTTCTCCTTTTATCTCCCTTTTTCGGCCGCTGTTCATTTTTACCAGCAAGGTCTTTTCGCCGGTAAATTCCGCTTCGCCGAATAGCAGATCAAGGTTCTTTGTCTTTTCGATGGATTTCTGATTGCCGTCCCGCGATTTTTGAACGATCTCGTCTTTCCGCTTTTTTATCTTTGGCATATCCACCGAAATTCCTTTGATCTTTATCCCCAGCGGTTTGCTGTTCGCGGCCAGGTAGGCCATCCTCGCCGAAGCGATCATGGTTTTGGTTGGTGTACAGCCGTCATTCACACAGGTACCGCCCACCCAGCGTTTTTCAATAAGGACAGTTTTGCGCCCCGACCCGGCCAGTTTCCTGGCCAGCGGCCCACCGGCTTGCCCAGCGCCGATCACGATCACGTCATATTCTTTCATAAGCTCAGGCTGTTACTTTCACCCCTTTCCAGAACGCAACATAATCGGCAATGTTTGCTGCGGCGGGCTTCGGATCCGGATAATACCAGGCGGCATCCGGGTTTTTTGCACCGTCCACCTCTACCGTGTAATAAGATGCCAATCCCTTCCACGGACAGGTAGTGTGCGTGGCGGACGGCTTAAAATATTCCATGTTGATACTGTCCGGCGGGAAATAATGATTGTTTTCAACCACAATGGTGGAATCGCTTTCGGCGATCACCCGGTCGTTCCAGATTGCTTTCATAATTGGTGGATTATAATTCAATATAAATATAAGAGAAAAGTTTTAACTGGATGGCTTTAGCTCCGGGCAGCAGTTTTTTTGACGGACAGATTGCTCTTTGATTCCTGTTTTGAACCCGTTATCGACCGAAAAAAATATTCTTCAAAAAATATTTTAAAATATTCAGTAAACGTATATCTTTGCAGTCCCAAAATAAGGGGAACATTTATGCCGGTTAATTATCGCCGGGACAAAAGTTCAGCAGTTGGCCCGTTCGTCTAGGGGTTAGGACGCAAGATTTTCATTCTTGAAACAGGGGTTCGATTCCCCTACGGGCTACAAAAGGGATTTACTCCCAAAAACACAGAGGGTTGCTCTACCAAGAGTAGCCCTTTTTCTTTGATAATCAGGTAGTTGTGTTCGAACAATTCGCTGATGCAAGGTGTTCTAAACGCACCTTCGGAAAATGTGACCGCATGTTTGAACACCCCCTTTATTAAACAATGCTTATCCTTGATTGAGGCACGGTCATAGAGAGCATTAAGCGATGTTAATGATGGAAGTATCCTTTGAAGTCTATCCCACCTGCCTTTACTGTCCTTGTTTGACTTATTCATTTCATCCAACAGATGGCCCCGTTCGGCTGAATATTTCGTAAACCAACGCTTGTAGGTTTCTGTCTCGATGTCCTTGTTAAAAAGACGTTCTTCTAATTCTTCGATTTTCTGATTAACGATTTCAAGCTGCTTAGTGTGGGTTGCCAGTTGGCTTTCTTTATCCTTAAGGGCCGTTTTAAGCATGGCTTTCACTGAAGATGCGATGTATTCAATCTGTTCAATGGTAAAGCTTAATAAGCCAAGCAATTCACTGAATTTATCATGCAGTATGTTGCCTGATATATTGGTACCGGTATGTTTAATACAGCGATAATAAAGGTAGTATTGTTTTTTGCCTTTGCTATATCCGGCGGTCATGTGGAGGCCACACCAGCATTTTAAAACACCTCGTAAGGGAAATCGTTCTTCTGGCTGTACTTTCGATGGACGTTTGTTTCCAAGCTTTTCTTGGGCGAGCCAAAAATCGCCTTCACTTATTATGGGAGTATGTAAGCCTTTGACAAAGCGGTCTGGGTTCTTTCTGTCACCGGGGACTTTTATTTTTCCAGCATAGACACAATTGCTTAGAACCTTTGTAATAGCGCTATTGCCTTTGACAGTAAATCCCAATTCTCTGACCTCCTTATATATCAGGTGCATGGGTGTACCGTTTAAATAGTCTTCATAGATTTTTTGAATGATATGCGCCTTGTGTTCGTCCACAATTAGAATGCTCTTATCTGATACATCTTTGCCGTTGATGTATCCAAATGGAGCACGATTTACGAAACGGCCTGATTCCTGGGCATGGCGGATTCCTTGCCGAGTGCGTTTGCGAATGCGAAGCAATTCTTCATTGGCGATTAAATAGCGGAACGCGCGCTGCATGAATACATTGGGGTCTGTTGGGTCAATATCGACGGGTTCATTTGTCGCGAGAACCTTAATACTAAATCTGTTTTCAAGTTCAGAGATTTTAGCCAATGCCTCTGACAGATTACGGCTGAATCGGTCATGATCCATTACGATGAAGTACTGGTTTTTGCCTTTGTGCTTTTTGATGAATGTTTCGACGGCCTGATAATCGGGGCGGTCGAATGTATAACTGCTTTCGCCGTTGTCTTTAAATACGGCTGTTAACTCGATGGCATTGCGAGCGCAATAGTCTCTAATGCTATTTTCTTGATATTCGAGCGAATACCGTGATTGATCGCGGACACTTAACCTGATATACCCAATGGCGTTCATTATTCTTCCTCCAAAATGATTTTAACGATGATTTCTACTATTAAATTTAGCAATTTTTTGTCGGAATCACATAATTTTTTTAAAAATAGTTCATCTTTAATTTGCTCATTTTCAGGTATATACTGACTATTGTCGGACGGTTTCATTGCTCAATTATTAGGACTAGTTACCTCGGTCAGTCGTCATATTCAATATCAATATCGTCGCGCTCGTTGTCCGCGATGTCGTCTCTGAAAAAGCCATCCTCTAAATCTCTTTCATCTTCAAATTCGCTGATGCTTTGGGTTTCAATGTCCTCATATTCTGATACTATTTCATACATCGCGTCAAGGTCGCTTTTTTCATCAACGGTAATTTCCTCAACATCGACGTGTTCGTTGCCTTCAGGGTCGCGGAGTAGCGTTTCCTTTTCATATTCATTGTATGACACAATCCGTATCCCGCCGGATTCTTCGAATTGCAATACCCTGTCATTGAGGCCTTCCATTTCCTGGCTCTCGCGCAGGAGTTGAATATCACGCAAAGCCTTTTGTTCTTCTGCCAACACCTGTTCTACGCTTGGTTGCCGCTCTATTGTCTGCCTATTCATGTTGCGCTTGTTTTAAATACTGTAGTAGCAGGTCTTCTGCTTCTGTAAGTTGTTGTATCAATCGCATGTTCTTTGTTGAAGCGATGACAGCCATACTGATCAATTGCAATACCTTTAGAAGTACTTCTTTACGTGGAATGAGTTGTTGTGATCCGGTTGATAATAGCAGTATGTTGCGGGCATATGCAGTATAGGATATGCCTGCTACCGATGCTTTGGTTTTAATAGCTTGGAAATCTTTCAGAGTAAACTCAATTCGTATTTCTTTTCTCGGCCGTTTTTGTTGCTTCCACTGCCGCTTATATATCTTCCGATATTCCAGCTTAGCCAAGGCAATATCGTCCTGCGTTCCATGCAACACATTGGACTTCAAAAGATATGCATACAGTGTTTTACTGCGAATTTTCATTGCTATTGAAGTAATGCAATTGGCTCGGCAGGAATATCACCGGCGAGTGGAACAGGCGGAATGTTAGCATACCGTCTATATTTCAGTGATTTGTAATATGGAGATGTACGCCCTTTGATGAACGGCTGATTACCGTAGAGGATTAGTGTTCTATTTTCCGGCAACAATCTGATTTCATCTACAGTCAGGAGTGGCTTCACCCGCTCTTGCTTTTTTTGATCAATGTAAATGCATTTGCCGCTTAACGTTTCAAGGTCGCGTAAAACTTCCATTGAGGTCTGTCCGGGGAGATATATCTTGGTTACGCAATTTGAGGCGATGTTCTCCGCCTCGTCTTTGTACATCGTTTTAAGCTGTCCTGGACTCTGTACACAGACGAATGTGCCGACGCGGTGCTTTCGGCAGTTTGCAAGCGCAAGGGGCAGTAAGGGCGTATAGAGGCTGCTGGCTTCTTCGAGAATGACAAATAGGTCGAGTTCGTTTTTGTCTGGCAGGTGTTGCAGAACATGTCCATATAATTGCTCAAAGAAAATGCTGTTCAAAATGCTTACATATTTCTGGTCGCTAACTGTGTTATGAAGAAAAATAATGGTAGGGGTGCGTCTTAATTGGTCAAAGTCGATTGAATCATGCGCGGTCGTTGTGGCAATTTCCGGGTCGTCAAATAATTGCAAGGCGGCTTTGGCTGAAGCCACAATGTTTTGCAAGGTTTTCTCCGGAGTTGAAATCAACGCCTTGTAATCGAGTATGAGTTTGGCATCACCGGTTTTTGCAATCCAAACGTCTACTTTTTTCGGGTGGGCAGCAAAATAATTCATCACATGCAAAACATTTGCCATGTTCCGGTATTCTTTCGGCTGGTGCAATATCAGGCGAATAAATATTTGCAGCAAGGTTTTACTTTGCAGACTCCAAAATGGATCACTGCTGTTTCCCTTATCTAAACTTGAGGCGACCAACAAGTGGGCCACCTTATTAACATCATTTGGCTTTTGTATCCTCGAAAGAATATTAAACCCTGAACTGATAGTGCTATCAGAAAAGTTAAGTGTACGGATGGTAAAAAACTGGCAGAGGTAGCCGCTTGCCAATAGGAATAACTCTTTTGAAGGGTCATTAATGATGAGGCTGCAATTTTTAAGAGAATACAAATTCTTTAAAAGCAGACGGGTTGTTTTGCCGGAGCCGGTGGGGCCGCTTAATAAAATGTTTTCAAATGATTTCCGGCGAGTGAGTTTGCGGTGTTTTGAAATTAAAAATCCTTTATTAAATCGCGATGCAATATTTAGTTCGCTTCCGAAGTCTGCACTGAAGCCGCTCTTTTTTTCAAGAGCATCAACGAGCGCGCTGAACATGTCGCCTAAAAAGGCAACTATGAATGAGAGAAATGTTTTCATGTCTAAAAAATTAATTGGTAAACCACTTTTTGATATATGTTACGATGTCGAGCAGGAACTTTAATGTAAATTCAAAGGTCACGACTACGATGTAGCAAATGAGTTTTAGGAAATTTATGAGTATGCCCATGACTATAGATTTAATGTTTTTTCAATGTGTACCGTAGCACCTTTTGATTCGAATAATTGTTTGTACATATTCGCAACGGCCATATACGTATTGTTTTCCTCGAAAGAACCGGGGTCGGATAGGAGCCAAATGTGAATTCCTGACAGGTTTCGCAACGGCACGTTTTGTTCAAGTTGCTTTTGGATAGCGCCAGGGTTTGTTTTAAGCAAGGCAACGGTGGCTGGGTCATAAAACGACACATCTGCATTTTCCATTAAATCCGAATAGACCACCATTGACTTATTTATAGCTTCAGATGCTGAAAGTGCATTAAGCTGTTTGGCGACTGCCCGGTAAATAATGGAATGGTCAAGAGAGCCGCCGGTTTGCATACCGCCTAATGCGGTATGCAAATCTTTTTTGAAGTGGGCAATTTGGGCTGTGCGCATCTGCGCATTGCCCATGAGCCGGTTCCCTTTTTCAAGCGTGATAACTTTTTCGGCGTTCACGTCTTTGTCGGAAATAAAGGTTACATTTACTTTTATGCCCTGCCACAAATCTTGTTTCAATCCGAGATATGAATCAATTTCGTCCGCGTTCGGTTTCAATCTAAGTGGGTCGCTTTGGTCTAAGACGATAACAAGTTCTTTGTCATCGCGTATGGTGGTAGTATTGCAGGCGCTGAACAAGCAGCCTGTTAATACAACACCCACGCAGTAATTAAATATTGCTTTCATTGTTGCTGGTGATTAGGTGGAAATTAGTTTTAAAGGTGAAGGGATATGGCTCATTAAAGCAGTCAGGCCTGCGAGTATCAGAGCGGTGCATAAGGTTATGCTTCTTCCACAGGGCATAGCAGATTTTTGCGTTATTGATAACACGCTCTTCTAATTTGGCACCGTACACCAGGATTGAAGCATTCCTCATGCGCAGTTCATTGTTTTCCTGATGTAATGCAGTGATGCTTGCCTCAATCTGGGATATTTCAGCCTCCAAAACTTTCTTTTGACGGTAGAGCCGGATATATTCCCTCACAGCGCTTTTTTGTTCTTCAGTAGGCATATAGAAGTGATGTATTGCCACGGCTACTATGAACAACAGCAGAGAGGTCAAGATAAATGGCAGCGGACTAAAATGCATATTGAGTGCATCCGCCGGGTTAACGTTAACCATCGTAGAAAGATAATCAGCACGTGCAATAGCCATGTAGCTGAATAGGGCGATAAGGAGGGCGCTTAGACCTAAAGCAATCAGTCTGCGATGCCAAATTGTCTTGCCGAGTTGGACTAGCTTTTTGAAGGTGTGCGCGAACAATGAAAGAACACCGGCGAATAATGTCCCCATGAAGATGGATTCAATGAGGCTAAAGCCCCATGTCTCGTACACAGGGATCGAAAGTGTTCCGTCAAATGAGCAAGTGATGAGAATGCCAAACCGAGCCATCAATAGTCGCATAAGATATGCCGGGTATGATGTGTTTTTGCGCTTTGAATCAATGAGCACACTTTGCTCACGGGCCTCTCCCAATTTGTTTTGCAACTCTCGCGCTTGCTGCTCTGTTGAAGCCTGTTTTTCGGACACTTCGGCGAGAGCAAGTTGCATCTGTAATTCTGCATCTATCTTGTTAATTTCAGCTTGATGGCCTAAATGGAATTCCTCAACGTACGGATGCATATGATCCCCAGTAGCCTCCGGTAAGTTTTTAGATGCCAATTGTTCCGCATTAATTTTTGCGGTTTCGTTAATTTCACTACAGGCGGATGTTTGGGATGCTTCCAATGTTTGGTTTTGGTAACGGTTGTTTTCTGTTTTCATTTCTTAATTGATTTATTGTTGATAGATTGAGTTGTTTGCGTTGGGTCTCCGAAAACGCTCATATTACTATCAATAAAGAGTCGCTTAAGGTTGAAGCCATTGCTTTTAGCTGCTACTGAAAACAAATAGGCTGTGCTTATTTTATTTTCAATATCGATGTCAATTAGTGAGGCATTGGGCGTTGGTGATTTTTTCATTATTTTTACTTGTTAATTGTGATAGACAAAAGTTCAATTACAGGATTTTAGAACCCGCCTATCAGATCGCAATTGTTACCCAATAATTCGCCCATTATAAATTAAGTATTGATTCAATGAACTCAAGGATTGAATACAGAGGCACTTATCTGGAAGCGTTGCGGGAAAGAGTCATCAATTCCTATTTGAGAAATAGAAAGCTCGAAAACAAAGATGATATCGCCATTAGATACCCTAATAACATTCGAAGCAAATATTACAAAGCTTTTCGGGATGATATTTTTAATATCACTAAAGTTCTGTTATCACCTGCAACGATATTTTCACTCTTATACTGTAAGTATAAAAGTAATATTGATGAATTTATTGAAAGGCCGGATCAAACTTTTGAAACGTTTACTATTGAAACATTTGAAAAATATGCAAATACTATTCAAACTGCCGAGGGATTAGTTATAGAAGACATTGAAAGTAGCAATGTATTAGGTGCTCAGTTAATTGATTCCGCTTTTAAAATAAAAATGCAATCAGATAAATTCATTCCTAATAAATCAGATTTTTACCTTGCAAAAAAAGATAATGACTGTCAATGGCGTGGCGTTGTAAGAAATTGGGATTATCCAAGAGAAACACTCGACATTGTAAAGGAGTATATATTAAAATGCTTTGATAGGGAAAGTAGGATTGCTGCTGTTATACATGGCCCCGGAGGCTCCGGGAAATCCATTTTTTTAAGGCGACTAGCAATTCAATGTATCAACAAAGATTTTAAAATTCTGTGGGTAGATGATTTTCAAAAGTTTTGTGAGACTGATTTAGAAACTATCAAGAATATCTTTTCAGTAAACTATCTCGTAATATTAGAAGACTGGCATTTTGTAAAAAGTAATGGACCCTTAATTAATACATTTATAAATAAAATCATAAATATTTATAACGTTAGAGTTGTAATTGGAGATCGCAGTCCTATTGAGGAAAAAGAATATTACCATTATTTATCAGAAGACGGTGATTTTAGATTATTACCAAACGAAAATCAAAAAATAATAAAAAGAATACTTGAACTCAATAATGTTTGGAAAGAGTCAACAGAAAAAATAGTGCATTTGCCCGAATTTTATAATGCCCCGCTATATATTATTTTGTTTGTTATCGCTCGAACTTCTAAGGATGCAATAAGCGTTAAATCCAAAGATATATTATCCCGATTTAGAGAAATTATCATTGATGATCTTAGTAAAATATCCGCCTTATATCCCGGCTTATCCTTGGCGCTTTATTATTGGTCTTGTATTCTTATTGAATATCGTATTAATATCTCCTGGAACGCTTTCCTGAAAATAGCCGACCATTATAACGGTAATGGAGATTCATTTGTTAGTACCCGCTTGGCAAGATTTGAGCTAAATACTCCTGTTCATCAGTTACTTTTCCAGTATATTTCTCTTAAAGGATTTGTTAATCCAGACCTAGATGGTTTATATACAATTGCGTTCCATCATGATTTATTGGCCGAGACTTTATCGAAGTATGTGCGCAAAGATTGGCACACGTTCGATTATAATATTAAATGTGAAATAGCAGAAGTTCTTTCAAAGAATAATATGAAAAATTCTACGCGCGATTTTCTTAGAGTCCTTTATCATGACAAGGATTTTACAGATAGCGATTCCGAACACTTTCAGCCAGTTTACTACGATGAGTATGACTATAATGGTCTCGGTTATCTTAGATATTATGATTCGCTCCTAAAAAAATACTATGAAGATGCGAAAAAAAACATGGACGATAAATATTGGATAGAAGTCCTAATCAGAACATTTTATATACATCCATTTAGCGAAAAAAGTCATTTGATTATTGTGAAAAACATAATAGATAATGGCTGTAGCTCGCAGTATGTTTTAAAAGTCTATCAACATATGACAGAGGATAATCTGTATGAAGTCGATAAATTGCTGGATTCATTAGTGTCGCTAATAGGCTGGAAAGGCAAACAATCTTCCGGTCGTAAGGGAAATCCAACTTATGAAAATAGGATTCCGTACATGTATTAAAATATTGACAATACGTTTTCATTGTGATTTAATGAGACTAAATTAATTGGATTGTTCATCGAAATTCGGTCGTTTGGCAACCCGATTTTAGATAGGTAACCCCCAATAAATCCAATCTCCGGTCACCAAATGACCTGTATAATGCAAACACTAACCTTAAGAATTAAGGATATTAAAAACCTTAATAGCATTCAGCAAACACTTTCAAAAAAAGACTCGTTAACTGTTGAACAACAATACATCCTTAGTGATTTTTTGGAAAAATTACCACTTGCCAAAACACTCCTTTCCGAAAAAATTTCGCTCGAGGAGACATTCGATGTCCAAGTATTGGACGTTATTGAACTACAAGAAACTTTTCTCAAATGGGAAACCCTATTTTCAAACCTTCCAGGTTGGGACTTCTGCCCTATTTGCTCCATTGTGGACAACGATGACATTGAGTTGTTAAGAAAAGGGGTTGTCATCATGGCTGTATTCTCGCCATCATACTCGTACAATGTTGAACATCGTGGTGATGGATTTGAACTTCACCTAAATGAGAATTCTACCGCCAGTTTTATGCTTCCTACCTTAGCTGATGCGGAACAATATCCCGAACTGTACAATTTTAAAGGCTCATGGAAAGAGGCATATTTGCTTCTTATAGCCACCCTTCAAAAAGGCTGGCCCATAAACGAGTTCCCTGAAGAACTTCAAAAGTTTCTACCGAAACAGTGAAGTAAATTTAACAAGCCCGATGCTACAACATCGGTGCTTTTTTATATTCCGCCATGTTGACCGTTTTTGTTGATTGGCATGCACATTGGCATAGCAAACATATGGCAATTCTTAAAATCCTTTCCCGTCACAATCCATCATATAAATCACTCATCGAATACATCTTGCAGGATGGTAAAACTGCCAAGCCGGAAATATTCACCCATAATCTGCGTTCGGATACTGTTGCCGGATATACCAAAGAATTCATCGAAAATGAATCATTCCGGCAACACTCACGTTCTGACCAGGTGTATCTCTTTCATGAAATTCTTTCGTTCAATGCATCGGAGGATGCTAGCAAAATTACCTCGGAGGTCATGCAGGACATCACCGGTGAATATATCCGGTTACGTGGACACGAAGGCGTTATGCTGGGAGCAGTACACCGGGACAAGGAACATGTGCATGTACACATGTGCGTATCTGCGTTGAAATTTAGAACCGGCACTTCGTTCCGGCTTTCAAAGAATGAATTGCGAGAATTGAAGGTTTCTTTGCAGGCATATCATAAGCAGAAGTATCCGGAAATCTCAAAGAGTTTTCCGAACCACGGAAACGGAAAAGCATACGTGAGGAACTCACAATGGCATGCTGTGCAACGTGAGCAAAGGAACTTGTTAAAAGGCCATATCAATGACAAAGTGCGAAGCTGTTTTGAAAAGGCCGCTTCGCAAAAGGAATTTTTAGAATTGCTCAGTGAAGAGAATCTGCATCATTATGAACGCGGCGGTAAGCCCTACGGTATTGAGTATGAAGATACCAAGTTCCGATTTTCTGGATTATTGGAGCCGGAGCAATTAGAGGCATTGCCGGTTGATGTGAGTGAGGAAGAAAAGGCCCTGGGGGAAATCAGTTCCATCCGGGAGGAACGGGAGGACAAGGAGCGGGAAGACATTGAACGAGAGGACGAGCCGGAGTATTATCGGGATGATGAATACTGATGGTGCAGTAGCAAGATAGCGTGTCTCTCCGTAGACAGGAGCCGTACGGGAGAGACACGCTATCTTGCGGGGGCAATCTGCCCCCGTACCCCCGAATACAACCTACGGTTTAAAAGACAAGCAATTCTTCTAATTCTAACTCGGAGAGTGAGTTCTCTATACGAAGAAATGTTATGTGTTCGTTTGACGTATATTCATGCGTATTAAAAACAACGGCAATACCGTAATCCTTATTCTTTACGGAATTGGCAGGAACAAACGGATCATTGAGAATACGCTTTATTTCCGCCTCAATGTCCGCGGTGGATTTTTCAACAATGGTTATCGCGGCAATTTTGGCTCCTTTGTGTTCGCGGCCCAAAACATCGAGGTTAAGGGCAATATCTTGTGTGCATTCTTGATGTGTCATAATCCTATGGTACTTTTTTATAAAGGTAATCCTAAATGCTATGAATATTAGTAAAGGAGTTTTCAACATACTAATAATTTGACTGTAGGATATTAACAGCATAGGAAAGGAAGTATAGGTTTGGTGTGATGCAAAGCATTACTTTCGTTTCGTTCGATTTTTTATACAGATTTAACCAGTTTTCCCTACCTGAACAAGCTTTGCTCCGTATAGTTCAAAGTTACATTGTGCCGTTGTTGCAGCTGACGCTCTACAACTTCTCGTTTTGTCGCGTACCTATTCCGGGAATGAAGGAGTATATCTTTGGCATATGAAATTCCTGTAGCTGGTAACGGAAGGCTGTTTGCACTAAACGGTGCCGAGGTTGTGCCGTCAATCAATAGTTTGATATACATAGCGTATCGAGGAAGGCTTACCAAATCTTCCCGGTTAAATACAGGTGAAAATTCTTGTTCAAGGATGGGGGCATCGCTTGCCCCTATCCGAAAAGAAATTAGGGTGCCGACATTGCCGAATATCGCCGCGCGGATGGGATCACTTAATTGTTCAATGTATTGGTGGGCAAGGAACAGGGACAAGCCGTATTTTCGAGATTCAGCTAAAATATCGGCAAAGGAGAGAGTAATGAAGGAGTGCATTTCGTCGATGTAAAGATAGAATGGTGTTCTTTTTTCAATCGGCTGTTTGGTTCTGCCCAATGCTGCGGTTTGAAATTGAGTGATTAAGAGACAGCCAAGCAATTGAGTGCAATCCTCGCCTAATGATCCTTTGGAAAGATTGACAATGAATATTTTTTTGGTATTCATAATGTCTGCAACCGAGAAAGATGAGGTTTGCTGACCAAACACCGTTCGTAATATAGGGTGTGTTTGAAATAGCCCTATCTTATTAATCACCGGCGCAATGGCTTCGGCTCTAAATGCGGGCGGCATAGTGTTGAATTCCTTGAACCAAAAATTGCGCAGTCCCGTGTCAGCTATATGATGCAGTACTTGTCCCCTGAAAGCAAAATTGGTTAATAAAGGCTGAATATCTAATAAACTGGCGTTCGGATATTGGAGCAATGTCAAAATTGAATTTCGTAGAATATGCTCCAATCGCGGCCCCCAGGATTCTGACCACACCTTTTTAAATGTCCCTACAATATTTGAGGCAACCAAGTGATGATTGTTTAACGGAATATCATGTAGTGGGTTGAACGCTATAGGAAAATCAATGTCAGAGCCGTTGAAATAGATAACATCGGTTATTCTTTCTTTTGGAATATAGTTTAAAATTGCTTCGGAAATATCACCGTGTGGGTCAATGATGCCAAACCCATTGTTATTCTTAACATCCGAAATTGCCATGTTTAGCAACAAAGTGCTTTTCCCGGAACCGGTTTTGCCGATGCAATAAATATGGCCGCCACGATCTTTTTCCTTAATCCCAAAGCGCAAGTTGGTGTTTTGGTAATTGGTGACACCAATGTAGGTAACGTTATTCATAACTCTATTTTAGTTACGAATACAGCCGTTGTAAGACAGGGGCGATACTCAAACTGCCGACCGATACATAGGTCTGATTTAACGTTTAATCAGATGTATTTATTTGCCTTTATTTTCTTGTATGCCTCATATAAGAACCAGTACGGATTAGGCCTAAGTATAGCCGGATTTTCGTTTCTATCGTTTGTCAGGTCAGCAGATTTGGTGCAACTGGAATAATTGATTTTTGTATAATTATATTGGTGATCTTCACTGATTGAATAAACGATAAATATCAGTTGTTCATGTTCATTTTTAAACGGGTATGTATATTGCTTGCCCTGTTCAAAATCACGGATAAAAATCTGTTTGGGATTCAATAGGAAAGGCAACGTATAACCAATCAGAACATCGGCAATAGTATCATAGCTCCTGTTGTTCCCTTCGGTAATAAGGCTATAATCGCTTGGGTATGCTTTATAAAGCGATTCAAAAGCGTTTTCCAAATCTATGGGCCTGGCAAAAAAACGCTCTAAATTATTCAATAGAACCAACAGGGGGAAATAAGCAACGTGGGATTCCCAATGTTCATATTTAAACTTTGAATTAGGTATAGCAAATAATTTAAAGCGTTGAAAATTTCTGATCCGGATTTTGTGTAAATCAATCAAACCATTGATTACATACGCAATTAATCTAAAGAAGCCCTCAGGTTTATCTATACGGTAACGCTCAATAAAAGAAGTGTCTAAACTGCGTTCTCCGGGAAAAAACCGTTGCAAGTCGTTTCTAGACGCTAAAAGGAATTTCAATGATTCCTTTAGATATTGAGTGATGTCGAATTTGAATATGTCTGATGAATAAAATTTATCTATGTAGCCATTAAATTCGACGTTTATTCCGTACCGATGACTAAACATTTGCTGGACATTATTCACATCGCAGACAAACACAATTTTATCAAAACCAAACTTGTTAGATTCAGTAACATCGTCATAATGAGCAGAAAATACGTTAAATAATCGAAAGACGTGTTCAGGGTCTAACCTGTCCAAATCATCGATCAACAACACAGTGGTAATTTTCCTTTCGCTTTCTTCACCGATTTTTGCAGTTTTAACACGTTCTAAGATTTCGATAATTAATTCCGTGATATTATCCGATTCGTGTACGTGTCCAGTCTTATTTTTAAATGATTGAATATAGGTATACAACTGATTCCATTCGGATGACTTCATCTGTCCTTTAAACTCTGCGAAGTCAGCCACGGTGTTTGTGATTTTTTCAATCGTTTCTTGCTCTGGAAGAGGCGCGCCGGTGATAGCCTTGGCCGCCTTTAACATTAGCTTAAGGGGCATATCTATTTTCATCCGATGCAGCAAGAACATCTGACTAATGAGCAGCCAGGAATACTGTTCTTGTTCAAGTTGGATGTCGTTAGGATATTTACTTAATAATTCATACAGCAAATCATATTTGATTAGTTCAAAAACATCCTGATTTTGCGCGATGGAATAATTTACCGGGAATAGTTTCAACACGACGAAATCATCGTGATTGTCAAAATACTTTTTCAGAAACGTAGACTTACCGGAACCAAAGGGGGCAGAAAATAATATACGCTCATTAAAGTCATCCCTAATATGTTCGTCAAAGGTTACATCTAAGCTTTTGGTTTCTACAATGGGCAGTTTCTGTATAGGCATGGGTTAAAGGTTATGTTCAAAATTAGAAGTTTGCCAATATTGAAATTATAAATCGTTGATAATGTAGGGTAAAAATTCAATTTTACTTGCTGCTTTTTTATTTATTTTTCGGTTAAAATTCCACTAATAGCCTTTAATTCTAACCTTATTTCGTGGGCTAATTCCTCGGCCAACATTTCTTTAGTGTTGGAAATTTCAACATTAAAGTTCACCTTATAAGAATGGCTATTCAGAAATTGAGATTTTAGATTGAAAACATTAGCTATTTCTGTGGTTCGAAAAGTATTTTTTTCAAAGATGATACCGGATGGAAATTGAAACCATTGAAGCTTGATTTTTAATTCTGGACTAGCTTTTTTCCATGTTTTACCTGGGGTTTTTAAATATTCCTTAACGAATTGAGGAATATCAGAATAATCAAAGCCCCTTGGGGTAATGGACAATAGTAATGCATTCAAATCCATCAATTCAGTTTCTATAATCTCCATATGCTGTTGCAAAACCCGATCACCAATAATACCGGATAGGTTCTTATCTATCAGCAATACTTGTTTGTTCTTTAGCTTCTCAATTTGATTCTTTAACTTTTCTGTCTGTTTTTTTCTGCCTGATAAGGATTTGTCAAAATGTTTAATACATAGATTTTCCAATCGATCAATATGAAGGTCGTTGAATTTGAACTTATTCATGAATTTCATAAAAGCCGTTTCAAATGAATCACGTGCGTAATTCGACTTTTCGCCTCCAAACCGATAATACGGATACTTTGCTCTGCGTCCTTGCGACCAACTACCGGTAAGCTTATTTTTTGTATTATTGAAAACAAATCTGCGTAGCGGAAAATCAGGATTATCTGTAATGTGAGTGATACCTTTCTTGCCTTTATTCTTTAACACTCGCTGCACCTGGATAAATACATCTTCGGACACTGCCGGCTCAAACGTGCCTTTATGCCGCTCGCCAAACTGATTTATCCAGCCGGTATATATTTCACTTTTAATCAGATGGTAGAAGAATGATTTTGAAATCGGCTTTCCTTTACGATTAACCAAGCCCTCCGCTTCCATTATTTTTCTGACTTCTTCAACCGGATATTTATTTTGAGCAAGCAAGTTGAATGTTCGTTGTAAAAGAGGAAATATTCGCATATCTGGTGCAATAGTGGAACGACTATTTACTTTGACATTGTTATAGCCAACTGGCGCTTTCCACACATATCTTCCTTCTCGCATGGCCTCTCTCATTCCTCCTACAGACCGTTCCGTACGGATATCATTATCAAATTGCGCAATGTTGGCCATTGTGTTTTCCATAAAACGGCCCACTGGCGAATCATCAAAATGTTCAGATGTTGATTTTATTTCTACACCATAGCGTTTTAAAAGTAATCGAAGCTGGCTGTAGTCATCGGTGTTACGTGCTATCCGGTCAATTTTATAAATAATTGCGGCGTGGATTTGGTTCTTTTTGCTGGCACAAAAAGCCAACAGCTTTTTTAACTCAGTTCTGTCGGCAGTTTTCGCGCTTTCGCCTTGTTCAATAAATATCTCGGCAATATCATAATCGTTTTTCAAGCAGAATTCTTTGCAGATTTTTTGTTGAGTATTGAGGCTATTCCCTTCTTCTACTTGTTCTTTGGTTGACACACGGCAATAAATTACAGCGCGTTTTTTATTTGGTACGTTTGGTGTAGTCAATGGCTTTCGACTCTATGTATGCTTGCACAAGAATACGTGCCAGGTAGTCTAATGAAGCTTCAACAGGGTCATCTATATTATTAAAATCCAAAGAGGAGCAACGATCAGAACCTCTGTTGCTACACAAAAAGTCTCGTTGCTCCTCTTTAAATTCAAATTGTTGATTCTGTTTACTCTTTTTGTGTAGCATATAAATAGTATCATTTCCAACTTGTAATTGGAAGTGGACATACGAAACCATTTTATCGTCTGAAATAGTCGCACAAAAGGGAGGGTTAAAGGATTGGATTTGCCGTACACCCTATCTTATTTTTTCATCGTCATTTTTTTAAAATAATTCTATGGAAATATGTCGGTTTCCTTTAGAAAAATTTTATTTCACACCATGTATACTTAAAAAAGGGATAGCGCTACGGCGCTATCCCATAAGACATTATTGATGTCTTTTATTGTTGCCATTTTAGCAAAATTGAAAATCGAAATTTCATCGAAACGATACGATTATATAAATAACGATACGATTATCGACGATGCTGTACGGGTAACAAATTATTAGTTAGCTCTTTGACAAATGAAGAATTACGAACCTCATGAAATACGGTTAGCCAATGAATTAGCCGAAACGTTAAAAGATAGGGAGGCGCTGCCTTACTATTTAACACTTACCCGAAAATATAACGAGAACCATTTACGCACGGTGCTGGCAAAGGTAATGACAATTGAACAAACGCAAATACGGAAAACACGGGGCGCATTATTTACCTACTTAGTCAATCAACAATATGGACACAATCACCCTCGGGATTAGTTTCAGCACACGGATGCTCGGACTCGCGATGTTCAAAGAAAATACGTTGATGGATTATTATCTCAAACTCAATAAGGCGAAATGGTCAGACAACAAGCAAGAATTAATCTTAGCAAGTCTTGCATCATGCTTGTTACATTATGCGATAACTCAAATAGTAATCGTAATACCGGACAAGCACTGTCAAACAGATGAGTTTAATAAGCTGCTTTCTGCCATTCAGTCCTTTTTTGAAGATCATAATGTTCCAATTATGCTTTATCAGGCAAAAGAAGTATACACGGCATTTGGAAGCCCGCTAAAAAGGACCCGACATTCTTTAATGAAGCGTATGATTCTCTTTTATCCCGAATTAGAAAAGTATTACAGCAAAGAATTGGAGAATAAAAACAAGTACTATGTAAAACTCTTTGAGGCGGTCGCTGTGGCCGGGTATCATTGGCTTAATCAAAATCAGAAATAGCAAAAAGCAGGGTTTTGGCACCCTGCTTTTTCATTTTGCACTATGCCCTCTCTTATGTGCTGAACCGGTAAAAGGTACACTTCTGAAAACATTCATTAACAATTAAATACAGTAGTATGAATCAATCTGAAGTAAAAGAGACAGATGTCTACACGATTGTCACCAACCGAATTATCGAACGTTTGGAAAAGGGTTCTGTTCCCTGGCAAAAACCGTGGACACATGCCGGTCATCCACAAAATCTGGTATCTAAACGATATTATACCGGCATTAATGTGTGGATGCTTGCAAGCTTGGGGTACACACAAAATTATTTTCTGACGTGGGAGCAAGTAAAAAAATATGGGGCAAGTGTAAAAAAGGGCGAGAAAGGCAATTTAGTGATCTTTTGGAAACGGATTGTCTCGCAAGAAAGCGAGGGCGAAAATGCTGTTCAAAAGACGAAATCGCTCCTGCGATATTACTTTGTTTTTAATATCGCCCAATGCGATCACTTACCCGAAATTCTCACTATCCCCTATCCCGCCTATCAAATTTCTTTGATTAGCGGCTGTGAAGAAATAATTGAGCGGATGCCGAAGTGTCCAACGATTAAGCACACGAAACATTTAGCATATTACCATCCGGTGAAGGATTATATAAATATGCCAAAACAAAGTTCATTTACCAGCGCCGAGGGCTATTACTGTACCCTCTTTCATGAACTTATCCATAGTAGCGGGCATCCATCCCGGTTAAACCGAAAAGAAATCGCAGAACCAAATGCATTCGGTTCCGATCCGTATAGCATTGAGGAACTAACGGCCGAAATTGGCGCGTGCTATCTAAATTCAGTGGCTGGGATAATTAACAAAGAGTTAGAAAACAGTGTAGCGTATATCAATGGATGGCTTAAGGTGTTGAAAGATGATAAAAGGTTGATTGTTTTTGCCAGCGGACAAGCCCAACGCGCTGTTGATTATATCTTAAATGTTCCTTTGAACAAGAAACCCGAAGAAGAACAATTTGAAGTGGAAGAAGGAGTGTTGCTATGAGTATATTGGCAAAGAAAACAGAAAACAAAGCAATCAAAATATTGGCAAAATGCCTTTCTTACCTCGATGAACTTCACAATCTAAAAATGACGGCAGAAGATGCCTTTGATGCACGGCAAGCGGAAAATAATTTGCGGCGGATTATTAAAGGAGGCGGTTGTAAAGGCAAGGAGATATTTACAATGAATTCTTTCTCGGTCACCAAAATTGATTTGTATGTATTAGTGTTGTGGCCTGATGTGCAAGATCTAATGGCGTATGCGTGGTTTCGGACAGAATGTATTTTGTACCAAGCTTTTTCTGAGCAACGCCATTTTGATTCTGCCTATTTTGTCCCACTACAACGGATTATACAAATGGAAATTACTTAACCAGGATGCTATCCTGGTTTTTTTCTTTATGTGATATCTGCTTAACGTTACCCCTATTTACCTCTCGTCTATTACTCGGCCGCAGAATAAGGTCCGCCTTCGACTCGAGGATTATTTCAGTAAGTTCTAAAGATTTTTGGTATTACAAGCAAGCTTGGCAAATTCGGAGAATACCAGCCCTGTACTTTGTCGCCGCGATTATAGTCAGCATCATAAAGGAACTAAACCTTATTTTTACGATGAAAAATTTCGATAATAGGGTTTATATTTGAATAATGACAATTAAGTAAAAAACAAGTATACCTTATCTATCTTACATACGTGTATCTATGAATAACTCACATTTGGTTTTTCCTGCAGAAGTTTGGGGAACTGTTTCGGATTGGGTGATGATTGTAGTAACCACTATTACCGCATATTTTCTTTATAAAACTTTACGTTCTCAAAAAGATGTTCAAAAAGCCCAAAATAAACTGTTACAAATTGAACAAGTACGACTAAGGGAAGACTATAAACCCGCTTTGAAATATAGCCGTTTCGAAGGTGGAGTGACAACAAAAACAATAGATAGCACGTTGTTAGTCGGCAAATCCATCGTGTCTATAGCAGTTATGAGTTCTAGTGATAATCATGTTTTAAATATTGATATTATTTTTGTGGATAATGAAAAGGCATTCTTAACAAGATTAGGGATGGCAACACCAATAAATTTGTTCCAAAAGGGAAAATATGTACCTCTTGATTTTCTGGTTAGTTCAGTAAATGGATATTTACTTGCTTATAATTTTCATTTTTCAATAACATATGAGGATGTTGCAGGTACTAAATACACACAAAGAGTTTTTTGTTTCAAAACACAAGACATTGAAGAAATCATAGCCTCTGTTCCTGAAGTATTGAATTAACCTCTTGCTAAATCACAATTAACGAGTAAGTTCATTAGAGGAAATAAGGCATTCATTCCACCCAATTTCTTCAAAACCAACGCCGGGTTTTCGTCGCCCGTTATATAAGCTTTTCAAGCACATATAATGGCCGACCAGCTTTTATTCGCTCCGCGAGCTGAACCCCGTCAATGGTTTTGAGAGAAAAGGGTTTCATTCATAAAAGCTTTCTTTGTCATTTATAACCCTTCGCCTGTCGGCTCAGCGTTATAAATGCCAATCGCTTTTCTTGTTGGGCTCGCCTGCTCTGTCGCAAAAAGCTTCACTACCGGTAGCGCGCGAAATGTCTTCCTACACCGGCAAGCTCACCCTTTCGCACCGCTTTGGTAGTTCGTGTCCAGACATTCCATTCAGTCGCTATGCTCCCTCTGCCTGGACTTTTTGCTCCGCTCGCAACAACTCCGCGGGGCTGCGTTGTCTTCGGCGGCTCGAAGTATAAAACAACAATAAAAAATCCATCAAATATATCCGGCTTACTCTTGACCTCACAAAAGCCGTGCAAGGAACTACGGCATAAACCCACAAAGCATTTCACTCACGAGTCCATTTATTCCGTTCCTCCTTGTATGGCTTCCCGCGCCGGAAGAAAAGATTTCTTTTTTCTCTTTTTGTTTTTTGGGAATAATTATAAAGGGTGGGCGGTTATTTCTTACCAAGCAAGGCGTCGATAGTCTTCTGCATTCGTGCGATTTCCTCATCTTTGCTTGCGATAATCTTCTCGTAGAGTTCCTTCTCTCCGATATTCACCGTTTGGATCGTGCCAAAGGGCGCAGAGCCGTGATTGGGGCCATAAAAGTTAACAACAACAGGATCGCTGTTTAATATATCAACCGGCGAAACACCTAACTCTTTGGCAAGTTTCTCCAACATTTCGGTGCTTAACTTCGTCTGATTTGTTTCAATGCGGGAATATGCAGTTTGTGCAATACCCAATTTGGTGGCGACATGTTCTTGTGAGAATCCGCGCAGTTCCCGTATCATTCTGATTTTGCTACCGTACATTGAAAAGAGGTTTTGGTAAAAGTATGAAATTTGCATAAGGTATGCAATTAGCAGGTAAAGTATGCTGATAATAGGTAGGATGTACAAGGCCGGTTACTAACCTTTGTTATAAGAACGTGACACACAACACGTTTGAGCCGAAACCATGCAAAAGCCATACTATGCCATTGTTTTATTAACCGTTCTGTTTTTCGGATGCAAAAAATCTGAAACGAAAAAGCAAGGTACTGGAACTACGAAGACATATACTATTACGGCAAGCCCAGGAGCAAACGGAACGATTGACCCAACAGGCACTAAAACCGTTGACGCTGGTTCAAACGTTTCTTTTTTCATTACCCCAGCTAATAATTACGGCATTGAATGGTTAGCCGTTGATTCAAAGTATGTACCTGTCGCTGACTCATATACTTTTACCAACGTCCAGGCGAATCATACTATCAATGCTTCGTTTGCACCGTTAGTGAAGATAAGTGCAACTACTGATGGTAATGGTACTGTAAGTTACTCTCCGGCACACGTTGTGTCTGGCCAAACGGTGACATTTACTTTTAAGCCTAAGCCAAACTATGTAACAGATAGTCTCTTTGTAAACGATAAATTTTTGAAACAATTAGCGGGAGGTACGACATTTACGGTAAATAGTGTTGGTCAGCAGGAAAACATTGCCGTTACCTTTTCGATAACCCCCAGAGGAATCGACTCATTGAAGAATTTATTCAAGAATTTGTTAGTCGGTTCTTGGCATTATGTTCAATATGATTATCGTTATGACGGCACTACTAAGTGGATCATTGCCCCTTATCTAACCGATTGTGAAAAACCTCGTCACGAAGTGTATACGGCAGATAATAAGTATACCTATTATCTCGGTGGAACATCCTGTGACCCATCGTATGCCCCAACCAATATTTATTTTGACGGCACGTGGCAATTTGACGCATCAGCCAAACATATATTGATTGCCGGCAATCAATATTCGGATGCTATCAACCATGAATATGTTACGGGTAGTTTTTCGCTTGAAAAGCTTACGATGGATTCACTTGTCATAAGTTATCCAGTACCCGGAAAAAACTTTTCATATCGCTATCATTATACGCATAAGTAGTGCAGAAATAAAAAGAGGTAATCATGTTATGGCCTTTATATAAAATAACTTCAATCTTTCGAAAGTTGTATCTTTAATTGTTAATCGAACGACAGATGGATATTGAGCAATTAAAGAAACATGTTCACCCTGACGCCAATTCAAAGCTTACGCGCTTTCAAATGATAGCTTGGTATATATGTGTTAGCCTCCCATTTTTTATTTTCATGATTAGTGCCGGAATCGCGCTTTTAATCTATTTTATTGGCACTGACAATAAAAGTATTAGTCTTAGTAATGTTGGATTTGGCATGTTGATAGCGTTGTCATCGGTATGTTTTTCGTATTACAAAGTAATTCATCCAGGAAACTATAAAAAACTTCATCTTGATGTACAAAAAAGTGGTGAACTCTTTCTTACTTCCGCTATAGCCTTCATTTTATCGTCGGCATTAAAATACGCCTGGACTGTGACGACTCCCGACAGCTTTTTATCAAGTTGGCTTAGCGTTGCCCTTCCACCATCCTTTAAGATTACATTTATCATTGCCGAATTAGCTTGTATAACTGGATTGGCTAAGCTTATAGACGTTTTATATATTAGGATAACCACACGGCTTGGTTAAATCCAGAACTGACTTTGCGATCCGCTCAATTTATGACAAAAGCACAGCTACGGCAGTGTTAGGGTTACCGATATTAAAACCTTGCAAAACGCTTTTTAAAATAATACGCGGATTCTTTTTAATATAATCAGTTAACCGATCGAGTCTCGGGGCCTCTGGAACTTGATTTATTATTGAAAATGTATTCTTGCTTGCCCGTGTTACGGTTATTACAAATTCAAATGTATGTGGTTGTTCTTTATCATCATTTATTACAGTTGCTTTAATTTTTCGTCCTTTGTTGACGTTGGTTATAGACGTGTTCTCCACTCTAATATTTCTGCCGACAAATCCTGCGGCATATTTCAATCGCTCGGCGATAGGTTGGTGATTAAAGTGAGCATCAGCGAGCCAAAATAGCTCATTAAAGAATTCACGTATATGTTTATAGTATAATTTAAGATACTCGATATTCTTAATCCTTAAGACATAGTATCTTCTAACATTGTCTTCCTCGTCCCAGTTAGCGTATTCATCTTCCTCTTTTTCCCAATCAAGCATTCCATTCGAATCTTCAACGATTTTATTAAGTTCAGTTGCTTCGACATCTGGAAATTCGGCGTTATTATGCATGATTTTGTTTCGTAATCGTTGTAATGGCTGAAGCTTCTCTTTATACGGTTTAATCAATGTCGTATCAATACCAATTACCTTTTCAAGGTATTTGTAAGTGCCGTCAATATAATCTCGTTGCGCAAGGTCTTCTACGGAAAGTAAGTGACCGCCCATTAGTCTTAATAACTCGGAAAACCGCCTGAACTGACCTTCTAGTATTGAATACAGCATTGTTGTCGCAGATTTGTTGTAATGATCTATCATCTCGCGATGGTTCCGATCTACCATTTCTTCTGCAATTTGCTCGCTTCTTTGTAATTCACCATAATCTGCTTTGTAAAAAGCCCACTCGGCTTTCTGACTTTCATCACCGGCAATCTCTTCGTAAGCTTCTTCATAAATTTTAGCCGCGACACCCCAATTATCTTTAAAAATTTCTTTGACTTTTTCGCGCTGTTCTAAATAGGATTGGGCGTATAGGGCACTTGTTGCTTTTGCATTTCTTTCGAATGTATCAATCAATTCCTCCAGATGCTGTAATAACGCATCAAAATCAGATTGAGGTTTACCATATAGGTAGCGTGAAATGAGGTCGAAATCCATTATAATGGCTTTAATTTATTACAAAGTACGATAACATTGGCCAGTTAAAAATTGAAGATTTAAAAATAACGAACATTGACGGGCCGATACATTGTTATTTATTATTTTCATTTAAAATTGGCTCAACAGCCTCCAAAAATGTCACTAGCTGTTCAAAGAATTTCCCTGTTGGGCTACAAAAATCGATATCAAATCATTCAAAAAGCTGTAAATCCTTGATTTACAGCTTTCTTTTTTTCCGGCAAAACCACTTATTATCCACTAAATCGTATATCTCCAGTGAGTAATTCAGTGAGTCGGGAAAAGTTAGGCAAATGACTCACTGGAAACCACGTAACTTATTGTATTACAAGATGTTCGATTAAAACACATCTTGTAACTGAGGTAGCTGCAAACTTAATTTGTTTCACATTTTAAGCTTGTTTTATGGAATTAAGTTACAGTCTGCTCTTCTATTTGAAGAAGCCAAAAAACTACACATCCGGCCCCATCCCTGTCTACATGCGTTTTACAGTTGATGGGATTCCGAAAGAATGCGCCACCACCCGCACTGCTGATCCTGAAAAGTGGTGTTCAAAGTCTGGCCGTGAAAACGGCAAAACCGAATCGTCCAAATCTGTAAGTTATGGAGATGTTGACCACCCTGTTCCGGGCCAAATTGACCACTGGGTTAGCTGACTTTTGAGTTGCAGCAAACGCTGTAAAAGCGTGTACAAAAATAGTTATTTAAAAGGCAATTTCATTAGAGGCTGTTTAC
>DASZTX010000042.1:0-1598 GCA_035547875.1 Mucilaginibacter sp. | reverse complement strand
AGATGCCCGGCAGCGCGACGTCAAGCTGACAGCCAAAGGCGCCAATAAATATCAAAAAGCTGAAAAGGTCTTACGTAAAGAGCAGACTAATCTGGTCCGGTTGGTGGATTTTGACGTCCAGCGAATCTTCGCCGATCTGTGATATTATTTTAGACAAATAAGTGTGGTGGGTATGGGGGTAAGATGCCTAAACCGCATGTTTCCGATGAAAAGATAGAGATTTTGTTGATTGCGATTAAGGAATTAAGAAGAGTTCATAGTCATATCAGCAATGCGTATGACCAGTTAAGGATTAAAGCCTTGGCGATGATTGCCGGCGAAGTGGCCATCGTCTCGTTTATCTTTGCCAGTGACGGGGCAAACGACCACTTTCAAATACCCCATTCTCCGGCTGGCCGAATTTTTCTTTCGATAGGCGTCGCTTTCGTGTCGTTAGCCTTTGGATTACTGGTTACATCAATCACATCGGGGCTATGGCCGGTGCCCGGCGATATGGATGAAATCGAACAAATTGATAACGGGATTGATAATCGATACGACTCCATAGAAAAATTTCTCAAATTTTTGCGGAAGGACTACCTAGAAGCCAATCGTCTATGCATGAAAATTGTTGCCACCAAAGCCAAACGCGTGAATTGGGGGCTGTATCTTTTATTGGCGGGTGTTATAATACTAATGGTGATTAAGCTTGGAGGGCCCCACCAATGAGAAAACCGAATTACATAGTCAAAGGAGTGTAACTCCGGAGCCCCGCAAGGGGCTTTTTTAGTCAAACGGGCAGTTGGAAATATTTGACATATTGTGATATAATTAACTTAAACCAAAACTTAAATCATCCGCTCTTTTAAACTTGTACTTAAAAATTTTCCAAGCGGCGAGGTGGCTTTGCCGACTTGAGCGATTGGAAAATTTAGAGGAGAAACAAAGCCTTAAGCCGAAGTTTTGTTTAAGCAAAACAAGGCAATGGCGCAAGTTTCGACGAGGGGCTGATTTAAGCTCGACGATCGGACCTTAACAAACTTAGTATGGCAGGTCGGTCCGCACTTGCACGTTAGCCGAGTGCAAAGGCTATAAATGCCGTTAAAGATTTTGGAAGCCAAGTTCGCGAAGCTTTAGCTTTGCGCACGCCAGCTCCAGCACTAGCTTAATTTTAAGCTAGCATCGACTCACCGATACCTGATAAGTGTCTGTCGGTGTCATATTCATCGGGTTGCTCCGGACTTTCGGTAATCCGCCGAGATCCGGCTAAGATCACCTGGATTGCTGCCAACGTTTTTTGAACGTTTTAAGCGTTGGCCTAAGCGCCTAAACGATCTAAGCCTGTAGTCATCAAGTTTGTTACCAATCGGACGCGGGGGCAGTACCCGCCAGCTCCACCAAAAAAAGCCGAACCCTTTGCGGGTTGGGCTTTTTTTGAATCCTTTATAATCAATCGCTTGAGTCGTGAAGTTATTTACTGCAAAAATTTCCTCTAACGGTAAAAATATAAACGAACGAAGAGGAGGAGTTATGGGTTTTAGGGAAATGATCAAAAAGGTGCAGCTTTATTCGGGCTTTTCGGATGAGGAATCTAAAGATGCTCTGGAGCTTATGGTGGA
>DASZTX010000041.1:0-1583 GCA_035547875.1 Mucilaginibacter sp. | reverse complement strand
TTCATTGACCGATCAAACTCCGGGATAGTGAATTTTCATAGGGATTTTGCAAAAAGGCATAGCGCGCCAAGGCTTTCATCCGGCAAAAAATGGAATCTAAAGTTAGTGATCGACGATGCCTCCGTAGAGCTTTTTGCGGATGATGGACTGTCGGTGATGACCGAGATCTTTTTCCCCAACCATGCATTTACCGGTTTAAGGATCCAGTCGCCGCAAAATAATTTCGTGATTAAATCCGTAATTTATCATCCATTAAAGAGCATCTGGCGGTAGTAGCAATGGGACAATCCGCTTCCCGGTTATGCCCGTTAAGGTTTATGCGTTTCTCTGAACTCCGATGGCGTGCAGGAGAATTTGGACTTGAATACTGTCGAGAAATAGGCCTGTGACGAAAAGCCGACTTTAAATGCGATCTCTGAAATGGTGATGTCTTCATTTGTCAGCAGGTATTTGCTCTTCTGCAATCTCACATTCAGGATATAGTCGTTAACATTCATACCGAGCAGGGCTTTCAATTTCCTATAGAGCTGCACTCTCGAAATGCCGATTTCCCGGCAAATATTTTCGACGGTAAAATTCTCGTTGGAAATATTGTTCTCGACTATGGCTGCAAATTCGTTCAAAAATTTTCTATCGATCTTCTTTGAAACGCCGGTTCTTATTTCGGTTGGCAGCTCGCTGGTATAATGTTCTTTCAATGATTCCCTATTGCGGAGCAGATTATTGATCATTTCATGAAGATATTGCAGGTTAAAGGGCTTTGTGATGAAAGCATCGGCTTTTAATCGCAGGCTTTCCAGCTGATTCTCAATCTCGATCTTCGCTGTCAGGATGATAATCGGGATATGGGAGGTGCGGATATCGTTTTTGAGTTTTTCAGTAATAGCCAGGCCGCTGTCGCCGGGAAGGATGATGTCACATATGATCAGGTCCGGAACAATGTCAAAAGCCATATTCAAACCTGCGGAGCTGTTCTCGGCTTCACAGATCTCATACGAGTTTTCAAGCTGCAATCTCAAAAACGAGCGCATGTCGGTGCTATCCTCGATCAGCAAAACGGATTGTTCTTTGGCAGGTGTCGACGGCCGGCCGGACATTTCCGCCTCCTCTTTAGGGACAGCGGCAGTTTCCGTGTCGACTGCGTAAATGCGTACGTCATCATATTGTATCGTGGAATCCTTGTTGGTTCCATCCATTTCGTCCGCGGCGAAATGATCGACGCCAAGGGGTAACCTGATCTCAAAGACGCTGCCTTTCCACTTTTCGCTTTTGAGCTGGATCGTTCCATGGTGCAAGGTGATCAGCTGTTTTGACAGCGCCAGGCCAATACCGGTTCCCTTAAGACTGGCCTCATCGGCTTGATAGAAGAGATCGAACGCATGTTTTACAGCCTCCGGATTCATGCCAATACCCGAGTCCTCTATTTTTATAACTGCCATTTCTGCGGCCTGATCTTTGGAAATCGTTATGTTGATGAACCCGTGTTCATTGGTAAATTTGTATGCATTCGACAGGAGATTGAAAAGCACTTTATCCAGCATTTGGGTATCGAACCAGACGTTCAACATCCGTTCCCGGATCAG
>DASZTX010000040.1:0-218410 GCA_035547875.1 Mucilaginibacter sp. | reverse complement strand
ACCTGCAAATATTTTTGTCAATCTGCTACCCTTTCCCAACACCACGCTGATGGCCTCGGGCAGCGGATAGTCAATGGTGCTTAGTTTTCGCCAGTCGGTTATGCCGCCGGTAAAGATCATCACGCCAAAAGCAAGAAAAATAAGCGTGGCAAGTCCGGAGATATAACCACGCGGAATATTTCGTTTCGGGTCTTTAACTTCCTCCGCTACCATAGCAACTCCCTCAATTGCCAAATAGAACCAAACGGCATAAGGCAGTGCGGCAAAGACACCTGCCCATCCGAAAGGCATGGGATGAGTCAGAAAATTGTCTGTTTTAAAATGTGGGGAAACTATTCCCAAAAAGACCAGCAATTCCGCCACAGCGAGTATGGTTATGATCAGTGAAAACGTAGCCGACTCCTTAACGCCGAGAATATTTATAACAATAAAAACCACATTAAAAAACAAGGCCGAGTACAGAATCGGGACGCTGGCGTCCAGAAAATGGAGATAGGCGCCCAATGCAAAAGCGATTGCCGGGGTGGCGAAAAGAAAATCAATGAGTGTAGCGTAGCCTGCTATCAGCCCGCCAAAAGGCCCAAGCGCACGGTAAGCATAGGCAAATGCTCCCCCCGCATGCGGTATGGCGCTGGTAAGCTCTGTATAGCTGAAAATAAAGGTGATATACATCACCGTAATCAGCAAAGCCGCTATAAGAAAGCCAATTGTGCCCGAAACGCTCCAGCCGAGATTCCATCCAAAATATTCGCCGGAGATCACCAGACTCACGGCAATAGCCCACAAATGAACCGGACGCAACACTTTTTTTAGCTGCTCAGTTTTACCTACCGTCATACTTGTTAACCCTGTTTTAACGACGCCTTAAAATACTTAAAGACTACGTGATTTCAAAATGGCACGCATTATGTAATAATTAAACATAATTGTGGAAAACTTTGTAAAACTTAACATTAAATAAATATAAAATTGTTAAAACAGCTTTAACTTTATAACGTTTGATAATTACAACTTGCCTTGTAATATATATTAAACTTATGCTGCGTATCACCGTTCTTCAAAGCGATAATTCAAATTTAAGTTTCTCTACATTTGAGAATTACAATTTGCCATCCCCGCCAAACGGCATAGATGCCGAAGTTAATAACGATTTGATATTGAACTTTGAAGATGAAGAGGAAGCCGTTACCTACGCTGAACAATTAGAAAACTTATCAAATGATCTTGACGATAAATCATCGCCGCAATACCAGGCGATAAACGATATTATCATGTCGATAAAAAATGATGAGTTTATCAGAAGTTATCCAAGATAAAATAGACAGAATGACCTAAAAATATATATTATGTTACGTATCAACATCCCTGCAACCGGCAAAAGCCAGTTAACCTCAGCCGATTTTAAAAATTATCACCTGCCGACACCCTCAAAAGGGATTAAGGAAAAAGGAAACGATCAGACCGAACTTATTTTCGACAATGAGTACGAAGCCGTAGTCTATGCGGATGAACTTGAAGAGATCGTGACCAATGTCAGCAAGGGTTCGCACTTGCGAAACATCCTGCGTGATCTGGTTACCACTATCCGCAATGACGACTCGATCAGGTATTATCTGGAGTATTCAACCATTTATCAATGGGTAAAAAATCGCGTAAAAACTATCAGAACAGCGATAAAACCAACACCCGCTTCATAGTAAAACGGTTTTAGCCGATCTTGATCTCATAACATAAGCGAAAGCCGCCCTGAAAACAGTGGCGGCTTTTCTTCTGATCAACCAAATCAACTTCGAGAAAAGTTAAACCTTAAGCGTACCTGTAAGGTAACTGTAACTACTTTTTATACTGGCATAAGCGTCCTTCGGCATATCATGTTCCACAAAAAAGTGCTTCATGCCCGATTCCGAACCGTTCGCAAAAATTCTTTTAAAATCTATCGTACCGCTTCCTACCGGCAAAATGTTATTTCGCGAGGCGTCCAAATCCTTCACATGCCAAAGCGGGAACCTGCCGGGATGATCTTTAAACATCTGAACGGGATCCTGTCCGCCTTTTACCGCCCAGGCAAGATCGAGTTCCATTTTTACATGATCCGGGTGTGTTTCTGTCAGCAATAAATGATAAGGCACCTTACCTTCAACGGTCTTGAACTCCATATCATGGTTATGATATGCAAATTGCAAACCAGCCTTTTTTGCTGCCTCACCGGTTTTATTTAATATGCTTATGGTAGATTTTATCTCTTCCAGCGTTCCGGTGGGCGCATTTGCACAAACCAGGTATTGTATTCCGCCCTCAGCCGCTTCATCAACCAGCTGCTGCATATTGTCGCGCAGGTTCAGCATAGGCGGGATCACCATTGGTTTGCCGTCAGGGCCTTTCGGCATTTTGTATCCCTTTGGCAATTTAAATGGAGCGCCAATAACATGGTGCGACTTCCAGGACATCCCCAGGTCATTCACCATTGCCTTAAATCCTTTTGGTTTCATTCCGTAGTAACCGCCCTTCTTGCTGAAGGCTGATTCAATCTCCTTATAGCCCACCCCTGCAATTTTAGTCAGCGTTCCCTTTACATCTTCGTCAATAATACCGAAAAACGTGAAGAGCTGTAAACCTACCGGATGCGGAGCTGCACCCGAAAAAAAAGAACTGGCCTTACCGGATAAAGCCATGCCTCCGAGCACCAGCGTACTGGTGTCTCTCAAAAACTTGCGCCTGTTATAATTCATTGTCATAAACTGGTTTTAATGTGGTCAAGTAAATCTAAAGGATTAAAACCGAAATAAAAAAATTATTGTGTCATTTTTACACATTAAACCTATTAATTCCCCTTTCGTTAGTCAGGATATTTATTTAATAATATTTATGGAAAATTATATTGCATCATTGAGAAAAAAATATACATTTACTTTCAATTATAAACCCGTTATTCTTGAAACGTCTGTTTGCGATAGTTTTGCTATGTATTCACCTGTTCAGCATAGGTGGGTATTCGCTGCTGTTTCAATATTATATTCATAAATCCGATGTTCAGATCGTAAAGGAAATATTCGACAATAAAATCAACGACGCCAAACTGATAGAGCTGAAGATCCCGGTTTATATGCCCACTATACAGGACTGGAGCGATTATGAGGTAATTGCAGGGCAGATACAGCTTAAGGACGCTTATTATAATTATGTTAGACTGCGAATGACGCGGGATACCATGTATTTTATTTGTATTCCAAATACTGTAAAGACAAAACTGGTAATAAATTCAAATATTATAACCGCTAAACAACTGGCGGACGTTCCTTTGAGTAAAAAAGGACATGAGTCGTCAGCAAAACGGCTGACTACGCTTGGCGATTACACCGTGCAGGCGTATAATTATGAATATACCGACTTTGAGACCACGGTGAAAAAAGAAAGCAGAACGGAAAAGCTTGTCCTTAGCGTTCCATTCGTCTCGTCTCCCGGCAAGCCGCCCAACACCCTTTCCTAAATAATACCGCATTCTAACAACTTCGTGATATGTCCGAACGGATTGCTGTGCTGTGCTTTATCGTCAATTTAACGGCAAAATGCGCAGTAAAGATATAACAGGCCCATTCAGAAAGCATCATAGAGTTAACGAAAAATCCCTGCGGTAATAATTGTATTTAACAATTACGGTGGCATAGTGACTTATGCAATCTATTATGATTCAGATTCGCATGAAGACCGTTGTCTGTATCTTTCTTATTATCCTATTATTTAAACTTATTTTAACTATCATCGCAATGAAACTTACTTTCAAGGCCCTATTATGCGCCTGTATCTTAATAATTTCTGTTCATACTGATATTTTCGCCCAGGGTTGCGTCGCAATCCGCAGCACCGGGGGCCTTTGTACTATGGCCGACCACCCGGACAGCCTTGCACCGGGCGGCAGCTGGTTATTTAACAGCAACAGCCGTTATTTCCGCTCATACAAACACTTTGTGGGCAAGGACGAGCAAAAACAACGCATCGAAATGGGCACCAATGTTATCAATCATGCCTATACACAGGATTTTACCCTGACCCGAAATTTTAACAACAGATGGTCTGTATCCGTAGATGCACCACTTATTATTAACAACCGCTCGTCTTTGTATGAGCATGGTGGTTCACAGCGCCGCTCTACACAAGCAACAGGTCTTGGTGACATCCGTCTTACCGGATATACCTGGTTATTCAATCCCGAAAAATCACATAACGCCAATATACAGGTAGGACTGGGTATCAAATTGCCTACCGGAAAAGATGATGTTCAGGACGATTTTTATAATGTCGGCCCTAATGGTACATCCCGTCGCGGCCCCGTGGATCAATCCATACAACCCGGTGACGGCGGCTTTGGCATTACAACAGAGATCAATGCCTATTACAATTTCACGCACAGCTTTGGCATGTACGGAACCCTGTTCTATCTGTTCAATCCACATGATGTTAACGGCGTTTCGACTGCCCGCGGCGGAACCTCAAGCGCAAACTCCATCGCCGTAACCAGCAACGTGATGAGTGTTCCTGATCAGGAGCTTATCCGCCTTGGTTTCAGTTATGGGACAAAATATCTCGATTTTTCAGCCGGTGTACGGTATGAATGCCTGCCTATCCGTGATGTGTTCGGAAAGAGCGATGGTTTCAGAAGACCGGGTTATATCCTTTCGGCCGAACCCGGCATAACCTACAGACTGAAAAAGTTCTCAGTTTACGCGCTGGTTCCCGTAGCACTTATGCGTGACCGTACAAGAAGCGTGGCCGACATACGCACCACTGAACTAACCGGAAAATATACTCATGGAGATGCCGCCTTTGCCGATTATGTTATCGAAGCAGGCGTAAGCTTCAGGCTTTAATATATAGTTGATTATTTGATTTGAAAAGCCGGGCGTGAGATACCCGGCTTTTTATTTATGTTTGCCTATCCGATATCAACCTTTTTGAAAAAATGAATACAGCAGACCAGAATTTTCAGGACACAGGATTATCTCTTCCACCCGCGCCAAAACCGCTTGGCGTTTATAAACCCTGCCTGATCGATGGCAAATATCTTTATGTCTCGGGGCATGGCACCGTACAGGACGATGGTAGCCTGATCATCGGCAGAATAGGAAAAGACCTGACCGCCGAGGAAGGCAAACTTGCCGCAAGGCAGGTAGGCCTTGCCATACTTGCCACCATAAACGCTAACCTTGGTAGCCTGAACAAAATTAAACGTGTGATAAAAGTACTGGGTATGGTAAACTGTACGCCTGATTTTGAGAAACACCCGTTCATTATCAATGGTTGCAGTGAATTGTTCGCGAAAGTGTGGGGCGAGGAAAACGGAATCGGTGTGCGCAGCGCAGTCGGAATGGGTTCGTTACCTGACAACATACCTGTTGAAATAGAAGCAATGTTCGAGCTTTGGTGATCGATAGCGTTACCGAGGGAACATATCAAATTGAATATTATGGCAGACCAGGAATGGTATCACATACAGGATGCTGACAAATTGGATACGCCGGCATTAGTGGTGTACCCGGAAAGAGTAAAATATAACATCGGCTTAGCCATTAAAATAGCAGGTGGTGCTGACCGACTACGCCCTCATGTTAAGACCCATAAAAGCGGGGAAGTAACCAAACTAATGCTGCACGCCGGTATCACCAAATTTAAGTGTGCGACGATAGCCGAAGCCGAAATGCTTTGTTTATCCGGCGCCCCGGATGTACTCCTCGCC
The DNA here is from genome assembly GCA_035547875.1 of Mucilaginibacter sp. Classification (GTDB taxonomy): domain Bacteria; phylum Bacteroidota; class Bacteroidia; order Sphingobacteriales; family Sphingobacteriaceae; genus Mucilaginibacter. The sequence goes on along the minus strand of DASZTX010000040.1, from coordinate 212,679 downwards.
TACCAGCCCGTGGGACCAAAGATTGAGAGACTTATCCAGCTGATCTTAAAATATCCCGAAACCAGACTATCCTGCCTTGCAGACAATAAACAAACCGCCGGAAAAATCGCGGAGCGAGCTAAACAAAGCGGTGTAGAAGTAGCCGTCTTTATCGATTTGAACACCGGGCAAGATCGCACGGGCATTGCACCGGACGCCGTAGCTATTGATCTTTATGCATACTGCAGCCGTTTACCCGGCATTAAACTTTCCGGGCTGCACGCCTATGATGGCCATATCCACGATGCTGACCTTGAAATCAGAAAAAAGAAATGTAACGATGCTTTTCAAGCCGTTACCTGGCTTGAAAATGAGATCGTAAAAAAAGGATATTCAAAACCAATTATAGTGGCTGGCGGATCGCCCACATTCCCGATACATGCGGAACGTCCTGACGTTGAATGCAGCCCCGGAACATTTGTTTACTGGGACAAAGGCTATGGTGATAGTTTTAAGGAGCAGGCTTTTTTACCCGCTGCGTTGGTGGTAACAAGGGTAATTTCGTTACCGGACGACACCAAAATATGTCTTGATCTCGGCCATAAATCAATCGCCGCAGAGCGCGAATTAAAAGCCAGGGTATTATTAATCAATGCCCCACAAGCGGAAATCATCAGCCAGAGCGAAGAACACCTGGTGATTGATGCAGGAAAAGCACATTCCTGTAAACAGGGCGACATTGTTTACGGAATGCCTTATCATGTGTGTCCTACCGTCGCCTTGTATGAGCGCGCCTTCACCATTGAAAACGGTATAATAACCGGCGAATGGAAAAATACGGCACGCGACCGGAAAATAACTATTTAACACCATTTGCCATTTATAACCTTAAGTTATGTTTACCATTGATGCGCATCTTGACCTAAGTATGAACGCCATGGAGTGGAACCGCGATCTGCGGAAATCCATTGATGAAATAAGACAACGCGAAGCCGGGATGAACGATAAGCCGGACCGTGGGAAGGGCGTTGTGTCGCTTCCGGAACTGCGAAAGGGCAATATCGGGCTTGTCGTTGCTACACAGATTGCGCGTTTCGTTGCGCCAGACAATCCCTTGCCGGGATGGCATTCACCTCAGCAGGCATGGGCGCAAACGCAGGGTCAGCTCGCCTGGTATAAAGAAATGGAAGCAACAGGCCAGATGGTTCAGATAAATAGTCTCGAAAGTCTGGAAAACCATGTCAGCCTTTGGTCAAATGGCGGCAGTAATGAAACAAAACCTGTAGGTTATATCTCAAGCCTGGAGGGTGCCGACTCGTTGGTAACCGTAAAGCACCTCGAAACGGCATACGAATACGGCTTGCGTGCGGTGGGTCCGGCACACTACGGGCCCGGCAGATATGCACAGGGAACCAACGCTACCGGATTTATGGGACAGGCAGGTCACGAATTACTAAAGGAAATGGAGCGCCTGAATATCATTTTAGACGCAACACACCTTTGCGAAGACAGCTTTTGGGAAGCGTTGGAACATTTTAACGGGCATGTCTGGGCAAGCCACAATAACTGCCGCGCGCTGGTCGATCATAATCGTCAGTTCAGCGATGATCAGATCAGGGCATTGATTGACAGAGGTGCCGTGATCGGTGGGGCGCTCGATGCATGGATGATGGTACCGGGATGGGTTCGCGGTAAATCAGACCCGCAACAAATGGGTTGTGATCTTGAAAAGATGATCGATCACATGGATCATATTTGTCAGATCGCGGGGAATGCCCGTCACATCGGTATCGGATCAGATCTTGACGGCGCATTCGGCCGGGAGCAATGTCCTTATGATCTGGAAACCATTGCTGACCTGCAAAAAGTGCCGGATCTGTTAAAAACAAGAGGGTACAGCCAGTCGGATGTTGAAAATGTGATGCACGGCAACTGGCTGCGATTCCTTCGGAACGCATGGGAATAGCCAGCAATTGGAGGTCGCCAGCAAATAAACCAGGGTAACTACAAACAAATGAATGCAGAGCAGAAAAGATTAGCCGACCCGAAATGGAAAAAATGGGGGCCTTACGTCAGCGACAGGCAATGGGGAACGGTAAGGGAAGATTACAGCGCAAACGGCGACGCATGGAATTACATTACCCACGACATGGCGCGCAGCAAAGCATACCGCTGGGGCGAGGAAGGTATTGCCGGAATTTGCGACAATGAACAGTTGCTCTGCTTCGCTGTAGCTTTATGGAATAAGAAAGACCCGATCATCAAGGAACGGTATTTCGGTCTAAGTAATCCGGAGGGTAATCACGGGGAAGATGTAAAGGAGTTGTATTACTACCTCGACAATACGCCTACGCATTCCTACCAGAAAATGCTTTATAAATATCCGCAGCAAGCCTACCCGTACATGTGGCTGGTGGAAGAAAATAAACGCAGGACAAGAAACGACCCGGAGTTTGAACTGATCGATACCGACATATTTAATAATGATGATTACTTTGACGTGTTCGTTGAATATGCAAAAAATTCTCCGCAGGATATTCTCATCAAGATAACTATTGAAAACAGGGGCAGCGTTAGCGCCGCCTTAAACGTTTTACCAACCATCTGGTTCCGGAATACCTGGTCATGGGGATATGACAGCTATGTACCGGAGCTCATGGCTGACTCCCATGGCGTAATTGAAGTTTATCATCACCGCGTCGGACAGTTGTGGCTGCGTGCCGAAGGCGCTCCCGAGCTGCTGTTCTGTGACAATGAGACCAATCTGAAACGATTGTACAATACTGACAGTACCGGACAATTTTATAAAGATGGAATTAATGATCATATTGTAAACGGAGCGAAAACCGTAAACCCCAAAAAGGCAGGCACAAAAGCAGCTGTCAACTTTGATATTACCGTTCCGGCAAAGCAAAGCACTGTCCTCCGGCTAAGGCTTTCAAACAATGCGTCGAACGGTTTTGATGATTTCGACAGATTATTCGACCTCCGTAAAAAAGAGGCCGATGAATTCTATGCTGATCTGAATACTGACACGCAGCATACCGATAAAATAATGATTCAACGGCAGGCCCTTGCCGGAATGTTGTGGAACAAACAGTTTTATTATTACGACATTAACCACTGGCTGCATGGCGATCCGGCCCAGCCAACACCGCCTAAAGAACGTTTGCGTGCGCGCAACAGTAAGTGGACGCACTTTAATACGCGTGACATCATATCGATGCCTGACAAATGGGAGTATCCATGGTTCGCTGCCTGGGACCTTGCCTTCCATTGCATTCCCCTTGCCAGGGTTGATATGGCCTTCGCAAAAAGTCAGCTGACGCTGTTGATCCGCGATTGGTACATGCATCCAAACGGACAGTTGCCAGCCTATGAGTGGGATTTTAATGATGCCAATCCACCGGTGCATGCCATGGTCACCTGGAAAATATACCAGCAGGATAAAGCGGCCAATGACAATAAAGGCGATATGTACTTCCTTGAACGGATATTTCACAAGCTGATGCTGAACTTCACCTGGTGGGTTAACCGGAAGGATAACTCCGGCAATAATATTTTCGAGGGAGGATTTTTAGGTCTGGATAATATCGGTGTATTTGACAGGAATGCAAGGTTGCCGATGGGAGAACATCTTGAGCAAGCTGACGGTACCAGCTGGATGGCAATTTACTCCCTCAACCTGCTGCGCATAGCTGCTGAACTTGCGGAAAGCGATAATGCCTATAATGACATCGCCAGTAAGTTTTTTGAACACTTTATTTATATTGCCGGAGCTATTTCAAACCTCGGACAAGACAATGAAGGCCTGTGGGATGATGAGGATGGCTTTTTTTACGATCAGTTGCGACTGCCTGACGATACCACCAGAAAAATGCGTGTACGGAGCATTGTAGGGTTGATTCCACTGGTTGCTGCTGAAATTCTGGATGATTATGACATCACCAATAACCCGATCTTCAGCAACCGGATGAAATGGTTTGCCGAAAACCGCCCTGATCTTTCTTCGCTGGTATCACGCTGGGCGGAAACCAAAACATCCGGCAAGCATCTGATCAGTTTACTTCGCGGTTTCAGGATGAAATCGCTGCTAAAGTATATGCTGGATGAAAATGAATTTTTAAGTCCGTACGGCATCCGGTCAGTCTCCAAATACCATTTAAATAACCCATACCACGTAAAGGTTGATGGTATGGAGTTCAGCATAAAATATACGCCTGCCGAGAGCGATAGCGGCTTATTTGGTGGCAACAGTAACTGGAGAGGCCCGATATGGGTACCGATCAATTACCTGCTGATTGAAAGCCTGCACAAATTTTATATTTACTATGGTGACGACTTTAAAATAGAATGCCCGACAGGTTCGGGAAATTTCATGAATCTCCAACAGGTCGCCAATGAACTTTACGCCCGGGTGTCAACGCTATTTTTAAAAGATTCAAACGGTAAAAGAGCGATTTTTGGCGATTACGACAAGATGCAGACAGACATTAATTTTAAGGACCATCTGCTTTTTTATGAATATTTTGACGGCGATACGGGCAAGGGGCTCGGCGCTTCACATCAAACCGGCTGGACCGGTCTGATCGCTACCTGCCTATACCGGTAGCGGTCAATTGCTTCCTGCAAACTTCCGCTGTTCCAGGATTTCCTGAACAGGTTGGGGCAGTGCCGACAGCAGATCGTATCCTGTAGCGTTTTCTATATCCTTCACCCTGCAAACATAATTCATCCAGTTATTGCTGATCGAGTTATCATTTGGTGTATCCACGGCAATTATCTGAGCATCATTATCAATCCTTGCCAGATCATCGTCGCCATCAGGAATAATAACCGCCACCTTCCAGATGTGCGCCGGAACGGTAATCCGGCCCTTATCAATTGTTTTGGCATATCCCTTTTTGCCTACGCCTCCGCTACCATAAACACCCATGATGATATAGACTTCATTTCCCTGTTTTACCTTGTTGCGGCAATAACTTTCCAGATGTTCCCAGGTATGCTCATTGTTATTGGGCGCCTGCGGTATAATATTATCCATTAAAAATGTGGCCGAATTTGCATCAACGGAACCTGTGCGGTCGCCGCTTGGACAATTATGCCCCTTGTCAAATCCCGTACGTTTATAGCTGTTATTATCCGCCTCAAACCATCCATCGGGTAATGTCTCGTCGAGTCTGAAGTTATTCATGCGGTCGGTTGTTCCCAAATCACCCGCACACAAATGCCAGCTCACCCAGTTCGGCCCGCCCTTGTCGCGGTTGTAACTTTCTATATAATATTGATGATCAATCAGGTAATTATCAGCATCAAGCGGATTCCGGCTTGCTTTGCTTGGATTGCCAAGCAACATATTACTATTATCTGCCGGCTGATGCTCGTGTTGTTTACAACCAATAACAGTTAGTAAAGCGGCGGTAAATACGATGATAATCAGCGAGTTGATACGTGTCCGGAAAATTGGCATCTGCATATAATTCAAATGCTGAAATATAATAATATCTGTTATAAAGAACAGTTATAAGTGGATATTATGATATTTAGAAATATTCTATTTTACATTCATTTTTTGATGAACCGGACTGCGCCATAAGTATTGGGTATATTTGCCAGCGGATTTAAATTTAAACTCCCATGAACGATTTTTTAGCCGCCCGTTCACAGATGGCGATCTCGCTCGGATTCCACATTATTTACTCCTGTATCGGCATGGTGATGCCTGTTTTTATGGCAGTGTCGCACTATAAATGGATCAAAACCGGAGACGACATTTATAAAAAGGTAACGCAGGCCTGGAGCAAGGGTGTCGCAATCTTCTTCGCAACAGGAGCGGTTTCCGGCACGATACTTTCGTTCGAGCTTGGATTGTTATGGCCCAAATTTATGGAGCACGCCGGACCAATATTCGGGATGCCGTTCTCGCTGGAGGGCGTTGCCTTTTTTGTCGAAGCTATTGCGCTCGGATTCTTTTTATACGGCTGGAACAAGTTCAACAAATGGTTCCATTGGCTTACCGGTGTTATGGTGGGCGTTAGTGGGATCGCGTCGGGCATCCTTGTCGTTTCTGCAAATTCATGGATGAATGATCCATCCGGGTTCGACTTTGTAAACGGACAATATCTGAATATCGACCCAATCCAAGCAATGTTCAATGGCTCGTGGTTTTCCGAATCCCTGCACATGATCATCGCCGCCTTTTCTGCAACGGGATTCGCGGTCGCGGGCGTCCATGCATTGATGATCGCGAGGAAGAAAAACGTAAAATTTCATATGACCGCGTTCCGGATAGCGATAATTTTCGGTGCGATCGCGGCAATTCTGCAACCCTTCAGCGGCGATCTCTCTGCAAAAAATGCAGCAAAAAAACAGCCCGCAAAACTTGCAGCCATGGAAGCCTATTTTTATACGCAGCCATATTCGCCGCTTACCATTGGTGGCATTCCTGACACGGCCGCGAAAAAAGTAAATTATGGAATAGAAATACCCGGGTTGCTAAGCTTTCTTGTTTATGACGACTTTCAGAAACCCGTTAAAGCTCTTGATACCATACCTGTAAAAGATCAACCACCCATAACGGTAACACATTTTGCATTTGAGATAATGATTGCCATTGGAAGTGCGATGATGCTTGCCGGGATAATTTATTTCATCGCGTTATGGAAAAAAAGAACCTGGTTCTCCAGAAAATGGTTTCTTAAGTTATTTATTCTGTCAACGCCGCTGGGTTTTATCGCAGTTGAGGCGGGTTGGACGGTTACCGAAGTCGGCCGCCAGCCGTGGATCATTCAGGGTGTTATGCGTACCAGCGAAGCGGTCACGCCGATGCCGGGCATCAGTTATTCGTTTTACCTGTTCACCGTAATTTACCTAACGCTCAGTGTAGCAGTCATATTTTTACTGAGCAGGCAGATAAAAATGGTTCCAGAGATGTACGACCGTTAAGTTTACCGATATGATATACGTAGTCATTACCTTCCTGTTTTTAGCTATCGTGCTTTACTTTTTGCTCGGCGGAGCAGATTTCGGCGCAGGGATCATCGAGCTTTTTACATCTGAAAAAAACAAATCGCAAACCCGAAAAACAAGTTACCAGGCCATCGGGCCGATATGGGAAGCCAATCACATGTGGCTGATCATTGCCGTCGTGATCCTGTTTGTGGGATTTCCGGTTATTTACAGCACGATGTGTACTTATCTGCATATCCCGCTGCTGATCATGCTACTCGGTATTACTGCCCGCGGAACGGCTTTTGCCTTCAGGAACTATGACGCTATAAAGGGCGAACACACACAAAAGATCTATAACAGGATATTTGTCTATTCCAGCTTTGTTACTCCGCTGTTTCTGGGCATCATTGCCGGAAGCGCTATTTCACGTCAGGTTGATCTTCATGCCTCCTCCTACCTCGATGCTTATCTTTTCAGCTGGCTGAATTATTTTTCCGTTGCCGTAGGACTCTTTACGGTCGCGTTAAGCGGATATCTTGCAGCCATTTATCTTATTGGTGAGGCCGATAATGAAAAAGACGTACGCCGTTTTATCATCAAAGCAAAAGCGATGAATATCCTGGCCGTATTTTTCGGGGGACTGGTATTTATCGCTTCCGAAATCGAGCATATTCACCTCGCCCACTGGATATTCGGTAATGCGGTAAGCCTGACAGCAGTGATCACCGCTTCTATATCACTGATCATATCGTGGATATTGATCAACAAGGGCAAACGAAAGATCATCCGCATCGGCGCAGCCTTCCAGGTCATGATGATCCTGCTCGCCGTCGGTTATATGCACTATCCTTACCTCCTGATGGCCAAAGACGGTGAAAACCTTTCCATGTTCGTCTATCACGCACCTGAAAAAACCATCACCGATCTGGGATGGGGGCTTTTCATCGGAAGCTTTATTATTCTCCCCTCGCTGTTTTACCTGTATTACAGCTTCCAGCGAAAAAAGGAGATCACCTGACGGTTCTTTTACAGCCGCTTAACTTTGATGCTGCGGAAGAAGACCTCGTTACCATGATCCTGCAATAAAAGATGACCTTCTTTTGCTTCGCCAAAATTCTTCCAGATCACGTACTTGCTTATTTTTACCAGGTCACGGAAATTCTGCGAACCACGCTCATATTCCAGCACCTTAACCCCGTTCAGATAATGTTCAACGTGATTATTGGGATATACAATGATACGCCCGGTATTCCATGCACCGATCGGATGAACAAAGCGTTCCTGTTTTTTTGCCGGGATCAGGTCATACAGGGAAGCAAGTGTCCTATCGCCGTTACGGCCTAATTTTGCATCGGGATGCAGTTTATCATCAAGTACCTGGTATTCAAGGCCGATGGCCGATCCTTTTGTTTTTTCGTCAAGCGTTACAAAATATTTTACGCCGCTGTTTGCACCCGGAGTCAGCTTAAATTCAAATGAAAGGTCAAAGGCGCTGTAAAGATCATCAGTAACGATATCGCCGCCGCCGGATTCTTCCTTCCCTGCTGAGGGTAAAACGTGCATTACTCCATCAGTATATTCCCAACCTTTTTTTGGAAAACCTTTCAATGTTGCGCCGTGCCAGCCTTTATCCGTATGGCCGTCATATAATAATTTCCAGCCCGCCGACATTTCCCTTTCGGAAATAGCGTTGGGTTTCAGATTAGCCGTATAAACATTTTTGGGAAAGGGTGTAAACTTAAGATGAGCCGTTTTTATTTGTAAATTTTTAAAATAAACCTTTTTACCGGCCTGCTCTGGGCTGGTTATTGCGTGAACCTGCAAACCAATAAAGCCGGTGCGATCTACCGTATCCACAACATCCGCCGCTGGAACACCGTTCACCCAGGTACGCATCTCATCGCCGATACACTCCATACGGATATGATTGTATTTACCAACCTTAAATGCATCCTTTGCCTTTTCGTTGAGGTCAAGCGGGTATAGCCAATCGCGGCGGCCCTCATCATATATCCCGCCTGACCACTTCCTGTCCGACGGATCGATTTCGAACTGACGACCATAAACAAGCCCCTTGCCATCATGCCCTTGCGGATTGTAATGACTGCGGGTCTGTATCCCCGAATTACTCAGCTTACTTTCGATTTTAACATCCATTTCAAGGATAAAATCACCGTATTCTTTTTCCGTAACCAAAAATGTATTACCCGAGTTCAGCACCGTTGTTCCAACAATAGCGCCGTTCTCGACTTTATAATCCGCTGTGCCGGCAAGGCGTTTCCAGCCGTTAAGCGTTTTGCCGTCAAAAAGTTCCGGGCTGCTTTGCGCCAGCATTAACACCGGAGCAAAAACAGCCAGGCTTAAAAAGATCAGTTTTTTCATAGAATTTTGTTTTTTTAGATCATATACCACTTTATGTCGCCGCTTATACCTTTGGTTCCCAACCTTTCTCATATTCCCGGTGCCATAATTTCATCGCTTCGGGATCATTCAAAATATGGCCATTTTGGGTATTGATATGCAGAACTCTGTCCACCCGGTATGAAATATTTCCCAGCAGCGGCAGCAGCGTCGATTTAAAGCCCGTCTCGATAGGGCAGTTCAGCTTGGTTTTTCCCTGTACCGATTCGATAAAATTCCGCATGTGCATACCGTCAAGCGCTTCCGTCGGACTGACGGTGTTGGTTGCATCTACCGGAACCTCGTCCTTAACTTCGCGGACAAACTTGCTGTCGCCGTCATATATCTTATACCCGTTACCACCGGTATAAAACACGGTTCCGTTATCGCCATAAAAAATAACACCACGACCAAGCCCCTCGATGTTATAGCCATTACAACTCCTTCCCTCCCATTCGGCAGCGGTATTATTTGGGAAATTGTAGAGGATATTCTGCGTATCGGGTGTTTGCCAGTCGTCCTTAAAATGAAACCGCCCACCGGTAGAAACCACCTTGCTCGGAAAATCAACGCCCAGCCCCCAGCGGATCACATCGAGCTCATGGGTACCGTTATTCAGAGCCTCCCCCGTACCCCAGTTCCAGAACCAATGCCAGTTATAGTGGATCAGATTATCCTGATAGGGTTTGCGTGGCGCGGGGCCCTGCCATAGTTCATAATCAAGATTCGGGGGAACCGGAACATGCTTGCCGATACCGATGCTTCCACGATGGTTGGTGTACCAGCCTTTGGCATAATAAACCCGGCCAATTACCCCGTTATGCAGTTCGTCCACCATTTTTTGCACATTATTAAACGAGCGCCGCTGACTGCCCATCTGTACCAGACGATCATATTTCTTTGCCGCTGCGACCATCATTTCCCCTTCACGTGGATTATGCGCACAAGGCTTCTCTACATAAACGTGCTTTCCGGCCTGGCAGGCCATAATTGTCGCGGGTGAGTGCCAGTGATCCGGTGCGGCAATAACAATGGCATCCACGTCCTTTCGTTCCAATAATTTTCGTATATCGGTATAGCCTTGCGGTTTTTTTCCTGTCCGTTTATAAATATCCGCGATGGTATTTTCCACTACATTTGAGTCCACGTCGCATACAAACCCGATCTCTGTATTCGGTATTTTAGCAAAATTCTGCGCAAGATAGAGTCCCCGGCTATGTGTGCCCATCATGCCAACCACCACTTTTTCGTTTGGAGATCCTTTAAAAAACCCGGCCGCCTTGCCCAACTGCGGTGCAAGCAGGAAACTCGTACCCGCAACTGAAGTAGTCTGAATAAATTTTCTTCTGCTTATCATGTTGTTTATCATTTGGTTTTAATTGTGTACTCGCTCTTAAAAAGACCTTATTTCAACGCGGAATATACCAGCACTTTAAACTTATCTGATAACTCGCCGTGCGGGTAAGGCCATTCCTGCACAAACAGTAACCCCATCAAATTTTCCTGCGGGTCGGCCCAATAAATGGTGCCAAAAAAGCCTCCCCAGCTAAAAGAACCCTCTGTTTGTCCAAGCTTTGCCTGACCGCTCCTGGTCGTAATTTCAAAGCCGAGGCCGAATTTATTTCCCTGCGCATTCAAGTTGAGGTTACCGATCTGGTTCATCGTCATCATTTCTACAGTGTGCCTTGCTAGTATGCGATGTCCGTTATATTCACCTTTATTCAGCATCATCTGTAAGAAGGCGGCATAATCTTTTATAGTCGAACTCAAACCAGCCCCTCCCGAGTAATAGGTCCCGTTTGATTTTGGGTAATCCACATCCACACCGGGAAATGTACCGTCATTCCATCTGATCAGGTGGTTCGTTTTATCAGGCGTGTAAACTTTCACCAAGCGGGCATACTTTGAAGATGGCAGGTAAAAGTAAGTGTCGTTCATTCCCAAGGGATCGAAAATCCGTTCTTTAAAAAAACGTGCAAGACTTTCGCCGGACACCTTTTCGACCAGATAACCCAGCACGTCGATACTCATTCCATAGGTAAACCTTTCACCGGGTTGATGTACTAAGGGTAAAGTTCCTAATTTGTTGATTGCATCGCCAATAAGCATTTTGTCGGTTACAAATCCCGCATAAAGGCCATTTTTTGCATAAATGGCTTTCAATGCCTCCGAGCCGATCTGCGCATAATCCACGCCGGAAGTATGGGTAAGCAGGTCGCGGATGGTAACTTCGCGACGGGCATTGATCGTGGTATAGCTGGAATCTTTTGGATTGAAGGAGGCAAGCACTTTGGGATGAGCGAATGAGGGTATATATTTAGAGATGGGATCGTCCAGTAAAAACTTACCTTCCTCGTACAGGATCATTACGGCGACGCTGGTAATGGCCTTAGTCTGGGAAGCGATACGAAAAATCGCGTCGGTTCTCATGGCTGTTTTCTTTTCAGCGTCAGCAAGTCCGAAGGCTTTGTTATAAACGATCTTTCCGTTGCGCGCGATAAGGGCATCGGCGCCTTCAACCCAGCCGGAATCTACATATTGCTGAATAAGCTTGTCAATTCTCAGCAATCGCGCTGGATCGAATTTTTCTGCAGCAGCGTTACCCGCCTGCAATTTAATATCCTGCGAAAACAACCTGCAGGAAACAAACAACGCAAACAGCAACAGGAACAGGAACAGCTTTTTGTTCTTCATGATGAAACGGAAACGAGGTTATAATCGAGTCGGGGCAGGACTACGCCGGTTTCTTGCGCATATACCTACCGATTATACTAATGTATAAACAATTGATTATAACTACACCACCGTATCACAGGTTTGTTACAAAAAACTGCGCCGTCAGGCAGAAAAAAGAAAGGGTGTTATTGAAGCTTATACGCCGCCAAATACGGAGAAACCGCCGTCAACGCAGATCATCGATCCGGTAACAAATGCGGATGCGTCGCTCAATAACCAGACTATCGCGCCGATCAGCTCATCAGGATGGCCGAAACGTTTAAAAGGGGTTTGTCTGATCACCTTGCCGCCTCTCTCGGTGTAACCGCCATCAGGCGTGGTCAGTAAATTCCTGTTTTGCTCAGTCAGGAAAAAACCGGGCGCGAGCGCGTTCATTCTGATCGCATCGCCGTAACGATTTGCCAGTTCAACTGCAAACCATTGATTGTAGCAATCTACCGCCGCCTTGCCCATATTGTAACCAAGCACCTTGGTGATGGCTCTTTTGGAATTCATTGAAGATATATTAACGATACTGCCCTTGCCGGTTTTTGCAATTGCCTCGCCGAAAACCTGGGTCGGATTAAGGGTGCCCCAAAGATTCAGATCCATCACTTCTTTCATGCCCTGAAGATTCATACTGAAAATATCATCTTCAGGCTGCAAAACACCCTGCGGCATATTTCCTCCGGCCCCGTTTACCAGCCCATCCAGCCTGCCGAAGGCATCCAGTATCTTGGTTCTGGCAGCAACGAGTTCGTCAATTTTCATCACATCGGCCACTAAAGCAATGGCTTTGCCGCCTTTCGCATTTATAGCAGCGGCACGTTCCTCAGCTACCGTTGCATTACGACCCAGTATGCCGACCGTTCCGCCAGCTTCTACTATACCGTTGACAAATGCGTTACCCAAAATTCCGGTACCGCCGGTCACTATGATTACTTTACCGTCTAATGAAAATTGATCTGACATTATATATTGCTTTGTTTTTAAACTGTATCTGTTGCTTAAAGAATGCGGTTATAAGCCGTTAAACTACCTGAGATCGCTGACAGAGATGGCATCCATATCGGTATAATCGATATTTTCACCAGCCATACCCCATATAAAATTGTAATTGCTGGTTCCGCAACCCGAATGGATGCTCCACGGTGGTGATACAACGGCATCATAGTTATTCATCATGATGTGGCGTGTTTCGTGCCCTTCTCCCATATAGTGAACGATCTTTTGACCGATGGGTAAATCAAAATAAAAATAAGCTTCCATCCTGCGGTCGTGCACATGTGCGGGCATAGTGTTCCAGATGCAACCTGGTTCAAGAATAGTCAGCCCCATCACCAGTTGGCAGCTTTTGATACCATCGGCATGAATGTATTTATTGATGGTTCGCTGGTTAGCCGCGGCAGCGCTGCCTGCTTTTACCTTAGCGGCAGCATCAAGGCCCATAAAAGTGGTCGGCCAAGCGGTATGGGCGGGCGCTGATAAAATATAGAAGACAGCGGCATTTGAACTGTCTTTGCTTGAAAAAGAAATTTCCTTTACTCCCCTGCCTACATACAGACAATCGAACTTATTCAAATCATACGATTTACCGTCAGCAGTAATCACCCCATCTCCGGCCACATTAATGATCCCCATTTCACGCCGTTCTAAAAAGAATTCAGCGCGTAAATTCGGGTAGTTTCCCAAAGGCAATGTTTTATTTACAGGATGGGCCGTACCAACGATCATCCGGTCGTAGTGTGTGTAAACGAGGTTGATCTCGTCCGGCTGAACGGTATTATCGATCAGGAAACGCTCCCGGATAAGATCTGTGTCATACTTTTTAAAATCTGCGGGATGTACGCTGTGTAAAACTTTCAAGGGTATGTATAGTTAGGTGTTCAAACAATGGTCAGACGATGATAAAAACCGCTAACCTGCGGTCCAAAGTTAATATTTAGGTTTTCAAAAAAAAGACAAAATAGTTTTTACAAAAAAATTTAACTTACACCGCCAATAAAACCCATCTGAAATTAACTTCTGATAAACTACGATGAAAAGATTACTCAGCTATAAAAAATTATTGTTAATCAGCCTGTTTGCAGGATTTGCATACAACGCAGTTGCGCAGGCAAACATGTGGAATGAAACTACTGCAAAAATATGGCTGACTAAGAAAAACTGGAAAAAAGGACTGAAGCCCGATGTAAGCCCTGCGGTAAATGCTGTGGTTTTTGCACAACAATATCACAAAAACCCCAAATTATGGAATAAGGTGTTTGCGTTTCTGCGCGACAGCGATCTGACTAAAATGAAGCCCGGGAAATATGTGATTGACGGAACCGACGCATATGCTTCTATAAGTGAGGGGCCTTCTAAAACTTTCGAGGCGTCGAAATGGGAATCGCACCGGAAATACATCGATTTACACTATGTGATTACCGGTGAGGAGACCATCGGCGAAGCTCCGGTGTCGGAAGCAACCGTAACAAATCATTATGATGAAGCAACAGACAACGCTAATTATGAGGTCAAAGGAAAATTTTATCTGGCAACTCCGGATACTTTTTTCCTGTTCTTTCCGGGAGAAGCACACCGGCCCAATATTAAAGTTCCGGGATATGATGTTGTGAAGAAACTCGTGATCAAGATCAGGTTTGAAAATTAACTTCTGGCTGCGGCTTTATTCCCGTTAAATATTTTCAGTCTTCGAAAAGGCTTATCTCAACAGCGTGGCCCTGTACTATCCGTATAATTTCCAGGCTCAGGTTTGTACAGCCGTCCCCCTGAACACGCAAAATCCGGTCGCAGTCATCGAGATCGAAATTAAAGGTAAAAGCGGGCAGGTTAGTCTCTAGTGCCTTCAAAACCCGGCCTGCTATTCTTTTGTTTTTCACATTAGTTCTGAATATTTCTACCACAATAAAGTGAATTAGTTATACGTGGGTGCTATATCCTTACGGTTTTCCAACGCCCCCGCTTAAACAGGTAATAACTTAATACAGCGGCTACCAATTGCGACATCAGGATCGCATAAAAAACAGCACGCGGCTCGTTCATGAGCTTCGTCAGCAGCCAGGCCAACGGAATCTGAAACAACCAGAAGGCTATAAGGTTCACCATTGTCGGGGTCCGCGTATCGCCTGCACCGTTAAAGGCATTCAGCATTACCATCTCAATTCCGAAAAAAATATAACCGAGACTGACAATGCGTAACGATTGCGTAGCATAGTGCCGCGCCTGAATGTCGCTGTTCATAAAGTTTACGACCGGCTTGCCAAAAAGGTAAAAGAAAAGGCTGACCAGCGCCATGTAAAGCACCGTGAAACCGGTTGTTGTCCAAACGCTTTTTTCGGCCCGTTCCGGCTGCATTGCACCGAGATTCTGTCCGACCAGCGTTGCAGCGGCATTGCTCATGCCCCAAGCGGGAAGCAGAAAGAATATCAATAAGCGGATAGATATCTGATACCCGGCCATTGCGGCCTCATGAAATCCGGCCATCAGCCTCGCTAAGAATATCCAGCTTGCGGAACTCACTAAAAACTGAAGCGTTCCGGTACTGCCGATCCTGACGATCTGCATCAGCATATCTCCCTGCGGACGCAATTGAGACAAATGAAAGGATAACAGCCCCTTCCGTATAAAAAGCCGGTACACCTGATATAACACCCCCATTCCCCTGCCAACAGTCGTGGCAATAGCCGCGCCCTTCAGTCCCATCGCCGGGATCGGCCCCAATCCATAAATAAGCACCGGGCACAATATGATATTAGAGATATTGGCGATCCAGAGGCTCCGCATGGCAATACTCGCATCGCCAGCACCACGAAATATGCCGTTGATGAGAAACAACAGCATGATAACGATATTCCCGCCAAACATAACGCGGGTATAAACAATATTATCGGCGATCATTTCCGGGTTAGCACCCATCAGACGCAAAATATCGCCGGCGAAATAAATACCCGTCACAGAAACAACCAGTGAGAGGCAGATCGCGAAGAGGATTGTCTGCATGCCAGCGTGAGCTGCTTCGTCCAGATTTTTCTCCCCTACCCGGCGTGCAACAAGCGCGGTTGCTGCCATGCTTAAACCAATGGCTATTGAATATACCAGACTTAACACCGACTCGGTAAGACCTACCGTTGCTACAGCCTCGTTACCCAGCTTACCGACGAAAAAAATATCGACGACTGCGAACACTGATTCCATGATCATTTCCATGATCATCGGAACCGCGAGCAGGAACACCGCTCTGCGGATACTACCGGATGTATAATCCTGTTCGCTGCCAGCTATTGCCAGCCGCAAAAGAGAAAAAAAACGGCTGATCTTGCCCGTGGATGCTTCGGCCATAAATTATTTAACTGCGCCTGATGCTTTTGCTTCAAGCCGTTTATGAAAGTAGATATAAGAAACGATAAGCAAAGCAAAAAAGATTACAAATAAGGCATAATCTTTGGGTTTGTCGCCTACCGCTATGAACGAGTACAAAGCCCCCACCAGGTCAAAAGTAAAACCGGCATACACCCATTCCTTTATCCTCGGGAAACCCGGGATCAGCATGGCAATTACGCCCAGCAGCTTTAACACTCCTAAAAATGGCGTAAAATACAGGGGATAGCCAAGATGTTTGCTCATGATCGCCTGTGAATCGGCACCGTTGATAATACTGGGGATTGCAGAGCTCAGCATCAGCAAAAGCAGCAGTGCCGTCGATACCCAGTAGATAATGTTGATCGTTTTCATTGTGATTATTGTTGTGATTTGCAAGTAATATTAGCAATATTATTTAATAAGTTTTTTATAAATATTCTCCAGTTGATGGATATGCCGCTGCATATGATAGATCACTAATGTGAGCATTTCATACCTCGTCAGCTTACCGTAAACCGGTAGTTCAAACGCGAGGCATATTTTCTCAAGATCCATCGTTTCAATTGCATTTACAATACCCTCATCGATCTTTTTGAGCGCCGCCAGCAACTCTGTTTTGTCATAATCTCTTTCATCGGGTCTTATAAATCCCGCAGCAGTAAATTTGACATTAAAATTCAGGAAATCATCCTTTATCCGCTGCGCCAACTCATCAGGTTGTCTTTCAGCTTCTGCAACCGGCCCCTGCAAAACATCTACCATTCCCGATGTGGCCATGACCAGATGCTGAACCAGTTGCCCGGCTGTCCAGCTTCCTGCAAAAGGCACCAGATTGATCTGTTCCGGTTCAAACCGATCGAACTCGTTCATCAGTTTCTTAAAAGTTTCGTCTAATTGCCTTGAAATGTGATCGTTATTCATCATATAAATTTGTTTAAATTCAGGATAGCGGCACCCGCCTCAGGGTTGTGTTGTAACTAAACTCTTCTCCGTTTTGAATCCAGTGCCAGCAGCCCGCTATAGTGTTTCCGTTGTTATCATATTTACCGTCGAATCCGCCGCGTACTGCCGGGTTATCAATTGTGACAATATGGTCAGTATCCGTGATCTGATAGGTATATTGCAACACCTTTCCGGCTCCGTCGAAATAATGTGATCTGAATGTTTGTGCCTCTTCATCGAATCCTATAAATTCCAGCCCCTTAGTACCTTCCACATCAATAAACTGCACTAAAAAAAAGCCGCCCTCCATCCAACTGAAGTTTACCTGCCCTTTTACATCGCCTGAAACCTCCCAGATGCCGACAAGTTTATCCAGCTTGTGAAGCTCCGGATGCGGCATTGGCTTTTTCTTTATCATCATCTGTGCAGTGTTAGCTTTCCATCTTGTTTTTAAGCGTTTCGAGGCTTTCCGCCATATCCTTGCCGAGCATATCAGGGATAAACAGGTTCATCAGGTTGAAAGGGTATTTATTTTTTCCGTTCATATTCCAAATCAGCACTGAGGAATTTTCAGACACCGGCTTTACCTCCATATAAATATCCGCCACGTTCTTAAACGGACGTTCGAACCTTACCACGCTGTCAATCCTCGCCCCTTCAGCAATGCCGGTGATCTCCTGTTCGCCAGCGCCGACGTTTTTATTCGCGCTGTCCCAGGTGTAAATAAACCCGACGGTACCATCCGTGCCCGTGAAGGTTTTTTTTTTTTGCGTCCGGGTCCATCATTACCCATTTGCTGTAATATTGCTGATTTTTCAGCATTCTGATGTACCCGAAGATATCGCTGCTGTTCTTGCTGATAACAATCTGTCGCTGAACGGCATATTCCTTCTTCACCATTATTGCCGCAAAAAGGACAATAAGAATGATCGCGGCAATAATCTCCAGTAAAATCAATAAAATACTCATAATCAGATTTTTAATTTTGATTGTTACTATAGATCACCATCCAGTTGATGCCGAATTTATCATTAAAGACACCGAAAAGATCCCCCCAGAACTGGATCTTTATGGGATCGATGATTGTGCCCCCCGCCGAAAGCTTCTCATAGATTGAATGCGCCTCGCCTTCGTTCGAACAATTTATTAAAAGGCCTACCGAATTACCTTTTACATAGTCTCCGGGACCGGTCATGTCCGTGCCCATGATCACGGCATTGCCATTGGTCAGCTGCGAATGCATAATTTGATCTTTCATTTCCGGACCGCATAAATTTTCGATAGGAGAACCCTCGATGGGTGACAAAATAAGATCGCCTCCAAAAATCTCCTGGTAAAAGGTCATTGCTTCGCGACACTGCCCGTTAAAGTTGATAAATCCATTAATTAGTTTCATAATCTCAATTTTTACTGATGTATTTCTGATTGATTGAACAATACAAACATAGCCCGCTTTTTTAACCAAAGCAGGTGCCAAGGGTGACAAGTAAAGGGGGGAATTGCGACAACTGAAATCATCAACGGTGGAAAAAAGACCAGCTTAAATCCCTCCGGATGTTATCATAGTTGCTGTTTATTCTGCGATGATATTCCATCAGGCTATAACCCAAACGGTGCTCCCGGCGTATAACAGCCTGTTATTAACTAAGCTATGGTTAACCATCTTTTCAAATTTTGCTTATTGATAAACAATAGCTTAAGTAGTAATTGAACAAATAAGCTATAATGCAAAACGTTTTTGATAATTTAGGACATCGCAAACGCCATTTTTAAATCAAATTAACGGGTAAGAGCCGTCGATCATCAGCGTTGGAACTGATGGCCGCCTGACCTAAGCACAGAGAAAAATGAACAATTTGCCAATTCACCAACTGTTCGAACTGCAGAAAAGCAAAACCCCGGATGCCATTGCCATAATTTTCGGCGGGCAATCGTTAACCTACAGGCAACTGGGACAAAAAGCAGATAACCTGGCCGCTGCCATTACGGAAGCGTCACCGGCTTCTTTAAACGCAGGTGTCAGCACGCTGCGTGCAGTTGAAACCATTGTCAGTGTGTTGGCCATACTTAAAGCAGGGAAGGCTTACCTTCCGCTCGATCCTGAATATCCACAGGAACGCCTGCAGCAGATCGTAAGCGATTCAGGTATCGACATCTGTCTTTCCACCTCGCCGCAACAACATTTGTTTAAGAAACTGGGACTAAATGTATTGGTTTCCGATATTGACTACCCTGAAAAACAAAACAGTCTTATTGAAACAAAGTCAGCGTGTTACGTGCTTTACACCTCCGGGTCAACGGGCACTCCGAAAGGCGTTTCGATGGGTCATGCAGCATTGGCTAATCTCTTGTCGTGGCAGCAAAAAAACTCCCTGTCTGCACCGGGTATAAATACACTTCAGTTCGCCCCGCTCACGTTTGACGTTTCTTTTCAGGAAATATTCGCTACGCTGACAACCGGCGGTATGCTTGTTTTGGTTGATGAAGACCTGCGTGTCGATCCGTATCGTCTGCTTAGTTACATTGAGGAAAACAACATCAACCGAATATTTCTCCCATTCGTTGTGTTGCAGTACCTGACCGAAGCTGCCGATTCAGAAAATCATTTTCCCGCTTGCCTGAAAGAAGTAATGACAGCGGGAGAGCAACTGAAGATCACGCCTCAGATCGTACGCTTCTTCTCGGCGCTGCCCGATTGCATACTTTATAATCAATACGGCCCAACAGAAACCCATGTGGTTACCCAATTGAAACTGGAGGGTGATGCTACTTTATGGCCATCTTTACCAACCATAGGAACACCTATCGATGAGACCGGAATATTGATCCTTGATGAAACTTTAAAGGAATTACCGTCAGGCGAAACCGGAGAACTTTGCGTGAGCGGGGTCAGCCTTGCCGACGGATACCTGAACCGTCCTGAAATGACCGCCGAGAAGTTCACTTTTCTGAATGGCCAAAACGGCGATAAAACACGTATCTACCGGACAGGTGATCTTGCACGCTACCTCCCAGATGGCAATATCGAATATCTCGGCCGCAGGGATACACAGGTAAAGATACGGGGTAACCGGGTCGAAATTGGAGAAATTGAGGTACTGATCAGCCAGTTGGAAGGTATAAAACAGGCGGTGGTCGTCGCACGTGAAGATGTTCCCGGTCAAAAAAGGCTCGTAGCCTATATGGTTCCTGCAAATGAAACCCGGGATACCGCGCAGGTACGCAAGGCCGTTGAACAGCATCTGCCTGATTTTATGCATCCCTCGGCGTATGTCTGGTTAAATGAACTGCCAAAAACGACCAGCGGAAAGGTTGACCGGAAGGCCCTTCCAAAACCGGACATCAAACGACCTGAACTAAGCGTATTGTATAAAACGCCAGTTGGCAAGGTGGAGAAAAACATTGCCGAAATATGGGCAGAGCTATTGCTTCTTGATAAGGTCGGCGCAGATGATAACTTTTTTGAACTCGGCGGCAACTCCCTATTAGCGCTCAAAACAACCGCGGAACTGAAACATCGTTTTAAATACGAGGTGCCGGTAACCAAAGTATATCAGCATCCTACCGTAAGCGGAATTGCAGACTTTATTGAGGGCGACCGCAGAACAGCAGGCTTCCATTTTAAAAAGAAAACACATAAAACCCATCAGGGGGATGTCGCCATTATTGGTATGGCGGGGCGTTTTCCGGGGGCGGACAATATCGAAGAGTTTTGGGATTTGTTGTCCGGTGGTCGTGAGGGAACAAGTTTCTTTACGGATGCCGAACTCGACGCCTCTATCCCACTCTCTGTAAAAAGTGATGCGAATTACGTTAAAGCGCGCGGGATCATCAACGGTGCTGATGAATTTGATGCCGCTTTTTTTGGATTTAATCCCCGCTCCGCCGAGTTAATGGACCCTCAGCAGCGCATCTTCCTCGAAATTGCGTGGGAAGTTCTGGAAAGCTCCGGCTATCTGCCTCAGAGATACTCCGGAACCGTTGGCGTTTTTGCAGGGTGCGGATACAATACTTATTTCACAAATAACGTACTTGCCCATCCGTCAAAAGTTGCTCAGTATGGACAGTTCAACGTGCGGACGCTTAATGAAAAAGATTACATTGCCACCCGCACTGCCTATCAGTTGAATTTAAAAGGGCCAGCCGTCGCGGTTTATTCTGCATGTTCGACATCCTCTCTGGCTATTGCACAGGCGGTGAACAGCATCAGAAACGGCGAATGCGAAGTTGCACTTGCTGGCTCTGCATCCATAACCTCACCCATAAAAAGCGGTCATCTGTACGAAGAAGGCTCCATTATGAGCAAAGACGGACATTGCCGTGCTTTCGATGCGGATGCGACAGGAACCGTATTCAGCGACGGCGCAGGTGTTGTGTTGCTAAAAAATATGGAAGACGCCCTTCGCGATGGCGATACCGTTTATGCAATCATTAAAGGTATTGGCATAAATAACGACGGTGCGGACAAAGGCAGCTTTGGCGGCCCAAGTGCCCAGGGCCAGGCCGGAGCGATCGCTATGGCTATTGATGACGCGGGTGTAGAGGCATCAACGATCAGTTATGTTGAGGCACACGGTACCGCAACGCCGTTAGGAGACCCTATTGAGATAGAGGGCCTTAACCTGGCCTTCGGACAACAGGAACGGAAACAATTTTGCGCTATCGGCTCTGTTAAAAGCAATATCGGGCATTTAACCGCTACGTCGGGCGTTGCCGGACTGATCAAAACAGTGCTTTCCATGCGGCACGAAAAACTGCCGCCTTCTCTATTTTATCAACACACCAATCCAAACATAAATCTTACAGAAAGTCCGTTTTTCGTTAATAATACGCTGAAAAACTGGGATACGTTGGAAAAAAGGCGTGCAGGTGTTAGTTCTTTTGGCGTAGGTGGCACCAACGTGCATATTATTTTAGAGGAGTTCAAGCAAGAGCCGATGCAAGCAGGTAAACCTAAGCCATTGAGTTTAATCACATGGTCCGCAAAGACCGATACCAGCGTGAATGCTTATGGGCAAAGGCTTGCCGGTTTCGCAGAGAGCCATCAAGAAACACCGGTAGCAGATATTGCCGCCACACTTCACGCCACGCGGGCCGACTTTAGTCACCGCCGTTTTATTATTGCCGGAGATTCAGCGGAGCTGCCCTCAAAATTAAATGCATCGGTTGATCCGTCAACTTCGAAAAATCTTACTTCTGCGGCTTCTGAAGTAGTATTTATGTTTCCGGGACAGGGATCGCAATACATCAACATGGGCCGCGATCTGTATGATACAGAACCGGTGTTCAAGGCTGCTGTTGACGAGTGTATCGATCTGCTGAAAGATACCCCCCAAAAAGACATATTCAAGATAATTTATCCTGATGTAACCAACGAAGATTCAACAGCTGCTATAAAGAACACATTTTATACCCAGCCAGCCATTTTTATCATGGAATATGCGATGGCAAGACTTTGGATGAGCTGGGGAATACAGCCATCTATCCTGACCGGGCACAGCATTGGCGAGTTTGTTGCGGCACACCTCGCAGGCGTATTTAGTCTTAAAGATGCTTTAATACTGATCTCGGCCCGTGCCCGCATGGTCAGCGAAGTAAAAAAAGGCAGTATGCTCTCCGTAAGGATAGAAGCGGATAAACTGGAACCGATGCTGCCCGCCGGATTATCAATAGCGGCGGTAAACAGCAAAAAGCTTTGTGTGGTGGCAGGCCCTGATGATATCACGGAAACCTTTACGGACGATCTGGCTAAAATGGATATCCCTGCACGTTTGCTGCAAACCAGCCATGCCTTTCATTCGGCAATGATGGATGACATCGTTGCTCCGTTCGAAGAGGCTGTACGATCAGTAAAATTAAATCCTCCGGTTAAACCTGTCGTTTCCACCGTTACCGGCACATGGATGACCGAGGCAGAGGCGACAGACCCTAAGTACTGGGCAAACCATTTGCGGAACACTGTGCGCTTTGCCGATGCTATCGACACCCTACAGGAAGATGAAGGCCGGATATTTCTTGAAGTAGGACCCGGAACGGTACTTGCAACTCTCGCTCGCCAGCAGGTTAACACAAAAGGCAGACCCATCATCTCCGGATTTGAAAAAAATGAAACACTTACCGAGTACTATTCCGTATTAAGGGCATTGGGCACGTTATGGCTAAATGGTTTACATCCAGAATGGAAAGCACTTTACGATGATGAACACCGATTGAAGCTTGACCTGCCCGCTTATGCATTTGATAAAAAACGTTACTGGCTGGATGCCGCCCCTCTCATTCAACCGGAAACAACAATAGAACAACAACCCGAAACGGTAAAAAAACAAGAGGAACAAAAGCACTTACAACAATCCCTGATGAGAAAAGAACTATTAACCGGCAAATTAAAGGAACTATTTGAAGATGCCTCCGGAATTGAAATAGACGGAGCTTCGGCCAATATGAATTTTATCGAAATCGGCTTCGATTCGCTTTTGCTGACCCAGATCGCAACAAATCTGAAAAAGGAGTTTAATGTTCCGATCACCTTCAGGAAGTTGTTCGAAGATTACAACACCATCGATTCACTGGCCGCGTACCTCGATGCCAATTTGCCCGCGGGGGCGTTTCAGTCACCACAACCAATTGCTGCACAGCCTGTTTACAACGCAATGGCTACTCCGGCTCCGGTAGCGTCGGGGAACCCCTCGCTTGACCTTATTCAACAGCAGATACAGATGCTGGCCGGGCAACTTGCAATGATGCAAAATACCGGCACACCTCAGCCCGCCGCGCCAGTTGCACAGGCTCCGGCTCCCGTTACCACAAGTGTAAAAACATCTGTTCAGTACGAGCTGACACCGGAGGAACAAGTTGAAGTAAAAAAACCTTTTGGCGCAACCGCGCGGATCGAAAAACAGGTTCAGGGCTTAAGCGACAAACAGCAGCAATTCCTCGCCGATTTGACAAAGAGTTATACCGAAAAGACAAAAAGCAGCAAGACTTATACTCAGGAACATCGCGAACACATGGCGGACCCAAGGGTGGTGAGCGGGTTTAGACCGCTGACAAAAGAAATTGTGTATCCGCTTGTAGTCAACCGTTCAAAAGGCAGCCGCGTTTGGGACATTGACGGCAATGAATATATTGATGCCCTGAACGGTTTCGGATCAAACTTCCTCGGCTACCAGGTTGATATATTGAAAAAAGCCGTTCTGCAACAGGTTGAAAATGGCTACGAGATCGGCCCTCAGCATGAATTAGCGGGCGATGTCTGCAAGATGATCGCCGAACTTACAAACTTTGACCGCGCAGCCGTATGTAACACAGGATCGGAAGCGGTTCTCGGTGCAATGCGTATTGCACGTACCGTAACCGGACGTTCGTTAATGGTAGCGTTCAGCGGGTCTTATCATGGGATTAACGATGAAGTGATCGTTCGTGGTACAAAAAAATTAAAAACCATCCCTGCAGCACCGGGAATTATGCCGGAAGTAGTGCAGAATATGCTGATACTGGATTATGGAACCGAAGAATCCTTAAAAATAATTGCAGAAAGAGCACACGAACTTGCAGCTGTGCTGGTTGAACCTGTACAAAGCCGCCGACCTGATTTTCATCCGGTTGAATTCCTTAAAAAAGTACGGGAGATCACCAAAAATTCAGGCACGGTGTTGATTTTCGACGAGGTGATCACCGGGTTCAGAATGCATCCGGGTGGTGCTCAGGCGCTATTTGGCATCAAGGCTGATCTTGGCACCTACGGCAAGGTGATAGGCGGAGGAATGCCTATTGGCGCTATCGCGGGTGTAAAAAAATATATGGATGCACTCGACGGCGGTTTTTGGCAATATGGTGATGACTCACAACCAGAGGCCGGGGTTACCTATTTTGCAGGTACCTTTGTAAGGCATCCGCTTGCTCTCGCCGCTGCAAAGGCGTCGTTGCAGTACATGAAAGACCGGGGACCGGCTTTGCAACAGGGTTTAAATGATCTGACCCAATATCTGGCAGGAGAACTGAACGCCATTTGTGAAAAAGAAGGACTTCCGCTGTATGCACCACACTTTGGTTCGCTATGGAAAATCAAGTTCAAGGAGGAATTACCTTACGGAGAGTTGCTCTTCACATTGATGCGTAACAAGGGTATTCATATCTGGGATCTGTTTCCATGTTTCCTTACAGCGTCGCATACACGCGCCGAGGTTGATCAGATCATTGAGGCATTCCGCGAGAGTGTGGATGAACTTATCGAATCGGGCTTTTTCCTTTCAAACCGGGCTGTAAAATCCGAAACGAAGGAGGAATTTAACCCATTCATGGAGTCGCCGTTCCCCGGGGCGAGGCTCGGGCGGGATAAAGACGGTAACCCCGGCTGGTTTATAGTTGACAGTAACAATCCCGGTAAATACGTACAGGTAAAATA
The DNA here is from genome assembly GCA_035547875.1 of Mucilaginibacter sp. Lineage (GTDB taxonomy): Bacteria > Bacteroidota > Bacteroidia > Sphingobacteriales > Sphingobacteriaceae > Mucilaginibacter. The sequence continues at coordinate 186,926 of DASZTX010000040.1, read as the reverse complement.
AAAAGGTTGGAAACGGTTATGATCGATACAAACCCTGTTGAGTTTGATCCTTTCGCGGGGCCTGAGATATCTTTGATCGCTCCCGCTACCGAACCCCAGGTAGAAATTTGGACCTCATGCCTTATCGGCGGCGACGCTGCGAACTGCGCGTATAATGAATGTTTTTCTCTGCTCTTAACGGGTGTATTCAACACCGGAGCCATGATACGTGCACTCCAGGATTTAGTGAATATGCATGAGGCTCTCCGGACTTCGTTCAGCGCCGATGGAAAAAGCATCTGTGTTTATAAAGAACTGACGCTTGATATTGATTACCAGGACATCTCCTTGTCTGCGGAAGATCAGCGGCAGAAAATCATATCCGCTTATAACAGAAAAATAGCGCTCACGCCCTTCAATCTGATAACCGGGCCTTTATTCAAGGCCGCTTTGTTCAAGCTGTCTGAAAATGAGCACCTGCTGACGTTCGTTGCGCACCATATTGTGTGCGACGGCTGGTCGATAGGTATTATGATGCAGGACTTAAGCAAACTTTATTCTGCATATGCATCACGTCAGGAGATTTCTCTTCCTGCCCCACCCCTGTTCAGCGGGTATGCGCTTAGTCAGATGGCACAGGCAAACAGTGAATCGAATCAGGAGACCGAGCAATATTGGATAGATCAGTTTATCGGCTCCGGACATTTGCTGGACATCCCAACTGACTTTCCGCGCCCGGCCCTGCGTACATATAAAAGCCACCGTGAAGACCTTATACTTGATGGCGCGCTGGCTAACGACGTAAAGAAACTTGCCAGAGCAAACGGAGCAAGTTTTGTAACTACTTTGCTGGCTGCATTTGAAGTTTTTCTGAAGCAGCTTACCGGTCAGGAGGAGATCATCGTTGGTCTTCCCGCTGCGGGGCAACCGGCGACGGATAACTTCAGGCTGGTAGGTCACTGCGTAAACCTGCTTGCCTTAAGAAGTTTTCCAAAAAGCAATATCTCTTTCAGGCAATATTTAAAACTGCGCCGCAGCGAGGTGCTTGACGCCTATGAGCATCAACTATTCACCTTCGGCAGCCTGCTCAAAAAACTGAATATTCCCCGCGATCCGTCAAGACTACCCCTTGTGCCGGTAATGTTTAACATCGACATGGGGCTGGACGACGATGTTGATTTTTTTCAACTTCATCATAAACTGATCAGCAACCCGCGCGAATATGAGAATTTCGAAATATTTCTGAATATCGCCGGACACGAGGAATCGCCGACGCTTGAATGGTCATATAATACCCAATTGTTCAAATCATCCACCATTAAAAAGATGATGGATAGTTTTGAATTTCTGCTGCATGAACTGGTTAAGAATCCTGATACCCTGATCGGTAAGATCCAAACGATGGATTCCGCCGAGCTTCATCATTTATATGCCAGGTGGAATGATACAGGCTGTCCCTATCCCGACGAAACTCCCCTGCACAATCTGATCGCGAAACAGGCGGCGGAGAATCCTCAAAAAATTGCCATAAACTTTAACGGACAGAACACCACTTACCGCGAATTAGATGAAAACGCTAACCGGCTGGCTGCTGTCTTGATAAAAAATGGGGTTAACAGGGGAGACAAGGTTGCTTTCTCGCTCGACCGCTCAGCAGAAATGGTCGTCATTATGCTGGCCGTCATGAAAGCCGGGGCAATTTATATTCCGCTTGACCCGATTTTTCCGGTAAACCGGATCAACTATATGCTGGAAGATTCACAGGCGGTTGTTTTGATCATATCCGAAAATTATAAAGGAAAATATCAATCAAATGCCAAAGAACTCATAGTTGAGGACGTATGGCAATCGCTGAGCGAGTATCCGTCAACCGCCCCCGACGTCAACGTCTCCGGCAATGATCTGGTGTATATTCTTTATACATCCGGTTCCACGGGTTTACCCAAGGGGGTGCAGATCGCTCATCATAACCTGGTCAACTTCCTGTATAGCATGCAAAAGCAGCCGGGACTTACTTTGGATGACAAGTTACTTGCGGTAACGACCATCAGTTTTGACATCGCCGGTCTCGAACTGTGGTTGCCTTTGCTCACGGGCGCCGAAATTATACTTGCTGATGCCGCAACAGCCAAAGATGGCAGAGCGTTGCTGGACATTATTAAAAATGAAAAGGCAACGGTGATGCAGGCCACTCCATACACCTGGCGTATCCTGCTTGAAGCTGGATGGAACGAAACACTGCCTTTAAAGGTGATCTGCGGCGGCGAGGCTTTGCCCGCTGAACTGGCGGAACGCATACTGGCCATAAAATGTTCCATGTGGAACGTTTACGGTCCAACGGAGACCACCATCTGGTCAACGGTAAAGGAGATCTCCTCTGCTGATAAGATCAATATTGGTCGCCCGATCGACAACACATCGATCTATATCCTCGACAAATTCCTGAAACCCCTTGGGCCGGGTATCCCCGGCGAAATTTATATCGGCGGAGCGGGTGTCGCAAAAGGCTATCTGAACAGACCGGAACTGACCGCCGAAAAATTTGTCGCGGACCCGTTCAGCAATATTCCCGGTTCAAAAATGTATAACACAGGCGACTTAGGGCGATTTACCCACGATGGAGAGATTGAGTGCCTGGGAAGGGCTGATTCTCAGGTAAAAATAAGGGGGTACCGGATTGAGACAGGAGAAATCGAATATCAGCTGGTAAATTCGGCGAGCGTCAAACAGGCAGTAGTCATCGCACGCCCCGATAATTTTGGTATCGACAAACTGGTAGCATTTGTAGCAGGCGATAATATCGGTGATGAGGGTGCCGCAATCCAACGTTGGCGGGATGCTTTAAAAGCTTCGCTACCTGACTATATGATACCAGATAACTTTGTGATACTCGATTCAATGCCATTAACACCTAATGGTAAGGTGGATAAGAAAGCATTGGCAAAAGTTGGAGTTTCTGTTGTTGACACCAGTCATATTTTTGTGGCGCCGCGTACGGACGTTGAACAAATGGTAGCGGATATCTGGAAGGAATACCTGGGTATTGAAAAGATCGGCGTTTACGATAACTTTTTTGAACTTGGCGGGCATTCGCTGATAGCCGTGCAGGTGATGACCCGCATTGAAAAGGAAACCGGTAAGCGCCTGCCGCTCGCTGCTCTTTTTGAAACATCAACCATTGAAAAACTTGCGTTGATGCTGGAAATGGACGGCAGGTCGATCACCTGGGATTCACTGGTTCCGATCAAGCCTAAAGGCAACAAAATGCCGCTTTATATGGTGCATGGCGCAGGGCTTAACGTATTGCTGTTTAATACGCTCGCGATGAACATGGCTCCCGATCAGCCTGTGTATGGTTTACAGGCAAAAGGTCTTGACGGCGTGGAAGAGCCGCTTGGTAGCATTGAGGAGATAGCCGCTCATTACATCGACGCCATTATGAAGCAAAACCCCGACGGACCGTATGCACTTGCCGGATATTCGTTTGGTGGCATCATCGCTTATGAAATGGCGAAGCAGTTTAAGGAACTCGGTAAGGAAGTAAAGGTGCTGGCTATGTTCGATACGTATGCTTACCGCTCTCCGCATTATGATCCGGTGCTGATAAAATTCATCAAACGCTCACGGTTCTTCCTTGACAAAATGAAATATATGCTCACCTCATCAAGCGGTATCAAGGAGACCGTTGCTGAAAAGAAGCTGACGGTAAGCCGGAGATTGAAAAGAGTGTGGTGGCGTTTGAAATATGGTAAAGAGCAAAAACAGGAAGGTTTTTTTGGTTATTCGAACAAGATCGACGAAATGAACAACCTGGCTGAGCGTCGTTATCAGCTAAAACCCTTTGATGTAGCGGTTGAGGTCTTCAGGGCTGAAAACAGAACATTCTACATGGATGATTTTGAATATCTTGGATGGAAGCCCTATGCCTTGAAGGGCGTTCATATACACCCAATTCCGGGCGAGCATAATACGATATTTAAGGCCCCTAACGATAAAAAGTTTGCCGAGGTGCTTCAAAAATGTCTGGATGACGCTGCAAAAGACTAAATTGCGTTGTTATCCGGATCTATGAATTCTATAAAAGTCACCAATATTTTCTTGGAATCCCCTCAATGGTACGCACCCGAAGCCTGTAGCTTTCAGTTGTTGGGTAACGGCGTTGATGTATGGAAAATAGCCGTATCAGATAATGCGCAGACTGATCCGGAAATGCTGGCATTATTATCCACTGCGGAATTTGAAAGATGCAGCAGATTTTATCGCGAAACTGACCGTAACCGTTTTGTTACCAGTCGCTGGGCAATGAAAAATATTGCGGGAAAGTATCTCAGGTCTTTACCCGCGGAACTCGTATTCGGCTCAGGCAAAAACAACAAACCGTTTGTAAAAGATGCAAAGGATTTTCATTACAGTATGTCGCATTCTAACCACACAATTTTGCTTGCGATAGCAAACTGTGAGATCGGTGCCGACATTGAATTTATTGACGCTAAATTTGGTTACCGCGAAGTCTTAAAAGACAATTTCTCCGTCAAAGAATCAGAATACATTATTGAAAAAGAGTCAATTAGTCGATTCTTTACAGCCTGGACCCGGAAGGAAGCCATAACCAAAGCTACCGCGCAGGGGCTTGACTGCGATTTAAAACTGCTGCCCGGATTGGACGGAGAACATTACGTACCAGGTGGCATTATTGACTCCTCCGACGATTGGGTGATCCGAAGTTTTTATACTGGTGCCAACTACATGAGCAGCGTCGCCACCCCTCCCCACATCAGAGACCTGTCTTTTTTCAACTTTGGTTAGATTGGGATAGGGGACCGAAAGCCACCAAATCAGCCGAAAATAAATTCAGAAACACTTCGTTGTTAGTTTTGCAGTTAAATGTGATTAAATATTTGGTAATAATTATTATCGAATAGGTATATTTATGGAGTAAAAGTAAAAAACTTAACTATTGCGAACCAAGTCATCGGCAAGTGTGTTTACTTTACCAGTGCTGCATTTATTTAATTATCTGATTACAGAACCTTTTGATAAAAAAATTCGTAATCATGAAAAAATAATAGCAAATTAAATTAGCACATGAAAAATAGGATACTGATTGTTGATGATGACTTAAGTATTTTGAAGCTATTGAATTTTATACTCTCAAAAGAATACGATGTAGTTGTCCGGAATAACGGGATTGATGCGTTCACCTGGCTGGAGGATGGCAATATACCCGATCTGATCATATCCGACCTGCAGATGCCCTATTTTGACGGGCAGTCATTCATAAAGAACGTAAAAATAAGCGGGCTTTTCCGTGATATTCCGATACTAATGCTTTCTGCCGCTCATGATTTAGACGCCCAGGTTAGTAAAATGCCATTTCAGGTTGACGCTTATATGCCGAAGCCTTTTAATCCAACATTATTAAAATCGGCTATTAACCAAATAATACGTATCTATGACGAATCCCATAGCAACTGAATGGAATGAGGACGCAGGTTCACATACCAAGATAGCTTATGCCGGATTAGCCCTGAAAGATTTAGTAGCAAAGGAGCTTGATCCTTTCTTTCAGATTTCATACAATGATCATCTTTCGCAACTCGAAACTTATCTTGGCAACCAGTCGATTCTAACCCTGCCCGAAATCATATTGCTGGAAGTTGATGAGCATGGGGAATGTTTTGCGCTAATCGAACGGTTAAAGGGTAATTTTCTTTTTAACGGACTCATCATCGTACTGCTTTCGCTCTCTAACGACAAGGATCTAAAATTAAAAGCCATGCAGCTTAAGGTGCATGATTTTTACATTTATCCATTCTCCATGTCCGACCTTCGTGAACGTTTGAATTTTCTGGTAAAATTTAAGCTGATCAAGCCTAAGCTTGCCGAAATATCAAAAGAAGTGGACATGGAATATACCATGCCTGTTGGAAAAAGAATGATGGATCTGGTGATCTCCGGGCTCATGATCCTGTTCCTTTCCCCTGTTATGCTGATCATCGCGATTGCCGTAAAATTGGGGTCAAAAGGGCCGGTTATTTACCGCAGCAAGCGTGTAGGAACTGGCTATAAAACCTTCGATTTTTACAAATTCAGGTCAATGCGCACCGATGCCGATAAATTGTTGGTTGAGTTATCCACACAAAATCAGTACGCAAATGAGGATGGGGGCACAAAAGCTGCATTTGTTAAAATTAAAGACGATCCGCGCGTCACAAAACTTGGCAAATTTTTACGAAATTCGAGCCTCGACGAACTCCCTCAACTTTTCAATATTTTGCTGGGAGATATGTCGCTGGTTGGTAACAGGCCATTGCCGGTTTATGAGGCAGAAATGCTGACATCAAACGAATGGTCGATGCGTTTTTTGGGGCCTGCCGGGCTGACAGGTTTGTGGCAGATCACTAAACGGGGCAAAGCGGATATGTCTGAACGGGAGAGAAAAAAATTAGATAACTTTTACGCGCAGAATTATTCGTTGTGGCTCGATTGGAAGATACTCATCAGAACCGTGCCAGCAGTTTTTCAGAAAGAAAAAGTGTAAAAAAATGAATAATAAGTTTCGGATTGTTTGCCTTTCATTATTTATTTCTATTTCTGCCGGTAAGCTGTACGCTCAGGAAACTATTTTTAAAGATCTTTCTTACCAGTATCTTGAAAAACTGATCGCAGCGGCAAAAAAAAACTATCCTGAAGTCAAGGTAAAACAGAGACAGGTAGAGATTGCCCGCAGCACATTCCATCAGGCCAGTTTCGGTTGGCTGGAAGCATTCAGCGCATCGTACATCTACAGCCCGCAGTCTTCCATCAATATTAACAATCCGACGATATTTAAAGGCTACCAACTGGTAGCGTCCGTAAGCCTTGGTTCCCTTTTTGAACGCCCGTACACCATTCATAACGCGCGCGAGGCCGCCAAGGTCGCGGAGTTACAGCAACAGGAATATTTCCTCACACTTGAGGCACAGATAAAACGTTTCTATTTTGCATATATCGCAGCACAAGCCGATCTCCGGAATAAGGTGACCGCCGTCACCAATGCGGAAACGGCTGCAAAAAATCTGAAATACACTTTTGAAAAAGGTGAGACAACGTTCGATGTTTATAATGCGGCGTTGAACAACCTTTACAATCAGAACTCATTTAGGATACAGGCCGAGTTGAACGTTTTTACTGCCAAAACTAATCTTGAAGAGCTTATAGGGGACAAGTTGGAAAGCATTAAATAGATTAATGGAAATATCTGCTTATTTTAAACTTTTAAGAAAATATATCTTTGTCATTCTCATCGTTGTAATCGCAACGATAGTTGCCTCCTATTTCCTTGTCAAAAATCTTCCGGATCAATTCGTCTCCCGCACGCAAATAGCCACCGGCATTGTGGATGCGTCAAGCCATCTGCTGGACAAGGACAATAATCCCAACGCACAATCTGACCAGATCAACCGCGAATTCAGTAACCTGATCGAAATTATTAAGCTGAAGAAGCTGATCGACCAGGTATCGTATCAACTTATCATCCATGATCTTACGTCCAGCACACCGTTCAGGCATTTAAATCACGACTTCAAAGACCTGAGTCAGGCGGCTATCGATCATGCACTCGTGGTTTTCAGGGCGAAACTGGTAAATGGTGAACCATTGTCCCTTTATAATAAGGATGAGAACGGCCTCAACGAGCTGCTTATCTCCATGCATTATGACGAACGATCGATACGCAAATATCTGGATGTAAACCGCGATGAGGAAAGTGACTTTATTTCGATCAGCTTTACATCCGAAAACCCGCAGTTATCGGCCTTTGTGGTGAATACGCTGGCAAAGGAATTTATTGATTACTATTCGGTAAACATCAAAAAAAATGAATCCAATGCCGTTGATTTTCTGGCTAATCTGCTCGAACAAAAAAAGCAGGCGCTCGATCAGAAAAAAGATGAACTGCAGCAGTATAAAATAAAGAACGGCATATTAAACCTTGAAGATCAGTCTAAATCGATCTTCGCGCAGATATTAGCCTACACCGACAAAAAGCTGGAAAACGAAAGAACGCTTTCGGCAAACGAAGGTGCATTGCAAAACGTATTGAACAAGTTCGATCCGCAGAACCGGAAATATATCGAAGCCTCTATCAATCAGAATAACGCGGAAGTTGCAACAACAAACGATCAGTTGAGAACATTGACAGACGAATACGTGCACAGCGGGTTTAATCCGAAGTATAAGCCGATGATCGACTCGCTGCAAAACCAATTGGTGACGCAATTGCATACTACCTCTGACAAATATATCCTCGATCCAAGGGTCGGTAAGGACGCTTTGGTTTTGCAAGCGCAGCAACTCGAAGTATCGCGCGATTTGGCTAAATACAGCGTAAAATCAATAAACCGGGAGTTAGCTGATCTGAACGCAAAATTCTCCAGGCTCGTGCCGTTTGATGCAACAGTAAAAACCTACGAATTTGATATTGACATAGCAACTAAAGAATACCTTGATGTACTGAGCCGGTATAATGCCACCAATCTGCAATCCAAATTCTCGATCAAATTAATGCAGGTTGAACCGGCTACCCCTGATGTGGCACAACCATCAAAAAAAATATTCCTGATTGCCTTAAGTGCAATTGCAAGTATGCTGCTTTGTTTGCTGGTATTATTTGTGCTGTTTTATCTTGACGACAGCGTTAAGGAGCCGGAGATGCTTGTGTCACGCACGGGGTTGCCGATGCTTGGAACGCTGAATATGATCAAGGGCCCCAAGCCCGATCTGAGAAAGCTTTGGGATGTGGAAAATCGTAACCAAATGCAGCAGTTTAAAGAGTTACTGCGTTCGGTCAGGTTCGAAATTGATCAGGAACTAAAGGGTGAAAAAGTTTTGGCGATCACAAGTCTCGGAGTCGGTGAGGGAAAGACGCTCATCGCAACAAGCCTGGCCTACGCTTACAGCGCCATAAATAAAAAAGTGCTGCTGATAGACGGGAACTTTAACAATCCGTCTATTACGCGCAGCGTTCAGCCATCATTGTTTGCGGAAGATTATTTCAGAAGTACTTCCTATATAGAACGTGATAACGCAAAGATCGGCGTAATCGGAAACCGCGGTGCGGATATCACGTTGCTGGAGATCAATGATGAAAAGACGATCAGTGATGAGTTTGAACAGTTTAAATACCAGTACGATATCATCATTATCGATCTGCCACCGCTTGATGCGCTTAATAAAGCCAAAGAATGGATTCTGTTTGCTAATAAGACAGTTGCAGTATTTGAGGCAAACAGAAGCATTAAAAAGAAGCATAAAGATCACATACATTATCTGCGCGCCCTGGACGGAAAATTTGCAGGATGGGTTCTAAATAAGGCAGCTGTGATATCGCCGTCCAAAAAAAGCAGGTAACAACAGTTGTTTAACCGGGCCGAAACTTAAACAGTAAAACCATGAAGCTTGAACCATCGGATATCCCAAAACATGACCCGATCAAAGACCTTCCACCTTTGCGGCGTCTGTGTTATTATGCTGCGGTGGCGACAGCCTTTGTGAGCATATTTGTATGGGTATTTAAAATACTGTTTTTCTAAATTATATTGATGCCGCCTCATAATGACAGATGACCGGATAAGAAATAGTGTACCAAAAAAAACGCTTTGGGAAAACATCATCATTCACAAGTTTTCCAAACCGGCTGTTCTTGTCTTTCTGTTGTGCGCATCCCTTTTTATAAGTTTTATCGTCGCCCGTCAGGGTATGGTGATGGGCATACTGATCGTCATTGTCATTTTTGCCATGCCATTTGTATATGCAACGGTAGCGTTTCCAAAGTTCGGCATCATTATCTTCATAATCGTAACGTTTTTAATCAATTACGTTTCCCGTGTTGTTCCGGATGATACGCCCATCGGTTTGGTAATTGATGCGCTGATGTATATCCTGATCCTTGGCTTTTTTGTAAAACAACGCACCGAGCGGCGATGGGCCTATTATTTCAATGACCCAATCAGCTATTTTATTTTGGCCTGGCTGATTTACAATCTGATGGAGGTCATCAATCCTGCGGCCGCCTCTATTCTGGCATGGGTTTATACCGTGCGTACGGTGGCCGTATTGATGTTGCTGTATTATATTTTTGTATTTCAGATACGCTCAAGAAATTATATCAAATTATTATTCAAGGTCATTCTGGTACTGGAGCTACTGGCCGCACTGTCTGCTTTTCAGCAGGAAAATATTGGTTTCCTGCCATTTGAGAGCAAGTGGCTGAATGCTGATCCGCTGCGCCTGCAACTGCTGTTTATTTATGGACACATGCGTAAGTTTGGCATATTTTCAGACCCGGTGGTATTCGCCTACAACATGATCCTGGGGTCATTGCTGTGTCTTTCCATGCTTTTTACCAACATCAGGCTGTATAAAAAAGTCATTCTCGTTGCGTTAATGTGTTTCTTTCTAACGGTAATGCTTTACTCCGGAACTCGTGCTGCTTATGTTTTACTTCCGGCAGCCCTTGTAATGCTTGGTATCCTTAAGTTCAATAGAAAGGTAATGATATTTGCAATGGCGGGCGGTCTTTTTCTGGCCTTCCTGATAAAGGTCCCTACGTCCAATCCAAGTATCGTACGTTTCCAGTCGGCCTTCAGCCCATCAAAGGATGCATCGTTCAATGTGCGGGCCGAGAATCAGAAAAGGATACAACCCTATATCCTTTCGCATCCTATCGGCGGCGGACTTGGTTCTGTCGGCGTCTGGGGGCAGCGGTTTGCGCCGAACTCCTACCTGGCCCACTTCCCACCCGACAGTGGTTACGTACGTGTTGCGGTTGAGACCGGCTGGATTGGTCTCCTGCTATTTTGCGTTTTTAATTTTATTATCCTGCAGCGTGGTATCCGTTATTACTATATCATTAAAGACCCGGAGCTAAAAACGTTCTGTATGGCGATGGTGCTGATCATATTTGCGCTCGATATAGGTAACTATCCGCAGCAAGCCTTCGTACAATACCCCACCAACATTTTGTTCTATCTCGCAATGGCGATCATAAATGTCACCAAACGCCTGGATGAACAGAAAAATGGAGCAGGGCTTGCGGCAGCTGATAATTAACGGTGCGCCGAGACGCGAAAAAACTAATCTGTTAAACCAAAAAAATTCCGCCTGACGGAACGTTTGTTGCCGAACCTTTAAAGTAAGGCTTCAAACAAAAAAATATAATGGCAGTAACAAAAAAGCTGATCAATAAACATACCCTTTCACTGGCGAGCAACGCTGTAATGCCTGTAGTAGGTATGGTTACCGTGGGTTTGCTTGCCAGAAACCTAACCACTCCCGGCGATTTCAGTAACTGGATTTTATTTTTGACGACATTTACCCTTGCCAATTTGTTCAGAAGCGGATTCCTTCAAACATCGCTGGTAAAGTTTTATTCCGGCGCTGACGAAGAACGGGCACGTGTTGTGGCCGGATCAACATGGTACATCGGTTTTTTACTAACCGCCTCGCTTGCAATTGTGAGCATTATTGTTTTTATCTTCAGCAGCAATCATCCGACCGTTGAACTGACGGCAAAATGGTTTACCATCATTTTTTTTAGCACTCTCCCATCAAGCGTTGCTTTATGGATTTTACAGGCGGAAGAACGATTCGACCGCATTTTTCTTTTACAGCTGATGTGGCAGGGCTGTTTTCTGGTACTGATTGTCGTCCTGATCCTGCTAAAAAAGGTACGTTTTCCGATCGTTATCATCGCCTATTGTTCAACGGCTATTATAACCAGCATCTTTGCCATCATAAACGGTTGGGCAAAATTCCGGACGATAAAATATAAAACAGGCGAATGTGTAAAGCAGCTTGCCAATTTCGGCAAATACAGTGTCGGCACCTCGGTTAGTTCCTATATGCTACGTGGGTCCGATACCTATATTATAAACTTTATGTTTACCGATCCGACAGTGGTGGGTATTTATTACCTTCCTCAACGGCTGATGGAGGTTATCGAAATCCCGCTCCGCAGCTTTGTCGCTACCGCGCTTCCCGCCATGTCAGCAGCTGTTAACCGCGACGATAAAAAGCACCTGACCTATATTCTGAAAAAATATGCAGGCATACTCACCATATTGATTTTACCGCTGACACTTGGGTCGTTCATTTTTGCCGATCTGGTGATCGACATTTTAGGCGGGCATCAATATGCACATAGCAACGCGTCGAATATCTTCCGCATTTTTATGTGCTACGCGCTGTTCATGCCGCTCGATCGCTTTTTTGGCATCACGCTGGATATGCTTAACAAACCTCATATCAACATGACCAAAGTGACGATCATGCTGGTGGTCAATATCGCCGGTGACTTTGCGGGGATCTTCATTTTTCACAATTTATACGGCGTTGCGCTGGCTTCCATATTTACTTTTCTGTCAGGAGTTCTTTACGGATACTGGGTGTTAAAAAAACATCTTAACTTTTCAATTTCCGGTATTTTCAAAATGGGGTTCCTGGAATCAAAAAGTCTGGCGGTCGAGCTGGTAGCCAAATACAAACAACGAAAAACATAGCCGGTATCGGTTGATAAGTTTTACAGGGGTATTACATGAGTCTTAAAAATCAGAACATCATTATTTTTTCGCAGATGCAGTTTGACGGGAAACTGGAATCGACCAACTATACCATGGCGAAACATCTGGCGAAGGATAATTTTGTCTATTATGTTGACCGCCCCTATACCTGGCGCGATTATATCAAATTCAGAAATACACCGGAGTTCAGGACAAGAAAACCACATTTCTTTTCAGCTTCCAATTGTATTATACAGACTGATATCCCAAATCTAAAGATCGTCATCTCCCCTTCTGTTCCGTCCATCAACATGCTTCCTGAGGGCAGGTTCTATCGACGGATGGTTAAATTGAATGAAAAGATCATTGGTACGAGGCTAAAAAAAGTTATCGCTGATCATAAGATTACCGACTATATCTTTATCAACTCCTATAATTTCAGCTTTCCCCGGTTGCATCAGCTGCTCTCGCCTGCATTGAGCGTTTATCATTGTGTTGATCCGATCATCGAACCTTACCAGACCAAACACGGACTGATCTCCGAGGACATTTTGGTAAAAAACGTTGATATGGTGATTTGCACCAGTAAGGAGTTGCGTAATAAAAAGGCGGCTCTGAACAGCAATGCCTATTTTATACCCAACGCAGCCAACATAAGTCACAGTTCGAAGACGCTCGACCCGGATTTGAAGGTTTCCGGAATACTGAAAGATATCAAAAAACCGGTGATCGGCTATTTTGGTGCTATTGAGCGCCGCATTGATTATGATATGATGCAGGAATTGTTTGCCGCCAACCGCGATAAAAGCTTTGTAATGGTAGGCCCGATCGACCGTTATTATATTAAGGAGGAGGAATATAAGGCCCCTAACCTTTATCTGACGGGACCGGTACCTTACGACGAGATGCCCGCTGTATTGAAGGGATTTGATGTTGCGATCATTCCATTTAAAAAAGATGAAGTAAGCAGCGATATTTTCCCGCTTAAATTGTTCGAGTACCTTGGTTCCGGCAGACCGGTCGTATCTACGGATTTCAATCCTGATCTGAAAGAATATACGCATGATACTGTGCTGTACTGTAAAAATGCAGGAGAGTTTTCTGCAGCACTGGATGCCGCGCTGGCTGATACGCCGGATTTGCAGAAAAAAAGGCTGGAAGTCGCTGCAGATAATACCTGGGAACACCGGATAGACAGGATAAAAGAAGTATTGAGTAAAAATCTTGAACGGAAAAGGAACCAGACGGGGTAATGTTAAAAAATTATGTTAATAGCTAATCGTTTTTGCGAACGCTTACGTATAACACTTTAGTTTATGGAAATCATTAAGGATATTTTATCAATAGTCGCCTGGATTATCTTTATTTATCTGGGTATTTACAGCCTTTATCTGTTTATATTTTCCGTGTCAGGTAAGCTGATAACGGTTAAAGCGCCGCCAAAAAGTTCGAAGCTCGGCAAGTTTGTTATTTACATCTGTTCTTATAAAGAAGATGAGATCATTTTAAACTCTGCGGCAAAAGCGCTGGATATCGATTATCCGAAGGATAAATTTCATGTCTGCGTTATCGCCGATTCTCTGAAACCCGAAACTGTAGCAAGCCTGAAAAAAATGCCGCTGCAGGTTCTGGAGGTAGTATTTGAAAGCAGCACCAAATCAAAGGCGCTTCGGAAAGCTATCGAGAACACGGAACCGGGCTTTGATGCTGCCGTTGTATTCGATATTGATAATATTGCAGCTCCGGATTTTTTATACCAGCTTAATGATTATTTACAAGCGGGCGAAAAAGTTGTACAGGGGCACCGTGTCGCAAAAAATACCAACACATCCGTAGCCATCCTTGATGCGATAAGCGAGGAGGTTAACAACCACATTTTCCGGAAAGCCCAGCGTGTCTTCAATTCCTCTTCAGCCATCATTGGATCCGGAATGGCGCTTGAATATCAGACATTCAAAGATATCATGTCGCGCATTGATGCCGTCGGCGGGTTCGACAAGGAAATGGGATTACTACTGACTAATGACAAGATCGGTGTGGCCTATGCCGATCGTGCGCTGATCTATGATGAAAAGGTGAGCAACAAGGAGGTATTTAAAAAGCAACGCCGCAGATGGTTATCCGCACAGTTTAACCTGCTGAAAACGTATGGAAGTACCGCATTTTCCGCGTTATTAAAAGGTAAATTCGATTACCTGAATGAAGTTTATCAATTATCCATCCTGCCAAGGGTTTTAATGCTTGGTCTGATGCCCTTTATGATGTTATTATCACTGGTGTTCCCCCGCATTGGTCCTGACTGGCATTGGTGGCTTATTGCAACAGCGGGCTGCTACGCCGGTATTTTAATTGCCATACCGATCAGTTTCTACAACCGCGATTTTTTTGGCGCAGTTATGCGTGTGCCTGCAATATTTTTCGCCATGCTGATGTTATTATTCAAACTTAAAGGCGCCAACAAAAAATTCATTCATACGCCGCATACGCATAGTGTTAAATAACAAAAAACAAATTGTAATATTTTAGTTACTTTTAGTCGGAAATATTGGTTAACTGAAGCTATCGATAATCACACGAAATGAGTGCCCCTATCCATTTAGACAATACAAATAGCCCTAACGATACACTGGTAGCATATCCTAAAGATAAGGCATTATCTTATTTGATAGACAAATGCATAGCGTTAAACCGTGATAAAACCGCCATTCAGTTTAATGGCAAACGACTGAGTTATAATGAGCTTGGCGAGCGTTCAAACAAGCTGGCGAAAGTGCTGATAAGTAAAGGAATAACTACCGGCGACATCGTAGGTATTGCCCTTGACCGTTCACCTGATCTTATTGTTGCCTTGCTTGCTGTGCTGAAGTCTGGCGCCGCGTATATTCCGCTTGACCCCGAATACCCTAAAGATCGCGTAGAGTTTATGCTGGAGGATTCGTCAGCCAAAATTTTACTTACGTCGAAAAAATATCAGGATCATTTTACATCGCAATCGCTGGAGGTTTTGATCGAAGATGCCTTTGATCTTTTCGGGGAGCATACAGCTGAAGCGCCCGATATTGAGGTTAGCGGTAACGATCTCGCATACGTACTGTACACTTCCGGTTCTACCGGCAAACCCAAAGGCGTGCAGATCAGACATTTTAACCTGGTTAATTTTCTGCTGAGTATGCAAAAGGCGCCAGGGATGACTGCCAGAGACAAAATATTGGCCGTTACCACCATTTCGTTTGATATTGCCGGGCTGGAACTTTACCTCCCCCTTATATCCGGCGCTGAAATATGGCTTGCCGGGTCGGATACCGCGAAAGACGGTCGCCTGCTTTATGATATCGTAAAAAGTGAAGGCATCACCTTTATGCAGGCCACGCCTTATACCTGGCGGATGATGCTCGAGGCCGGGTGGGAAAAACAGTTACCGCTAAAAATACTTTGCGGAGGCGAGGCCCTGCCAAAAGACCTGGCGGCCAAAATGATCGTGCGCGTTAAGGAACTATGGAACATGTACGGCCCGACCGAAACGACCATTTGGTCAACCGTAAAGCTCATAAAAAGCGAAGAAGAGATCACCATCGGGAAACCGATCGCCAATACACAGGTCTATATCCTTGATGAGCAATTAAACAATGTTACTGGTAATTCGATCGGTGAGATAGTTATCGGCGGCGACGGCGTTGCAGCAGGGTATCTTAACCGCTCTGAACTGACTGATCAGCGATTCATCGATAATCCGTTAGCAGCCGTACCCGGCAAAAAAATGTACCGCACCGGTGACCTTGGGAAATATAATGATCAGGGCGATATCGTCTGCCTGGGCCGGATGGATCATCAGGTTAAGGTCCGCGGATACCGCATAGAACTGGAGGAAATTGAGCATGCACTTGTAAAGGAGAGTAATATCAGGCAGGCAGTGGTAATTGCCCGCGAAGATACACCCGGAGACCCGCGGTTAGTGGGTTATGTTGTTCTGGAAGATGAAAACCCTGATGCCGATCTTAAAATTTTGGTACAGCAATGGCAGCGTGCCATGCTGGCCGTTTTACCGGAATATATGGTGCCGGATGATTTTGTGCTGATGACCTCCATTCCGATCACTCCCAATGGTAAAATAGACCGGAAAGCTTTACCCAAACCAGATTATAATGCTGTAGTCCGGCTTGGCGAATACATTGCCCCCCGTACGGAAATTGAAAAACAGGTGGCGGAGATATGGCAGGAACTGATGGGCATCGAGAAGATCAGCATTTATGATAACTTTTTCGAGTTAGGCGGACGGTCTTTGATAGCGGTACAGATCATGGCTCGCATTGAAAAGCTCACCGGAAAGCGTCTGCCGCTTGCAACATTGTTTGAACATTCCACCATCGAAAAACTATCCCTGGTGCTAAATGTCGATTCTAAATCAATAACCTGGGACTCGCTGGTACATATTAAGCCGAAGGGGTCAAAAATGCCATTATACATTGTACACGGCGCCGGGCTTAATGTATTGTTGTTCAACGCGCTGGCCATGAACATGGACAACGAGCAGCCTGTTTTTGGTTTACAGGCACGCGGACTTAACGGCATTGATGAACCGCTTGATGTAATGGAGGAAATTGCAGCGCATTATATTTCCGAGATACTGGCGCAAAATCCGATCGGCCCGTATGCACTGGCCGGTTATTCGCTGGGCGGAACCATCGCCTACGAAATGGCCCGGCAGATGATCGAAATGGGCAAAGAGGTAAAAATGCTGGCGGTATTTGACACCTACGCCAAGCAAACCGACATATTTGATCGGCCCGTAAAACGGGTATTTAACCGTACACGGCTTTTCTTTCTGAAACTCTTTAACAGCTTTGCGTTACTTGCCGAAGACCCCAAACGTACCTTTGAATACAAAAACGAATTGATAAGACGGAGGATAGTGCGTTTTTGGTGGAAACTGACCGGCAATAACGAAAAACAGACCGGATTTTTTGCATATGATAACGAGATTGATGAGGCCAGCGCCAAGGCAAAGCGTAATTACTTTCAGCGTCCGGTGAATATTAAGGTGGATCTGTTCCGCGCCAGGAAAAGAACTTTTTATATGGACGACTATGAGTTTATGGGCTGGAAGAAGTTTGCGCTGAAAGGCGTAAACGTACACGACATTCCCGGAGAACATAACACGATCTTCGCTCCGCCGAATGATAAGGAATTTGCAGTTGTATTACAGCAGTGCCTCGACAGGGCTTCACGCGAGTAGTACCGTAAGCCGCTATAATGAAAAAAGTCTCTGTTATTACCGTAAACTTTAATCAACCGCAGGTTACCGAGGAACTACTGAAGTCGATTCCCGATCACGGGGAATGGCTTGAAATCATCGTGATCGATAACGGCAGCACCGTCGTATCGATCAACAACTGGCAGGACTTATATCCGCATGTGAAGTTTATACGATCAGCCCGCAACCTCGGCTTCGCTGGCGGCAATAACCTTGGGATCGATAATGCTACCGGCGATTATCTTTTTTTTGTAAACAACGATACCGAGTTTACGGAAGGCCTGGTGGAAAAGCTTGCCTCCGTCCTTGATGATAATCCGGCAGTGGGAATGGTGTCCCCCATGATCAAATATTTCCATCATCAAAACCTGATACAGTATGCCGGTTATACGGCGATGAACTACAGCACCGGACGCAACGCCTGCATCGGCCTGCGCGAACAGGATAAAGGTCAGTATGATCACATTACCGGCCCGACTACATACTGCCACGGCGCGGCAATGATGATCCGGCGGGAAGCCATCGAAAAAGCAGGAAAAATGAGCGAGGTCTTCTTTTTATATTATGAAGAAGTGGATTGGTGCGAACACATTAAACGGGCGGGCTACGAAGCCTGGGTATGTACAGATGCTTTGATCCTGCATAAGGAATCGGTTTCTGTAGGTAAAACAACCGGATTAAAAGAATATTTCATGAATCGTAACCGGATGTTATTTATCCGGAGAAATGCACCATTGCTGAAAAAACTGATCTTTTATCCGTTTTTTATTTTCGTTGTGGCACCGCGCAATATTTTAACCTATATAAAAAATAAGAATTATAACTTTATACCGCTGTTATTTAAAGCCATCTGGTGGAACCTAACCCACGGGAAGAACAGCAACAACCTTGGATACCCTGTCAACACGATCAAATGAAGATAATTTTCTGGCTTAGCTGTTTTATTGTTTTCTATACCTTTATGGGTTATGGCATTTTCCTGTATGTGCTGCTCCGGATAAAGAGAGCGGTGAAGGGAAGAAGAAAACTGCCGGGCAGTGACCCTGATACGCTTCCGCATTGCACGCTGATCGTAGCGGCATATAACGAAGAGGATTTTATCAAGAACAAGATAGACAACAGCCTGAAACTTAATTATCCGGAAGGCAAACTGAAGCTGATCTTCGTGACGGATGGATCAACCGACAAAACACCGGAGATCATCGGAAAATATCCGGAAATACAATTACTGCACCGCCCGCAGCGCGCGGGAAAGATCGCGGCCGTACACCGTGCAATGGAGTATGTGGAAACTCCCGTAGCCGTTTTTACCGATGCAAATACATTTTTAAACCCTGATGCCGTTATCAACATCTGCAGACATTACGCAGATGCCACCGTAGGCGCTGTAGCAGGTGAAAAGCGGGTGCATATAGATGACAGTGCAGATGCCAGCGCCGCCGGAGAAGGATTTTACTGGAAATACGAATCCGTATTAAAAAAATGGGACTCCGAACTGTATTCGGTAGTGGGCGCCGCCGGGGAGCTTTTCAGCGTAAGATGTTCGCTTTATGAAGACGTCCCTGCGGACACGGTTCTTGATGATTTTATGATATCCATGCAGATAGCCGCCAAGGGATACCGCATCATTTACGAACCGGAGGCCTATGCTATGGAAACTGCTTCGGCAAATGTTTCCGAAGAGCTCAAACGGAAAATAAGAATTGCAGCAGGCGGAATTCAATCCATATTACGTTTAAAAAAATTATTCAACCCGCTTAAATACCCGGTGTTGTCGTTTCAATATGTCAGCCATCGTGTGCTGAGATGGACGGTTACGCCCTTCCTGCTGATATTGATCTTCATACTGAATATATTTTTGCAGGATGGATTATTGTACAGGAGCATTTTTGCCGCTCAGATATTATTTTACATTCTTGCCTTTCTGGGTTTCATTATGGAAAAACGGCAGGTACGTATTAAAGCCCTGTTCGTCCCCTATTATTTTTGTGTGATGAACTACGCCGTACTGATGGGTATCATCCGTTATTATACCAAAAAGCAAAGCGCGGTCTGGGAAAAAGCCCGGCGAAAACATTAGGTTTATTATAATTCCCCGGCGCTGTTGTTCAACAATCCAAGCAGATCATCTTTGGAAAGTGAATTGAAAATCGACTGATCACTTGCGATCAGATCATTGGCAAGATCGCGTTTGGCATCCTGCAAAAGCATCATTTTTTCTTCCACAGTAGCAGGGCATATCATTCTGACCGCTACGATATGTTTTTGCTGCCCTATCCGGTGACATCGGTCGATAGCCTGGTTCTCCACCGCAGGGTTCCACCAGGGATCGACCAGGTAAACATAATCAGCCGCAGTAAGGTTAAGCCCAACACCACCCGCCTTCAGGCTGATCAGGAAAACGCGTGTTTCAGGATTATTCTGAAAATCGTCTATTGCAGCTTGTCTGCGTCGCGTTTGGCCGGTAAGCCAGGCAAACGATATCTGCCGGGCTGATAGCTGCGTTTTAATCAGATCAAGCATACCCACAAATTGAGAGAAAACCAGGATTTTGTGCCGATGCCTTTTACCTTCTATTTCTTCGACCAGCATATTGATCTTTGCTGACGCATCACCGGGCATTTTCTCCCCCTTAATCAACAGCGGCGAATCGCATATCTGCCGTAACCGGGTGATGCCTTTAAGCACATCCATTGATTTCTTTTTTAGCTGTTCACCCGTCGTCGCAGAAATATAATCCCGTAATTCCTTTTCATAGGCATCATATATCTTCCGCTGTTCCGGTTTCATATCGCAATACAAAACCATCTCTGTTTTCTCGGGCAGGTCCTGTGCCACCTCTTGTTTCGTTCTGCGCAAAATAAACGGCTCTATTCTTTTTTTAAGCTCTGCCGCCCTTTTACTGTTCCTGAACATATCAATGGGCGAAGAATATATCTGCTTAAAATAAAGCCTGCTGCCCAGTAAACCGGGACAGGCAAAAGACATCTGCCCATAAATATCGAAGGTGTTGTTTTCAATGGGCGTGCCGGTGATCGCTACTTTATTTCTCGACTTCAGCAATCGTGCTGCCTTATATCTTTGAGAAGCCGGATTTTTGATCTGCTGTGATTCATCAAGGAAAATATAGTTGAACTGATAATCTTTCAGAAAGACGATATCTGAAAGCAGGGAACCGTACGAGGTTAAAATCACATCAAAATCGTCAAATCCTGCGGTCGTTTTGGCGCGGTCGGAGCCGTAAATAATCTGCACCCTTAAGGATGGGGCAAATCTTGAAATCTCCTGCTGCCAGTTATCAATCAATGATGTAGGCACGACGATAAGATTGGTATTCCGCGTTACCTTTTGCCTTTGCAATAACATAAACGCGATTATCTGAACCGTTTTACCTAAACCCATGTCATCGGCAAGGCAGCCTCCAAAATTAAAATCATCTAAAAAATTAAGCCAGCTTAATCCTTGCAATTGATAACTGCGTAAAGTTCCGTTAAAACCCTCAGGTACCGCAACAGGTTTAACTGCCGTGAAGCCCGTTAACTTTTGGTGATACAGATAAAGATCGTTCCTGACTTCTGCATCCAACTCCGCCTCATCAAATAATTGTTCTATCATCGTAAAGTTACTGCGGGCAATCTGCAGCATATCGTCATCGGCTATTTCGCCAGCCGTAAAGTAGCCCCGGAATTTTTCCATCCATTCGTCAGGAAGTATGCCCACGGTACCGTCATCCAGCTGGATATACCTGGTTTTATTTTTTACCGCACGGTAAATTTGCTTTAATGAAGCCCGCGTTTTTCCAAACCGGGCATTAACGTCCACATTAAACCAGTTGATGCCGCTTAGCACACGGATATTAATATTAACCTTATTCGGGTTGAGGCGGTTGCTTTCCAGCTCATTAAATCCTAAAATAGTAATATGCTGAGCACGCCATTCTTCAAAAACGGTTAAGAACCATTCCTCGTCTAAAAAATGTTTTTTGTGCAGATAAAAATAGGCAAGGTCATTCTCAAGCTGCTCTTCAAAATAAGGGTGTTGCTTTACCAGCAATGCGGTGAAATGAAGTTCAGCTTCATCATTGCGCCATACCAGAAATTCTTTGCCGCTGCTATCAACCGAGTAAATCTGCTTTTTTGTCCTTACTGATATTTCAATTTCCCCATACCGCATCACGGGAATGATCATAACGTGCGCGCCGAAGTCGGACAGATAAATGATCCTCTCCGATTCGCTGGTAAATCCCTGTTGTTTGAGTTGTTTTGGTGTGGCGACAGGTATATGTTTATACTTAACCGAAACTTTTTCTTCCAGCTTTTCAAGCAGCTGTTTTTTAAAAATATCAAATTTTGAACGATGGATCAGCAAGTTCTCCGGTCGTCCGGTAAACAGATTGATCATATTCAATTGCTGCTCGTTTTTAACCAGATACAAGCTGTCACTTACTGAAACAAAATACCCATAACTAATCTTCAGATCATTAGCTGAATACGTATCGCGACCAATGGAGAGAAAACCTGAAACCCTGAAAAACTGTCCTTCTTCATCCACTTCCAGCCTGATATCATTAGTTATGCGGTCTGCGCGTACAGGAAACACAGACCCTGCGCTGATCTTATCTGATATATCACTGTTATGATAATAAAAGTTCAGTCCCCGGGGATTTTTAAGAATGGCCTTTAGTGCAGTGATGTCCGCTGCCGGCTCAGCACGGTCAGACTGGTTCTGAAATTTGTGCACACCGGTAAAAAATTTCAATAGCTGCGCATCGTCCGTATCCCAGATAAAATCGAGAGCAGAAACCTGCGTCATCGGGTTTTTTATTTTCCCTTCCTTCGTCATTTCCGACTGGTAAAGTTCAACGGACAGGTTTTTATAATACCGGTGCTGCCTGAACACAACGCTGAGAACATGCTCCTCTTTCAAACGTTCTCGCGGTGTACCCGCCGAAAGCACTTGCAGCGGTAGCAATGCGTCCCCGCCGCTGATGGGAATCAGCGAAGTTGAACATGGAAATATCTGAATCTTATTCTGTTCAAACTCAATTTTGAAATAATTATCCAGGTCCGGCTCCGATTCCAGTCCATAATTCACTGCGAATTTCCGCAGCCTCTTGTCGCGTAACGATCCGTCAAAAAAAATCGCAAATTCGTCGCGCCGGATAATCGCCGACAGCACCGCCGCCTGGTGCGTACACAATTTATCTCCGGTGCTGTTACATCCACAGCTTAAAGTTAAAAGACCGGATGCCTGTACAACCGAAACTTCCGGGAAAATGGTTTTGGTATATTTATTGGTGAATACGCCGCTGTTAAGTTCAAGTATGATGGGATAAATGTAGCGGCTGTCAGCCTCCGGATAAATACCGGCGTAGGTGTTTCTGGCTATTTCAGTATCTGTCAGTGCGCTGACGGATACTCCTTTCAGAACGACAACATGGGCTGCTGAACGATCTTCCGGGCGTATGTCTGGCTGAGTACTCAATAGAAATCAGGATACCGGTTTGCAAGAGTAATAACTATTTATCTTAAAAGCAGGAAGGCCGAAACGACCATTTACATAGGCCTTCTGGGCCGTTTCGGTCTGTCGGAACCGAATCTCGGACGGGCTGGCGCAACCGGCTTATCTTCCCTTATTTTAACGTTGATCAGACGCCCGCCAACCTTTGTTCCGTCCAGGGCATCAACGGCGCGGTCGGCCCCTTCTTTGGTAGTCATCTCAATAAAGGCATAACCTTTACATACCCTCGTTTTTTTATCACGGACGATTTTTATGGTATGAATGTCGCCATGAAAACCAACCATCATAGCAATATCAAGCTCGGTGAACTCAAGCGGAAAACCACCAAAAAAAAGTTTAACCATATAGTTTAAAACACTAAAGAATCCAAATATAACAACTTGCCGATAAAACGACAGTAAATTATTTATTGCATTCAGTGTCGGTTTAATTTTAAATTACTTGCTTTAGTCAAGTAATTTTCGCTGTTTTGTTAAATAAACACTGAAAAATGAACGTAATAACAGCCGCAAGCGTATCGGATTTTGAAAAAGCCCGGACTTTATTTAAAGAGTATGCACAATCGCTTCCTTTCGATCTCTCCTATCAGGACTTTGAAAAGGAACTTGATACGCTGAATACACAATACAATAAGCCGGATGGTGCGTTGCTTTTATTTATTCTGCCGGATAATAATGCGGCGGGATGTGTGGGCGTCCGTAAATTTTCAGAGGGAATTGCCGAATTAAAACGCCTGTATGTTAAACCGGACCACAGAAATCTTAAAATCGGAAAAACGCTTTTGGAAACGGCGATAGCGATCGCCCGGCATTTAAATTATGCATATATGAGACTGGATTCAGTACCCGGTCAGTCAAAAGCACAGGAGCTGTATAAACAATTTGGATTTTACGAGATACCGCCATATCGGTACAGCCCGGTCGAGGGTACGATCTTCTTTGAAAAAATATTAGCCGGACAATAATTTTCCTCTCATATTTATTTTAACTAATCTGTTTATTTTCAATAAATTCGTGACTAATTCCGGAATGCGCCTCAGAGATAATAGCTATCCAAAAGCGGCCGGATTATTTTTAACTTAACCTAAAATAATCTTATCATGAAAAAGCTAATCATTACTGCTTTGCTCACTGCTTTTATTTGTAAAACCGGCGTACTTATCGCACAGAAACATGATCTGACCGCTACTTATAACCGATCTGTAAAACTGGCGATGATTGCTGACAGCTCCCAAAACATTGACACGCTGATGGCGATCGTTCCGTCAAATTCCCTGTTGCAATGGAAGACGATAAACGGTCAGAAATATGTATTGTTCGGATCATTTACCAACAGGCAGGATCAATTTCCGCAGGGAGACTCCACGACGCTTAAGGGCCAGATATGGCTGTTTATTCCGGGACAAATGCATAAAAGACTGGACGGAAAGATTACTGCAAAGACGGATACCATACTCAGGCTGAATGAAATGCTTGGATTGCCGCCGGTATCCGGCTATACCCATATCGCTCAGTTCTGGGTACATGCAGACAGCATCTTCAGGCCCGCCGGAAACCCCGATGTCACTTTAACCAGAGCATCAGGAGTTTTATCACCAGGTGTAACAGAGAAGTATAAATTATGGTTCAACAACAATATTATCAACTCTTATTTCAAACCACTGCCTCCCGGCCAGGTTTATTATCCCTGGACACGCATGGGCTATACATACGATTGGGCACCGCGTACGAACCGGGTCGGGCTAAGCGAATTTGTGATGCAGGCAAATTCCGGAATATGGGTAGAAAAGGTTTATAAAGCCAGCGATTACTTTAAGAAGTAAAATATCATAGAAACTGCGATAGTTTAACTTCTGTTACCGGCTGCCCTGCGAAAAACATCGGGCAGCTTTTATATTTTAAATTTTGACGGGATAACCATTACCAGGTTGATTAAATTTAACCCGAAATATTATTTTGATTTTAGGTTAAGATGAAAGACACGCAACTGCTTAGTACATATCTGGGTAAATTGTTTCCGCAGTTTGAACCGGGACTAAAGTCCTTTCTGGAAGAAAACGCCGAAATAATGAGGATAAACGCGGGCGAACAGATCATGCGCACCGGGCAGTATATCCGCTCGACGATGATGGTCATCGAAGGCCGTATAAAACTTTACCGTGAGGGAGATGACAGCGGCGAGTTTTTTATGTACTATCTGGAACCCGGCAATGCCTGCGCGCTGTCTATGATCTGTGCTACACGGCAGGAAACAAGCCAGATCATGGCAAAGGCAATTGAAGATACCGTATTAATTACAGTTCCCATAACCTTGATGGATGACATGATGAAACAATTTAAAACCTGGTACTATTTTGTTTTGGAAACTTACCGGTCGAGATATGAAGAGCTATTGGTGGTAATTGACCATATCGCCTTTAAAAGCATGGACGAACGGCTTTTCTTCTATCTTTCAAACCAACACGAAAAGTTGATGGCAAGAGAGCTGAAAATGACCCACAACGACATCGCGACCGACCTCAACTCTTCCCGTGAAGTCATTTCCAGGCTCTTGAAAAAAATGGAGTTGCGCGGCGATCTTATCCTCCACAGGAATTTTATCGAATGGCTGCGATAATCGGCCGGCAATTGCTATATCAGCTCATTTCCGGATGATAACGTAACCCCGGAGTGAGGAAATACAATAACAGCATTCTGGAATAGCGGTAATTAAACGGCGAAAGCGCCAGTACAAAAGATATCATTACACTGATATACAGCCAGGGGTTAGTGCTGCCGGTAAGCACCGATATAGCTACCGCTGCTGTTACCAGCTCTGCCACCACAAATGCATAACCTACGTACATCGCAGCATAAAAATAGCCCGGTTCTTTTTCGTAGATAAGCCCGCAATGCGAACAGCTTTTTTGAATTTTGTTGTTTGAAAATTTGTAGGGGCCTTTTTCATATACCTTACCCACCCTGCAACGCGGACAGTTGCAGTTGATTAAAGCGGGCATTAAACTGATGTTTTTGTAGTCCTGCACGGTACTCATGATTGTTGTTTTTCTTGCAGTAAATTTCGCTATTTACCGCAAGTTTGTTGGTGACATTTGTCACTTTCAGGAAATATTTTCCTGAAAAAATCTGTGCCGAATCAGCTCTGCGACACTTTTGACAAAATCATGTAAAACGGCAGGTTTTAATAGGGATCAACATCAGGCTGAACAATGCTTCCCTTACTGAGTTTAGTCGTCTGGAATTGTGTGATCACTTCCCGGATAACGGCTTTTGCTTTGTTGATCGAAACGCCGTCCTTTTCGAATTTCAGCATGATCGATTTGATATAATAATTTCTTATCCGGCTGACGAGCGGTGATTCAGGCCCTACCACCCTGTCGTCAAATCTTTTACGGAGTGCGTTCGCAAGATATATAGCCTGATTATTCACGATCTCTGGGTCTTTGTGCTTGATATCAAGGTTGATCAGCCGGTAAAAAGGCGGATATTTGAAGCTTTTTCGCTCCTCCATTTCCGTAAAGTACAGATCGCTGTAGTTGTTTTCGATCACTTGTCTGATCACGCGGTGTGCCGGATCATAAGTTTGAATAACCACCTTCCCCTGTTTTCCCCTCCGTCCGGCCCTGCCGCTTACCTGCGACAACATCTGATAGCTTCGCTCATTGGCCCGATAATCAGGGAATTTCAACAAGCTGTCAGCATTGATAACGCCAATAACGGTCACATCGGAGAAATCCAGCCCTTTGGCAACCATCTGGGTACCCACCAGGATGTCGGTTTTCTTTTCCTCAAAATCGTTCAGCATGTTTTGCAGCGAATTTCGCGACCTCGTCGTATCCAGATCCATCCTGGCAATGCGGGTGTCCGGCAAAAGCATTTGCAGCTCATCTTCGATCTTTTCCGTACCAAATCCCTTATACTCCAAATGAGTCGAACCACAGGCAGGGCAAACCTGCGGCGCATCTTCCTTATAGCCGCAATAGTGGCAATGAAGCTTCCCGCTGCTTTTATGGAAGGTAAGCGTAACGTCGCAGTTGATACACTTTGGAGAATAAGCACATACCTTACAGATCAGCAACGGGGCGTACCCTCTTCTGTTCTGAAACAGGATCACCTGTTCCTTTTTTTTAAGCGCCGTCTCTATGTCGTCCATGAGCACGCTGGTAAAATGGGAAAGGATGGTCTTGTTTTTTGTTTCCTCAGCGATGCTGACCACTTCAATTTCCGGCAGTTTCACACCACCAAAACGTTCGCTCAGTTCAACCAGCGCATACTTATGTATCCGTGCGTTATAATAGCTTTCGAAAGATGGTGTGGCCGAGCCAAGCAGCACCTTGCCATTATACATATTGGCCAGAAAGATTGCCGCATCACGGGCATTATAACGGGGCGCCGGGTCGAACTGCTTGTAGGAGGTTTCATGTTCCTCATCGACGATGATCAGTCCAAGATCGTTAAAAGGTAAAAAAACGGCGGAACGTGCGCCCAGCACAATCTTATATTCATTATTAATAACCTTCTGCCACACCTCAACGCGTTCGTTATCGTTAAAACGGGAGTGATAAATACCGATGCTCGCGCCAAAATAATTACGTAAACGTTCTATGATATGCGTCGTAAGCGCTATTTCCGGCAGCAAGTAAAGTACCTGCCTCCCCGACCGGATAACCTGCTCGATGAGCCGGATATAGATCTGTGTTTTCCCGGACGAGGTAACACCATGCAGCAGAACCACATCGGTTCCGGCAAACTGTTCCTTTATGCTTTCCAGCGCGACATTTTGCTGCTCACTCAGCTCAAAATTGGAATAAAGTTCTTCCTCATCAAAGAACAGGCGACTGACGTTTTTTTCTTCAATAACAAAGACCTCTTTTTCTTCCAGCGATTTTATACTTGACGCACCGGCTCCGCTTTCCTCGGTCAGTTCAGCTTTGGATATCGCCTTTTGATGACGGGCGAGTTTAATGTAGGCCAATACAGCATCAGCTTGTTTCGGCGCACGCTTTTCGAGGATTTCGAGAAGTTCCTTTAAATTTTCCGAATTCTGATAAATAGGATTCAGCGTAATAAAGCTTCTTGTCCGTGGTTTATACCGGTCGCTGACATCCTCTGAAATATGGATAATATTTTTCTCAAACAAATGCTTGAGTATTGGCATAACCGTTTTTTGCCCCAGCAATTTGGCAACATCGCTCACAGTTAATTCCTGTTGCAGATCAAGAGCCTCAACGATCATGAACTCTTTATCGTGTAATTCCGATTTATCAAAGTCATGCTCTTTGTTGAGCCTTATCTTTGTTTCGCTGGCAAGTTTCAGAGCTGAAGGCAGGGCTGCGTTCATTACCTCGCCTAACGTACACATGTAGTACTCCGACATCCATCCCCAGAATTTCAGCTGCTCAGCCGACACGACCGGACTGTCGTCCAGCACATCGATGATATACTTAGCCTCATATTTCTCTGGTGCCAAGGTACTGATGGATGCAATAATTGCCGTGTAGAGCTTGCTTTTCCCAAACTGAACCACTACCCGTTTCCCGACAGCCATTTGACCGTTCATTTCAAAAGGGACACGGTAGGTATAATTCTTTGCGATTGCCAAAGGCAAAATTACTTCCACGAAAAGTGTTTCACGGTTAGTGTATCGGGCCTCGGCAAATTCCAGCATCTGATTACTTGTTTTTGGCGGCAGCAATAGCCATTGTGATCCATCCCCCGATGAACAGCAAACCGCCAAGCGGTGTTACCGGGCCAAGCACATGCAACCACGACCAACCCAGCAAATCACGAACAGCCAGCAGGTACAGGGAACCTGAAAAGAATATGATACCGAAAGTGAACAAATAGTAACAGTCTCTGATCAATCTCGTTTTGTACCGGCTGATGGTTGACAAGGCGACAAGGGCAAATACGTGATAAAACTGGTATTGCACTGCCGTTTCCCACACCTGTATATCTTCTGCTTTAAGTTTTGCCCGAAGGCCATGCGCGCCAAAAGCACCTGCTATTACTGCCAGTGCTCCAAAAACTGAAGCCGTGATAATGATTTTCTTCTTCATAAGTCGTAAACAGCAAAGTTAAATATATTTGGCAGGTTAAGAGAGCAGCTTTACGATAATACTGCCGAATGTATGCGGCAAATTGCCGTTAGGGTGTTGATAAACTCCTGATCGCTGATAACTTTTGACTGCCAGGTCACTCCATTTCCTACTATAACGCGTCAAAAGTCCTAACTTTGCGAAGCAAGGCGCCCATGAAAAAATACGTTATAATTACGATCATCCTCTTAGCGGCCACTGCGTACGTAACGGTTGTTTATTTTAAAAATCTGAACCCGCCCGGCGCACGGACAAGCCAGGTTATGCACCTGATCCCGGATGATGCCTGCGCCATTTTCGAGTTCAATAACGATAAAGGGTTTTACGATATCTTTAAGGGTAGCAAACTGTTCGCATCGGTGATCGGTGCAGAAAAGATGGGGCAATTAGACACGCTAAGGCAGGCATTACTTCAGAATCCGGCATTAAGCGAATTTTTCTCAGGGCAAAACATCTATATTTCACTCCATACTTTAAAAAACGAAGGCTTCGGACTGCTGATCACTATGTCGGCGGGGATTGGCTTTGATCCGAATATTTTCAGCGGACTGACAAAACAACCGCATAGCGGGCTGCTGATCAAGCCGATTACAGAAGCGGGCAAGTCCGGTTATAATATTTTTGTTGGCGCCCTTAAAAAATCCTTTTACCTGATTGATAAAGGAGATAATATTTTTTCGGGCAGTTTTTCAAAAGAACTGATCGACCAGAGTGCGTCGCATCAAAATAAAAAGGGCGAAAAAAACTTCATTCAGCTACCTGAACAACAGCGTAACAACTCCCTGGCGAATTTATATTTAAATTATAACCGCCTGACCCCATTATTCGACCGGCTATTTAAAAACAGAAACACCGATATTTTCAGAAACTTCAAGCTTCTGAATGCGCTTGCCGCTTTAAGCCTGAATTACCGTACTGATGCTATTATGTTCAATGGATCGACGGATGTTAATACCGGCGGTCAACTGAGTTATCTTAATCTTTTTACTGATTTAAAGCCGGTCGATACTCATCTCGACGAAATCTTCCCTTCAACCACAGCTTACTGTACGGCTTTTTCGGTATCGGATCCAAAAAAGTTCGGAGCCAGGCTTACACATCTGCAAAACAAAAACGGGACCTCTGCTGAACGCGACCAACTATTTGGAAAAATAAAAGCTGAAACTGCGGTTGATGTGCGGAGCGAGTTTAACAATCTGCTTGGCAATGAATTTGCAATAGTCACTACACGCTATTTTGAAAAATTTGCCATCATAGCTGTAAATGACGGCTCTAAGCTGAAGCTGGCTATTGCTGCGCTGAGCACAATGAATGACGAGAATACCGGACAATTCAATTATGAAAACCTTCTGCTCTACCTGCTTGGTGATGCTTTTGGTGCTTTCCGTAAACCGTATTTTATGATCATCGATAATTATATGATACTGGCGAATAGCAGCACGGAACTGACCAGCTATTACGATACCTATATCAACCGCAAATTCTTAAGCAAAAACGACCAGTATAAGCAATTTCAGAATCTGCTTGCCGCACAAAGCAATGTTTCGTTTTTCTTCAATTTCAGAAATGCCCAACCGATTTTTGAGCGGGATATGGACGGTGATATTTATAGCGACTTTAAAAGATTTGAGCCGGGGTGGAAGAATTTTTACGGAGCATCTTTTCAGTTCACTTCGGTTGACAATAATTTTTACACTAATTTTAGTATGATGTTAAATACCGATACCACCACGACAAAATAATGTCACAGGAATTATTTGGACAACAATCCATTTTCATTTGCGTTAAAGGCATTAATTATTAATATTATTTTTAATAGTCCGTTTTGACTTTTATCTTTAAGACGTTTACAAACGACAAAAGCTAAGGCACTACCAGCTCTATATGAAGAAAATTTTACTCCTTATTTTACTGGTTTCCATTTCAGGTAGCATCTTTGCCCAA
Organism: Mucilaginibacter sp.; assembly: GCA_035547875.1. Classification (GTDB taxonomy): domain Bacteria; phylum Bacteroidota; class Bacteroidia; order Sphingobacteriales; family Sphingobacteriaceae; genus Mucilaginibacter. The sequence continues at coordinate 155,596 of DASZTX010000040.1, read as the reverse complement.
CAATTTTCCCAGTATAATACCGGTACACTTTATGATTCGTTTGAAAACCCTTCTCAAAAGGCTTTTATACCCGACTCCAGTAAACAGTTTGCCTCCAATTTTCTCGTTCCTAATTTTGGTGGCGATTTTTTTCTGACCGGTAACACGCAGGCAACATTAAAAAGCCGTGCTTTTGCCAATGTTTACGACAACTCACAATTGATGATCGGTCAGGGACGGTATAACCATATCAACGTGAATGTAAACGCCTATTCGCTGATGTTTAAGATGTTTTCAAGCCTGAACGGGGATGTGGAACTGGGGTTTTCAGCACAGACAAAGATAGAAGGAAAAGGCACCTTCACCGATGAATCTATCGCCTTATTAAACGGGCCACAAGGATTCAGCGAGGACGGTTACACCAATATTTTTAATGACGATTACTTTTTTCAGACTTATCACCAGTTCAGTTTTACCTATAAGGAAAAGATAAACAAGAGTTTTACCGTTGGTGCGAAGCTGAGTGCGTTGTTAGGTATCCAATATGAACAATTAAAGGTCGTTAACTCACAGATCGTTTTTGACAGGCCCTTTGATTCCGCGATTATCGGTCTGAGCGGAATTTATTATTCAAGTTATATTCCCGGGCATCTAACCGGGCGGGATTATCTGCCTACATTCCGCAACCCGGGTGCAGCCATAACGATGGGCGCGAGCTACCGCACGGAAGACGGTTATACCATACAGGGAAATATCAAGGATCTTGGGTTTATCCACTGGAGCGCCCGTTCCACCGTTTATGCATTTTCCAGTGCCAGGAACGTTGGCGGCCTATCGACAAAAAGCCGTGAAGACAGTGTATATAACGCAGTTTATAAAATTACACATACAAACGGCATAGGTGGTTCTTTTGATACCCCCATAAACGGCAGGGCCGAATTGAGCGTAAACCATCAATACTGGCTGGACGACAACAAGAATTTCAGGTATTCCCCTACGCTGATCGCGTCCAAAGAGTTGTTTTATCCCGGCTTTACCGGAGCGCTGGTAAATCCGTTCTCCTATAAAAAATACACGCTGACGCTGACCACTACCTACGACGACATGAAACTGTTCAATCTTGGTGCACAGTTCATGGTACAAACACCCAACTTTGAGTTTTACTTTGGCAGTGACCGGCTGATGCAATCTGTTAGTTTAGCGTCAGCTGCAATCGGCAGTTCTTCCGGTCAGACATTTCAGAATAGCAGCTTCTCCGGTGGAAACTTCTTTTTAGGTTTTTCGCTGAAGATCGGCCCCGTGATAGAGCACCCATTAAATGCAAGCGTCATCCCTACTGGGGAAAAGGGTTTTCTGGGCAGACTTTGGGGGCGGTTGTTTAAAACAAACGACTGATAGCCTCAATTAACTCCATTGAACATTAAAAGAGCTTAACCCTGCTTTTTCCCGGCGATAAAATCCTTCAGATAAAAAGGCTCGAAATAGGCTACATCCTCAAATTCGGAGGCTTCAAATTTGCGGGCGGCGATTTGGGACATATCTGCCGCGTCATTTTTAAATTCAGCCAGGTAACGGGCGGTTAAATTTCCCTTTAACACATTAAAACACTTTTCCGCCCCATCTCCAAAAAATAACATTTTCTGCGTATGCAGGATTTCTGAAAAACTGTTTTCGTCTATAATTTCAGCCGATGTTGTTTTTACCCTGCTGCCATCATGTGCGAATACGGCTGTATAAACCTCCATCCTTCTCGCATCGATCATCGGGCAAAACAACAGTTCTGTATCGTTTTGATAACTGCCACGCGCGATAACACCACCAACCATAGCTTCCAATGTTTCTACAGCAATTAGTGGTTTGTCCAAAGCAAAACACAGGCCTTTAGCAGTCGAAATACCAATACGCAAACCTGTATAGGAACCGGGGCCGCAGCTTACCGCAACAGCATCGATGTCCCCTATCTTTATTTCTGCTTCAGCAATTATTTCATCGATAAAACCAGTGATCGCTTCTGCGTGGGGATTACGACCGGAGATGCTTCTTTCAGCGATTACCGCGCCATTCTTTGCCAGTGCGACAGAACAAACGGGGGTTGCAGTTTCAATTTGTAAAATGAGGCTCATGTTTCAATTTTATAGCAATGGACCTGATTTAAATCTACATATTTGCCGGTACCAGGTCATTGGATTTTCTTCAGGGAACCGGATCATGGCCGTGCCCTCCCCAGGGATGGCAGCGGACTAATCTTTTTAGGGTCAGCCATCCTCCCTTGAACGGTCCGTATTTCCGTATCGCTTCCACACCATATTGCGAACAGGTAGGTGTGTACCTGCAGGATGCGCCCGTTAGCGGAGAAATAAAGTACTGATATATTTTGATAATGACAACAAATATCCAGCCCGTTAACAGTTTCAAAATATCGGCAATCGCTTTCATCTGTTAATTTCGGCGCAAAGCTGGATCAGTAGCTTTTGCATCTTTCTGTCGGTAAAATCATACCCGGATATTTCCTTTCCAATATATCCAACAGAGAATATGATCTGTTTGTTGCTGCTCCTAAGCACATCATACAGATATTCCTGTTTATATATCCTATAAGCTTCGCGCATGCGGCGTTTGATCAGATTACGGTCAACAGCCCGCTTGTATCTTTTTTTTGATACAGAGAACACGATTTTCGCAGGGAAACGAGAGGGATTTTCAACCACCAGCCAGGAGGCCTTAAACGGATAACACAAAAAAGAAGAACCGTTATGAAAAAGCTGTTCAATAAGCTTTTTATTACATAACCGTTCTTCTTTTTTAAAAGTGTACATGATTGCTGATGTTGAACCGAAATTTAGGCAATAAATGGTTCAAACTCCTGCACGGAGAAAGCAACCAGCTTATGCTTTATGACGACGCTCGTCAGATACTGTTAATCTCTTTCTGCCTTTAGCTCTTCTTGCTGCTAATACTCTCCTGCCGTTAGCGGTTGACATGCGCTCACGGAAACCGTGCTTATTTCTTCTTTTCCTTTGTGAGGGCTGAAACGTTCTTTTCATGGCTATATTTTATTCTATTCGTCGTTTTTAAAAACAAGAGCGCAAATTTAGTGATTTATTACTACTTTTCAAACTATAGTTTCTTTTTAAAAAATAACCTGTAAAAGCCCCTGATATTGATCCGTTTGTAAAAAAATGGTCGGGACCTTATTTTAGCTATTTTATATGGCGTACGCCATAAGTTTTATAACTTACGCTTATTATCCCGCAATATGAAATCTTTATTCCTGTCTTTATGGCTATTGTTGCCTGTCATTGCATTTTCGCAGGATTCTCTTTCTGCGCACTATAAAATCTACAGTCCGTCAAAGCAAAAGATAATCACGATTGATGAAATAGTAACTGATATGACCGGTGCGGACGTGCTTTTTTTCGGGGAGGAGCACGACGATTCTACCGGTCATTATCTCGAACATGCCATCTTTAAACAACTTGCCGACCTGTATCCGGGAAAACTGGCCTTATCGATGGAAATGTTTGAAACGGACTGCCAGATTCCGCTCGATGAATACCTCGCAGGATTTATCCGCGAAAAAAACTTTATTACAGAAGCACGTGCCTGGAAAAACTACAAAGATTACAGACCCCTGATTGAACTTGCGAAAGCCAGGAATATTCCGGTTACTGCGGCAAATGCGCCAGCCCGGTACACCAATATGGTCAGTAGGCTTGGTTTGGGCAGTCTGGAACAATTGAATAAACAAAGCAGGCAATTTCTACCCCCTCTTCCCATCGACACCGCGACCGGCAAATATTATGACAACTTTGTCGAAGTAATGGGAGGACACAGTGCAATGAGCGCTATGGGCGGCATGAAAATGTATCAGGCACAAAATCTATGGGACGCAACAATGGCGTATAATATTGCCAGAACACTCAAAAAGTATCGTGATTACAAAGTATTCCAGATAAACGGCGGGTTCCACAGCGAGGAAAAATTAGGAATTGCAGCGCAGTTAAAAAAGTATGCACCAAAAGCGCGAATCCTGAACATAGCGGCTTATTCGGACGACAATTTCGCCAATCCTGACTGGTCTAAATTTGCAGGCAAGGCTGATTACATAATTTTAACCGACCCTGCATTACCAAAAACGTATTGACGCGTTATGAATGCCGGTGTAAAATAAAAACGGGCTTTACAGCCCGCTTTATCTGGTTTAAATGCTTGTTATTTTTTCTCTGAAGCTAATAAGTCCCTGATCTCCGTCAGCAAAACTTCTTCTTTAGAGGGAGCTGGTTCAGCCGGAGGTGGAGCAGGCGCTTCTTCTTCTTTTCTCTTCAACGAGTTTATAGCTTTTACAACTATAAAGATACAGAACGCTATAATCAGGAACTGAATGACCACGTTGATAAAGTTGCCGATATGGATTGCGACTTCCGGCGCCTTTGTTATGGGGTCCGCATGCTTCAAAACAATATTAATATTTGAGAAATTAACGCCACCTGTAGCCAGACCGATCGGCGGCATAATAATGTCCGCTACTAAGGAAGAAACTATTTTACCAAACGCGGCTCCGATCACTACACCTACTGCAAGATCGACAACGTTTCCGCGCATCACAAACTCTTTGAATTCTTTTACAACTGACATATTTCTGATTTTTGGTTTACCCGAAAGTAGCAATAAAATTAAGAGCCTGACAAACAAATATTTTTTTTTGGCATTTATAGCATGTCATTGTCAACTTAGGTTAGCTACTTTTTTAGTTAAACTAATTGATGTATTTTTGCCATCATCTGATTATGCTTAAACAAAATCTTCAACAAAAACTTTTACAGAAACTCTCGCCTCAGCAGATACAGTTTATCAAGCTGCTGCAGGTGCCCACCGTATCGTTGGATACGAGAATAAAAGAAGAACTTGAAGAAAACCCGGCGCTTGAGGATTTCAGCCTTTCCAATTTAAATGAGCCTGAAGAACAGTATCCCGACCGCGATCCGGAAGAGGAAAGCTACAGCAGCGACGAGGAAAAAGGCGAACCGGACGAATTTAACATCGACGACTACCTTCAGGAAGATAACGTAAACGAATACGGGTCGCGGTATGACCAGAACGGTGAGGATGATGATGAACGGAAAGAGATCCCGATTGCGGTACAAAGTTCATTTTTTGAAAGCCTGCAGCAGCAGCTTCACCTTTTACCCCTGTCAGACAAAGACTTTAAAATAGGAAGTCAGATCATTGGCAGCCTGGATGATGACGGCTACCTGCGCCGGCCGATAACTTCCTTAACCGACGACCTTGCTTTTTCTCAAAACGTTTTTGCGGACGACGAGGAAGTGGAAGATATGCTAAAGGTGATCCAGGGGTTTGATCCTCCCGGCGTCGGGGCGCGCAGCCTGCAGGAATGCCTGCTGATCCAGCTTCGCAAAAAGGATGCTGATCCTATCGTTAAAAAAGCCATGACGGTGGTAGAGCATTACCTGGATGAATTTACACGCAAACACTACGATAAGCTTGAAAAGTCGCTGAACATGTCCTCCGTCGAGCTGAAAGCGGTGGTGAACGAGATTTTGAAACTCAATCCAAAGCCCGGCGACTCGAACGAGGTTAACAACAAGCAGATGCAGGTCATTCCTGACTTTCATATTTCGAATAACGACGGTGTACTTGTGTTGACCCTGAACTCGAAGAATGCACCGGAACTGCGGGTGAGCCGGTCTTACCAGGAAATGTTCCAGCATTACGACAAAGCCTCGCAGCATGATAAGAAACTAAAAGAGGCCGTACAGTTCGTCAAACAAAAGCTCGATTCAGCCAAGTGGTTTATCGATGCGATCAAGCAACGGCAACAAACACTGTTGAAGACCATGAACGCCATCATGCAGTATCAATACGAGTTTTTCCTGACAGGTGACGATAAAAATTTGAAGCCGATGATCCTGAAAGATATTGCCGACAGGATAAATATGGATATTTCGACCGTCTCGCGTGTTGCCAATTCAAAATACGTGCAGACGGAATTCGGTACCTTCCTGTTAAAATCGTTCTTCTCTGAAGCTATCCAAACTGAAAGCGGCGAAGAAGTATCAAATAAAGAAGTAAAAAAGATCCTGGAAGAACATATCAGCAAGGAAGATAAACGCCATCCGCTTGCTGACGAAAAACTCACCGAAATATTAAAAGAGGCAGGATACAACATTGCCCGCCGTACGGTTGCAAAATACCGCGAACAGATGAATATTCCGGTGGCACGGCTCAGAAAGGAATTATAAATTTTTAGCAAATTAACCGGATCATCTAAAACTGATGCTGCGGGCAGGTCACTTTATACCTGTTATTAAGTAAAATACCGATTACAATTTCATGGGTTCCGTTGCTTACCGTGTTTAATGCGGATGTGGTGATATCGTACGAATACCCGACATTCACGAATGAACTTATGTTCAGTCCTGCAAGTACACCGAACGAATCGCCATGACGATAGGAGCCGCCAAACCAGAATTTATCATCGAAAGAAAATTTCCCGTTCAGATCATACGTAACCGGTGTCGGACGTATCACCTTGATCAGAAATGATGGTAAAAACGTTACGTCATCGGTCAAAAACACCTTGATCCCTCCCGTTAGAAAATATTGCGGTACTGTTTTGCTTTGATTGTAAGACGTATTGGAACTGAAATACAGGTTTTGCGGAATAAGCTGTTGCACTGAAGCACCAACATAATAGTTCGATGAATATAGCCAGGCACCAATGTTAACGTCAGGTTTCCACTGGCTGTTATTGCCGTTGCTGATGGCCGGATCAAGCGGGTTCTCGAGTGTAATTAACGAGGTATTTAAACTGATATGATTAAATCCGGCGGAAACACCTAACGCTAAATTGAGATTGGCTGCAAGGCCCAGATGGTAGGCGTAAGTGGCATCAAAAGTAGTTTGTGTAATGGGGCCCGCCTGGTCACTTACCACCATTGCTCCGATACCGTGATGAGGCTCGGCAGCCATATAATTCTGTGTATAAAGCCTGCTCGATGGATTAATACCGCCGGTCGCAGGAAATGCTGTAGCATCCCCGTTTAAAAAGTTTTGGCCCAGGGGCGCATTGACGGTTAAGTAAGTAGTGACGGGCGCTCCCTGTAACCCCGTCCACTGACTGCGGTATCCCACTTTTACATCGGTATAGTTTTCAATACCCGCAACAGCCGGATTTAACAGATAATTATTAAAAACATACTGGGTATATTGGGGCTTCTGCTGCGCACTCAGCAACCCTGAGCATACAAAAAAAACGACAAAAAAGTATAAAAATCTCTTCATTAATAGTGAACGCCTTAATGCAGCCCTTTAATTCCTCCCAAACGTGTTTAAGCTAAAGTTATTACCATAATCTGCCGATACAGGCTGCGATATTGCCCCCGCCAAACTCAAATACAGCATAACCAACATACGAATATAGTTTTTCTTGTTATCGGTTGTATATATCCGGTAATAATATTTGATTAAGAATTAACAGAATCGTTTCTGTTTAACATGGATGACAATAATATTGAGCAGAAATATTAAATAATTATTTATCACGAAATAACGGGAACAATCGCCAAATGGAACTGTCAGAAAAATTTATCCGGATTGGGGACGAGGTTTAAAAACCTTTCGAAATTTTCAAGGTAATGTGATTGATCCAGCTGATAATAGAATGCACCTTTTTTGGAAGATACCTTGTCTTTTTCGTTCAATTTGATCAATAATCCGGTTGACAGCAATTTGCGGCTGAAGTTCCGGTCGTCAAAGGTGGTGTTATAAACCCCTTCGTAAAGGGCCTGTAACTGTGGTATAGTAAATTTCTCAGGTAAGAGTTGAAACAGTATCGGATGAAGCGCGGCTTTATACCGTAATTGCTTTTTGGCAAGTTTCACCATTTCCTGATGGTCAAATATCAGTTCCGGCATTTCATTCAATAAAAACCATTCAGCATGATATTCGTCACTGATCTGTTGTTCATACTTATGTATATCGATCAAGGCAAAATAGGCAATGGATAAGGTCCGTTCTACCGGGTCGCGGTTTGGATTACCAAACACGTGAAACTGCTCCATGTAAACATTCTTCAGCCCGGTCCGAAGTTCAAGAACGCGATTGGCGGCATCATCCGGTGTTTCGGAAGGTTGAATGAATCCTCCCATCAAGCTCCATTTATTTTTTTCAGGTTCGATATTACGCTGAACAAGCAATAATTTAAGGTTCCATCCGTCAAATCCGAATATTATACAATCTGTTGCAACTAAAATTCGTTTCTGACCTGTATATCTCTGCATAATTGGTGTTTAGTTTATTTACAATTGTAAAAATTTTTTGGCAAAAATCAGTCAGAAAAACAGGAAGACCAGGCGGAATGCCCGGCCGGAAGGAATATTAATACTTTTATTATGCCTTAATGTTCAGGAGTATAGCGTAATTAGCTCGCTCTTTTGCCCTTCAGCAGCATATCCATAGCATGATCGAAAGATCCCGCCCGGATAACTTCACCGGAATTTACAAAGAATATTTCGTCCGCATTTTCAATGGTATTCAGCCGGTGCGCGATGATCACGCGAGTGGTCGATGACGGTAAATTGTTCAGGATATCGCTCAGCAATCTTTCTGTAACCGTGTCAATATTGGCCGTCGCTTCATCCAGTATAAGCAGTTCAGGATTTCGCAGGACTGCCCTCATAAAGGCGATAAGCTGTTTTTGCCCAAGGCTGATACTATCCCCGCCTGATGTTACCGCAGTATCGAGCCCGCTTTCAAAAATGGCGAGCAGGCTTCCGAGATTCGATTCGTAAACAACCTTTTCTAACTGTTCATTAGTGTAATCCGCGTAACGCGCATTTCCGTAGAGAATATTATCCCGCACCGTTCCGGTAAACAGAAAAGGCTCCTGCAAAATAAAACCTATTTTTTTTGTGCGTTCAGCCGGATCAATGCTCCTGATATCTGCGCCATTCAGCAACACCGCACCCTTATTGGGATCATATAAACGTGCTATCAAAGAAGCGGTTGTGGTTTTTCCACCTCCCGTTGGACCTACCAGGGCATAGGTCTTCCCTTTCTCCAGCTTAAAGCTGATGTTGTGCAATATTTCTTTATGCTCTTCGTATCCGAAATGAACATTTCTGAACTCCACCAAAGGTGCTGATTCTTGATGACCTGCTGTCTGTATCACTGGCAAATCAGTATCCAGCGCCAGTATTTGGGCAATTCTGTCCCAACCGGCCATCGCCAGTTGAAAATTCGTCCATAAAGCGGCTAACTGTCGTAAAGGGTTATAAAAGTTATTCGCGTAAGAAAAAAAGCTGACCGCCAACAGACCGATTCCCAATTCGCCATGCGAAACCAGATAAATGCCATACGCAAGCACAATCAACTGGGCAAAACTGGAGAACAAACCATATACCGGTAAAAACGAGTTGTTCGCAATTCCCGCTCCTACTGCTGTTTTATAATTTTGCTGATTGGCTTCCTGAAAGCGCTTACGGAAGTAGTCCCGGCGGTTAAAGGCGATGATAACCCTGAAATTGTTGAGACTTTCCTGAATTTCGGCACTCATGCCGCCTACACTTTTAAGATTTTTTGCATTCTTGCTTTTTACCCACGCCGAACTCACGCTGGTAAATATCAAAATAATCACCGCAGGTACCAACGCTGCCGAGCCAAGCTTAATGTTGATTGCCAGCAGAAAAATGCCAGCACCTGTCATGGTGGCAATACTTCCGATAAACTGCATCAGCGATTGTGAAAAGAACTGGTTTAATTTATCGGTATCATTATTCACACGTGAGATCAGATCCCCTGCCTTATTCTGATTAAAAAACCCAACCGGCAACAACTGTAATTTATTAAATACGGCATTTCGCAACGTAAACAGCATCCTTTGCCCTACTCCACCCATCAGCATGGTTTGTATATAACTGGTACAAAGTGAAACAAGATACAAACCAAGCAGAATACTACAGTTGATCAGCACCCCGTGATAATTTTTATGCGGAACAACAATGTAGTCGTCAATGGTTTTACCGATAACGAGCGGCCCCATAAGGTTAATTGACGATGTTATCAGGATAGTAACCAGCGCCAGCCAAAGATTTCTCTTTTCATGCGAAATAAGCTGCAACAATTTTTTAAGCGACGACCAGGTTGACTGTTTCGGCGCTTTTGCCTGCAGGTCATTTAGATTGTAATTCATAGTTGCTGGTGCTTTGTTGCGAATTAAAAATTTGTACATATTCCGGGCTTGTCTTCAGCAATTCGCTGTGTTTGCCCGAAGCGACGATCTCCCCCTCCATCAATAAAATGATCTGGTCATAATGCTCAACCGAAGCTATTTTCTGTGTTACGGAAAGCAGAGTCATGCCCGGATAATTTTGCTGAACATTGGCAAGTATCTTTTTCTCCGTGTTGGTATCCACCCTTGCGGTAAAATCATCAAGCAACAGAATTTTCGGATTGATCGCCAAGGCCCGCGCTAGCATGATCCTTTGTTTTTGGCCTCCCGATAAGCTCGAACCGCGTTCTGAAACAACCGTATCAAGCTTTTCAGGCAGATTTTGTATAAATTCGCTAAGCTCCGCAGTTTCTACTGCGTTTTTCAGAGATTCGTCGGTCACGGTATCGCTGAACGCAATATTTTCACGCACACTCATATTGAAGATAATACTGTCCTGAAAAACAAAACCTACCTGGCGGTGAAAAGCTTCACTGTTATATTCATTGATCTGCCTGCCATCAAATAATATCTGTCCCTCCTGCGGTTTTATTAAGCCGGTTAGGAGGTAAAGCAATTGCGTTTTTCCGGCGGCGGTCGGTCCTATAATTGCAATTTTCGAACCCGGAGAAATATCAATAGATACATTTCGCAATGCCGGCTTTTGCCCGTATGACAATGAAACATTGCCGACGTGTATATTGCCGCTCAGTTCGCTGGTTAGCGTGCCGGTTTCTACATTATCCGGTGCATTTAAAACGCCGTTTATACGTTGGTAAGACGCGGTGGCCGATGCTATGATGTTGCTCATAAAGCCGATAACCAGTATCGGAAAGATCAGCTGGGCGAGATAGCTGTTGAAGGCCGCAAAATTACCCAAACTCATCGTCCCGTTGATCACGAAATGACCACCCAGCGCCAGGATGCTTAACATGGCGATATTAGCCGAGAAAGTAATAACTGGGATGAGGCCCGCGAACAACCTCAAAATAGCCAGTCCGAAATCTTTCGCTTTGGTGTTGGCTTTTAAAAATTTGTCGAATTCTAATTGCTGGGAGTTTATCACTCGGATCAGCGCTGAACCGAGAATACTTTCATTAATTACCTTGTTCAGCCAGTCGATCACCTCACGGCTTTTCATAAACAGGGCACGCACTTTTTTCAGCACGTAGAAAAAGGTGCCGCCTATAATCGGAATGATCGCGATCACGCAAAGCGCCAGCCTCCAGTTAATGGTTAACAGTAAAATACTGGCTCCCACGATGATAAATACGGAGGAAACTACGGAAACCAATGCCTGAGAAACAAACAGTTTAATAGAATCTACATCCGCCGTAAGATTGGTCAATAATTTTGATGGATTTACCTGCTCCACAAAAGCATAGCTCTGTCGGGAAATTTTGTCAGATAAGCGCATGCGTAAATCCCGGGCTACTTTTTCCGAGGTGTAGGTTTGTATCACGCCCTGTAAAAAAGCGCAAATAAATACAAACACCACTGCAGCGGAAAACTTAATAATTACCGGGGTTGTGTCGAAATGAACCCGCAATAACATGCTGTGGATGTACTGGTCTATACCCTGTGAAATTATCTTTGGAAGCCAAAGGTTTATACTGTTGCTAAAAAGTGCGAACAGGATCAGAAGAGAAACCAGACCTGAATATGGTTTTAACAGGCTAAAAATGCCTGGTTGCTTGTTTTTTTGATCTGGCATACGGAATATTTTATTCTTTCAGGATTGTACGGCTGGTAAAAATAACAATGAATTGTTACTTAAACATCAAGACGAGCCAGTAAAGAAAAGATTTTAACCTTTCGCAGGATTTTATTTAACCGTGTGCGTAAGCTGGAAAATGGCAAAAAGATGATGCGCTTCATGCAGCAAAAAGAATTCAGTCCATTCAAGCACATTCAACCTGCCATATTTTGGGTGAACGCCCGTGCGGTCGAGTTTATCGGGTGGTAATTTGGTGATCAGGTTATAAATGATCTCACGATCTGTTCCAATCTTTTTCAGCAACTCATAGGTAGTGAATGCACAATAAATTTCGAAGCCATCGTCATCTTCGGCACTGTATCTTTCAAAATGAGGGTCATCCATTAACAATATCTTCCTGATCCTGTCGATAAATACCGGCTGATACTTAGCCAGATGAGCGATATGCTCATGAATGCTCCACTTGCCTTTAATTAGATGATGCTGTATCTGCCTGTCATTTAATTTTATAATAATTGGTGTGATTGTCCGGTGCTGATCCTTTAAACGATGTGTAAGCGATGACTGAATCATATTTTCCTTTTACGAAGAATGCCCAAGGCAGGTTAACTTTATTATAAACGTTAATAAATATTATAAAGACAGGCAGACCTGTCGTGGGATTGTGCAGCACAACTCCTTTTTTATATTCGTTGAAACGGCCAAAATTAACAAATGAAAACCGGAGCAAAAAACACAACCCAAAAACCAGACGTTTTGCCGAAACATTTATTGTGGAAATAAATACTCAAAAAGACGATTAGTTTTGATGTCTTATTGTGCTTTTAAGTTAAACGGGAGATGGCATTAATATTGTCAAAATATCCGCAGATGAAAAAGCCGCATTTCTTTTGGGTTGTCCTGATATTAACAGTTATTACGGGCAGATCGTTTGGGCAGGATAACAGCAACACGGCTCCGGCAGGTGATAATAAAATAACGGCAGCGGACAGCGTGGCCGGTGACATCACCACAATTTTAATCCCTCACAGTAAAGACGCCATTTTTTCTGCGTTAGCCTCCTATACTTTCGAGGTCAATAATCATTTTAACATCGCCCAATCTGGTAAAATATCGTACCGGATAACCGACCAGTTCAATCACCCCATCGACAGCAATTCTGTTGAAATAAAAATTGCACAGCAAAGCAGCCGTAGTTTTGATTTTACCATGCCTGAATTGAAGAGTGGTTTCTACAAATTAAATTTCATGATCAATGTGTCGGATTATGACGATACCACCCGGCGCGTATTTGGCATACGACCAGAGGAGATCAGATCCTCGCATCCCAAGCCTGATGATTTTGAAAAATTCTGGGAAGACACAAAGGCCCAATTAGCCAGGATAAAACCGGAATATAAGATTACGGAGAAGCCGGAACTGGAAAAAGACAAGCGCAAAGTTTTCCTGATCGAAATGAAATCCTTCGGCCATAAAACCGTTTATGCGTGGCTGACCGAACCGGAACATCATCAAAAACATCAGACATTTCCGGTGCTCATCATGCTTCCGGGATATCAGGCTACGAATGAGCCGCTTCTGGGCCGTGATGACGATATGGCTTTTGTCGGGCTTGATCCGAGAGGTCAGGGGCTGAGTAAAAAAGATCTCGATATACGGCGTGAAGACTATATTGTTGACGGGCTTGAAGACAAAGATAAATACCTGATGCGCGGCATGATCATGGATTGCCTGCGTGCGGTTGATTTTGTTTTTTCCCGTCCTGAACTGAGCCATGACCGAGTTGCCGTAACGGGAGGCAGCATGGGCGGGTATCTCGCCATCGCCACAGCGGCGCTGGACAAACGCGTAACGATTTGCGCCCCTCAAAACCCTTTCCTAAGTGACATTTACAATATGGATAACGGCGCTGTGGAATGGCCGGTAAATTTTATGAAAAAGTATGTTACCGTTATCCCGAACCTAACCTTCAATAAAGTGCTCGAAAATTTGCGCTACTACGACACCAAAAACTTCGCAGACATGATTACCTGCCCGGTGGTAATGGGAATAGGTTTGCTTGATCCATTCGTACCGCCAAATAATTCCTATACCGTATTCAATAATATCCGCTCGAAAAAGAAATTATTCGTTTTCAAGGACCTCGGCCATGAGGTGGGCGATAAATATTACAGATATGAGACGCTCTATACCAGGGACTATTTTGGCCTGTTCTGACGACTGCTGATCCCGCATAACAACGTCATCCGTCAAAATCATTATATTGTCATACTTTCCTGCCAAGCTTCTATTTTTTTAGAGAAAAATGGAGATTGGTTGTTATTGTTGCGTGAAAAAGTAACAAACGCTGATAAAAACTATCTATTAAAGAAAACATCATTAGTGGAAAATATTCTTAGTATCTCCAATCTTACAAAGACTTATCAAAGCGCTGGCAGAACGCTTACTGTACTTGAGGATATAAACTTCTCAATCAGCGCCGGTTCAACCAATGCCATTGTAGGTCCGTCGGGCAGCGGTAAAACGACACTACTTGGCCTGTGCGCCGGACTGGACAGGGCAAGTTCGGGAACGGTGGAGCTTAACGGTATCAACCTGAGCGGGATGTCCGAAGATCAGCTGGCGCAAATCCGTAACCAGTATATTGGTTTTATATTTCAGAATTTTCAGCTGTTGCCGACGCTTACCGCGATTGAGAATGTAATGGTTCCGCTTGAACTGCGTGGCGAAAAGAACATTCGCTCCCGCGCAACCGATCTGTTGGAAAAAGTCGGACTTGCCGACCGGGGGCACCACTACCCTGCCCAGCTTTCCGGCGGCGAACAGCAAAGAGTTTCCCTTGCGCGAGCTTTTTCGAATGCGCCACGCATTTTATTTGCCGACGAACCGACCGGAAATCTGGATGCTGAAACAAGTGAAAAAGTGGTTAAATTACTTTTTGACCTTAATAAAGAGGCTGGTACTACACTGGTTGTGGTGACGCATGATCTGGAACTCGCAGCCAGAACGCAACGCATCCTGCGGATAAAAGGAGGACACCTGATCGCTGACGAATTGACCGACAATAAATAAGCTGACATGGAAAACACCGGCTTAATTACCAGGCGAAAAGTTAACATACGCTGGCTCTTCGAAATGGCCTTGCGCGACAGCCGTAAAAACAGATCGCGCCTGTTGCTTTTTATTTCGTCTATCATTTTCGGCATAGCGGCACTTGTTGCCATTTATTCGTTCAGATATAATCTTCAAAAAGACATTGACGCTCAGGCGGCCACGCTCGTCGGCGCCGATCTGGTGATCTCCGGGAATAAACCGGCGGCAACATCGATCAAACCCTTGCTTGACTCATTAGGTGACAAAAGATCGGAAGAACGCAGTTTTGCGTCAATGATATTTTTTCCAAAAGGAAAGGGCACAAGGCTGGTACAGGTAAGGGCGCTGACAGGCGCTTATCCATATTATGGCAGCCTTGAAACAGAACCGGCCAGTGCTGGTCAGGACTTTAAAAAAGGTCAAATGGCGCTCGTGGACAAAACCCTTGCACTGCAATTTAACGTCAGGGTGAATGACTCCGTTAAAGTGGGTGAGATGACCTTTGTCGTAGCCGGCATACTGGACAAGGCACCGGGACAAACCGGTATATCATCCAGCGTTGCTCCCATAGTTTATATCCCATTACACTTTTTAGAGCAAACCGGTCTGCAAAAAAAAGGCAGCCGGATAAACTATAGCTATTTTTATAAATACGATCAGCCGGTTGACATAGACAAACTGGTAAAACGCATAGAGCCGAGGACGGATAAAGCGGAAATGAATATTGAGACCGTGAAAAGCCGGAAAGAAAATACCGGCCGTTCCTTTGGCGATCTGACGCGGTTTCTTTCATTGGTTGGCTTTATAGCATTATTGCTTGGCTGTGTGGGAGTTGCAAGCGCCATTCATATCTACATCCGCGAAAAAATTGCGTCTATCGCTATCATGCGTTGCCTGGGCGTGAAAGCCTTCGAGGCGTTTTTGATCTACCTCATTCAGATCATCGGCATCGGCATCATCGGGTCGGTGAGCGGCGCTGCACTGGGTTCCGTTATTCAGCACGTATTGCCCGTGGTAATGAGAGATTTTTTGCCGATCACCATGTCAACCGATATTTCGTGGCTTGCAGTTGGACAGGGCATTTTACTTGGTGTGATTATTTCGGTGCTTTTTGCCTTGCTTCCGCTGATCGCGATACGGAATATTTCTCCTTTGAACACCTTACGCGCAGATTACAGCGATGTATCATTGTCGCGGGACCCGCTGAGATGGTTTGTTTACCTTTTGATCGTCATTTTCGTAATGACCTTCACTTTCTTCCAGTTAGACAGCTGGATTGCCAGTATATTTTTCACCATCGGTATTCTGATTGCCTTTCTTATATTGTCTTTTACAGCGTGGCTTTTAATGAAGCTGATGCGGATATTCATCAAGAGTACCTGGGGTTATTTATTCCGGCAGGGTTTTGCAAATCTTTACCGCCCGAACAATCAAACGATTATACTGATCGTCTCCATCGGACTGAGTACGGCTTTTATTTGCACGCTATTTTTTATCCAGAGCATCCTGATGGGCCAGGTAAAACTCTCTTCAAGTGGAAACCAGTCAAATATGATCCTGTTTGATATACAGACCAACCAGGAGGACTCTTTAGCGAAACTAACCCGGCAGCAACATTTACCGGTAATGCAGCAGGTGCCCATTGTGGCTATCCGCCTGGAAAAAATAAACAACAAAACGCAGGCTGATGTAAAGAAGGACAGCACGCTGCATATTCCTGTCCGGGCTTTTACCTATGAATACCGGGTAACTTACAGGGATTCGCTTAGCGCTACCGAAAAGATAACCGACGGAAAATGGGTTGGAAAAGCGGACGCCAGTGAAGATATCCCCGTCTCGATCGAGCAAAATTTTTCAAGGCGTAATCATGTAAAAGTAGGTGATCACCTGACATTTAACGTTCAGGGTGTCAGCATGTCCACCGTTGTGGCCAGTATCCGACAGGTTAACTGGAACAAAATTCAAACGAACTTTCAGATCGTTTTTCCAAAGGGCGTACTGGAAGACGCTCCGCAGTTTCATGTATTGCTTACGCATGTGCCCTCTGCAGCCGTCTCCGCTCAATATCAGAAAGCGGTGGTACAACGTTTTCCCAACGTATCTATCATCGACCTTGGTTTGATATTAAATGTGGTTGATGAATTGCTTGATAAAATCGGATATGTTATCCGTTTTATGAGTGCGTTCAGCATCATCACCGGGATAGTGGTTTTGATCGCTTCCGTCAGGATCAGCAAATATCAGCGCATCCGTGAAAGTGTCCTTCTGCGGACGATCGGCGCCAGCCGCAGACAAATATTTACGATCACTGCGCTGGAATACTTATTTTTGGGCGTACTCTCAGCGCTTACAGGTATTGTGATTGCCGTCAGCGGAACGTGGCTGTTAGCGAAATACAGTTTTGAAATTCCATTTACGATAAATCTGATTCCGGCATTAATATTATTTTTTATCGTATCGGCGCTTACTGTAATTATAGGATTGTTAAATGGCCGCGGCGCGCTAAACAGACCTCCGCTTGAAATATTGAGGGCTAACTGATTATGATTAACAGTTTATGAATAGATTAAAGATCATTGCTGCGGTATTTACTTTGTCGCTGCTTGTTGCCTGCGGCGAAAAAAAGCAACCATCTTCCGAAAACACGGCAGATACGACAACTCAGATAAAGTCTGCTGCCGCGGCAAAAACGATATTGTTTTTTGGCGACAGCTTAACTGCCGGTTACGGCCTGGACGATCCTTCGGATGCCTTTCCCGGTGTAGTTCAACACAAGATCGACTCAGCCGGATTGAAATATAAAGTAGTTAACGCGGGCGTCAGCGGTGAAACCACTGCCGGAGGAAAAGCAAGGATCAACTGGATATTAAGGCAGAAAACAGATGTATTCGTGCTGGAACTGGGCGCGAACGACGGATTGCGCGGCATCCCGGTAAATGAGACGACACAAAATCTGCAGGCGATTGTTGACGCTGTCCGGAAAAAATATCCGCAAGCCAAACTTGTTCTTTTAGGAATGATGGTACCGCCAAACATGGGCGTGAAATATGCGGATAGTTTTAAAAATATCTTTCCTGACCTGGCGCACAAAAATGACATGACCTTTATGCCCTTTTTGTTGAAAGATGTAGGCGGCGTACCGGCTTTAAACCAAAAGGATGGCATCCATCCTACGGCAAACGGCGCTAAAATTGTCGGCAACAATGTGTGGCAAGTGCTGAAGCCCGTTTTATAACGACAATAGCTAAACTATTCAAATTGTATAAAGCCGGTGTTGATGGAACTGATCGTTCTTCCAGTTTTTCTAAACACGCCAATCGCACCTTCGTTGTTATCAATGCAGATATTTCCTTCAATGGTCGTAAGCAGGCCGTTTTCATTTTTTTCCACAAACCCGGCATGCCCATGTCCACCGCCGGTTGATATGATAAATACCTGCCCCGGCAACACAAGGGATGTGTTTACTTTTGCATTGTGGGCGCTTAATATCTTACAGTCCGTTTTTAAAAGCAATTCCAGCGGATCACCCGTTCTGTGAACAGGATTAATGACTTCCAGGCTGATGCATGCCTGTTGAAAACACCAGTAAATAAAACCCATCGCCCAGCGCTGCCCGTTGCCGAGCCCCACAGCATCCATATATTTTTTTACAGACCGGCCGCCATTGCTCCCTGACGGAAACTCAGTAATGCCGATTTGCGATCTCGCAACATCTAGTGCCGTAGCAGAAAGTGTATTAGATGCACTTGTTTTATTTTTAATATTTTGAACGCCAAAAAGTGCCGACCAGGTTATGGGACCAACTACACCATCGGGTTTTAGTGGATTTCCGTTCATATCGCTGAAACGCGATTGAAACAACATTACGGCATGGTAGGTATCAAGTTCATAATTGCCGTCTTCCCTTAGTGGACCGCAGCCTTTTTTAATCAGCTGTCGTTGTATGGCTATCACCTCGCCGATATGATAGTCCTGTAAAGTAATGATATGTCCCGGATAATTCATAAGCTGATATTGTTTAGGATCGTTTTACTTTAAAGTTAAAATTGTTATTTTAATTAACTAACCCGTATTTTAACGGTATTTTCCCGCGTGTTTTCCGCAAAAAACAACGGGTGTTTTAACCGAACATTAATTTATCAACGGTATTTTTTATTAATAGACATGATGACTACCTTCGCAAAAAATAACATTCATGGAAAAGACGAAACTGACAATAAACAATAACGGGTCCGTAAGAATTGAGGGGGATTTTGAGATTGTGGATATGCAGGGAAATCAGTACGGCTTGCAAGGCCGCACTATCGTTTCTATCTGCCGCTGCGGACTTTCTGCCAATAAACCTTTTTGCGACGGTTCACACAAAGGCCACTTTGAACACAACGCGGTAGCGTTCGACCTGCCACCTAAAAAAGCATAATCCGGCTCTGCTGATCTGCTAATAAAACCCTGAAAAAATGCCTGTAAAGAAAATTAATAAAATAGATATCTTTTACAAAGAAGCCGGTTCAGGTGATGCGATACTCTTTATACATGGTCATCCTTTCGATCATACCATGTGGGACCCGCAGGCAGATTTTTTTTCAACGCGATACCATGTTATAACACCGGATCTCCGGGGTTATGGCAAGAGTACTTTGCCACAGGCCGCCCCCACCCGGTTTGAAGATTACGCAACGGACATGCTTGAGCTGATGAGCGCGCTGTCGGTTGAGCGGTTCCATTTAGTGGGACTGTCGCAGGGAGGTCAGATCATCATGGAGATATTCAGGCAGGCACCCGGAAGAATAAAGAGCCTGGTATTTGCAGACACTTTTGCGGGGCTGGATACACCAGACGCAAAAAGAGCCCGGTATGAGGCTGCCGATAAGCTTGAAAAAGAGGGAATGGACGGTTATGCGGATGAAGTTATTTATAAAATGATCCGCGCAGAGCATGTGAGTACCCAGCCTAAAGTAGCCGCGCATGTTTTAAAAATGATGAAGGCCACTAAACCTGAAGGTGCGGCGACGGCAATGCGGGCGCGGTGTGAACGCATTGATTATTTGAACCTTGTCCTACCCCAAATAGATATTCCAACCCTGGTGATAGTAGGGCGGCAGGACGAGTTTACACCCGTTGCAAAAGCAGAGGAGTTAAGGCAAAATATGCCGAATTGTAAAATGATAATTATAGAGGATGCCGGCCACATGCCCAACCTGGAACATCCGGAAGAATTTAACCTCACGCTGAGCAATTTTTTCGATGGAATAACCCACCGTTCGCACCGGTCATTATAATCAGATGATCTCCGCCTTTTCCAACTCGTATTGCATTTGTTGTTGAACTTTCATGGCCTCTGCCCTCGCTGCTTCGGCAAAATCTTTTCCGCCGGATGCGTAAATAATAGACCTTGAGGCGTTGACGATAAGTCCGCAATCCCGGGTCATACCGTATTTACAAACATCCGCAAGACTCCCCCCCTGCGCGCCGATTCCCGGAACAAGCAAAAAATTATCCGGCGCAAACTTCCGGATGTTGACGAACTCCGTACTTTTTGTAGCACCCACTACATACATAATTCTATCTGCACCCGCCCAGGTGTTTGCCTTTTGGATGACCGCCTCGTACAAAAATCCGTGTTCGGTCGTCAGGTATTGAAAGTCCTGGCTCCCGGCAGACGACGTAAGGGCCAGGATGATCACCCATTTATCTTTATATTCCAGATAAGGAGATACAGCATCGTGCCCCATGTATGGAGAAAGCGTTATGGCGTCAAAACTCATCCCCCCGGCTGACTCATCAAAAAAAGCCTTCGCGTACATTCCCGACGTGTTTCCCATGTCGCCCCGCTTGGCATCAATGATGTTCAGGCAATCCTTTGGAAGGTATTCCCAGGTGGCAATTAAGCTTTGTAGTCCCCTGACACCGTGTTTTTCGTAAAAAGCGGAATTGGGCTTGTATGAAATGCATAAATCGCGGGTGGCGTCTATGATCCGTTTGTTAAATTCAAATATAGGATCGGGGTATTCCTTTAAAAAAACAGGTATTTTATCAATGTCCGTATCAAGGCCCACACATAAAAATGATCTCTTTTTTTTAATCTGCTCAATGAGGAACTGCCGCGATATCATATCTGTTGTCTATTTGGATTGCCAAAAAAACTAAAATTTAGCCGAAGTGTTAAAGCATGCGGGATATTTTTTCAAATAGTTTGATAATTTAAATTAAATGACTAAAATTGCAGTGTTTTCCGTTGAATTTTTCTTGCACTAAAGAAACAATTTAAAACTCCACGTTATTTTGTCAATTATTTACATGGGTTTAGGATGTTGCGTAACAGGGTTGCATAATAAATTGGTCTATACTGAAACATCTTCATTACCAAATAACAGATAAAATTTGCTGATAATATTCGTCCCGCCTGCGGGTAAAATAGTTAACAGCCGAGTAAGAAAGCCGTGTCTTCTGAGTACCAGTGAAAAATAAACAAGACTACAAAATTTTAAAAATCCCTTTGAATTATATTTCTTTATATGTTTGATACAAACGAATTGAACGACAAGCTCGTTTCGGAGCTGCGCGAAATCGCCAAAAATTTAGGTATCCCCGAAGCAGATGAACTTAGAAAAGCTGCGCTCATCAGCAGGATCGTTGAACAAGAGCAGTTGATTGAGGCAGCAAGGATGCAACAGGATACAGTGAACAGCAATTATGCGGCAGTTGAACCTCCCCCTGCGCCGTCACCTGAAAAAGCCCGCAAAAGAATAAGATCCAAAAGCAGCGCGACACCACGTGTTGAAGTGCCCCTGGATGATACCAATCTTTTTGACATCCCTGATGATGAAACCGTTTCTGACGATTCAGAAGGAGAAAATGAACAGCCCGTTAAACGGCAGCCTGAAGCGGAGCAATCAGCCGACGGAAAGAATGAGGATATGGTTACTGAAGGACGTTCGCAAAAATCTGAACGCCGTGTAAATCAGAATAACCAGCAGAAGTCGCAAGAACCTGCGATAAACCTTGATTTTGACAACGTCATTGTAAACGAAGGCGTGTTAGAGATCATGCCTGACGGATATGGTTTTCTTCGTTCATCCGATTATAATTACCTGACATCACCGGACGATATTTATGTATCACAGTCGCAGATAAAACTATTTGGGCTTAAAACAGGAGATACCGTCCGCGGCAGTATCAGGCCTCCGAAAGAAGGGGAAAAATATTTTCCGCTGGTTCGGGTTGAAGCTATCAATGGCCGGGTTCCTGCCGAAGTTCGCGACCGCGTGCCTTTTGACCACCTGACGCCATTGTTCCCTTCGGAAAAACTAAGCTTATTCACCGACGCGGGTAATTACTCTACCCGTATTATGGACCTGTTCTCTCCTATCGGTAAGGGTCAACGCGGTCTGATCGTGGCTCAGCCAAAAACAGGTAAAACCATGCTATTAAAGGATGTCGCTAATGCCATCGCGAAAAATCATCCGGAAGTTTACCTGATCATCCTGCTGATAGATGAACGCCCTGAAGAGGTTACCGATATGGCCCGCAGCGTTCGTGCGGAGGTTGTTTCCTCAACTTTTGATGAGCCTGCTGAGCGTCATGTAAAAATCGCGAATATTGTTCTGGAAAAAGCAAAACGAATGGTGGAATGCGGTCACGATGTTGTGATCCTGCTCGACTCCATTACCCGCCTCGCAAGGGCTTACAACACAGTAGCGCCTGCATCCGGTAAAATATTGTCGGGTGGTGTTGATGCCAATGCGCTTCATAAACCCAAACGCTTTTTCGGCGCAGCCCGTAACATTGAGGATGGTGGCTCACTTACTATCATTGCTACGGCCCTTACTGAAACCGGCTCGAAAATGGATGAAGTTATCTTTGAAGAGTTTAAAGGTACGGGTAACATGGAGCTGCAGCTCGACCGGAAGCTATCCAACAAGCGTATATTCCCTGCTATTGACATCACTGCATCAAGTACGCGTCGCGATGACCTGCTTCTTGACCGTGAGACCTTGCAAAGGGTATGGATATTACGTAATCACCTGGCTGACATGAACTCGCAAGAGTCGATGGAGTTTTTGCAGGCGCAGATCAGAGGAACAAAAACCAACGAAGAGTTTTTGATTTCGATGAACTCGTAATAAATAAATATTTATGAAGTTATATTAGCATAAAAGTTAAGCCTTAACTTCATATTTATTTAACAAAATTTGGATACCTTCATACCGGAATGAGGAATCGCGTCAAAAAACACTTGCCAAACGCTATTACCTGCGCAAACCTCTTTAGTGGTTGCGTAGGTATAGTTCTCGCCTTCAAGGGCGAACTGATAGCCGCCTCCTATGCCATCTTTCTGTCAGCCATTTTTGATTTTTTTGACGGACTTGCCTCAAGGGTTCTCAAATCATTTTCCGGTATCGGCAAGGATCTAGATTCGCTGGCTGATGTCGTAAGCTTTGGGGTATTGCCTGCCGTAATTATGTATCAGTTGCTGTCAAACGCACGTCAGATAGATAATATTAGTCCGTATTTAAATTTCATTGCATTTTTAATACCGGTATTTTCTGCGCTACGGCTTGCAAAGTTCAATATAGATACGCGCCAGGCTGATAGTTTTATTGGACTGCCTACACCTGCGAATGCTATTCTTATTGCATCATTTCCGTTGATACTGGATCATAATAATCATTATTTTACTCCGTACCTTCAGAATCCGTACATATTATCCTGTTTTATCGTCGTGATGTGTACGCTGCTGGTTATTGAGGTTCCGATGATGTCTCTGAAGTTTAAGAACAAGGATTTCAACAAAAATATTTTCCGCTATTTATTATTACTGTTTTCGGCAATACTCATACTATTTTTTAAATTTGCAGCGGTTCCAGTGGTGATATTATTTTACATCACCCTATCCATTATTCAGTTCAAATTTTCAAGCGAAAACATTTTAGGAACACCGCAAAAAGAGAGCTGAATAAATTATCAGCTATTTAAACTTAAAAACACCGATGAAAAAATTCCAGGCCGAAATTGATGTAATGCCCAAAAAAGAAATACTTGACCCCCAGGGTAAAGCTGTAACGGGAAGTATGAAGAATCTTGGTCTTGCTGAAATTCAAAACGTCCGTATCGGCAAACACATCTCACTGGAAATTGAAGCGGCAGACGAGCAAACTGCACATGAGAAAGTAGAAACGGCCTGTAAAAGCCTGCTTGCCAACCTGATTATGGAAAGCTACGCTTTTAGTATAAAAGCAGTTTAATTACCCTTTAGCACAAAGAGCCGTTATAAACCGGCTTCTTTATCAGCCTTTATTTTTACCAGCCTGTCGAGATTAGGATTGATCAGATTTTTAGCGTCATTAAATTTCGACACCAGAAGATCAAGGTCGGGAGCGCCCGCCTTTGCCATCAGTTCAACTTCCTGTATAGTAGCCTGACTCAGCGGCATACCAAAAAATCCCAGGTTGGGTTTTAGTTTATGCGCTGATTGTGCGGCCAACGTCCAGTCTTTATCCCCGATAGCCGCTTCGATATTCTGAAGAAGATCCGGAGTTTGCTGCAGGAACATGTCTATCGACTCAACGATAAACTCGTCGCTGCCGTCAGCAATCTCGTATAAGAAAGAAAGATCAAGGTCGTGTTCTGGAAATATATGTGACATATATTGGTTTATATTCTTCAAAATTATAATTTTTTTACATTCAAGTCGTCTTTAAGTTCATTTTTGATACTTAAAATCGTCTTATTTAAAATCGGGTGTACAAAATCACCTGCGATTTCAGCCAGCGGTTCCAGCGTAAATCTGCGCCTATGCAGTTCCGGATGAGGAATGATTAACCCTGTTTCCCGGATAATTTCCTCCCCATAAAACAATATGTCGATATCGATCGTCCTTGACCCCCATTTTTCTTCACGTATCCTTCCTAAATCACGCTCAATATTCAGCACTTCTAAAAGCAGGTCACCCGCGGCCATTTGAGTTTCGAGAGATAGTACCTGATTCAGATAGTCGGGCTCGTCTGTCTTCCCCCACGATTGGGTTTCATAAACCGAAGACAGCAGGCAAACCGGAGCAATGCGGCTATTGATCAGGTTAACAGCGCTTTGTAAATATTGCTGTCTGTCGCCCATGTTACTGCCGAGTAATAAAAAAACCTTTTTCATGTTGTAACAAATATTATAGACAGCGCTCTTAATGGTATGCGATACCGAATTGCTAAGTTTGCATAGATAAAAGATTTACAACACTTAATGAAACAATTCTTCAAATTTGTCTTCGCCAGCATGATCGGCTTTATTATTGCCGGTATTATATTCGTATTTGTTATATTTATTATAATAGGCGGACTAATTGCAGGAGCCAGCAGCGATAAGACCGTTGACATAACTCCCAATTCTGTACTGGAACTTAAATTCGACTATCAGATCGCCGAGCGTACCCCCAACAACCCATTATCTGCCCTGGGTTTTCTGGGAGTGGATGCAGAGAAAACAATGGGATTGAATGATATTCTGGCAAATGTCAAAAAGGCAAAGAATGATCCTAATATCAAAGGGATTTTTCTGGACGAGAGCGTCATGAGCGCCGGGCAGGCTACAACTGAAGAGATCAGGAACGCACTTATAGATTTCAAAAAGTCAGGGAAATTTATTATTGCCTATTCTGAAATTTATACACAGGGATTTTACTACCTGGCATCCGTAGCCGACAAAGTATATATCAACCCCAAAGGCATATTTGATTTTAAAGGATTCAGTTCAAAGATCACCTTTTTAAAAGGCACGCTGGATAAGCTGGGTATTGAAGCGCAGATCATCAAGGTAGGTACTTATAAGAGTGCAGTAGAGCCTTATTTTTTAAAGCAGATGAGCGATGCCAACCGGATGCAGGTCAACTCCTATCTCGGTTCGTTGTATGATCATTTTCTGACGGGCATCAGTAAATACCGGAAAATCGAAAAAGATTCGCTTTTTGAAATTGCTAATGACTTGAAAATCCGTGAACCGGAAGATGCCCTGCGCTACAAATTAGTGGACGGTTTAAAATACAAAGATGAGATTTTAAAGGAATTAACTGCGCGCTCCAACAGCGGATCGGTAGATAATCTGAAAATTGTTGATCTGAATGACTATGGCTCGGTTGAACCGGCGGCCAGTGACAAAGAGAATACAGATAATCGTATCGCGATTGTTTATGCTTCAGGCGATATCGTGGGTGGTGAAGGCGACGACAACACCATCGGTTCCGAACGTATTTCAAAGGCATTGCGTAAGGCACGTCTTGATGACAACGTAAAGGCGGTTGTTTTCCGTGTAAATTCGCCGGGCGGCAGTTCACTCGCTTCAGATGTGATCTGGCGGGAGGTGGTGCTCACTAAAAAAGTAAAGCCTATCATTGTTTCCATGGGCGATCTTGCAGCATCGGGCGGCTATTATATTTCCTGCGGCGCTGACTCCATTTTTGCCGAACCAAATACCATTACAGGATCAATAGGAATATTTGCGGTGATACCGAACATGCAAAAGTTCTTTAACGATAAACTGGGAATTACTTTTGACGGGGTAAAAACCGGAAAGTATGCCGATCTGGGAGACATATCAAGACCTCTTACACCCGAAGAAAGGGTCATATTGCAAAATCAGGTGGATCGCGGCTATGATACTTTTACCAAGGCCGTAGCTGAAGGCCGTCACAAAACGCAGGCTTACATAAACGAAATAGGTCAGGGACGTGTGTGGACAGGAGCGCAAGCAGTAAAAAATGGTTTGGTTGACCGTTTAGGAAACATCAGCGATGCGATTGCCGCTGCAGCAAAGATGGCAAAAATAAAAAACTATAAAATGGTTGCCTATCCTGATAAAAAAAGCTTCCTGAATAAATTCGGATTAGGTGCAAATGCAGAACTAAAGGCACATTTCATCAAATCGGAGCTTGGGGATAATTTTAAATATTATCAGCAGATAAAAGGCGTAACCCAATTAATGCGAACCCCTCAGGCACGTATGCCGTACGACATTGAGGTCAACTGATTTCCCCACAAATAATTATTCAAAGGCCGTTCCTCCCGGGGCGGCTTTTGCCGTTTATTAACCCTGCAAACCGATAATCAAAAACAAATATCTACTGCCATTATCTTTATAGGTTGTTTTCGTATTTTTACCGCTTCATTTAAATTATGGAAAACAAACCCATAGCCCGTACGCTTCGTCTTTTATCACAGCTGATGGATTTACATGAGGGCAATCCTTTCAAAGTAAAATCATTGGCCAACGCTGCTTTCAAAATAGATAAGCTGCCATTTCCGGTTGCTGATAAATCTTATGCCGAGCTGGAAAAAATAGACGGCATTGGCAAGAGTACTGCGGGAAAAATAGTCGAATTGCTCGAAAAGGGCACCATCCAGGAAATGGAGGAGTTGCTGGCACAAACTCCTGCAGGCATAGTGGATATGATGGGGATAAAGGGTATCGGTCCAAAGAAAATAGGAATTATCTGGAAAGAACTCGGGATTGAAAATGTAGGCGAACTTTTTTATGCCTGCAACGAAAACAGATTAGTAGAGGCAAAAGGATTTGGTTTAAAGACGCAGGAAGACATACGCAAGGTCATTGAATTTAATATGGCCAGCCACGGTAAATTCCTCTACGCTAAAATTGAAAAAGAAGCAAACGATCTGCTTGCCGTTTTAAAGGATATTTTTCCGGGCGCGCTGATCGAATTTGCCGGTGAATTCAGAAGATGCTGCGAGATAATTACCCGGCTGGATATCGTACTCGGCAGCCGCGATGAAGAACTTGCGGTAAACAGTTTACAACATTCGGAAATACTGAGCGGCATAAAGGCCGAAAAAAACAGCGTCACAGGGCATTTTGAAAATGGACTAAAAGTAGAAATAACATGTACTGAAAAGCGCTATTTCTTTAAGGTCCTTTTCGAACGCACCGGCGACGAAGAGCATGTAAAAACTGTATTGGCGCGTTCGGCTGATCCCATCGATCAGCCGGTCAGCGAGGAAATGATCTATAAAAAATCCGGACTTGAACTGATTCCTCCCGAATTGAGAGAGGGTTCGTCATTTATTGAAAAAGCGGAAACAAACTCCCTCCCGCAGCTGATCAGCTATCATGATCTCAAAGGTACGTTACATAATCACAGCACCTGGAGCGATGGTATCAATTCGATCGAGGAAATGGCGCTTTATTGTCGTGACGAACTAAATCTCGGGTATCTTGGCATGTGCGACCACAGTAAAAGCGCATTTTATGCGAAAGGCCTGAGCATTGAACGGGTGTTGCAGCAACATGAGGAAATAGATCATCTGAATAAAAAACTTGACGGATTTCATATCTTTAAAGGAATCGAGTCTGATATTCTGTACGACGGATCTCTTGATTATCCCGAAGAAATTTTGAAGCGTTTCGACTTTATCGTAGCGTCAGTCCATTCTATTCTGAAAATGGATGAAGAGAAAGCTACGTCCCGACTGATCACCGCGATAGAAAATCCCTATACCACGATCCTCGGGCACCCCACCGGACGGTTGTTACTAAGCCGAAATGGGTATCCGATAGATTATAAAAAAGTGATTGATGCCTGCGCAGCCAATAATGTGGTTATTGAAGTAAACGCCAACCCGCTGCGACTTGATCTCGACTGGCGCTGGCACCAATATGCGCTGGAAAAGGGCGTGTGGCTTTCAATTAACCCTGACGCACACCGTAAAGAAGGTTTTACCGACATGTATTATGGCGTGTTGGCAGCCCGTAAAGGCGGGCTGTACAAAGAAAAATGCCTTAATGCACTTTCATTGGAAGAAATTAAAGCTTTCTTTGCCGCGTCCTGATTAAAAACATGGGATATTCCCGCAATAATGCCTGTTAAAATGAACCTGATAGATAAAGTGCGTTCAGCCGAGTTAAATTCCAAAAAGCCGTCCATTCTGGTAATCGGCGATCTGATGCTGGATCATTATATCCGTGGCGAGGCCTCACGCTTATCCCCGGAAGCTCCCGTACCGATCGTGAATGTTAAGGGTGAGTTAACGACCCTCGGTGGTGCAGGCAATGTTGTCCAGAACCTGGTGGCACTTGGTGCGGAAGTGACAGTGGCGGGTATCGTTGGTGACGATCTGATGGGTGAGCAACTGATCAGGATATTGGAGGATGAAGGGGTTTCGGCAAGCGCTGTTATAAAGGACGGGGCACGGCCAACTACCGTTAAGACACGGGTATTAGCCGGCAGGCATCAGTTAGTGCGGATTGACCACGAGGTTACCGACCCTATAGCGAAATCGTTGGCGGATACGCTTTCGGAAAAGATCGGTGAGGCTTTAAATAAAGCTGACATAATCATTTTTTCAGATTACAATAAGGGATTGTTTGAAGCCGGACTTACCCAACAACTGATCACCCTGGCAAACAGTAATGATAAAAAAGTAATAATTGATCCGAAAGGGTTAAATTATCAAAAATACAAAGGCGCCTATCTTATAAAACCTAACCGGAAAGAGCTGGCAGAGGCCGCAAATTCCGGACAGATTAAAAATGCGCAGGAACTGCACCACGCAGCGGAAGTTATTTTTAGCCAAACAGACACTACCTACCTTGTGGTTACCCTCTCTGAAGACGGAATGGCCATATTAACCAGGCAAAGCAGTAAAATGCTTCCCGTAAAGGCCACCGAAGTATTTGATGTTACCGGCGCGGGAGACACGGTTATTGCTACTATTACCTACTTTTTAGCGCTTGGTTTTCCGGTTGAGGAAGCCTGCGAACTGGCCAACCATGCAGCAGCAATTGTCATCAGACATGTGGGCAGTGCGACGACAACAATTGAAGATATCGTCAATGATATGACGGAATGATTCTGCAAATGCAGTAATACATTATATAAATTATAACTCAGGAATTCAGAAGCAATGGTTATCGGAGAACTTAAAGAACATCAGCAGTTAATCAGCAAAGTTATCGAACAATTAACTGGCGATATTGAAAGAGCCGCGGATATGATCATCACTGCTATCCGGGCCGGACAAAAAGTATTGATAGCAGGCAATGGCGGCAGTGCTGCGGATGCGCAACATATTGCGGCTGAGTTGAGCGGAAGGTTTGTAAAGCACCGCAAAGCATTACCCGGAATCGCCCTCACAACCGACACCTCTGCCCTCACTGCCATCGCTAACGACTATGGATATGACCATGTTTTTTCCCGGCAATTGGAAGCGCTGGCCAAACCAGGCGATCTTTTCATCGGTATCTCAACAAGTGGCAACAGCCAGGGTATATTGAATGCCTTTGCGACGGCAACAGAATATGGTTGCAAAACGTTAGGTTTGTCTGGTCGGGATGGCGGAAAAATGAACGGGCTTTGCGAATTAAACATCGTCGTGCCTTCTGACGTTACCGCAAGGATACAGGAAATGCATATTTTGATCGGCCATATTCTGTGCAAGGCGGTGGATGATATATTTTAAACCTGATCAGTTTCGTATATGGGACTAAATTTTGAACAGGCGCTGCTTAATAAGATCAAGTCGCTGGATTCACTCCGGACCGAGGTTGGAAACTGGAAACGGGATAACAAGCGGGTTGTCTTTACTAACGGCGTATTCGACCTGATCCATATCGGACACCTCACCTACCTCGCGAAAGCAGCGGAATTGGGGGATAAACTGATCATCGGATTAAACTCTGACGGTTCTGTAAAGCGGATTAAAGGGGAAGACAGACCGATTAACGACGAAAACAGCCGCGCGGCTTTACTTGCATCGCTTTTTTTTGTTGATAGCGTGGTTATTTTCGGGGAGGATACCCCCTTAAAACTTATCACCGCATTATTACCTGACGTATTGGTAAAAGGAGCCGATTACAGTGTCGATAACATTGTCGGAGCAAAAGAAGTGATGGCAAACGGGGGCGAAGTTAAAACCATTACCTTTGTGGAGGGATATTCATCCACATCAATCATTAACAAAATAAAACAGCAGCAAAAATGATCAGCGCGCTTTGTAATCAGGTATTTTTAAAGGCCATTTATGATTATCATTTATATGATGATATTGATATGCGCTACGAAAATCCATACGAAACAGCCTCGTTTGAATATTTGTTGTATGCGAAATGCTGGATCGATACCATGCAGTGGCACATGGAGGATGAGGTGCGTAACCCGGACATCGAACCGGTGACTGCGTTAAAATGGAAGCGAAGGATCGACAAATCAAACCAGGAACGGACAGACTTGGTGGAAGAGATCGACGACTATTTTTTAGTTAAATATAAAAATGTGCGTCCTGATGAGGACGCCCGTATCAATACGGAAAGCCCCGCCTGGGCTATTGACCGGTTATCTATCCTCGCGCTTAAGATCTATCATATGCATGAACAAAGCCTCAGAAAGAATCTCGATGAAACTGATCTTTTGCAGCGGAAGAATAAATTATCTATCCTGCTGCAGCAACAATCGGATCTTTCACTGGCCATTGACGAACTTATGGAGGATATAAAACAGGGCAGAAAATATATGAAGGTGTACCGTCAGATGAAGATGTATAACGACCCCAACCTGAACCCCGTCCTGTATAATAAAAAATAGATGCCTGCGAAAAAGCAAATATTGGTTCTGCGTTTTTCGGCGATGGGTGATGTTGCGATGTGTGTACCGGTCATTAAGACATTACTCGACCAAAATCCGGAAGTTGATATCGTATTTGCCTCCCGCGCCGGATTTAAGGAATTTTTCAGCAATATTCCACGGGTAACTTATTTCGCCGCTGATTTTAACAAGGCTTATCGTGGATGGAAGGGCGTGCTTAAACTTTTCGGGGATCTAAAAAAAGAAGGAAACTTTACGGCCCTTGCCGATCTGCATGATAATCTCCGGACAAAAATACTAAGGCGGCTTTTCCGGCTCAGAGGACTATCTGTCGCTTATATAGATAAAGGGAGAAGTGAGAAAAAACAACTGACGCGATTTCCCGGTAAAATTCTGAAGCCGCTCAAACGTACAACGGAACGCTACGCCGATGTTTTCAGGAAGTTACATTTTACGGTAAACCTTGATTACAACCTTGATTACAAACCCCGGCAGCTGACTAAGGACATAATAAAGATAACCGGACAAAAGATCACACCTTGGGTAGGTATAGCGCCATTTGCGAAACATACCGGAAAAATATATCCGCCTGAACTTACGGAAAAAGTCATTGCGCTTCTCGACCACAAAGAGGTCAGGATATTTTTATTTGGCGGCTCGGAACCCGAACGTGAATTATGTTTAAAATGGCAGCAAAGATACGGATCGGTGATATCGCTTGTTCAAGAGCTGACAATGGAACAGGAGCTGATCGCGATCAGCAACCTCAATGTTATGGTAAGTATGGATTCAGCGGGGATGCATCTGGCCTCTCTCGAAGGTGTTCCTGTGGTTTCAGTGTGGGGAGCGACACATCATTATGCAGGCTTTTTGGGTTACGGACAGTCGGAGAAAGATGTGGTTGGCGATGATCTCGAATGCAGGCCGTGTTCGGTTTATGGGAATAAGCCCTGCTTTCGCAAAGACTATGCATGTCTCCACCGGATACTCCCGGAAACGATCGTGTCAAAAGTTGAAAATTATCTATAGAAAACTCATCATTTGCCCTTAAACCAATTGAGATTATTTAAAACAAATAACAAAAAAACGCTTTCATTTAAATATCAATTAGTTTTACTTTGCGATGAATATTGTTTAGCCATAAATCGCATATTTTATACGTTTACGGGCTTTTTCAAGCAACTTGCCCGTAACTACTATCTAATATCAATCGCTCATGAAAAAGTTATTGCTGGTAAGGCATGCTAAGGCAGAAAAAGATACGACCAAAAAGGATTTTGACCGGCCTTTAAAATATATTGGCATACAGGACGCTGGCTTTATGGCCGACCGGTTAAGAGAAAAGGCGATCATTCCAGAACTGATCATAACGAGCCCCGCTTTACGCACATTTACTACGGCGGAAATATTTGCTGACCATTTGGGGTTGCCGGAACCAGGCACAAACAAATCGATCTATGAGGCTTCGGAAAAGACCCTTTTAAATATCATCAATGAATTTCCGGACGAATGCAGCTTTATTGCACTTGTCGGCCATAATCCGGGAGTTGCTTATATCCTTCAATATCTTACCGGCGAGGCGCGGGAAGTCCACACCAGCACGGTAGCTGTGATTGATTTTGAGATTGACAGCTGGGCAGAGGTCACCAAAGGCCTTGGAAAGCTGACCTATTTCAGCTGGCCTAACGGTTAAACACCGCTAATTGATACAATAGGTTTTTCCGGGTAATGACCTGATATATCCCTGTATTTCCATATTCAACAGGCTCATAGCCAGTTTACTTGTGGGCATATTGGTTCTTACGGAAAGGTCATCAATCGCTAACGGCCCGTTACTTTCACGAATGTGATTAAAAATCAGGATCTCATCAGGTAAGAGATTAAGAGGCAATAAAATTTGTTCCGTGGGCGGCTTGGCGGTTTCCTGGTTATCCCAACCTAAACTATAGGGAAGGTCGGCGGCGCATGTCAGTAATTGTGCCTTATTATTTCGTATCAAAAAATTGCACCCTTCGGAGTATTCGTCGCCTAACCTGCCGGGAAAAGCAAAGACATCCCTGTTGTAGGAATTGGCTATCTCGGCCGTAATCAATGCGCCGCCTTTTATGCCAGCCTCAACAACGATGGTGGCATCTGCCAGTCCGGCAACGACTCTGTTCCGTTGCGGAAATTTTTCGCGGTCAGGGATCGTCCCCGACGGGTATTCCGAAAGCAAACCGCCGTTTTCCAGCATCTTTTCGGCCGTTCCCTTGTTTTGACTGGGGTAGATCCTGTCGAGCCCATGCCCTACCACCCCAACTGTCGGAACGCCATGCTTTAAACATTCTTTATGCGCCATGACGTCAATACCGAATGCCAGCCCGCTTACCACTAATACCCCGTAACCGGAAAGCTCCTCAATCAATTGCCGACAAAGTGCTTTTCCATATTCTGTTGCATTGCGCGTGCCTACTATGCTCACGACATATTTGGCATTCAGGTTTGCATTTCCACGAGCGTACAATAAAACAGGAGCGTCGGGGCAATTTTTCAGACGCTTAGGATAAGTGCTGTCCGTGAAAAAAAGAATATTTATGTTATTTTCCTCTACAAACTTCAGTTCGGCCTCCGCCCTCCTTAGCGCATCGTCAAAATTTAAGCTCCGCACCGTGCGCTCTCCAACGCCCGGCACCTTGAGGAGTTTGGCCGCTGGCGCTTCAAAAACTGATTGGGCGTCACCAAAATAAGTTATCAGCGCCCGACCCAGACTGGGTCCGATATTGCGGAGGAACGTTAATGCGACACGATGAAGGGCTGACATGCTGATAAGTTTTTACGGGACTGAAAGGATCGAATCCCAAATCCTAACAATTTTAGCAAAAAAACATTTCAAAAAGAAATTTCAAAAAAACTATAGAAATAGTTTGCAAACTATAAAAATAGTTCTACCTTTACTAAACTATAAAAATAGTTTAGTATGAAAGTTAAAGAACTTACCAAAGCCGAAGAACAGGTAATGCAAATACTGTGGCAGTTAAATGAAGCCATTGTAAAGGATATAATTGAAGAAATGCCAGACCCCAAGCCTGCTTACAACACGGTATCAACAGTTGTAAGGGTGCTGGAAGGCAAAGGCTTTGTTGACCATAAGGCTTATGGCAATTCCCATGTATATTTTCCTGTGGTGAGTAACGAGGACTACAAAAAGTTCACATTCGATAAAATGATGAGGGGCTATTTCAGCGATTCGTACAAAAGCCTGGTTTCATTTATCGTGGATGAAAAAAAGCTCGATTTGAAGGAGTTAGACGAGTTGGCAGAACTAATTGAAAAACTTAAAAACAAGCAATCATGAACTGGCTTCATTATTTATTAGAGGCAAATATTTACCTCGCTGTTTTTTACCTTTTGTATCTGGCTTTATTTACAAAGGATACGCACTACAAATTGGCAAGGGTATATTTATTAGCCACCTGTATATTGGCTTATATTATACCGCTTGTACAGATCAGCTGGTTAATTCCTGAAGCGCAAAGGCAAACGGTAACCATTATAGATAATGGGGGCTTATTATCCGGGCAGGTTACACCCGCCGCACACACGCTGGGCGTGGATGATATCATCTTTTATGCTTACTGTGCCGGGGTGATTGTCATGGTATCCGTTTTCATCCTCAAACTGCTGCAAATTTTAAGACTTGCACGGATCAAGGGTGATAAATTGCATGACAAATATAAACTGGTAAGGCTAAAGGGCTCCAATACCGCGTTTTCATTTTTCAATTACGTATTTATCGGAACAAACGTAAATGGCGTGGAAACGATCGTGCGGCATGAACTGGCACATATCACTCAAAAACATTCTTTCGACGTTGTTTTTCTGGAACTTATCAAGGCGATCAGCTGGTTTAATCCCTTTATTCATCTGCTGGAAAGAAGCATGAAAACCATTCATGAGTACATTGCCGACGAGCAGGCCGCTGCTTACGACAATGACGCTGTTGCGTATTCTTCCTTTCTTGTTGACAACGCGTATGGGATCGGCGGCTCTTCATTAACGCATTCATTTTTCAATTATAATTTATTAAAAAAGAGGATCATTATGTTAAATCAAAAACGATCGGGTAAGTTAGCCAGGCTAAAATACCTGATGACCCTGCCGGTTTGCGGAGCTTTGCTCTGTGTATCGACGCTGGGGTTCAGTAAAAATTATGGGTGGATCGATATCGGCCATTCAAAAAACAGCCTTCAAAATGACGATAATCAGCAATCCCACGAGAAAAATCTTCTTAAAAAAGGGGAGTACAGTTACGCCATCGACCCTGCCAATTATAATTCAAAAAAGCTTGACGACGCCATCCGGTGGTTTAAAGATCGTGGGTATGTGATGAACTATGAAGAGCACGATGGCGCTCAACCGCTTCTTACCGTTTCGTTGAAAACAACTGCAGTTTTTAAATGGAAATCTTCTGTTTCTGCGACTTTTGATGTGGACGCACTAAAAAAAGATAAACTTTTTATTTTCGTCGCCGCTGACGAGGTGAACAGTAAGCTTTATGTAAAGAGCATGCCCGAAAATGAATATCTGAAAACAGATACCGGAAAAAAGATCCCGCCACCACCGCCGCCTGCACCGCCAAAACAGGTAAAACTGGCCAAAGCGCCCAAGGTTCTGGCTGATACAAAAACAGAGAAAATGCCACCGCCGCCGCCGCCAAAACCCGTAAAACTGGCGTTAAAAATGAGTACTGACACCATGGGTAAGCTTCCGCCACCCCCACCACCGGCTGATCCCTTTGAGAGTTTTTATAAATATGTTTCCCGCAATGTCAGATATCCGGCGAAAGACCGTGAAAATCTGGTCGCTGGTCGCGTGATCGTAGGTTTTAATACGGTGAACAACAAAATTTCAGACGTAAAAATTATACGAGGGGTCGAAAGCGAGATCGATAATGAGGTATTGCGCGTACTCAACAGTTACAGCCAGACATTGCCGGGAAATATGACGATTACGCATTATGCCTTATCAATTTCCTTTGTTATCATGGACGCTAAGGGAAATCCTTTAGGAAATTCTCCTAAAACGGAAGAAAATGAAGGTGGAAACAAGAACTCTTCTGTTTACGATTCAAATAACAGGTATATGCTGAACGAAATTGTGGTCGCGTCATACGCACCGACCAAATAATAATTGGGTAACCCACCTGATAGATTGCTAAACGAATAAAATCGCTTTGGCAATTTGTCGTTTGGAAACAGCGTTATTAATTGACATTTTTGTAAAACGGATCCTCTTTTGCCACTAACTAATAGTCAATTGTAACGATGAGAAATAAAAGTCAATCGAAAATCAAAGGGAAATTTGTTTTTATATCCATTCTTGCCATAGGCCTCTCCTTGTTCGTGGGGAAGACATCGGCACAAACAACACCGCCCCAGGGCCCACCGCCTCCACCCCCTCCGCCATCTGAAGTATTCAAGAAAATAAATCCGTTTAAAAAGAAAAAGCACAAAAGCGACACCGTAAAAGCGCCCGCTCCACCGGATTCTCCCGAAGTAAAGCCAGCAACACGCCCTGCCGGTCCACCGCCGCCGGTCCCAAATCCGTTGGACCTTTTCAGAAAAAAGAAGAAAAAGGATACCACTCATGCAGCGCCCTTACCTAAACACCATGGTTAAGAGTGCGTGACGGCCTTTACGTAAATAACTTTCTTAGTCTCGAAGAATTCCTCCGTAAAGTAGTCTTTCAGGTGATATTGAACGACGGTAAGTCCGGACTCCCTGATCTCCTGATCGAGATCACCTCCTTTAAGATACAACACACCGTTTGCTAATGTATTTTTTGATTCCTTATTGAATTTCCGGCGAATCCAGGGATAAAAATCTTTTAATTGTGTTACCGCCCGCGAAACAACAAAATCAAATTTCCCCTCAACTTGTTCAGCGCGAAGATGGGATGCTGTCACGTTTTTCAGTCCAAGCGCTAACGCAACTTCCTGCACCACTTTTATTTTTTTGCCGATGGAATCGACCAGGTGAAAGTTTGTTTCAGGAAACATGACCGCCAGGGGGATGCCCGGAAAACCACCGCCGGTGCCCACATCAAGCACACGCTCTCCGGGGAGAAATTTCAGCACGCCGGCAATACCCAGTGAGTGCAACACGTGCCGTTCGCCTAACATTTCAATATCCTTTCTGGAAATCACATTGATCTGGTTGTTCCAGAAGGAATACAACTCGGGCAACTGGTTGAATTGCAGGATTTGCTGTGCAGTAAGATCGGGGAAATATTTTAGTAACAGATCAGATATCATCCCTGTTAAAACGATTAATGATATTACCAAGAAGGTATCTTGCCCTGAAAAGCTGCGCCTTTACCGTCCCCAAGGGCAGATCAAGTTGCTGGGCAATTTCCTCGTAGGAAAGTTCATCGAAATAGCGGAGGGTAATGAGGTTACGGTAACGCGGTGGAAGACTTTCGATCAGTTGTCTGAGTTCCTGCGTTTGCTGTTTCTTGATGGATGTTTCTTCCGGATTGAGCACGTCGGCTTTAATCTGCAGCTGTTTTTCTTCTCCGTCTTCGTCGGTCATGCCGTGAATAGACATGGTGTTCAACCGTTTTTTACGAATAAAATCGATACAGTTATTGGTAGCTACGCGGAACAACCAGGTGCTGAAGGCGTAATCGGGCTGATATTTATCAAGTTTCTCAAAGGCTTTGGCGAAGGTTTCAACCGTAAGGTCCATGGCGTCCTCTTTGTTATTTACCATCTTAAGCACCATAAAATAAATGGAATCCTTGTACCTGTGCATCAGATCGGCATAAGCCTTCTGGTCACCCTGCCGCGCTCTTACAACGAGGTGAAAATCATTCTTTGCGTTCTCGGTAAAATTCGAATTTATTTCCATTGAGTGGTTTTTGTAAAAGATCCAATTAATCCAAAAATGTTAATGTAAATGTAGTAAAACGCATCAAAAAAAGGCAGGTACCATAGCAGGTCCTTACCGTCAAGACGTTTGAACAGCTTACTGTAAATGATTAACTGAAAAATCAACCTAAACATAAACAAACCTGCGACTAACAGGGGTTCAAAGTTGAAAATTAAACAGAATGTTAATAAAATATAGAATAAAAAACCGGTTACTGCATCGATACTGAGCATACGGCGATGCCTGCTCTTATATAGTTTCCCGACGCCAAAATGTCGTTTTTTCTGACGGTACAACGCCTTGAATGACGTTTTACCGTCCGTGTACATAAACGAATCGCTATTAATTTCTATTGCCGTATTTTCAGTATTTGCATTCTGATTGACAAAAAGATCATCGTCACCTGACAATACATGCATGTGTGCCGCAAAACCCTTTGCCCCAAAAAACAGACTTTTTGTATAAGCAAGATT
This sequence comes from Mucilaginibacter sp., assembly GCA_035547875.1. Lineage (GTDB taxonomy): Bacteria > Bacteroidota > Bacteroidia > Sphingobacteriales > Sphingobacteriaceae > Mucilaginibacter. The sequence goes on along the minus strand of DASZTX010000040.1, from coordinate 116,619 downwards.
ACGACCGACCCCCATATAAGCATCGCCGTTTACAGCAGCTGAAAGATAATTGATGGCCGTCTTTACTGTCTCAAAACGGATAAATCCATTGAGAAAACTTCGCGTTCTTTTTATCGGAGAATACCCCAGCACAATCTGATCCTGACGTTTGAAATTGGCGGCCATCAACGTTATCCAGTTATCGGAGGATGGGATGCAATCTGCATCGGTAAATAAAAGGTGTTCGTTTCTGGCTGCTTTAATACCAAGGGTGAGTGCGAATTTTTTCCCGGTCTTAAAACGGTCGTGTTCATTGATCGTTACGATCTTTAAAAGAGGATACTTTTCCTTTATCTCGTCAAGCACGTCGCCGGAGGCATCATAAGAACAGTCATTGATGACAACCACTTCAAAATCGGGGTATTTCTGTTCCAATATAACAGGCAGATTGTTCCGGAGATTTTCAGCCTCATTTCTGGCACTGATAATTACCGACACCGGAACCGATGCCTCAGGCAGTTCACCGGCTGGTTTAAACCGGTTTAAGCGGCTTTGTTTTGAGATTAAAAAATACAGCTGAATTAAAAAGCAAAACTGAAATAAGATAATTAGTGCGTCGTAAATATAAGTTTCCAAATCCTCGTAAAAGTAAGGTGCGAATTTCGGGATTTTAGTTGTAATATGTCAAAAAAGTTATAATAAGTTGCGGATTGTAAAGCAATTATATCGTTACTAAAACAGACCAGGGACGATAAGCCAGCGTTACAAATTATAAGCCATCAACCTTCCACTAATAATGCTAATTTTGCCTTCTCACAATGAAATTTAATTTAGCAGCAAAAGATCCGCTTTCAAAGGCGAGGGCGGGCGAGATAACCACCGACCACGGCACCATACAAACTCCCATTTTTATGCCGGTCGGTACCGCCGGAACGGTAAAAGCGGTACATCAGCATGAGCTGAAAAATGACATCAAGGCGCAGATCATTCTGGGCAATACCTATCACCTTTATTTAAGACCCGGCCTCGACGTTTTGGAACGCGCGGGAGGGCTTCATCAGTTTAACGGGTGGGACGGCCCCATCCTCACCGACAGCGGTGGGTACCAGGTATATTCATTAACCGAGGTACGAAAAATTAAGGAGGAGGGTGTTACCTTCCGTTCGCATATTGACGGCTCAAAACATCTTTTTACACCGGAAAACGTGATGGACACGCAACGCACCATCGGAGCAGATATCATCATGGCTTTTGATGAATGCACGCCATATCCGTGTGAATATAATTACGCACGACGCTCGCTCGACATGACCCACCGGTGGCTTAAGCGCTGCTGCGAACGTTTTGACAGCACTGATCCGAAATATGGTTATAGCCAGACCTTATTCCCCATTGTTCAGGGTTCGGTTTATAAAGATCTTCGTGTTAAATCGGCAGAAACCATCGCTTCGTTTGAGCGGGAAGGTAATGCGATAGGCGGTCTTTCAGTCGGAGAACCAACTGAAGAAATGTACGCTATGACCGAAATTGTCTGCGATATATTACCGGAGCAAAAACCACGTTATCTAATGGGTGTGGGAACACCCGTCAATATTCTGGAAAATATTGCACTTGGAATCGATATGTTTGATTGCGTAATGCCGACCCGAAATGCCCGTAACGGAATGTTGTTTACCCAAAACGGGATAATCAACATAAAGAACGAGAAGTGGAAAGATGATTTTTCAGCCCTTGATGCTGACAGTGATCTGTATGCAGATCAGGTATATTCAAAGGCCTATTTGCGACACCTTATTCATTCCGGCGAGATGCTCGGCGCCCAGATAGCCACGCTGCATAACCTGCATTTTTATTTATGGCTGGTAAAGGAGGCCCGAAAAAAAATAATTGACGGAGAGTTTTATAACTGGAAAAATTCGATGGTTAAACGCCTCGCCCAACGACTGTAAATGAAAGCATTTTTCAGCAAATATATAAAGACCATCGACCGGTATATTATCGGAAAATACCTGGGGACGTTTGTTTTTACTTTAGGTATTTTTCTGGTGGTAACGGTGGTCTTTGACATATCCGAACACCTGGATAATTTTCTGAGAAACCACTCCACCCTGCAGGAGATCGTCTTTAAATATTATGCCGGTTTTATACCATTTTATCTTAACCTGCTCTCCCCGCTGATCAATTTCCTGGCGGTAATCTTCTTTACCGCGAAGATGGCAAACCAGACAGAAATAGTTCCGATCTTAAGCGGAAAATCGAGCTTCGCACGTTTTTTGCGACCCTATTTTATCTGCGCAGCGTTGATATTCGTTGTGTCGCTTTTCGCCAACGTTTACCTTATTCCATATACCAACAAGCTTAAAATTTCCTTTGAAAACGCCAACCAGTTCAACGGCGATGACCCGACCAAAAGTGAAGTCCATATTCAACTGGACAAGCATACTTTTGTTTACGTACAGTCTTTTGATAATTCCATTCACACCGGTTATCAGTTCATTCTTGAGAAGTTCGACGGCGACTCACTACGGGAGAAATTGAACGCAAACACGATCGTTTACGACTCTTTAAAACATGTTTGGACGTTGCGAAACTACACGATAAAATATGTAAACGGACTTAAGGAGAAGTGGGTGGACAGTTCTACACGCGCAAAAGATACCGTACTGGATATGCGGCCAGTGGATTTTATCGTGTATGATAATGTGTATAGCGCCATGTCAACCAGCGACCTGAACCGGAATATCGAGAAGGAAAAAATAAGGGGAACGGGGGCGCTGAAGGAAATGGAATACGAAAAATACAGGCGTTTTGTGTATCCGCTTTCCTCGTTTGTACTCACCCTTATCGGCGTTTCCATCTCGTCAAGAAGGGTACGCGGAGGGATAGGACTGCCTCTTGGAATAGGGATTTTTCTATGTTTTGCCTATATCGTTATAGATAAATTTGCGCTCGTTTTTGCGGTAAAAGGCAACATGGCCCCTTTGCTTGCCGTGTTTCTCCCCAATGGAATATTTGGATTAGTTGGGCTATATTTGCTGTCAAAAGCGCCTAAATAAATGCCCTCGAAAACCGATCCTGCAAGCCTCAACAAGAACCTGCTGATCCTGCATTTTACTGTCTTTATATGGGGTTTCACCGGTATCCTCGGCGCCCTGATTTCAGTGACGGCGGTCAACCTTGTATGGTACCGCGTACTCATCGCATCGCTGTCTTTGTTCCTGTATTTTAAGCTGAACAGCACTACTTTAAAAATAAGCAAGACGACATTTTTACAGCTTGTTTTTACGGGAATGATCGTGGGTTTGCATTGGATATTATTCTTTGCATCTATTAAATTATCAACCGTTCCTGTGGCATTGGTATGCTTTTCTTCCATCACTTTATTTACTGCAATACTCGAACCGATCATCAGTAAAAAACGGATCTCGCTCCTGGAGATCCTGACGGGAATTATGATCATAATGGGCATCACCATTATATTCAAATTTGAAACCCGATACACTAAGGGAATTATTACCGGATTGATAAGCGCTGCCTGCGCCAGCACATTTGCCATCATCAATTCGCGGCAGGTTCAAAAAAATATGGCACCTGTCATCGCTTTTTACGAGTTATCCGGCGCATTTTTCTGGATAAGTTTATACCTGCTTCTGACCGGTGGATTTAACCGCTCGCTGATCCTGAAAGGTTCCGATATTGGTTTTCTTCTTCTACTTGGAACGGTCTGCACATCGCTGGCCTACGTCGCAGGTGTGTCTGTTATGCGCGAATTATCTGCGTTCCGGGTAGCGTTGATCACCAATCTTGAACCCGTGTACGGGATAATCATGTCCTTTGTTTTTTTCAAAGACACCCACAAAATGACACCCGGTTTCTGGATCGGTGCAGCGATTGTATTGTCAACTATCTTCATGTTTCCCGTCGCACAAAGGAAGATCGCCGGAAGAAAATCGAAACGATGATTTGCCCGGATTCCTGCGCTGTCAGCAGCATCCGATCCCTTAAAATGCGATCTTATTTTAAGAACCACTGTATATTTGTCCTACTGAAAACTATCGTAACTTCAAAAATACGGCCTGCTATTTAAGCCCATTTTTATCGCCTGTAAGCGATCTTTTCTTCAGCCGGATAATTGATATCAATGCAGCATTTCGAGCGAACAGGGGCAATTAGTTATTTTCGACTAAGTGTATTTATTTCACTTTATCATTTCGTTAAAATTATCGTTTTACCGAACGAAAATAGCTTATATTTTTCCATACAAAAGTATAATTAATCAGTTAAGTTAATTACATATCTAATTTAAAATCTGTTAAATATTGATTTTATTAAAATACAAATATTAAGTATGTCAATTTTCAAAAAGCCATAAATACTAATATTTTTAGTTGTTAATATTTTACACCTTAGTAAATATAAATAAATAACTATAAATCAATCAATTAAATTGCATTATATGAATTATAAATTCACATAATGCAATTTTCCTTCTCAAAAAGCTTAGTGTATTAAAATTCACTTTCTACACTGTTTTAAAAAGTAAGAATATCGGCAACATGTTATCGCCGGGACGAGTGATAGGAATGTTTGTCGTTTGCACGGCATGGGGCTGGCAAATAATTTATCCCTCCTCTCCCCTTCCCGTCTGGCATTATAACCGCCGTGCGGTTTGAGAACAAACAATTAGCCGCCCTGCTATTTTTCATCATTGAACTTTTATCAGTCGGGCTGGGGTCATCGGTGCGCTCTGTCACAAACTATCACATCGATTCACTCTCTCTTTAAAATCAGATTTATAATTTCTCCTTTCGCATAATACAGCATGAATAACCAATTCCAATTTTTTAAAGCCGCCGAAAAACCTGATATTGTATAAAATGTTAATCTGAGTATTATGAGAATAAAAACTATAATCATCATTCTGATGACCGTTCTGCTTACGGTTATCCTGATGCAGAATTCGGGAGCGGTATATTTCAAATTTCTGTGGGCAACTTTTCTGATGTCCAAACTGGTTGTTCTTTTCGTTGTGGCGGCCATATCCTTTGTGCTTGGGATACTGGTTGGCCGTCCGAAGAAAGTAAAAAAGCTTGGTGGTGATAGCAACGTCAACAACATTGACAAAAGCGACTCCAATACACTAAGTGATGACGATAAAAATTATATCAATTAAATGAAGGAAACAAAAATAGGCTTCGTCGGACTCGGCAACATGGGCATGCCGATAGCTAAAAACCTCATCCTTGCAGGCTACCATTTACAGGTTTACAACCGCACGCTGTCGAAAGCCGACGAGCTCAATCAATCTGCCGTAACCCGATGCAAAACTCCCGCCGAAGCTGCCGATGGCGTAAACATAATCGTGACGATGCTGTCGGATGACGACACCGTAAAAGAGGTGGTTTTGGCGAGCGGCGGGATACTGGAAAAACTGCCCAAAAATGGCATCCATATTTCCATGAGCACCATTGCGCCGGAGACGGCGGAACTACTGAACAAGGAACACGTTTCCTCTGGCAGCAGGTATATCGCTGCCCCGGTGTTTGGACGCCCGGAAGCAGCAGCGGCGAAGAAGCTCTGGGTGTGTACCTCAGGCGACCAGGAATCAAAACAAATTGTGCAGCCGGTTCTCGAAGCCGTCGGGCAGGGTGTGTTTGATTTTGGCGAAAGCGCCGGTGGCGCCAACGTTGTAAAGGTGGCCGGGAACTTTATGATCATGGCCTCGTTAGAGATGATGGCCGAGGCCTTTACGCTCGGAGAAAAGAACGGACTTGACCGGCTAAAGCTGGCAGAGTTTTTCGGATCAACTTTATTCAACACGCCGCTGTTTCAGAATTACGGAAGACAGATCGCAGGCAGTCAGTATCAGCCCGTGGGTTTCAAGGCGAAATTAGGCTATAAGGACGCGCGTATTGCATTTAAACTATCGCAGCAGTCACAAACCCCTATGCCGACCGTTTCTGTCGTTCACAACCGCTTATTGAGCGCCGTTGCGAAAGGATGGGGCGAAAATGACTGGGCAGAAAGTTTTGGCCGCGGTGTGAGCGAAGACGCGGGTGTTTGACCGAGCGGGCCGTTGAGTTAATTACATTCAACGGTCCCGCTCCGTTTTCAGTAAAAAATCTGATTCTGTGCTTCGAGGTTACCCAGGTCCGGCTTTGTTTCGAAAATGCCAAACACTGAGGAGCCGCTACCGCTCATGCTGGCGTAAACAGCCCCTGCCTCATACAGCGCTGCCTTTACTCCTCTTATCTCCGGATGATTTTTAAAAACCGAAACTTCAAAATCATTTTTGATATGATGTTTCCAAACGGGTATCGGTTCATGGATCAACTCAAGCAAGGAATCCTTCACCGGCGCAGGCCGCACTCCGGAGTAAGCCTCACCGGTTGAAATATGAACGGGCGGCATCACGAGCACTATATGATATTGAGAAAGATCGAGGCGGATATCCTCAAATTCGTCGCCTTTCTCAAAAGCGAACACAGGCTGATTCCTGATAAAAAAGGCACAGTCGGCGCCAAGCTTCCGGGCATATCCGATCATCTGCTCACTGCTTAACCGCAGTCCAAATTGCTGATCAAGGAGTTTTATAAAAAACGCCGCATCGGACGAACCGCCGCCAAGACCCGCACCGATCGGGATGTGTTTATGCAAATGGATTTTCACCGGCGGCAGATCGAAATCTTTTTTCAGCAGATGATAACCTTTGACACAAAGGTTGTCTTCAATCTTTCCGGGGATAGCGAGTCCGGATGATTCAAAAATCAATTTATCGGCGACAGTTATTTCCAAAATATCCCTGATCCTTACCGGATAAAAAACTGTTTCGAGATTATGGTAGCCGTCCGCCCTGCGTTCCGTAATGTTAAGTCCTATATTAATTTTTGCATTAGGGAATATGAGCATACTGGCAATTGATTAGTCAGATTGAGTAAGATGATTTCGCAATGGTTATAGCAAACACACTCCCGCAAAGGTACAAAGCGGAACGATCAACAATGACGGTATTTTTGCACATTGATAGGTTTGGCCATAAAGAATAAGTTTATTTGTATTTATTTCCGCTATTTCTGTAAAATGAAACAATATCTCGACCTGATGAAGCACGTGATGGAGAACGGCGCACAAAAGCATGACCGTACCGGCACGGGCACACTGAGCGTGTTCGGCTACCAGATGCGCTTTAACCTGAAGGAAGGATTTCCGATGGTTACGACTAAAAAACTTCATCTCAAATCCATCATCCATGAGCTGATCTGGTTTCTGAGCGGTGATACCAATATAAAATATCTTAAGGACAACGGCGTTCGCATCTGGGATGAATGGGCCGATGCAGCGGGCAACCTGGGGCCGGTTTACGGCTACCAGTGGCGTTCATGGCCTGCGCCGGACGGCAAACATATCGATCAGATTTCGCAGGTCGTAAACCAGCTTAAAAACAATCCGGATTCGCGCCGCATTATCGTGTCGGCGTGGAACGTTGCCGATGTCAATCAGATGGCGCTCCCCCCCTGCCATAGTCTGTTCCAGTTTTATGTCGAACCGGCAAATCAGCAGAAGGGCGAGACCAGAGGAAAGCTATCCTGCCAGCTTTATCAGAGAAGCGCCGATATCTTTTTGGGTGTGCCGTTCAACATTGCTTCTTATGCGCTGCTGACCATGATGATGGCGCAGGTCTGCGATCTTGACTATGGTGATTTTGTTCACACATTTGGTGACGCACATATCTATAACAATCATCTTGAGCAGGCGCAATTGCAGTTAAGCCGCGAACCGAGGCCGTTACCAACCATGAAGATCAACCCTGAGGTAAAAGACATTTTCAATTTTAAATACGAGGACTTCACGTTGGAGAACTATGATCCATGGCCTCATATCAAGGCTGAAGTTGCCGTGTAAAATCAGAAGAACATATCATGATCGTTTCCGCAGTCGTCGCCATTGCTGAAAACCGCGCAATCGGCAAAGACAATAAATTACTTTGGCATCTGCCCAATGACCTGAAACATTTTAAAACCATCACCTCAGGACATACCATCATCATGGGGCGAAAAACCTTTGATTCGGTTGGCAGACCGTTACCTAACCGCAGGAACATCGTCATAACCCGGCGGGATATTACCATTGACGGCGCCGAAGTGGTCAACTCGCTGGACGCCGCCGTTGCCTTGTGTAAAAACGAACAGGAAGTGTTTATTGTCGGCGGTGCTGAAATTTACAACATGGCGATGCCGGTTACTGACCGCATTTATCTGACCGTTGTTCACCAGGAATTTGACGGCGATGCTTTTTTTCCTGAAATATCTCCCGATGAGTGGAAAGAAACTGAAAGAGAGGATCATGCGCCTGACGAGAAAAATCCGATACCCTATTCATTCATCACCTACGAAAGATTTAATCGTCAACAGCAATAATCTTGATACCGGCGTCAAACTGAAGTATAACCCTCATGTATGGAGATGGGATGAAAAACATTGACTATATTCAAATAACTGAATATCAGTAAATTAAAAATCCAACAAAGAACACCTTTCTTTTTAAACCTGTTCTCCATAACAGTTTTCAATTAAAAATTTCATGCTTACGATTTTTTATTAGATTTGCCGTCTTATTTAAAATGCTTATAAACTAATTAATTACATATTTTAGATTCAAAATGCAAGGTAAAGGGGTTGTTAAATTTTTCGCCTGGTTGTTAGCTGTAGTATGTTTGTACCAGCTTTCATTCACGTGGGTAGCACACAAAGTTAAAAATGATGCAAGGGAATATGCGAAAGGCGATACAGCAAAAGAAAAGGCTTATCTGGATTCCATGTCAACACAACCGGTATATCCTGTTTTAGGACACACTTACCAATATGTTGAACAAAGGGAACTTGCGCTCGGTCTCGATCTTGAAGGCGGTATGAGCGTTACCATGCAGATATCTTTGAATGAACTGGTAAAAAAATTATCGAATGACAACGAAGACCCTGCGTTCAATCAGGCATTAGCTGCCGCTACCGTAGATGCGGTAAAAAGTGAGGATGATTACATCACCTTATTTGTGAACGAGTACGAAAAGATCAATCCTAACGGAAAACTTGCTGCGATCTTTTCGACCAAAGACAACCAGGATCATATCAAATTCAACGCGTCAAACAGCGATGTTGAAAATTATCTTAAGGAACAGGCAAAAACTGCCGTTACGCAATCGTTCACTATTCTGAACACCCGTATCGACCAGTTTGGTGTAGCGAATGCCAATATTCAGCTGTTACCCGGTAAAGACCGTATATTGATCGAGCTTCCCGGCGTAAAAGATCCGGAACGTATCCGCAAACTGTTATCCGGTACTGCCAAGCTTGAATTCTACCAAACCTTCGATAACAGACAGGTTTATCCGTTATTAGTCAATGTAAACTCCCTGATCGCTGCAAAACTAAAAGCGGCTAACAAGGACACGACCAAAACTCAAACAGCAGCAGCCCCTGCCAAAGCTGACACCTCAAAAGGTAAAAACAACCTGGCCTTATTGAACAAGGTTCAGAAAAGCACTGCAAAGGATAGCTCAAGCCTCACTGGGAAAAATCTGAGCGAGCAATCTCCGTTATTTAGCATCTTACAGCCAAGCGCTTACCGCGACCAAAGCGGTCAGGGTCAGATTGCTCCCGGACCTGTCGTAGGATATGCGGCAGTGAAAGACACAGCAAAGGTAAATTCTTACCTGCGCAGCCCTGATGTAAAAGCAAGCCTGCCACAAAGTATAAAATTCCTGTGGTCGGTTAAGGCAAAAGATGAAAAGACCAAGATATTTGAGCTTTATGCTATAAAATTAGTTGGTGCAGATAACGGCCCGGTACTATCGGGCGATGTTATCAACGATGCACGTAACGACGTGGATCAGAAAGGCAGCCCGGAAGTTGTGATGGTCATGAACTCGGACGGCGCGCAAAAATGGCGTGCTGTTACCGCAGAAGCCGCTGCAGACGTAAACAACAAACAATCGATAGCCATTGTGCTTGACGATAACGTTTACTCGGCTCCTGTCGTGCAGAACGAAATAGCGGGCGGTATATCTTCTATTGCCGGTAACTTTACGCTTGAAGAGGCGAAAGACCTTGCCAACGTATTAAAAGCTGGTCGTTTACCTGCCCCCGCCCATATCGTTACAGAAACCGTTGTCGGTCCGTCTTTAGGTCAGGAAGCTATCCACGCAGGTCTATTGTCAAGCCTTGTCGGATTGTTGGTCGTACTTGTTTTCATGATCGCCTATTACAACCGTGCCGGAACGGTCGCCGTTGTAGCCGTGATCATCAATATCTTCTTCCTGATGGGCGTTTTGACAAGTTTGGGAGCGGTATTGACCATGCCGGGTGTCGCAGGTATCGTATTAACGGTGGGTATTTCGATCGATGCCAACGTACTGATCTACGAACGGACGCGTGAAGAACTGGCGTTAGGCAAATCATTGAGAATTGCGCTGAATGATGGCTTTAAACATGCGCTTTGGTCAATCCTTGACTCGAATATCAGTACATTCCTGACAGGTTTAATACTTTATGTATTCGGCACAGGCCCCATCCAGGGTTTTGCCATCACCCTGATGATCGGTATCGTGACTTCTCTGTTCTGCGCATTACTGATCTCCAGACTGATACTTGAGTACATGATGGGCAAAGGATGGGATATTAAATTCTCTAATCCATGGAGCTCGCATACCTTCAAAAATGCCAACTACGCATTTGTTAAAAATCGTTTTAAATTTTACATCTTCTCAGGCTTGTTCATCATTGCAGGTCTGATCTCTATGGCAACCCAGGGCTTTAACTATGGCGTTGACTTTGTGGGCGGCCGTAATTATGTGGTAAGATTTGCCGATAAAAAGGTGACACCTGATGATGTTCGCCGTATTGTTGATCAAAGCTTTGGTAAAGGCAATAACGAGGTTAAGAGCTTTGGCTCCGATGTAAGTATTACGACGAAATACCTGTTAAATGACAAGGCGCCAAATGCCGATGACAAAGTGAAGGCGGCGGTATTGAAAGCGTTGCAGGATAATCCTGAAACTGCAAATACAAAACCGCATATAATAAGTTCGGAAAAGGTCGATCCTACTATTGCTAACGGACTGAAACGCTCTGCCCTGTTAACGGTTATTTTTGCGATCGTAATTATTTCGACCTATATATTTATCCGGTTCCGGAAATGGCAATTCAGTTTGGGAGCGATGGTTGCTACCGCGCACGATGCGCTGATGGTACTGGCGTTCTTCTCGCTGTTTAAAGATGTTCTTCCATTCTCGCTGGATATTGACCAATCATTCATCGCCGCCATTCTGACGGTGATCGGTTATTCGATCAATGATACCGTGGTGGTATTCGACCGTATTCGTGAGTTCCTCAGCTTACATCATGCAAAAACAGATGAACCTAAAGTTGTGATCAACGATGCGATCAATAATACCCTGAGCCGTACTATTATTACCGCGTTAACAGTAATACTGATATTGCTTGTATTATTTATTTTTGGCGGCGATACCATCCGGGGCTTCTCGTTTGCGTTGCTGATCGGTGTATGTTTTGGTACATACTCGTCGATCTGCGTTGCAACACCGGTAATCATCGACTTTGGAAAGAAAGATCTGAGATAAAAGTAATTTTTTATTTTTCGAAGGCTCCAAAGAAGATTTGGAGCCTTTTTTGTTGTAATAAGTTAAAACATTTACCAAATCAGCATGACAGTAAAAGATCAGGTTAAATTCCCTAAAGTTGTAATAATAGGCGGCGGCTTCGGCGGCTTGCAGGTGGCCAGCAAACTGGACGGAAAACCTGTGGACGTGCTGCTGCTCGACAAGCATAATTACCACACCTTTCAGCCACTTTTGTACCAGGTTGCCACCGGCAGCCTTGAGGCGGAGTCAATCGCTTTTTCATTACGGAAAAACTTCGCCGGGCAACAAAATTTTCGCTTTAACATTGCCGAAGTATCAAAGATAAACCCCGAGAAAAATACCATCGAAACCTCCATAGGAGAAATCGATTATGACTATCTCGTCGTTGCCACAGGGTCAACCACCAATTTTTTTGGGAACAAGGATATAGAGCGTTTTGCGATGCCGATGAAGTCCATACCCGAAGCGCTTAATCTCCGGTATCTGATCTTGCAGAATTTTGAGGAAGCTACGCGTACGCCTATAAAAAAAGAGCGTGAACCGCTCTTAACGTTCGTACTCGTCGGGGCGGGGCCTACCGGCGTGGAGTTAGCCGGGGCGCTTGCGGAGATCCGTAACCATGTGCTTTGTAAGGATTATCCTGAACTTAAAAAGGAGGAAATGAAAGTTTACCTCGTCGATTTCCTGCCTAAAGTACTCGGCCCCTTTTCGGATGAAGCATCAAAAAAAGCCTATGATTTTCTGACAGGAATGGGTGTGGAAGTGATGCTGAATGTAAAAGTGGAAAGTTATGACGGTACAGAAATAAAATTTGAAGGCGGCAAGACCATACAAAGCAAAAATGTAATATGGTCGGCTGGTGTAATGGGAGAATTACCCGAAGGTCTGGATAACGAATTGTTGGTTAAAGGCAACCGGATCAAAACTGATAACAACTGCCGGGTTGCAAGTTATAAAAACATCTATGCCATTGGTGATGTTGCAGCGATGATCACCAAGGATACGCCAAAAGGCCATCCTGGTGTTGCGCAGGTGGCCATACAAATGGGTAAATATGTTGCTGAAAACATTGTACAGACGATTAACGGAGAACAGACAAAGCCTTTTAAATACTTTGACAAGGGTTCGCTGGCAACGATAGGACGAAACAAAGCGGTTGCTGACCTGGGTAAATTTAAATTCCAGGGATTTTTCGCCTGGCTGGTGTGGATGTTTGTACATTTGATCTCATTGTTAGGCTTCCGCAACAAGCTGATCGTCTTTATCAATTGGGTGGGCAGTTATATCAGTTTTAACGGCGGCAACAGGCTTATCATCAGAAGATTTGACCATGAGTCTCTGGCTGATAAGCATCAGCAGACAGCAAAGGCAGATTGAATTGAAAACCCCGGAAATAAAAATTACCGAGTGCCCCCGTGATGCCATGCAGGGAATGCATCAGTTTATACCAACTGACCAAAAGACTGAATATATTAATAAGCTCCTGGAAGTCGGTTTTGACACGATCGATTTTGGCAGCTTCGTTTCAGTTAGGGCCATCCCCCAGATGCGCGACACGAAAGAGGTACTGGGGAAGTTAAAACTGGCGGAAAGCCGTTCAAAATTACTGGCCATCGTGGCTAATTACCGTGGCGCAGCCGAAGCTGCGGAATATCCCGAAATTTCGTATCTGGGGTACCCGTTCTCTATTTCCGAGACCTTTCAGCAGCGAAATGCCAATACCAGTATAAATGATGCCTTTGAAACGGTAAAACAAATGGCAGACCTGTGCGGGAGTAACAGTAAAGAATTGCTGATCTATCTTTCTATGGGATTTGGGAACCCTTACGGGGATAAGTGGAATGAAGAAATTGTGCTTGAATGGACACAGCGGCTGACAGCAATTGGTGTTAAAACAATAGCAATAGCCGATACCATCGGTATGGCAACCGCACAACAGATCAGCGAACTTTATCCTGTTTTACGCCGTTCATTTCCGGGGACGGAATTTGGCATACACCTGCATTCGACGCCGGATAAATATTATGAAAAAATTGATGCCGCCTTTCGGGCAGGCTGCAGGCGATTCGATTCGGCGATAAAGGGTTTCGGGGGGTGTCCGATGGCTGAAGATAAACTAACCGGCAATATTGCTACCGAAGACCTGATCGGCTATTTTCAATCGCAAGGTATAGTAACAGGGCTCGATATGGGTAAATTCAGGGAAGCCATGCTTTATGCTGAAACGATTTTCGCCGGAATCCATTAGAATTACCAGTGTTTCAGTACCATTTTAAAGTGTTTCATACCGGCTTCCTCAAACTCGTCGCCTTCTTTCTTAAAACCCGCCTTTTCGTAAAGGCCGGCCGCATGTGATTGTGCATGTAGGTAAATATAATGTGCGTCTGGAGGTAAATCTGAGATAACAGCCTTTATCAGTTCCTGCGCCACTCCCCTGCCCCGAAAAACCGCCCGTACCGCAAAACGTTCCAGCTTATAGCCTTTATCGGTTTTTCTATACCGGGCCGCCCCGACAGGTTCCTCTCCGATGTAAGCTATAAAATGTGTGCTGCTGTCGTTAAATTCGACTTCAATTTCCGGAGGGCAATTTTGCTCTGAAACAAATACCTCATAACGTATAGCAAACGCCCGCTGCAGATCGTCAGGGTTATTTATTTTGTTTGCTCTTACTGGTGCGGGCATTTTTATAGGAACTTCTCATTTTAAAATTATCGACCTTGTTTTTATTGTTTTCGTCGGCAGCGTCGATCGAGTGCGTACAGGTAAGATCGTCTTCCTTCTCGGCTAATTTAGCTAAATGAGCGTAAAATTTATGCAAATGATCTAATTCCTCTTCTGTCAGATTTTCGATATTCACCATGCGGTTGCTGGCGCCCTGATGCGATGCGATCAGCTCGTTTATTTTCAGATGAATGGCTTTTGAATCCTTGTTCTGGGATTTCTGAATCAGGAATACCATTAAAAAGGTCACAATTGTCGTTCCTGTATTGATGATCAGCTGCCAGGTATCCGAGTATCTGAAGACCGGCCCGGTCACGATCCAGATAATAATCACACTTGCTGCGATGATAAATGCAGGAGAACTTCCGGTAGCTATGGTAGCCCAATTTGCAAAACGCTCAAACAGATTTTTCTTTCTTTTCATGATAAGATATTTGTCTCATCATGTAACTAAATAAAAGCGCCAATGTTTATAAACATTGGCGCTTTTTGATTTTTATATCATAAAAAGCCGTTTGAATCTTTGTCAGGGCTTTTCAGACGGGAATTTATAATTTACTGTTTGCATCGATACAGTTCAGATCACCGAAAGCAACGGTAAGCCGCTTTACAAAGTTCTCTTCACCTTTACGAAGCCATACCCGGGGATCATAAAATTTCTTGTTTGGTGAATCATCCCCTTCAGGATTGCCGATCTGGCTTTGCAGATAACCTTCCTTTGACTTATAATAATCCTTAATACCTTCCCAAAATGCCCACTGCATATCCGTGTCAATATTCATTTTGATGGCACCATACGAAATTGCCTCGCGAATCTCCTCCTGGCTCGATCCTGAACCTCCGTGGAATACAAAGTTGATCGGCTTATCGGCAGAGAGGTTGAATTTGTTTTTTACATATTCCTGTGAGTTATGCAGGATAACCGGCTGAAGTTTAACATTACCTGGTTTATAAACCCCATGAACGTTTCCGAAAGCGGCCGCTACCGTAAAACGGTGGCTGACTTTTGATAATTCTTCGTAAGAATAAGCAACGTCTTCGGGCTGGGTATATAAACGTGAGCTATCTACACTGGTATTATCCACGCCATCTTCTTCTCCCCCGGTTACACCCAATTCAATTTCAAGCGTCATGCCCATTTTAGCCATACGGGCAAGATATTTGGCTGATATTTCGATATTCTCGTGGATAGGCTCTTCTGAAAGATCAAGCATATGTGATGAAAACAGCGGTTTACCTGTTTCTGCAAAAAACTTTTCACCATGATCCAATAAACCATCGATCCAAGGAAGGAATTTCATCGCTGCGTGGTCAGTATGTAATATAACCGCAACACCATAGTGTTCGGCCAGGAGATGTACATGTTTTGCGGCAGATACAGCACCAAGAATACAGGCCTGTAATTTTGAATTGTCGAGGGATTTACCTGCATAAAACTGCGCACCTCCGTTTGACAACTGAATAATTACCGGGGAATTAACTGCTTTAGCAGTTTCCATTACTGCATTTATCGTGTTTGTACCAATAACGTTTACCGCAGGTAACGCAAACTGGTGTTTTTTTGCTGCTTCGAATAGCTCCTGCACCTGGTCGCCGTGCAAAACGCCTTTATAGTTTTTTAAGTCCATCTAAATTTTTGATTCAATTTAACGTTTAATCGGGCCCCGAAGTTAAAAAAAATAATGGGTATAGCCATTACGCTGAGTATCAGGCCTAACTTTTTGTATGTTTTTTTATATCGGGAGATTAATTGAATTTATCTTAAAAATAGCCATCAAATTGACTGTAATTTTAAAATTTTGATAACAGCCCCTACCCATTCATGGTGTTAGTTTCTTCCATAATTCCCCCTTTCCCGCCTGCTTAGAGGTTTTCCGGCAAAAAAACAACTTTAATCAGGTATCTTTACATCATCAGGATCATGAGCTCCGGTTGTGAAACAAGGAGGTGCGTATCTCGAAAAAAAATTCGTTAATTTGCATTCAATTTGAAAGAATCAGATATAGATATGGCTTGGTTTAAAAGGGAAATTAAGGGGATAATTACGACCACCGAGGAAAAAAAAGAAGCTCCTGATGGAATCTGGAACAAATGCCCGGAATGTAAAAAACCCCTTCACTATTCCGAACAGGTTGAAAATCAATACGTTTGTCATTATTGCGGTTATCATCTTCGCATCGGGTCTAAGGAATATTTCTCTATTCTATTTGATAATAACGAGTTTACCGAGTTATTTCCGAACCTGGTATCGGGCGACCCGCTTCAGTTTGAAGACACAAAGAAATATACTTCCCGGATAAAAGATACCATGAATAAAACCGGGCTGAAGGATGCGATAAGGGCAGGCGCGGGAAAAATGGGCGGACAGCCGGTGGTTATCGCCTGTATGGATTTCAACTTTATAGGTGGTTCAATGGGTTCTGTTGTCGGTGAAAAAATTGCCCGCTCGATCGATTATTGCATCGAGCATAAGATGCCATTCCTTATCATTTCCAAATCAGGCGGTGCGAGAATGATGGAAGCCGCATTTTCATTGATGCAAATGGCCAAAACATCGGCTAAACTCGCTTTACTGTCGCAGGCAAAAATCCCTTATATCTCATTACTAACCGACCCTACAACGGGAGGAGTTACGGCATCCTATGCCATGCTTGGCGATATCAATATCGCTGAACCTAATTCTCTTATAGGTTTTGCAGGCCCGAGGGTAATTAAAGAAACGATAAAGAAAGACCTGCCCAAAGGCTTCCAGACAGCGGAATTTGTTCAGGAGCATGGTTTTCTCGACTTCATTATTGATCGTCGTGAAATGAAGGAGCGTTTGGCTTCGTTCTTAAAAATGATGGTAAATTAACTCCTTTTGTTTGACATAAAAAAAGGTCACCCCAAACGTGGTGGCCTTTTTCATTTGTGAGATCCAGGTCGAATATCACTTAAAAATACCTGCGTTCTCGCTGGTGTCGCCGTCAACCTCTTTGCTTTTTTTATCCCAGTTCGGCCCTTCCGGCCCGGTATCGTCCCTGCCTAAAAGGTTTCTCTGTTTGGGATCAATCCCCCTGTTTATCTTAGCGGCGCTTTCCTTCTGC
Organism: Mucilaginibacter sp.; assembly: GCA_035547875.1. GTDB lineage: Bacteria > Bacteroidota > Bacteroidia > Sphingobacteriales > Sphingobacteriaceae > Mucilaginibacter. Next base: position 99,177 of record DASZTX010000040.1, on the reverse strand, counting down.
GCATTGGGAAATGGCTTTGTTGCGTCGTCCTTTTCATCTTCCATTTTTTTATTCAGATCTTTTTCTCTCGGTTCCATAATTTTGAAGTTAAATAAAACGAAGAAAGGTTATCGATACTGATAACCTTTCAATGAATACTAATTTATCAGAATCGGTATTTCAGGTTAGATAGCACCTTCAGTTCCAGGCTCATGTCCAACCATTCTGCCGGTACTACGACCATGATTGCTCGGCCTGAAATCTGTTTCCGGGTTACCTACTGAAGGAAATTCCTTCTGATTCGGAGGGGTTACATCAGTTTGCTCGCTGTACGAAGCGTCATTCCCTTCCTGCTGTTGTTCCTGTTCTATCTGGTGGGGATAACCTGACTTTTCGTGTTCAGATTCTCTCTTTTCAGGAATTTCGTTTGGACGATCCTGATCTTTTCCGTGTTTTTGATTATTTGATTCCATGGTAGTTTATAATTTATAATTAAATAAACCAACCATTTTGTGGTTTTGTTTTACTTAATTATAAAATAAACCCATTTTTCAGGAAAATTTAAATCAAAGCAGTTATACACTCACAGCGCACAACTCGCGTACCTTTGCAACCGTATAATCCACCTCATCCTTTGTGGTATATTTGGAAAACGAAAAACGCACAGACGGCCTTGACGGACTTGCCCCGATAGCTGTCAGCACGTGAGAACCAATATCGCTGCCTGAACTGCAGGCGCTGCCTCCTGAAGCTGATATTCCTGCTATATCCAGGTTAAACAAGAGCATGTCGCCCATTTCCATCTCAGGAAACTGCACGTTAAGGACGGTGTACAAACTTTTCGCAGGATCAGTTTCGCCGTTAAAGCCAATACCCGGGATATTTGCGGTCAGTTGTTCCATCATATATGATTTGAGTCCCTGAATATGCTTCTGATGTTGTTCCATCTCGTTGTAGGCAATTTCAAGCGCTTTGGCAAGACCGACTATACCATAAATATTTTCCGTCCCTCCGCGCATATTGCGTTCCTGGGCACCGCCATATATCAATGGTTTTATTTTTATGCGATGGTTTATATGCAGAAAGCCGACGCCTTTCGGGCCATGAAGCTTATGCCCTGCGCATACCAGAAAATGAGCTTTCAATTTACTCAGATCGTGTTGGTAATGTCCCATTGTCTGAACCGTATCACAATGGTAGATCGCATCGTACATCTCACAAAGGTCACCCACGCGCTCCATATCCGAAAGTGTCCCTATTTCATTATTGGCATGCATCAATGAAACGAAACTACGCTCATTGCCTTTTAACAATGCTTCCAGGTGGTTATAATCTACGTTGCCCTTACTGTCGGTGTCAACATAGCTTAACTTTATCTTACCTGCCTTTTCCAGGGCTTCCATCGTATGCAGCACCGCATGATGTTCGGTGCGGCTTGTGATGGCGTGTTTAATATTATGGTCGTTGATTCCGCACCTTATCGCGGTATTGTCTGCTTCGGTGCCGCTTGAGGTAAAGAAAATCTCAGCGGGCGAAGTATGCAGCAGGTTGGCGATGGTCTTGCGTGATTTTTCGATCAATGTTCTTGCTTCACGGCCATGTGAGTGAATAGATGACGGATTGCCATAAGTGCTTTCCATAACTTTATACATCGCAGCCAGCACCTCGGGGTCAAGTGGTGTTGTAGCAGCATTATCAAAATAAACACGCATATTGTAACAGTATTAAATTTTACCGGCCAGTGCTTAGTGTTATAAAGGCCGCGGGTATGTTGTAAATTGTTTTTTGGAGATAGTGATCACGTCAATTGCAGGATCTCCTTGATATCGGCAATAATCTTGTTAGCCAGGTTATTAGCGACAGTTTCAGAATTTCCTTCAGAGTAAATCCGGATAATGGGTTCTGTATTCGACTTTCGCAAATGTACCCATTCCTTGTCAAACTCTATTTTCAATCCGTCGATGGTGCTGTGTGGCTGTTTTTGATATTTTTCCTCTACCTTAATCAATAACGCGTCGATATCCATTTCAGGCGTCAGGGTAATTTTATTTTTTGAGATAAAATAACCCGGGTAAGTTGCGCGCAGCTGTGAAACCGGTTTGCCAGATTTGGCAAGGTGCGTCAGGAACAAGGCTATCCCCACCAGTGCATCCCTGCCGTAATGTAAATCCGGGTAAATCACACCGCCGTTCCCCTCACCACCAATAACAGCGTTTACCTCTTTCATTTTATTAACCACGTTCACCTCTCCTACCGCCGCCGCATGGTATTCCCCGCCTGCACTTTCAGTTACATCACGAAGCGCGCGGGTTGACGATAAGTTTGAAACCGTATTGCCTTTGTTGTTCTTCAGAACATAATCGGCAACCGCTACAAGCGTATATTCCTCACCAAATACGTTCCCGTCCTCATTTACAAAGCAAAGACGATCAACGTCAGGGTCAACCGCTATCCCAAGATCGGCACCTTTATTTACAACCTCGTTGCAGAGCGCCGTAAGGTTTTCAGGCAGCGGTTCAGGATTATGCGGAAAATTGCCATCGGGCTCGCAAAACAGTTCGTAAACCGTATTTACCCCCAACGCTCTCAGCAGCGCAGGAACAAATATCCCGCCTGTCGAGTTTACACAATCTATAGCGATCTTAAAATTGGCTTTAGCAATAGCTTTGGCATCAACCAAAGGCAAAGCCAGTATTTTATCGATATGTTTTTGCAGATAGCCGTCGTCAGCAATAAGCTGACCTAAGTCGCTTACTTCGGCGAATTTAAATTCGTTCCTTTCCGCTATTTCCAGCACTTCTTTTCCATCCGCATCGCTGATAAATTCTCCTACTGCATTCAGGAGCTTTAAAGCGTTCCACTGTTTTGGATTGTGGCTTGCGGTCAGGATGATCCCGCCTGCAGCCTGTTCGTCAGGCACAGCGATCTCGACCGTTGGTGTAGTGGACAGACCAACGTCAATCACATCAATACCAAGGCCCTGAAGCGTACCGATCACCAGTTTATTGACCATTTCTCCTGATAAACGCGCATCACGGCCAACTACAATCTTTTTAATGCCTGATTTCTGCACCGCCCATGAACCATAGGCAGCTGTAAATTTCACTATATCCAACGGGGTCAAACCTTCACCAACCAGTCCTCCTATGGTACCTCTTATTCCCGAAATTGATTTTATTAATGTCAAAGTGTAAGAATTTATTCTGCCGCAAAAATAAGATATTTAACTAAAGCAATAATAAAAATCGTGTAGTTTTAAGGTGTGCCGGATTATCTATATTTACGGCTTCAACAACTTAAAACAGTCCAGTATGCCTGATTTTCTTATTCAAATTGACCGGCATTTATTTTATTTTATCAACCACGACCTTGCCAATCCTGTTTTCGATCATGTGCTGCCCCTAATGCGCAATCCGAAGTTTTGGATACCGCTGTATTTGTTTATCATCGGGTTCTGCATTTATAAATACAAAAAACAAGGACTGATCCTGATCGTATTTCTCGCGCTATCAGCAGGTTTCGCAGATTTTACGAGTGCCAGCATAGTCAAACCCTTGGTCAAGCGGGACCGCCCGTGCAGGGATGCGGTCGTTTCAAAAACCGACATTGTCCGAGTAAACTGCGGTACAGGTTACAGCTTCCCTTCGACCCATGCTACCGATCACTTTGCAATGGCGCTGTTCCTGATCGTCATCTTTCAGAAAAAATGGCGCTGGATTTGGTTTTGGGCCATTTTGTGGGCTGGCGTAATCAGCTTTGCACAGGTGTATGTAGGGGTGCATTTCCCCATCGATGTTACCTGCGGCGCGCTTTATGGCGCACTTGTGGGCTGGATGTTCGCAACATTCTTCAAAAAAATACAACCTACTTTTTCCGCGTGACTATTTAATTTCGATTACCTGATCATTGAGATTCCAGCCATTGAGCATCACCGCAACCGGAGCCGTTGATTTACCGGAGTCGAAATTTATTGTTACCGTTTTCTGTTCTCCCGGAAGAACGGATACATAATTATCATTATAGAAAGCCGGAAGTATCCTGTTTTTTGTTTGGCTGTCAATCAGCGATATCCTGTTAAAAAAAGCTACCGGCGCATCCGCCGGATTATTTAAAGTAACTTCTACAACGCCCGGACTTATGAACTTCGCCGATGCCTGTAATTTAGAGGCAGGCATTTTTTTCAACCCTGAATAAACGCCATTTTCATCCGGGAGCCAATATAGGTTGTCGCTTACAATTTCCCGGTTGGTATTGGTTAACCGCAGTGACAGGAAAATGCCTTCTTTTTTTGCCAGCGCATCAACCTCATTTTTTAACGGCACAAAACCTTTAACGGACTGCGGCTGAATCTCTTCAAAAACCTGGGTCAGCAATTTTTCTTTTCCCTGCATGTCATAGGCCTTTATTGACAGCATCAGGTCACGTTTGGTTGTAAACGTATTGTTTACAATCGTTGCCATACCATCCAATGGATTATACATCACGTGCAACGGTTCGCTACCACAGTGTAGTCCGTACAGACAAGCGTTGGGATCGAGATAATAGTCGTACATCTGTCCGCGCATGGCCGTCCATGGATTCTGGGTTTTCCAGATGATCACACCGGTGTACCAATCCCACATGTGTGCGCTAAAACCTTCGATAAGTGCGCGATACTGATTATAATTTACCAGTTGTGCCTTATTCGCAAAATCCTTTACATCTGTCGCTTTCCCATAGGGATCAATAGCCGCATCATAACCAATATATTTATGATACTCCCAAACGGAGTCAACTTTTCTCTGCCTGGGGTCTTTTGAAAACTCGGGTGCTACAAGATCTGCCGTTGGAATAAACCGTTTTAATGACTCAATGTCATTGATACCCACCGAACCGATCTCTGAATTAAAGGGAAAAGTGTGTATCTTCCAGAACAACGAGTCGGGCTGTATGCCGTAAGGCCCGTCGCCATTGCCGCCGATGGTATTGAGCGACATTTTATCCGAGTTTGAATAGTCCACAAACCAGCGCGTACCGTCGAGTCGCGGCAAAATGGAATCGCGAAGAGGTAATAAAATATCTTCAGGGGGAGTGATCTCGTTACCGCCACACCATATTGCCAGCGAAGGGTGGTTCCGTATTAACTTAATCTGGTCAGCAGCAGACGTTAAATACAATTTGTGGTCGTCCGGATATTTACGCCGCTGCCATTGGTCATCTTTTTTCATCGGATCGAGCCATCTGCCGTTTGCATCTCCCGATACCCAGAAATCCTGAAAAACAAGCATTCCGTATTTGTCACAGGCATCGTAAAATTCAGGCCTTTCTGTCAATGCGCCTCCCCAAACCCGGATGAGATTAAGGTTCATATCGCGGTGGAAACGCACTTCGGCATCATATCTTTCCTTCGACAGACGCAGCATAGCATCCGATACGATCCAGTTACCGCCTTTTATAAAGATCTTTTGACCATTAACCTCTATCTGCCTGCTACGTGTATGCTCATTCCAGCTTGTTTGTATCTCACGAACACCGACATTAATATCCGTTTTATCAGAAATTCTGCCTCCGGTTAAGAACTGTATGGAAGAATGATATAGATACGGCGTTCCATAACCATTAGGCCACCATAATTGCGGATTTTTCAGTTGCAGATCATTGAGACTGATCGTTTCGGATGAGTTTGGTTTGATCACAACATTTTTAGTGACCTTCTGTCCCGCTATGGTAAACTGCAAAGTGCCTGACACCGCTTTTGCAGATGCGTTAGATAACGTAGCGGACACCTTAATCATGGCAGGCGCCTGTTTACCCTCAACTTTCCGCACGCCTGAAACCAGTGTAATTACATGAGGGTCAATAATCCGCACAGGACCTGTGGTTTCAATGCTTACCTTATCCCAGATACCGGTGTTACGGTCGCGCACCGGCTGAATCCAGTCCCATCCGGCTGAATACTGTATCCCCACATTTTTTGCGATCTGACCATCACCACCTTGCCCCCCGTTAGGATTTCCTACCGGATCGGGTGGGTAAACGATCACCGCCAACCTGTTTTTGCCATTTTTATTGAGCAGTGCCGTGATATTGTATGACTGGCGAAGAAACATTCCGTAATGGGTTTGTTTATTAAGCTTTCTGCCATTTAGAAAAACATCGCAACTGTAATTAACGCCGCGCAGATTGAGGTAAACCTGGCTACCCCCAATTGGATATGCCTGGCTGAAATCCTTTACAAACCAGTACGTGTATTCATCACGGCCGGCATCGTAGATATCACTGATATGCTTGTTATTCATTCCCCAGAAAGGATCGGGAACGAGTTTATTATTCAGCAAAGTGGTTAAAACAGTGCCCGGAACTGTGGCATTCAGCCAATCGGCAACCGCAAAACCGGGTTGCGAAATCTCAAGACCATCCGCTTTGACTTGCGTTGATTTCCTGCATTTCCATCCGCTGTTTAATTCGTAAGATGATTGTGCGGATGTTTCAGAATAAACAAATAACAGGAAGACGAGGGAACAGAATCTGAATAAAGACATGGGTAGTTAATAGGCTTCAAAGTTATACAAATTCAGGAATGAAAAACAGCCATAGCGCCATTTATTCGCCATTTTTTGCATAAAAAACGCGGTCGATAGCCGGGAATAGTATAAACGAATAAAGGCGGTGAGTTAAATCCCCACCGCCTTTAATGTATCTTTTAGAAAATGAAAATATTATACATTAAACCTGAAATGCATGACGTCGCCATCCTGCACGACATAGCCTTTCCCTTCCACGCCTAATTTTCCGGCTTCCTTTATGGCAGTTTCGTTGCCATTGTATTTCACGAAGTCATCATATTTTATTACTTCGGCGCGGATAAATCCTTTTTCAAAATCAGTGTGGATGACACCGGCTGCCTGGGGCGCGGTAAAGCCCTTGGTGATAGTCCATGCGCGCACCTCCTGAACTCCTGCCGTGAAATAGGTAGCAAGATCAAGCAGTGAATATGCTGCCTTGATCAGTTTATTAACGCCGGATTCCGCAAGGCCTAAGTCATCAAGAAACATCTGGCGTTCTTCAAATGTTTCCAATTGAGAAATTTCCGACTCGATCTGTGCGGATATAATTAAAACCTCTGCATTTTCATTCTTTACGGCGGCCTTTACCTTCTCTACATAGGCATTGCCCGTATTTACTGAGGCCTCGTCCACATTGCAAACATACATTACCGGTTTTGCCGTAAGCAGCCATATATCGGCAATATATTCCTTATCCTCCTCTGCGACAGGTGCGGTCCTGGCCGACTTACCCTCAAGCAGGTGATTTTTATAGATGGTCAGGACATCGAAGGCTTTTTTGGCTTCCTTGTCACCACCTGTTTTAGCCATTTTTTCGATCTTACTGATCTTCTTTTCAATAGAATCAAGGTCTTTAAGCTGGAGTTCGGTGTCAATGATCTCTTTATCCCTGATCGGATCAACAGAACCATCTACGTGGATCACATTATCGTTATCAAAGCAACGCAATACGTGGATAATAGCATTCGTAGCCCGGATGTTTGCTAAAAACTGATTACCAAGACCTTCCCCTTTACTGGCGCCTTTTACAAGTCCCGCTATGTCAACAATCTCAATGGTATTGGGCACAACGTTCTTGGGGTTGACAATTTCCGTCAGTTTGGTCAGACGCTCATCCGGTACAGCGATCACGCCAACATTCGGCTCTATCGTACAAAACGGGAAATTTGCCGCCTGCGCTTTCGCGTTTGATAAACAATTAAAAAGAGTCGATTTGCCTACATTCGGTAAACCTACAATGCCACACTGTAAACCCATTATCAGATCATTAAGTTAAATCGGCCGGGCTGGTCATGAATAAAAAACGGCTAAAATAAAATCGCGCGTTAAACACCTGCCTTACAAAGCCCAGCTAAAAAGCTGCAAAGATAACAGAAAAAATTACCCTCTTTTGAAAAAATAAACGACTTTTGCGACTGTCAGTAATTCGGGTGATTAAATATGTAAAAGGAGGATTGTATGGAAGAAATGGTTGAGCAAATCAATGTATTGCTTGAAAGTGAAAGCAACAGGAAACTGCAGGAATATTTGAACAACCTGAACATATCAGATGTAGAAGAACTGATAGGTGAACTCCCGGAACATGGCCCCCGTTTTCTTGAAACCCTGACGCTTAACAGAGCGGTCAACGTATTTCGAATCCTTGACTTCCCCACTCAGGAGCGTATCATCAAAAAACTTTCGGGAAAGCGTATCGCTGCCTTAATTAATGAGCTCCCACCGGATGACCGTACCTCCTTGTTCAGCGAGTTGCATGGCGATACCGTCCAAAAACTTATTCAGCTGCTCTCGCCGGAAGACCGGAAGGAGGCGCTTCAGTTGTTAGGATACGAAGAATATTCCGTCGGGCGATTGATGACGCCGGACTATGTTGCCGTAAAAAAGGAATGGGATGTAGAGCGGGTGCTTTCGCATATCAGGAGATATGGGAAAAACTCGGAAACTATCGATGTGATCTATGTAATCGACAAAGGTGGCGTACTTCTGGACGACCTGCGTATTCGCGATATTTTACTGGTAAAGCCGGAAACAAAGGTGAGTGAACTGATGGACGGCAGACTTATTGCATTAAGCGCCAACGATCCGCAGGAAGAAGCCATTAACGTTTTCAGGATGAATAATCGTACGGCTCTGCCTGTTGTCGATAACGAAAATATTTTGCTCGGCATTGTGACGGTTGACGATATTTTGTGGATCGCGAATGAAGAATATACCGAGGACATACAAAAGATAGGTGGTACCGAGGCACTGGATGAACCGTATCTCGATATTAACCTTTTCCGATTGGTAAAAAAGCGGGTAAGCTGGCTCATTGTATTATTTTTAGGAGAAATGCTCACCGCAACGGCTATGGGGCATTTTGAGCACGCGATTGCAAAAGCCGTCGTACTGGCGTTGTTTGTTCCATTGATCATTTCGAGCGGCGGGAACAGCGGATCGCAGGCTTCCACCCTGATCATACAAGCCATGGCACTCGGCGAGGTAACTTTGGCCGACTGGTGGCGGGTGATGCGCAGGGAAATATTATCGGGGCTGATGCTGGGCGTTACTTTAGGTGTGATCGGGTTCCTGCGTATCTACGTATGGACACTTTTTAGCAATATTTATGGAAGTGAATGGATGATGGTCGGATTCATCGTCGGAATTGCGTTGATCGGCGTGGTTTTATGGGGTTCGCTTGCCGGATCGATGCTGCCCCTGATATTAAAAAAGCTCGGCGCCGACCCTGCTACGTCTTCTGCCCCCTTTGTAGCAACGTTAGTCGATGTTACCGGATTGATCATTTATTTTACCATAGCGGTTCTTTTTATGCCGGGAATTAATCATTAACCAGGTAAAATTTTAAAGTTCCACGTGGAACCATTTGTTACCATCCAATAAATAAAACAAAACCCCATCCGAAACGGATGGGGTTTTTAATAGTTGGTTTATTTAGTTTGTTCAGTTTTAAATTTCAAACGAGAAGTCCTCATCGGCAGTTTTAGCAACTTCCTGAGCCTCGCTGTACTCGTAGCGTTTTTCGACTACTTCCTGATTGGCTTTTATATAATCGACAGTATCTTTCAGTCCTTCAGCAAATTTTTCAAAATCTTCTTTGTATAAAAAAATCTTGTGCTTAATAAAAACGCCGTCTTCTAACCTTTTTTTACTTTCGGTTATTGTAACATAATAATCATTGGAACGGGTTGCCTTTACATCAAAAAAATAAGTCCGTTTCCCCGCTCTTACCTTCTTTGAATAAACCTCTTCACGCTCTCTATTTTCAAAATCTCCCATAATAATATTTTATCGTAATTAGTTTTGGTTGGCATAAATATAAATAAATTTTCAAACTGCAAGTATTTATTCCAATAATTTTGCGCTTTTATTGTGAAAATTTTATTTTTTAAGAAAATTTAAACATTTTCTTCCTCTTCAAGCAACTGTTTTTCGTACAATTCAAAATAGGTTCCTTTTTGCTCCATGAGGTATTCATGATCACCCTGTTCTATAATTTCGCCGTCGTCCATTACCAGAATTTTGTCGGCGTTTTTTATGGTTGAGATACGGTGCGCGATAATAATACTGGTTTTACCCTGCATATTCCGCCCGAGATTGCTTAGTATTTCTTCTTCAGTTCGGGTATCCACTGCCGAAAGACAGTCATCAAAGATGAGGATCTGCGGCTGTTTTACTATCGCTCTCGCAATGGAGACCCTTTGCTTCTGCCCACCCGAAAGCGTCACCCCGCGTTCGCCTATCAGTGTTTCAAATCCATTTTCAAGTTCCATAATATTGCCATATACGGCCGCGTCCTTTGCCGCCTGGGTAATTTTATCCATTTCGAGCACATCCGCGCTGAATGCGATATTATTGGCAATGGTATCCGAAAACAGGAATACTTCCTGCGGCACAAAGCCCACCTGCGACCGGTAACTCTCCAGGTTGAGCTTCGCAATCGTATGGCCATCAACTAAAATCTGACCGCCGGTTACATCATACATCCGCATGATCAGATTGGCAATAGTTGATTTCCCTGATCCTGTACGTCCAATTATGGCAATCATTTCACCGGGATGCGCAATAAAGGAGACATCTTTTAGCGCCTGTATTCCGGTATCCGGATATATAAAGGATACATTTTTAAATTCGATATTCCCGCTAACTGAAAGCGGCGCCACCGCAGGTGAGATGATTTCAGATTCCTGACCCAAAAACTCATTGATCCTTTTTTGCGACGCCGCAGCCCGCTGGATCAACGAGGTCACCCATCCTAACGAAATCACCGGAAAGCTAAGCTGGTTAAGATAAACGATAAACTCTGCAATATTACCTGATGTTATATTACCTTTCATTACCTCCACACCGCCCACATACATGGTGATCACATTGCTGAGTCCCACAAGCAAAAGCATAAGCGGATAGAAAAAAGCCTGTACCTTAACAAGCTCCATCGAATGCGTTTTGTAATTTTCGCTTTCATCTGCAAAACGGCTTGTTACAAAGTCTTCCCGGACATAAGATTTAATGACCCGGATTCCTGAAAAGTTTTCCTGCACAAAGCTCGACAAGGCTGAAAGGCGCTGCTGGATCTTTTCGCTTCGGAAATTAATGGTATTATTAACATAATAGATAATCACCGCCAGAATGGGCAACGGTAAAACCGACCATATTGCAAGCCTGACATTAACTGTCAGCATCACATAAATAACCATTACAAAAAGAACCACCGTGTTAATGGTGTACATAATGCCCGGCCCCAGGTACATCCGCACCCTGCTCACGTCTTCCGTGACCCGGTTCATCAGGTCGCCGGTATTGTGGCGGCGGTAAAAAGCCAGCGATAACTTTTGATAATGATGATAGATTTCGTTTTTCAGATCATATTCAATATGCCTCGACATGAGGATAATGGTCTGTCTCATGAAGAAAAGAAAAAGGCCCCTTAGCAAAGCCAGCACCAGCACCAATATCCCAAACAACAATAAGCTGCTGCCGAATATCTGATAGATAAGCTCCTGTCTGTCAAAACCCGAAAAAAGACGGTAAACAGATATATTTTCGGTGACCAGGTCAAAGGCTACCCGGATAACCTGGGCGGGTAATACGCCGAAAATATTTGAGATAATAACAAATAGTACCCCGGGGACAAGCCGCCAGCGATATTTGTAAAAGAATTTATTAAGATAAGCGAGATCTTTCATATAAAAAGCTGGCCTGCTGCGGGCATTATAGTCAAAAAATCAAATTTAGTCAAAGGTTATTATTTTTCAAGAAAATGGACGAACCTGCAGATACATGAAAGGTCGTTATAAAGTAAAGTTTACCACAATGAACAAATTAATACCTGCCCTGAAATTCGATGATAGAATCCCCGGCTTTGGTTTATTTCTGTCCAATAATTAATTTTAGCAAATAATTCTGCACATGGAAAATCACCCGTTTGATACGGTCGCATTAAATTCGGAAGTAATTGACTGGTATCGTACCATTTATGAAACGTTAAAAGATAAATTCAACATTCAGGTCACCGGTGACATCGATTTTCAGCTGGACCAGTTTGAACTTTTTCGCGATCTGATCGGCGTCAATATCCGGGGTTCATACGTCATAAAGCACGACGATAACAACGATTGTTATATCCTCTTTGTAGAAACTCATTCGCAAAAGATGGGACGGCATGGAATAGCGGATGTCCGTAGCCATCAGGTTTGGGCGCTTGCTTATTTAAAATGTGATTTTGGCCGCGTAGTTGTTCGGAGGGAAACACTTACTGATAAAATCATTGAACTGGTTCACCCTGTTGAGCTTGACTTTACCGAAGACAAGCCCTTTAGCGATACGTTTTATGTTTTGGTGAATGACAGGGATAAAGCTACCCAGTCAATCGGCCGTAATTTCAGAAATGCTGTGATGGATGTTCGTGCAGACGACTTTATGATCGAAATTGTAGAACACAACTTAATTATCGGCAGTCACGATCAGATATCACCCCAGCGGGCGGTACATCTTGCTGAATTTGTGTGCAGGATTTGTTCAAATTGCTGATATGCAATTTGATTACTCGGCTACTGCTTTATGCCTGTCAACTTTGATGATATTCGTGTTGGGGGAATCATTTTCAACAAGTCCGTCGCGCATACGAACGATCCTGTGGGCATGCAGGGCAATATCTTCTTCGTGGGTAACCAGTATAATGGTATTTCCTTTGGCATGGATGTCTTCCATCAGCCCCATGATCTCTATCGAAGTTTTTGTATCCAGGTTACCTGTCGGTTCGTCGGCGAGAATAATCGAAGGATTATTGATCAGTGCGCGGGCCACGGCAACACGCTGACGCTGTCCCCCGGAAAGTTCATTGGGCTTATGATCCATCCGATGCTCCAGCCCCACGCTTTCTAAACTTGTTTTTGCCCTTTCCTTCCTGTTTTCTTTGCTGACGCCCGCATATACCAGCGGCAAGGCTACATTGTCCAGAGCCGTGTTACGCGGCAACAGGTTAAAGGTCTGAAACACAAAGCCGATCTCCTTATTCCGGACTTCGGCAAGTTCGTTGTCAGACATGTGGCTTACGTTAATGCCATTTAGGATGTACTCCCCCTTTGTCGGTGTGTCCAGGCAGCCTAATATGTTCATCAGCGTTGATTTACCTGAACCAGACGGACCCATAAGCGCCACAAATTCACCTTTATTGATAGTTAACGAAACGGATTTAAGGGCGTGGATCGTCTCTGCGCCAATAACATATTTGCGTCCTATATCTTTAAGGGTAATAAGTGGTGCCATATTTTTTTGAGGTTTGACTGTGACCAATGGCAGATTGTTACACAATCCTATTAAAAAAGTCAGTTTCCCGTTGGTTTGAACCGCGTCGGGGACTGTGGGGGAAGAGCAAAATCAGTTTTCCTGCTTCAGATCGATCACTTTGGCGACGAGGAAATAATCGTCATCGTGCTTTGGCGCATTCTGAAGGGCTTCTTCATGCGTAATTTCCTGTTTTACAACATCCTCCCGTAACACGTTCACACTGTCGGTCATATACACCAACGGCTCCACACCCGAAGTGTCGATTTCATTGAGCTTGGCCATAAAATCCAGGATTTTGCTCATATCCTTGATCATCTCCCCGGTTTCATCCTCACTAAGTTCAAGGCGTGCAAGGTGCGCTATTTTATCTACCGTTTCCTTATCAATGGTCATGCTTTCTCCAGTTTCTGTTCAATAATATTAAACACCTCGTCGCGCAGGGCATCCGCATCATCGAGTGTCAGGTGCGCCGTTTCGACAGGTTTGTGAACAAATATATCACAAATGCCCGGTCTGCTGCCATATTCACTTCCCGTATCCCATAAAATCTTCCATGTATTTAACGAAGAAACAGGTAAAATGGGGATTTTTAGTTCAATGGCAAGCCGGAAAGCCCCGTTTTTAAACGGATATGTTTTTGGCGGATAGTCTTTAGGGATGGTCGCCTCCGGAAAAATAACAACGCTTATACCATTCTTTAATTTTTCTGCCGCTGCCTTAAAGGCCCTGAAAGATGATATTTTGCTGTCGCGATTCACTGTAATATCAATCGTTCTGAAGAAAAAGCCCAATACAAGATTGCTGAGCAGTTCTTCCTTGCCGATAAAGCAATGATTCCCTCTTACGGCGATACATATAGATGACACGTCAAGGTTCGAGGTGTGATTGCCGGCAATAATGTAAGTTCGTTTCCAATCTACAGGCTCTTCGTAATCGATATTAAAAAATATCCCCGAAACAAGGGTACTCATATAGATAATGAAACGCCGCATCCGGTTGATATACTTAAACCGCGACTGCTTGCGGGACAGAAAAAAAAGTATCGGCCAAACCAACAGAAAAAAAAATGCGACACTGTACCGGTAAAAATAGGTGTGAATTCTTTTAAGCGTAAGTTTCATGGATGCCAAATTTAAAAAAATTTGATTACCGGATTTAAGAAAACAGGGGGATTAAACAAATCCTTTAAAATAAGCAGAACATCCGCGGCCATCTCAGGAATTGCTCAGACGATACGATTCAGCCTTTTTTCGATAATATGATAAACCTCTTCTTTTAATTTATCTGCGTCCTCTAACGAAAAGTTGCCGGTCTGGATAGGTTTATGAACGTAAAAATTACAAACGCCGGGGCTTGTCCCATATTTGGTACCGTCGTCCCACAATCTTTTCCAGGTATCTGATGAGGAGACCGGAATGATCGGGATTTTATGCTCGATCGCTAACCGGAACGGGCCATTCTTAAATTCCTGAAGTATCGGCGGATAATGGTCGGCTATCTTTCCTTCCGGAAATATAATAAGCGTAACGCCCTGCTCGAGTTTCTCCGAAGCCTTTTTAAACGCCCGGTATGACGACATCTTGCTTTCGCGGTTGACGGGAATATCTACAGATCGGAAAAACAGCCCCGTGACCAGACCGTCTTTCAACTCTTCCTTTCCCATAAAGCTACAATTGGTATTGACCAGCACACACATGGCCGAAATGTCAAGGTTGGAAGCATGGTTGGGGCAAATGATATAAGGCCTGTCCCAGGCTATAGGCTCCTCGTGTTCAAAATGATAAAAAAATCCAACGCAGGCCGAACTAATAAGTCCCCAATAACGTCTGATCTTATTTAAGTATGGATAGCGGGATGGTTTACGTGACAGATAATAAAACAGCGGCCACAATAAAAAGTAAAAAAGCGCCACGCTTACAACATACAGGTAAACATGTGCTTTCCTGAGGATTAATTTCATCGCCACCAAAAATATAAAAATTACTTACTTTCGCGCCATGGAAACTGTCGTTAGTGGTATCCGTTCAACCGGGAACTTACATTTAGGAAATTATTACGGGGCAATTCAGAATTTCGTAAAAATGCAGCATGAATATAACTGCTATTTCTTTATTGCCGATTTGCATTCATTGACCACCCACCCTACGCCTGCTGATTTGCACGGCAATGTTAAACAGGTTTTGGTGGAATATCTGGCCGCCGGTATCGATCCGGAAAAAGCCACGATCTACCTGCAATCTGATGTTCCTGAAACAGCCGAGTTGTATCTGTACCTTAACATGAATGCCTATTTGGGCGAACTGGAACGCGCAACATCATTTAAGGACAAAGTGCGTGCAAATCCTGATAATGTGAACGCCGGCCTGCTCACCTATCCGGTATTAATGGCAGCAGATATCATCCTGCACAGGGCGACGAAGGTACCTGTCGGAAAAGATCAGGAACAGCATCTGGAAATGTCACGAACCTTTGCTAACCGTTTTAACAGGCTTTATCAAAGGGACTATTTCCCCGAACCGTATGCATTCAGCTTCAGCGAGAACCTGGTAAAGATCCCCGGTCTTGACGGCAAGGGAAAAATGGGAAAATCGGAAGGTGAAGGCAACGCAGTATTTCTTTCCGACTCCCCGGAAGCCATTCGCAAAAAAGTTATGAAGGCGGTTACTGATTCCGGACCGACTGCAGAAAATCAGGAAAAGCCTGTTGAAATTCAAAACCTGTTCGATATTATGAAGGTGGTCTCTTCCGCCGACACCTACGAACATTTCGACAATTTATACAACACCTGCCAGATACGCTACGGCGACCTGAAAAAACAACTGGCAGAAGACATCATCATAGCAACATCCCCCATCCGCGAAAAAATAAACGATATATCCAACGATGCGGCATATCTGCGTCAGGTAGCCCGTCACGGAGCGATCAAGGCAAGGGAAAGCGCATCGAAAACAATAAAAGATGTGAGAGAGATCATCGGGTTCAGGAATTTTTAGTCGGACTGTTGTTGATAGTTCATTACTCATCGTGTATATTAGTCGGAGTTTCATTCACTCCAAATAGTAAATGCACAACAACCGGTCATGAACTATCATCCATGGACTATGAACTGACTACAAACCATTTAACTGTGAACTGAAAGATGCACATTGCTATTGTTGGAAACATTGGTGCCGGGAAGACCACCCTTACTGAATTACTGGCTAAAAACTACGGCTGGAACCCTCTTTTTGAAGCCGTTGACAATAACCCTTATCTCGAAGATTTTTACAGCGACATGAAGCGCTGGAGCTTTAATCTTCAGATCTATTTTTTAAATACCCGTTACCGCCAGATCGTAGATATTCAGAAAAGCGGGCACAATATTATCCAGGATCGCACCATTTATGAGGATGCGTATATCTTTGCGGAGAACCTGCACGATATGGGGTTGATGACCACCCGCGATTACGAAAATTACACCGCGATCTTTGATAACATAACCGAGTTTATTAAACCGCCCGACCTGTTGATCTATCTAAAGGCCTCTGTCCCCACACTGGTAAATAACATACAACGACGGGGCCGTGAATATGAAAGCGGTATCCGTTTGGATTACCTTTCAAAACTGAACGAGAAGTACGACAAATGGATAAAGGGTTATCGCCTGGGCAAACTGCTGGTTATTGATAAAGACAATATTGATTTCGCTAACAAGACCGAAGACCTCGCAACCATTGTACAAATGATTGAACGGGATATACACGGATTGTTTTAGTTTTTATAATACAATTGCCGTATCGTTTTGGTAATACAGGCAAGTCTGAATCTCATCTAATGAAAATCCTCGGTATCATCCCTGCGCGTTATGCATCCTCACGGTTTCCCGGTAAGCCGCTGGTGGATATCGCCGGAAAAAGTATGATCCGGCGGGTTTACGAACAGTGTAAAAAGTGCGTTCATTTAGCGGAAACAATCGTTGCAACTGATGATGTCCGGATTTATGATCATGTAACAGCTTTTGGAGGCAAGGCCGTTATGACTTCCGCTGATCATCAGAGCGGCACGGATCGCTGCGCTGAGGTGGCTTTGCAGCACCCCCAATATCAGGTAGTTATCAATATTCAGGGCGATGAACCCTATATCGACCCGGAACAGATCAGTAAACTGGCCGCCTGTTTTAACGATCCTGCAACGGAGATTGCTACGCTTATTAAGAAGATAATCAGCGGACAGGAGCTCTTCAATACCAATTCGCCGAAGGTAGTTATCAACAAGCTGTCAGAAGCCATTTATTTTTCACGTTCCCCCCTTCCGCATATTCGCAATTATCCGGAAAAAAACTGGCTGGAGCATTATACTTACTTTAAGCATATCGGCATTTACGGCTACCGGGCTGATATTTTGCAGAAAATAACCAAACTTCCGGTTTCGTCTCTTGAAAAAGCCGAAAGCCTGGAACAACTGCGCTGGTTAGAGAATGGTTATCGCATCAGAATCGCCGAAACGGAATTGGAAACGCACGCCATAGATACACCGGAAGACCTTGAAAAAATCAAGGCCTTAAACGCGCGGTAGAAACAGCCATTTCGCGGGGCATACAATGCCTTTAATACCCCGCTAACCTTTCAAAGCCCTGCCGTGTTTTCCACATTTAAATTTCCGGCATTCCAAGCCCAAAATTTTTCTTACTTTTGTATCCCGTACACAAACAATTTGCGCCGGAGTAAAAACACCGGGGCAAACTAAAAATCACATGACTAAATATATATTTGTTACGGGCGGCGTTACATCGTCATTGGGCAAGGGAATCATCTCAGCCTCATTAGCAAAACTCCTTCAGGCGCGCGGCTATCGCGTCACCATCCAGAAATTCGATCCTTACATTAACATCGATCCCGGAACATTGAATCCTTATGAGCACGGCGAGTGTTATGTTACGGAAGATGGCGCGGAAACCGATTTGGATCTGGGTCATTACGAGCGTTTTCTAAACACGCCTACCTCAAAAGCAAATAACATAACCACCGGGCGCATCTATCAGAATGTGATCAACGCCGAACGGGAAGGTAAATTTTTAGGAAAGACAGTTCAGGTCGTTCCGCATATCACCGATGAGATCAAACGGAATTTTCGCATTTTAGGTGAGAGCGGGAACTTCGACATTGTGATAACGGAGTTAGGCGGCACCGTGGGGGATATTGAATCATTACCCTATATTGAAGCCGTGCGACAGTTCCGGTGGGAAGTTGGCTCAAGCAACTCTCTGGTCATCCATCTTACGCTGATCCCTTTCCTGGCTGCTGCAGGCGAATTAAAGACCAAACCAACCCAGCATTCGGTTAAAATGCTGCTGGAATATGGTATCCAGCCGGATGTGCTGGTTTGCCGTACCGAACATCACCTCAATACCGATATCCGTAAAAAGATAGCTTTGTTCTGCAACGTAAGCGTGAATGCGGTAGTAGAATCAATAGACGCACAGACGATTTATGACGTTCCGCTGCTGATGTTAAAGGAGCAGCTTGATAAAACCGTTCTGGCAAAATTAAAACTGCCTCATAAGAGCGAGCCTAACCTTGAACACTGGAAAGATTTTCTCGGTCGCCTGAAAAACCCAACCTTTGAGGTAAAGATTGGTTTGGTTGGGAAATACGTAGAGTTACCGGATGCTTATAAATCGATAGCCGAATCGTTTATCCATGCAGGGGCCAAAAATGAATCAAAGGTAAAGGTGGAATACATCCCGTCCGAAAGCCTAACCCCTGAAAACGCCGTAGAAAAATTAAAAGGTCTGCATGGTGTGCTGGTTGCTCCGGGCTTTGGCGAGCGCGGATTTGAAGGCAAAATTGCAGCCATCAAATATGTTCGCGAAAATAATATACCTTTCTTTGGCATTTGTCTGGGTATGCAGTGTGCGGTCGTAGAATTTGCCAGAAACGTATTGGACTTAAAAGCCGCCAGCAGTACCGAAATGAACCCTGACACGCCTCATCCGGTAATTAACATGATGGAGGAGCAAAAGAAAGTGGTCAATAAAGGCGGTACAATGCGCCTCGGCGCTTATGCCTGCGACCTGAAAAAAGGCAGCAAGGCTGAAAAGTTTTATGGTAAATCCCACATTAGCGAACGCCACAGACATCGCTACGAATTTAACAATACCTATTTGAAGGATTTTGAGAATGCCGGATTGACCCCAACTGGATTTAATCCGGACAATAACCTCGTAGAGATCGTAGAGTTAAAAAACCATCCTTTTTTTGTCGGCGCGCAGTTTCACCCTGAATTAAAATCAACAGTTGCTAATCCGCACCCACTTTTTATTAACTTTGTCGCCGCTTCAATGGCTTACGCCCGGAAGCAATAGATTGTACTGAAATACAGAAATGGATAAAAACACGTTTACAGGTTTATTCCTGATCATGGTGATCATGGCGGCTTCATTCTTCTTTATGAAGCCAAGCAGTGATGACCTGAAAAAAGAAAGATTACAGGCACATGCTGATTCCATAAAAAGAGGACAGATCAAAGCCGATCCGAAAGACACCGCTAAATATGCCGATTCTCTGAAAGCAAAAACAGCTGAGGTTGCGGTGCAAAAAGTTGACTCAGCAGTATTGAAAAGCCCTTTTGGCGCAGCTACCGTCGGGACTGACAAATTCGTTACGCTTGAGAATAAAGATGTCGTTATTAAACTAAGCGCCAAGGGCGGCAGGGTTTATTCAGTTGAGCTGAAAAATTACAAAACCTTCGATAATAAGCCGCTTATTTTGTTTGACGGCGATAAAAACCAATTCGGACTTTCATTTACAGCAGGTAACAACAGCATAAACACCGACAAACTATACTTTACGCCAAGCACCGATGGTATTAAAGTTAGCGGCGATGATTCAGCGAGTGTTACCATGCGGTTAAGCTATAGCCCTACCCAGTATATCGATTATATCTATTCACTGAAGGGTACAGGTTATAAGGTTGGATTCACGGTTAAAACGACCGGGCTCGACCAGGTGATAGCCAACACCAGTTCGATAAATATCAACTGGTTGGAAAACACCAGAAAACAGGAAAAAGATCTTGAGCAAGAACGCCGTTATTCCACGGTATCATATAATAACGTTGACGAAAAAAATGATTACCTGAGCGAGGGAAAAGACGATCAAAAAACCATCAGCGACCAAAAGCTGCAGTGGGTTTCGTTCAAAGCTCACTTTTTCTCAAGCGGCCTGATCGCTAAGGATGGTTTTTCCAAATCTGACCTTGCGGTAAACACAGAAGTAAATGATACCGTTAACGTAAAGCAGATGAGTGCGAAACTTGTTTTGGCTCGTAATGCAGACGGCACATTTCCGATGGAGTTCTACTTCGGTCCGAATCAATTCTCTATTCTTAAGGATCAGGGATACGGGCTTGAAAAACAGATCGATCTGGGCTGGGGTCCGCTGAAGTATATCAACAGGTTCGCTGTACTTCCGGTATTCAACGTACTAAAAAAATTCAACTGGAATTACGGACTGATCATTTTTGCCTTAACCATCATCCTTAAACTCGTCTTATCCCCGCTTACTTACAAGTCCTATCTTTCCATGGCTAAAATGCGGGTCTTAAAACCGGAAATGGATGAGATCAAAACAAAAGTCGGCGAAGATAATCCTACATTACTGCAACAGGAGTATCTGAAACTTTATAAAAAGGCCGGTGTAAATCCGTTGGGGGGATGTTTGCCGCTGCTTATCCAGATGCCGATCGTCATTGCATTCTTCCGCTTTTTCCCAAGCTTATTCGAGCTGCGCGGGCAGAGCTTCCTCTGGATGCATGACCTCTCAACTTATGATGCGGTAATTTCCTTTCATGCAAATATCCCGTTCATAGGTAACCACATCAGCTTGATGTGTTTGTTGATGACCATATCAACCCTGATTTATACTTATTTTAATAATCAGATATCAGGTGCTACCGGTCAGATGAAATACATCGGCTACATTACGCCAATAATTTTCCTCGGTGCGCTGAACAGCTATCCGTCTGGTCTGAACTATTATTACTTCCTGGCCAACATGATGACATTCACACAGCAATACATCATCCGCCTGATGGTTGACGATAAAAAGATTCACGCCCAGATACAGGAAAACAAAAAGAAACCGGAAGCCAAGAAAAAGAAAGGCGGCTTTCAGGCTAAAATGGAAGAAATGATGCGCCAGCAGCAGCAATTGCAGCAGTCAAAGAAAAAATAAAGTCATTCTTTATAAACATACAAGCCGGAGACTAAAATTTAGCTCCGGCTTTTTTTATGGCTTACCAGCATCTCGCCGTCCGATTATTTTTCATTAAAACTAAATATATTAGCAAATCTTTCCTACATTTACCCTGATGTATGCGATAGTCGATATAGAAACCACCGGCGGACATGCCAGCGCGAATGGTATCACCGAGATCGCTATATGCATCCATAACGGCAAAAAGGTAACAGAACGCTATTCTACGCTCGTCAACCCAAAGCGGGAAATACCAATATATATCAGTGCATTAACCGGAATCACGAACGAGATGGTGCTGGATGCCCCGGTTTTTGACGATATCGCCCATGATGTCTATCACTTGCTTAATAACAAGATATTTGTAGCTCATAACGTTAATTTCGATTTTTCATTCGTCAGGCATCATTTGGCGGCCTCCGGCTACGAATTGCAGTGTAATAAGCTCTGCACCGTTCGTCTTGGCCGTAAAATCATGCCGGGGCTTCCCTCCTACAGTCTCGGAAAGCTCTGCAGGCATCTGGACATTCAAAATGAGAGCAGGCACCGCGCAGCAGGTGACGCAGAAGCTACGGCTCAGTTGTTTTCCCTCCTGTTGCAAAAAGACGTCAATGATCATATCAGTCAGGCCTTGAAACAACGTTCAAAAGAGCAGGTGCTGCCTGCAAACTTGCCCAAACAGGACATCGATGCTTTACCATCATCACCGGGCGTGTACTATTTTCATGACTCGGCTGGGAAAGTAATTTATGTCGGTAAGGCTAAAAACTTAAAGAAAAGGGTTTGCAGTCATTTTACCGGCAATAATCCGGGGCCGCAAAGACAGGAGTTTCTTCGGAATATATTTCACATAAGCTTTGAGGTTTGCGGGACCGAACTGGTAGCATTTGTATTGGAGGCGGTCGAAATAAAACGCCTCTGGCCAAAGTATAACCGTTCGCTTAAACGCTTTCAGCACGCTTATGGCATTTATGTATTTGAGGATCAGCGCGGCTATTTACGGCTGGCTGTTGATAAACACCGCAAGTTAACCGGGGCCATTTATAGCTGCAACACCTTATTTGAGGCAAGGACGGTGTTGTTGAAACTGATAGAAGTCTTCAACTTATGCCCCAAAATGTGTTTTATTCAAACCAATAATGAAAAATGCTCGGGGCCCAATGCAGACCATTGTGCTTGCGAAGGCGTTGAAACGTCATCAGACTACAACGAACGTGTCAATGCAGCCATGAATGAACTCATCAATACGCTGCCTTCCTTTGCGATCCGTGATGCAGGTCGTACAGACGATGAACACAGCTGCCTGCTGATCGAGAAAGGTAAATTTTACGGAATGGGATACATCTCCCATTTTTATCAGGGTGAAACCATTGAACAGTTAAAGGAACAGCTAAAACCATATCCCGGTAACGATTACATCCGGAATATGGTTGACAGTTATGCGGTCAGATACCCTGAACGTAAAATGGTATTTTCCCGATAGCTGTTCTCTACAAATTAACCTTCTTCATCGTCGGCGACAGGAAATGCATGATCAGCCAGGCAAGCAGATAAGCACATCCGCATATCACGAAGATGATATTATAGCCCACGACAATGTGACCGGCCCTTTTATAGACATCTAAAATATAACCGATCAGTTGCGGAAAGAAAATACCGCCAACTGCTCCGGCCATTCCGCCGATACCCACAACTGAGCTTACAGCCTTTTTTGGGAACATATCCGACGCGGTGGTAAATATGGTAGCGCTCCAGGCCTGATGCGCGGCTGCAGCCAGCCCGATCAATGCGACAGCCTGCCATATATCGGTCGCAAATTTGGCGGCGATAATAGGTAATACACAAAGTGCAAAAATGAGCATCGAGGTTTTGCGGGCTCTGAAAGCAGGCCAGCCTTTTTTTATCAGCCATGATGATAAATATCCCCCGCCGATACTGCCCACCGTAGTCGCCGTGTACACGATTGCCAGCGGCAAACTGGGCTTGGTCAGGTCCAGCTTGAAGGTGCTTGCAAAATAAGACGGAAGCCAGAACAAAAAGAAATACCATATCGGGTCGGTGAGTAACTTCCCTACAACGAATGTCCAGGTTTGTCTGATCCCCAGGAGCCGCAACCAGGCTATTTTCTTGCTGTCTTCAGTTTCTATCACCACCTCATCGGCATCGCTATTGATAAATTCAAGCTCCGCCGCAGTGAGTTTTTTATGTTTCGAGGGCACCTCGTAAAATATCCTCCAAAAGATCAGCCAGATAAAGCCCACTGCACCCGTGATCAGGAATGCCATTTGCCAGCCATATACACCCAAGATCCAGGGCACCAGTATTGGTGCTATCACGGCCCCGATGTTGGCGCCTGAATTGAATATACCCGTTGCAAATGCCCGCTCGCGCTTGGGAAACCATTCTGCCACTGCCTTGATTGCTGCCGGAAAGTTCCCCGACTCACCCAAACCAAGAGCAACACGAACAGCGCCAAATCCGAAAGTGCTTTTTACCAGAGCGTGCAACATTGCTGCAAGGCTCCAGATTATCAGCGACAACGAGTAACCAATTTTGGTACCGATCCGGTCAATAAAGCCGCCAAATGCCAGCAGACCGACCGCATAAGCTGCCGAAAAAGCAGTGATGATATTACCATAGTCACTTTCGGTCCAATGAAACTGTGCAGATAAGGTTGGTTTTAACAAACCGATCACCTGCCTGTCAAGATAATTGATCGTCGTCGCAAAAAACAAGAGGGCCACTACTACCCATCTGTAGTTCCCTATTTTGGCATCCTTCATAATTTAAATAATTGGTTTCTGGTTTTACATCGCGGTTTTAACCAATTCAATGGCCTTAACCGTGTTGTTATATAAAATATCGTATTGTCGTTTTGCCATGATATCGGTGCTTATTAACTTACTGCCCATGCCAACGGCACATACGCCTGCATGAAACCATGAGGCAATATTTTTCGCCTCCACATCTACCCCACCCGTCGGCATAAAAAGTTGACCGGGAAACAAGTCCCTGATCGATTTGATAAACGCCGGACCGACAATATTTGCAGGGAATATCTTTATAAGATAAGCGCCATTATTCTGCGCGGTATAAATTTCTGTCGGGGTCATACAACCAGGTATCCACAACAGTTTATGTTTGCGTGTTATTTCTGCTACTTCCGGGTTAACGATTGGCGCGACGATAAAATCGGCACCGATATCAATAAAAGCCTCTGCTTCGGATGCATTTTTAATGGTTCCGATTCCCAGGAAAAGATCCGGCATTTCCTTGTCCGCTACTTTCTTCAGGATTTTAAAATTATCCAGCGCCTCTTTTCCCCGGTTAGTGTATTCAATCACCCTGATCCCGGCCTTGTAAAGCGTCCTTACAATTTCCAGGCTTACACCCGCGTCTTCATAAAAAAACAGCGGCAATATGCCCTGCGATAAAATGCTGCTCAACACTGCTTTTTTGATTTTCATTGCATTGCTTTCTTAATATCTTCCACCGTTTTATCCGTTGCATCGCTTTGTACAAAGAGTTGTTCAAAAGCGGCTGCGGTTGCAAATTCCAATGTCGTCTGATGGTCCATATCGTTATAAAACCCATAGATCATACCGGCCATAAAACAATCGCCGCTACCCACTTTATCGATCACGCTGGTTGCCGTATATTCTTTCGAACTATAAAACCGCTCCCCGTCGTACAAAGAAGTATAATAAGTGATATCTTCAGAAGAATCAAACCGGAAGGTATTGGCAACTGCCTTACATTTAGGATATTGTTTCATTATTGTTTCCGACGACTTCTGCGCTTCTTTCAGATAAATACTTTTTTGCCCGGACTCGTGGATATCAGGGATCACTTCAACGTTAAGCATCATTTCGGCAGCCCAGATATTTCCCATTATCACATCACAATGACTGACCAACCGGGGCATAATTTCATCCGGTCGTTTGCCGTATTGCCATAACTTGGAACGATAATTTAAATCTACGGAAATTGTGATCCCCATTTCAGCTGCGGTCTCTAAAAGTTCCCCGCAAACGTCTGCCGCATCCTGGTTGATCGCCGGGCATATCGCACTGAAATGCAACCAGCTTACATCGCTCAAAACGGTACGCCAGTCAATTCTGCCGACCTTAAGATTTGAAAAAGAAGAGCAAGCTCTGTCATAGATCAATGCGTTATGTTTCAGGTCATGCCCCGTCGTCAGATAATAGACCCCGAGTCTTCCCTCGCTGTAATGAATAGCGGATGTATCAATTTTCTTTTCGCTCAGAAACTCCACGATCTGCTGCGAAAGGCCGTTTTCCGGCAATGATGTAAAATATTTAGACGGAAGTCCCCATAGGGCTAAAGCAGTCGCTACATTCAGTTCAGCTCCGCCGGTGTAGCACGGCAATCTGTTTTCACGAAGCCAGTTGCCGCCAGCATCGGGGGTTATCCTCAAAAGTAACTCTCCAAATGACAATACCTTCCCTCTACTATGCCCGTTAAAGATCCTGCTCATTTTACCTTATCAAAGTCGAAATAATTTTTGGCATTGTAGTAACAAATATCCTGGATGATCTTCCCCGTCCATTGGATATCATTTGGCAATTCACCGTTTTCCATATCGGTACCGAACAGGTTACAAAGTATTCTCCTGAAATATTCATGTCTTGGATAAGACAAAAAGCTGCGCGAATCAGTAAGCATACCAACCATTCTGCTTAAAAGCCCCATATTGGAGAGTGCATTAAGCTGCTTCGTCATGCCATCCTTCTGATCTAAAAACCACCAGGCAGATCCAAATTGTATTTTCCCGGGAACTGAACCATCATTAAAATTACCAGCCATGGTCGCTATCAGTTCGTTATTGGCGGGGTTCAGATTATACAAAATGGTTTTGGCGAGTTTACCCTGTTCGTCAAGTTTATTCATGAAAGCGGATAAAGCCCTGCCCTGCTGAAAGTCGCCGATGGAATCGTACCCGGCATCCGGCCCGATTTCACGAAGTGAACGCGTGTTGTTATTACGCAGCGCGCCGAGATGAAATTGCTGAACCCAGTCCCCCGCGTGATCCCACACGGAAAAGTTGTAAAGCATGGCCGATTTAAACTGTGCGGCTTCATACGCCGTCAGATCGTGTTCATCCCTTATTTTTTTAAAGATCGCATTTATTTCAGTCTCGTTGTATTCCTCGGCATATAAATGTTCAATACCATGGTCAGAAACACGGCATCCGTTCGCGGCAAAAAAATCATGTCTCGTCTTCAAAAATGAAATATATGCTTCAAAGTCGGCAATGGATGTACCGGTTAGCTGCTCCGCCTGACCGATATATTTATTTAGGGCCTTTACATTGTGGGCTTCCATCGCTTTGTCCGGCCGGAATGCCGGCATTACTTTCACTTCATAACCGCCATTCTTTATCTTTTTATGATGTG
Organism: Mucilaginibacter sp.; assembly: GCA_035547875.1. Classification (GTDB taxonomy): domain Bacteria; phylum Bacteroidota; class Bacteroidia; order Sphingobacteriales; family Sphingobacteriaceae; genus Mucilaginibacter. The sequence goes on along the minus strand of DASZTX010000040.1, from coordinate 72,216 downwards.
ATAGATCGTCAATCGGATCGTCTGTTGTGCATACCACTTCGACATTACGATTTTTGATCAGGTTACGCACGCTATATTCTGGCGAGCGCAGTTTTTCAGAACACTCATCGTAAATTCTTTTTGCCGTTGATGGAGACAGTAAGTCACTTATTTCGAAATACCGCTGAAGTTCTAAATGCGTCCAGTGATATAACGGATTCCGGAGCGTATAGGGCACGGTAGCAGCCCACTGTTCAAATTTCTCCCAATCGCTTTTATTACCGGTTATAAACGCTTCATCGACGCCGTTTGCACGCATGGTGCGCCATTTATAATGATCGGCATTCAACCAGATCTGGGTCAGATTGCTAAAGTTAATATCCTCCGCTATCTCGGTGGGCGGCAGATGGCAATGATAGTCGATGATTGGCAACCCGGAAGCAAATTCATGATATAAGCGCTGTGCGGTCTTTGTTTCCAGTAAAAAATCCTCGTCTAAGAAATTCTTCATATAATATAATCCGGCATTATTAAGCAGGGGTAATTTGTTTGGTTTATAAAGGTTGTTGTTCAGGAGAGCATCGGCTTTCCACCCGCAAATTCCCGGGTTTTACTGACATTTTTTACCAGCTGCTGTGGCAAATTTAAAAAAGGAAAGATTTATTTGGCTATGTAGCGCCCAATTCGCCCTGAACTATTTACGATAACGTTTACGTAATTAAAATAGATAAAAAAATCGACAACCCGAAATTCGCGCAACAGGTTCGATTTTAATTGAAAACACATCGTAAAGGTTAACTTCAACAAATTATTTTATTTTAATTTTTAACTTAAATTAAATAATTTATATTTTTAATATATTATTTATATTTGAAACTAATTAACAGTATTTATCAAACTGTCAGTTAGTAGTTAATCTTAAAAGCAGGAATAGCGCAAGGCCAACCCTGCTTTTGTTTTTAAAGAGGCCGTCGTCAGTTAAATTTTCAGTTAAAAAATAAAAGTTAAATTGGCTAAGGCTTATCTATAATGATAAGGCCATTCGTGCCGTAAGCTTTTAAAACAGATGATGTGGTGAAGTCTTTCAGGTCGATCGTACCAATATACGCATCTCTGGCATGCGAAACATAAGCATGGTTACCATTCACCTGTACATTTATAGGTGTTTCGCCGGTATGCAGCCGATGCAACACCTTTCCGCTTACCGCGTCAATTACCAATACCACGTTATCAAAAGGAGCAGGCGCTAAAATATATTTCTGATCGTCTGTAATGTTTGAATACAATATCAGGCCTGATTTCAGTTGCAGATTATCAAAGTGCCGGATGACACTGAGGTCTGTTTTTGACAACAAAAATATTTCGTTTTTGCATGATGCGATCAACCAGTTTTTTGCGGCCAGCAATCCCCTTACCGGCGACGAGAGCGCTGCGTGCTGTAAAACTGATCCGTCTTTAGCATTGATCTCATAAACTCCGTTCTGCCCCGACATCAGCCACAGCCTGTCGCCGGTGGAAGAAAAGGTAAAATTGTGTGTCCCGGACGGTAGTCCAAAGCGCTTTTCTTCCGCTAATTTATTCAGATCATAAACGATCATCGTATCACCGCCGATCTCGGTATTTACAAAAAGCTCTCTGTAGTTCCCCGGTCTTACTTTAACCCCGTGCGGACCGTTATGCACCGCTGTATCTGCTGAAGTATATAATTCACCCGTCACCTTCGCAGTTTCGGGGTCAAAAACAGTAATGGAATTTCCGGTCCTCCCGATTTTAAGATCATAGTCTTCTAAACCAAAGTCGCTGATAAAACATTTTTTTGAGACAGGATCATAAGCAATTTCATGCGATTTAAAGCCGATTTTCGCCTGCCCGGTCTTCATACCCTTCTCAACGTCAAAAACCACCACAGAATCCCGGTATTGCTGAACAGCTACCAATAACCTGGTTTGGGCAGGCAGCAGATTACCCGTCAACACGAATATTAAAATCAGGACAGTTTTCAAAGTGTTATCGTTTTGGTTGATTAAATTTAAAACTAATTTTCAAAATCTGATCCGATCCCTGTAAAACAAAAAAAGAGCTCCTTTTGGAACTCTTTCTTCATTGGTAGATGTATATGATGGTCAGGCCGCCTGTTTTACAAGAGCCTGTTTAGCGTGCTGCATTCTAAAACGTTTAATATCCTGTTGTAACAACGCTTTAAGTTCAAGATCGATTGACTTTAATATTACGGTAGTTTTTGCTGAAGTTTTCATAGGTATTTATTTTTAGTTGTATGGCTTATTGCTAATCCTGTGCCATTGTTAACCCAACGTCAAAAAAACACCGCACATACCTGATTTTTAGGCAGAAACTGATGGAACAGGGTTTGGTTACCCCAAACGGTGCTAAAAAACCTTGTTTGTTCTAATATGCGGTTGTGTACTGAAAAATATTCACCTGCAAAAAAGCCCTGCTTGTTTAAAGACAGGGCTGGATGGCTTAAAAGTAGCTGACATTAAAACAACATCTCATTAGGTGGCTTAACTCCCTTCAAACGAAGATAAATAGTTGTCTGCCCGCGATGATGGGTCTGATGCTCAAAAGCTTTTCCGAACAACTCGAATTTGGTCATATCCTTTCCGGCAAATTTAACCGTCTCATTCAATTGCGCGTCCGTCATGCCCTGCAGGGCGGCTATCACAAAGTCGTAGCTGTCCATCACTGCTTTGGTGGTAGCGTCCTTTGTTTGAGCTATTGTCTTTTCTGCTGACACATCCTTACCAAGCGGATTAGCCTTGCCGGTAGCAAACGTGCTGAAAAAATAATTTACATCCGTTAAATGTAGCATCTGCTCGGCGAAACTTCGGATTTCAGGAGTTGGTTTAAAAGTATAGCCGTCGTCAGGCATGGCATCCAGGTAAGCCTTTGTATAGGCCTTGGCACGGGTAAATTCGCCCGCAAGTTGCGTCGGTGTAAATTGCGCATAAACCGAGCTGCATACGAATGTAACCAGCATCGTCAGTACTAATGATAATCGTCTCATGGTATGAATTTTTATTTAATGGATTGGCGGAGGTTATTTTCTCGGATTGCCTGGGGTTATTGCGATTCCGTTTTTCTTTATAAATCTAAATAAAATATACAGACTTTATTACTGCCTGCACAATTTATTAAATAAGGTTGTGTGCTGTGGATATAATGCGGATAGCTGCAGTTTTTCGGCCATCTCAAAGTCGCTGAAATCAAAGCCCGGGGCGACGGCGCAACTTACTAATGTAAAACCCCTTGCGGATGGGATCTCAGCGGCGAACCATAGTCCGGCCTTAACAACAACCGAAAAGCTGCCGCGATCCTGGTCTGAAAGCTCCTGCATTAAATGAGCTCCTGTCTCGTCCATAACATGTATAATAAGGGGTACGCCTTTGTGAAAGTACCAGATTTCGTCAGACTTGATCCGGTGGAAGCCGGAAAAATCTGCATCTTCCAATAAATAGTAAATAGACGTAACAGCCTGCTTCGGCAGTAACGACGGCGGCCTCATCACTTCCGCATCAGAGCGAAACGTCTCTTTGTAATATCCGCCCTCCGGGTGTGGCTGAAGCTGTAAACGTTCTACCCAATAACCTGCTGTGTTAAAGTCCATAAATGTGTGTTGACTGTTATATGATCACGCCTCCGTTCCGTATTTAAACAGGAATGGTCGTTCCCTGTTTTTTAACTTTCCTCTCGGCTAACATCAGCAGGATCAGTAAAAATAAGCCGATGGCAAAAAAGCAATCAAGGGTTAATGCCGAATTTCGCATTTCATGCGTCCACGACTCCACAAAGGCAAAACAAAACAAACCAACCACGATCGATACCTTCTCCGTAACGTCATAAAAGCTAAAATAAGAAGCGGTGTCTGGGATATTCTCAGGCAGGTATTTGGAATAGGTTGAACGGGACAGCGATTGTACCCCTCCCATTACCAACCCTACCACGACCGCAGCAGCATAAAACTGACTGTCATTTATAATAAAATAAACAAAACAGCATAATACCGTCCAGATCGTCACCAGCCCGATCAGCGTCTTAACGTTTCCATATTTCTCTGATGATTTCGACGTGATCAGCGCTCCGACAACGGCCAGCACCTGGATGATCAGGATAATAATGATCAGGGAATCATCCGGCATATGTAACTCTTTGGCGGCAAAATTGGCTGCCACCAGCATGATCGTCTGCACACCAACAGAATAAAAAAAGAAAGCCGACAGAAACCGCTTTAAGAGGGGCATCTGCTTTATTTTTTTAAGAACCTTTGCTAACTCTTTAAAGCCCCCTGTCAGCACATTGTATTTATGCGAACCCGCATTGGGTTCCCCTTTCGGCAGCAAGACAAATGGAATGACCGCAAAACTTATCCACCATACAAAAACGATCAGGAAGGAAATACGGGCAGCCATATCATCGGTGATCCCGAATGAGGTGTGCAGCTCTATGGGTATCAGGCAAAGTATCTGGACAACGATACTGCCCACAAAGCCATAGATAAAACCCTTGGCGCTGACGGCATCCTGCCGGTCGGGCGTGGCGATCTGCGGCAGATAAGAATTATAAAATACAAAACCGCCGCAATACCCGATTGATGCCAGTCCGAAACAGATCATGGGCAACTCGATCGGTTTATTAGCCCGCAAAAAAAACAAGCCCGCACAGGCAAGGCTTCCAATCCAGGTAAATAATTGCAGATACAGCTTTTTATTCCCACGATAATCGGCAATGGACGTCAGGATCGGTAACAGGATCACAACGATCAGATAGGAAAGTCCCAGCACGTTGGTTGACAATACCGTATTCACATATTGATGTCCGAAGAAGGTTACCATATTACCGTTTCCGGAATTGGCGGTAATGGCAACATAATATGCCGGGAAGATGGTGGATATGATCACCATGTTGTAAGATTGGTTGGCCCAGTCGAACATACACCAGGCCCATATTGTCTTTTTATTATTTTTTGCGTCCATTCAGGCATTAAAAGTATATAATTTCGGAACATCAACGGGCATAAAATGCAAAAACCCGGGATACAGTTCCCGGGTTCCGACTTAAAACCAATCATCAATTCAACCTGTTTACCTGCCCTGATTCAGTACGTTTAATGCTTCTTCCGGCGAAGACAGATATAATTTATACAGGTCCGCTGTGTTGCCGATATGTAATTCATATACATCATTTTCCAGGCCGTTGATAAGCCCCTGGGCAACTGCCTCTGGCGGAATACCGTTGGCGCCTCCTATTTCGGCAGAAAACTCGGTGTTTACCAGCGGCGGCATTAATTCAAAAACTTTGATAGTTGTATCCTTCGCCAGCCAATATCTCAGCGATCTCGTATAAGAATGGAGTGCGGCCTTGCTGGCGGCATAGCCCGGCAGATTAACGCCCGGCGCAAATACCACAATAGACGTCACATTAACAATAGCTGCTTCAGCCGATGCTTTGAGCAGCGGTAAAAATTTCTCGGTTAAGCGGATTACGGAAAGATAGTTGGTATTTATTTCCTCTCCTGCCTTACGGAAAACGTCGTCGCCGTCCCCATGCCGATATACATACGCCTGTCCTGCGTTGTTAATCAGGATATCGAGGCCGCCAAATTCTTCTTTTATCTTCTCTACCAGTTTTGCAGTTTCGGCTTCGCTGGTTACATCATAAGGTATATAACTTACTCCGGTTAGTTCGGAGGCAGCTTTTTGCAGACGGCTCTCATTTCTTCCGGTAATGATCACCTTATTATTTCCGTTATTTAATAGTTTAGCTATCTGAAAGCCTATGCCTGATCCACCACCTGTAATCAGGACTGTTTTACCTGTTATTTTCATTGTTTTATTAATTTTTGTTTGTTGATTTTATGATCGTAATTGTTTATTTGAGCTTGTTAAGTTTAATGGTCGGATAGTATTACTTTGGGGACGCTGCTTTTCGGCCCGCCAATGACCAACAGCAGCAATGGCAATGTCAGTGCGAAGAGCAGCCCGATCAGAAAATACGAATCGGTGTAGCTCAGCAAGGTGGATTGCCGTACCACCACGCGATCCAATAATTCCATTCCTTTAAGATGAGCATCGGTCCAGCCGATTCCCTTTTGCTGAAAATAGTGGGTGTAAGCGTTTAGTCTGTCAACCGTCTCAGGGTTTACATCCGTCAGATTGGTCAGTAAATCGGTGCGGTGTGATGCGATCCGTCTTGCCGCGAAAGTATTTATTGCGGATATACCGAACGCTCCGCCTAATTGCCGCATCATGTTATTCAACGCTGCACCCTGCGGCACATCCTTAGCTTCTAATGAAGACACGGCAAGCATGGTGAGCGGGACGGTTAAAAATGCCATACCCAAAGCCCTGAATATTAAATTTATGGTAATGCTATTTGCAGAAGTATCCAGGTTCATGCAGTGCATGTTCCAGTTAAAAAAGATGAAGCACAGAAATCCTGCAAAAACGATGATAATAGGCGAAACGCCGTATTGTAAAAGTTTGCCGGAAACCATCAATCCCAAAATGGCGATTATCGCTCCGGGCAGCAAAAGCAAACCGGTTTGTGTCGGCGTGAAATTGAGCAGACGTTGTGCAATGACCGGGGTAAGAAAAATAGAAGTGAACATTCCGATTCCGGTAATAAACGTCAGGATTGCCGCTACAGTTAAAGTTTTGCTTTTAAATACGCGCAGATTTACCACCGGATGCGGTACATGCAATTCCCATAAAACAAAGGCTGTCAAAGCAACAATGGCAACAACGGTCAGCAATATGATGTATCCTGCGGCAAACCAGTCTTCCGTCTGCCCCCGCTCCAAAACCGTCTGCAGCGAGCCAATTCCCAGCGCCAGCAGCGAAATACCCATCCAGTCAACAACCGGTATTTTGGGTTTGATGGCAGGTTCTGTTAAAAGGAAATAACACGAAGTTGCCGCGATGATGCCGATCGGAATGTTAATGTAGAATATCAGCGGCCACGAATAATTTTCGGTTATAATACCGCCGAGTGTAGGGCCGATAGTCGGGCCGATGAAAACCCCGATACCAAATATCGCGCTTGCGGCCCCCTGTTTTTCTTTTGGAAACAATTCAAAAATAACTGCCTGCGAAACGGAAAGCAATGCGCCTCCGCCTAAGCCCTGTAAAAAACGAAAGAAAACAAGCGTCCAGATATTGGTCGAACTGCCGCATAAAAACGAACAGACGACAAATATGATTATGGATCCGATATAATAATTTCTGCGGCCAAGCGATATGGTCAAAAAGCTCGTCAGTGGAATAATAATGACATTTGCAATTGCATAAGCCGTGATCACCCAGGTAGTGTCTTCCAGTGTCGCACCTAAATTTCCGCTCATGTGTGATAAAGCGACGTTGACGATGGTCGTATCAATTAGCTCCATTACGGCTGCCAGCAGCACTGTTATGATCAATAGGTTTCGTTTAAGCGTGTTCATGATAATGATAAAATAGACCGATCGGTCTATTAAAATGAAAAAAAATTTAATTGCTGTTCGCTGTAATTTCAGATTTAAGGATGTCAATCACCATGTTCATGGCTTTATTGTTGCTTTGCACTTTACTGATCAGGATCGCCCCTTCTATCATGGCAAACATTTTCACGGAGAAGATTTCCGCATCAAAGGTTTCCGGAAATTCGCCCGTCTCCTGCCCTTTAGTTATAATATCGGATATCCGTTTTTGAAATCTGTTTATACTTTCGTTTACCTTTTGCTTTACGAGTGGATTGGTATCGTCGGCCTCTGTTCCGAAATTGAGCATCGGGCACCCTGCATTGTTCGACTTAAAAATACGTGTCCTGTAAAATTCAAGTAAGGCGAACAGTTTTCCCTTAGCGGTGGTTTCCGCATCGATAGCTTGCATAATTTCACCGTTCAGAGAATCGGTAAGATATTTGTAAGCCTCCAGGCATATTTCCTCCTTGCTTTCAAAATTCCCGTATAAACCCCCTTTTGCCAGTTTTGTAGCTTCCATAATATCACTCATAGAAGTGCCTGCAATACCTTTTTCGTTAAAAATAGGCGCTGCTTTTTCAATAATAAACTGTCGTGTTCTCTCCGCTTTTGACATGATGACACAAATATAAACCGATTGGTCTATTTTTAACAAGCGAAATTTATCATGTTTACTTTTTAATTACAAACGTACTCTTGGTGGGGAATTGTAAAAAATAGGATTTATATTTCCTTCAGATCGGTCGCTTTGACCCAGCCTTCACTGCCGTTGGCAAGCTTGATTTTCAGCCAGCCATCGCTGGCATCCAATATTGCCGCCTTGGTGCCTTCGTGGATCACAAATAAATCGCCGGACTTCTCAACCGGACCGCTTTTTACCGTAACGGAGTTACTAAAAATAATACCCTCGCGGTGATCATTAAAATAACTTGTTTGCATGCCCGCAATAAAAATGACGAATGCGCCCGTGATGAACAAAGTTAAGGCAACATAAAATGATACCTTTTTGACGGCGATGGAAGAGGTGAAAAAATAAAGTATCAATATTCCGGAGGCCGCCAGTACCAGCAAAACGCTGATCCAGCCTAACAGATCAGATGAGGCTGCAAGGATAAAACTCCGCCACCATTTGGTTATAAAAAACTCAGGAGCCTGGTCTATTTTATCGGTTGTCCGCAGATTAACAAATTTAATATTAAAGCTGATATCGTCATCGCCTGGCGCAAGTTTATGCGCCTTTTCATAGTAAAGCAACGCCGATGGAATATCACCTGTTTTATAACACGCATTCCCCATGTTAAAATAAAGCGCCGACGATTCATAGCCCGCATCAGCAATATTTTTATAAGTAGCAAGCGCTTCTTTAAACTGGCCTTTGTTATAGCTGGCATTTCCCTTTTTAAACAGCGCCTGCATACCATCTTTGCCAAAGCATACGGCTGGCAAAACAATTATGAACAGGATATATAACGCGCGCTTCATCATATTAAATTTTCTTTTCAATGTCACTGATGATACCTTTCGCTTTCTCGAATACTTCCTGCCTGGTAATATGCGTAACCGGTGCAAACCGTGCCATCTCGCATAGATCAAGGGTATCAAGCAGGTTTTTCACCAGTACTTCGTCCGGAAGTTTCGCGTGCAGGGCATTTGCAATGGTTTCTCTGTCTAACTTTGCATAAGGGATATTCAGTTTATCGCTCAGATAACCGTATATTCCTTTAAAAACACTTTCATAAAATACTGCGCCGCTTTCTGCATCGAGTTGTTTTTGCGCATTGGCAAGATGCCGCGCCGCAATCTTTGCTGCCCGCTTGTTTTTCACGGCAACAATATCGCTGTTAAGCCTGTACATACGGTTACGGTAGTTATAAGCGCCTGCACAGGCAACCGGACCGAGGGCAAGTAATAAATAAAAGGCAACCGATCCAAAAAAGCCATCGCCCTTTTTGCTTAAAGTCGTGTCATCGGTTTTTATATACCTGATATCCTTGTCGAGCATTTTGATATCCTGCTTATTTGCTCCGGCGAGTGCGGTCACGTTACTTTCCGCCGGGCCTTTGTCCACCTTTATTTTAAATGATTTCGATGTCAGCGTTACATATCGTTTGGTCGCAGGATTGAAATAAGAAAACTTAACCGGGTCGATGGTATATTCTCCCTCGTGTCTCGGTATAAGCAGGTAATTATACACCCTGCTGCCCGACATGCCCGATGCATGCTCGTTGGTGGTATCCGTTATCTTCGGATCATATTTCTCAAAATCAGGTGGAAAATCAGTTTTAAGGGCTTCAAGGAGCTTTATATTCCCTGCACCGGCCACCTTTATGTTATAATTGAGGGCGTCGTTTGCTTTAAGCTCGGTTTTGTCAACTGAAGCCCTGATACTAAAAGTTCCTACAGCGCCAGTAAAGCTGTCCGGTTTACCTGCTTCAGGCAGCGGAATGGCGTGTATGACTACCGGTGCGCTTTTTGCGACGTATTTTACCTGTTTGAAGGAACCGCCGAAAAACTGGTCCATAATGTCATTCGAATGCACGGGCTGGCGCACGATAAAGGTCATCTGGAAAGGCTCAATGGTCAGATTTCCCGCATGTTCCGGAAAAAGTACCGTCTGCTTGATATCTGCCGTGTTATATCTTAACCCCTTATAAGTTTCCACTTTCCATTGCACCTGTTGCTGCGGGTTCTTAATATCTTCATTCCAGAAACCTGTAAGATCCGGAACCTTATCTACCCGGCTGTCGTCGATGCCAATTCGGGTGTACAGCCGGAAACTTACGGTTAGCTGCTGACCCTGATAAACATTGGATTTATCGACGATTGCCTTGATGAACAGATTCTTTGCCATATCGGCGGAGCTGGTCGTCTCCATATCGGCTTCACTGCCTGCTCCCTGCTGATTACCGGCCTGAGGAACCGTCCGGCCTTTTACTACCTTTATCTGAATAGGCGAGGTGCTTATTTTTTTTCCGTTGATCGTTGCGACAGCTGCGCCTATGGTGAATTCACCTTCCTTTGTTGCCATCAGGATATAACTAACGGAACTTGTAACCGTTGTCCTTCCGTTGATGGACTCCATACTGGTGGACTGGTTCGGCCCGGACAATACCTGAAAAGCGCTGAAGGATGGCGGATTGAAATCATCAGCATTGCCATTGACCGAAAAATCAACCTGGAACTGTTCTCCTGTGCCGACAGTAGTTTTGCTTGCAGATGCGGTAAACTTAACATCCTGAGCAAATGCAAACCCGGTCCAGAACAACATCACAGCTATTATGCAATACTTAAATTTCATTTGTTTATTATAACGATTGAGGATGTACGCCTGTTATTTTTGATTTAACCAAATTCTATTAATCATTACCAGTCCTTTTCAATATGCATCCGGGCGCCCTTCAATTTTTTGTTCTTCAGTTTTTCCTGTGTCTGTTTTTCATCGTTGTTCAGGGCATCCAGCATCCGCTCCGCATCCTGTTTTGATATTTTGTTGGGCTGCTGCTGTTGCTGGTTCTGCTGATCCTTTTTGTCCTTCCCGTTCTTATCCTGGTCTTTTTTATCCTGGTTCTTTTTATCCTGATCTTTGTTGTCCTTGTTCTTGTTATTTTTATCCTGATCCTTCTTGTTCTGATCCTGGTTCTTGTCGTTCTTCTGGTTTTTGTTATTCTTATTGTTTTTGTTGTCTTTATTCTGCTGTTGCTGCTGCTTCAATTTCTCCTGTGCATAAGCAAGGTTATAACGTGTCTGGTCATCCTTGGGATTATTTAACAGCGCCTTTTCATAAGCCTCAATGCTCTCTTTGTATTTTTTGCTTTCCAATAGCGAGTTTCCTAAATTATGATAGGCCTGTGCTGCGACTTTTTTATTTCCCGACGAACCCGCAAGTTCGTCAAACTGCTTGCCGGCCTCATCAAATTTCTTTTGCTTGTAGAGCGCGTCGCCTAAATTAAATTTACCTTCGGTATTCTTTTTTTTCGAAACAGCCTTCCGGTAATTTGCTTCAGCTTCGGTATATTTCTTTTTTTGATATAAGTCGTTGCCTTTTTTTATCAGTCCCTTTTCGGTTTGCGCAAAAAGGCACGAACAGGGTAGTAACAACAATAAAATTATAACTAACTGCCTCATGTTTTCCTCACTTCAAATAATTTCAGATTGCTCAGCCGCTGACTTTTCCTGTTAGGAATAAAAAACTCCGCTATCAGCAGCAAAAGCGCAGCCGCCAAAAAAAACTGAAACCTGTCTTCAAAATCTTTAAAACTCTTGGTATCCACCGTTTTCCGCTGAATTTTATCAATCTGATCCATAATGATCCCCAAACCACTGTTGGCATTGGTGGCCCGTACATAGGCTCCGTTACCCGCAGCGGCAATTTCTTTGCCCATATTTTCATCAAGCTTGCTTACAACCGTCTTACCAACACTATCGGTGTGAAAACCTACCTGTTTGCCATTCTGATAGATCGGTATGGGCGCGCCATCCGCCGAACCTACCCCGATAACGTGAACGGTTACGTCTTTGTCCGCTGCGTTTTTTGCCGCCGCCACTGCATCATCCTCGTGGTTTTCACCATCAGTGATGATGATCATCGCCTTGCCGGTTCCGTTCTTAAAATCAAAAGATTTCAAACCTAAATCAATGGCCGCCCCGATGGCGGTTCCCTGCGTGGGCACCATATTGGTATTTATCGTGTTTAAAAATATCTTGGCCGCAGAGTAGTCCGTTGTAACAGGCATTTGTACATAGGCATCTCCCGCAAAAACAATCAGTCCGATACGGTCGCCGTGCAAATTATCGATCAGTTGGGCAATGGCACGCTTGGCATTCTCAAGTCTGTTGGGAACGAGATCCTGGGCAAGCATACTGTTCGATACATCAAGCAAAATCATCAGATCGGCGCTTTTCCGCTTTTCCTCCTCCATTTTTGATCCGATCTGCGGATCGGCAGCGCCAATCACCAGCATTCCATAAGCAATCGCAAACAAAATAAATTTTAACCAGGGGCGACTGAAAGACACATCCGGTATCATCATATCAACTACCCCGCGGTCCCCGAGCGATTTTATTGCCTTCTTCTTCCAGCGGCTCACGCCAATAAAAAGCACGATGAACAAAGGGATCAATAATAGTCCCCACAAATAATCTGTATGTGCAAAACGTAACATATTATGTTAAAGCCCCTTTCAGCAATGTATTTCTCAATACAAATTCCAACAATAAAAACAACAAACAAACAAGTGCGAATGGGTAGAACAGCTCTGTTTTCTTATGATACTGGGTCACATCAATTTTTGCCTTTTCCAGTTTATCAATTTGCTCATAAATATTACGGAGTGTTGCATTGTCAGTCGCTCTGAAATATTTCCCACCGGTAATGTTAGCGATCTTTGTCAATGTGCCTTCGTCAACATCAACGGGTACGTTCTGGTACTGTATTCCCATAGGCGTCTGTACAGGGTACGGCGCCATACCTTTTGTACCTAAACCTACTGTATAGACCCTTATGCCGAATTGTTTCGCAATTTCCGCGGCAGTGATCGGCGGGATGGAACCGGTATTGTTGGAGCCATCAGTAAGTAAAATAACGATCTTGCTTTTTGCCTCACTTTCTTTTAACCTGTTTACCGCTGTTGCCAGTCCCATACCTATAGCAGTACCGTCGTCTATCATGCCATTCTTTATATCCTTAAAAAGGTTGATCAGCACATCATGGTCAATTGTCAGGGGGCATTGTGTAAAACTTTCGCCACTGAATATAACAAGGCCGATACGATCGTTAGGCCGGTTCTTTATAAAATCTATGGCGATATTTTTGCCCGCCTCCATCCTGTTAGGCTTAAAATCCTCGGCAAGCATACTACCCGAAATATCCGACGCAATAATAATGTCAATACCTTCGGTGGTGCTGTTTTGCCAGCTAAGTGAGGACTGCGGACGAGCTATCGCGACGATCAATGCAGCAAGCGCCAGACAACGCAGCACAATGCCCGAATGCCGCATCACTGGTAGAATGCTTTTTTTAGGCAAAGCGAATGATCTCACAGCCGATACGCTCAAATGACCGTATAATTTCCGTTCACGCCATACATACCAGGCGATCATTACCGGAAGCAGTAAAAACAACCAGAAAAACCCCGGATGGGCAAATTCAATTCCTTTAAACACCGCTGGCACCTCCTTCTGTCTTCGGAGACACCTGCTGCATTTCCTGCGTTTTTGTAACAAAGCTTATCGCATTTTCCATGCTCAGCTCATTATCTGTCGGCAGTGGCCGCGCCTTTGCAAACTTGACCAGATCCGCGAGCTCCAGAACCTGATTTAGCTTACCCCGGTATTCATTGGCGATATCCATATACTTCAGGGCAGCAATAATTTCTTCGGTAGTTCTTTCATAGGTCTTGATCAGATACCGGCGTTCAAGATATTCCCTGACAATGTCACTAAGTTCGCTATGGTAGTCTTTTATTGCTTCCTGCTGCCACAGCTTTTTATCGCGTAGCTGTTGAAGTTTATTTAAGGCAACGACATGGGCAGGAATATCAGGCTTAATCTCCTGTACTACTTTCTCAGTTTTCGGGCGCGTTTTAAAATACCATATCAGGCCCGCGATAATTGCAATTACCGCAAATCCGATCGCCACCCAAATCTGGTTATCTTTTAACCAGTCCAGAAAAGAATACGAAACAGCCATCGGCTGTTTGATATCGTAAATAGCCTTTGTGGTATCTACCTTAACAGTTTGAACAACCAGCGTTAACTCCGGCGTTTTAAGCACACCGGCAGATGAACCAATGTTAAACGATGGGATATTGTAGGTTCCCTGATCAAACGATGTTATGGTGTAGCTTTGAATAACCGTTTCACGATTATGATCTGATTTATCCGGTATCGTATCAAAACGGCTGCCGACTATTCTCACTTTGCCTGTTATCGTATCCGCAAGTTTAGGAAAGTTCACAACTTCCTTAACCGGCTTATCAACGATCAGCCGTAACCTGGTCTGGTCACCGATCCTGATGGTCAGGCTATCCAGTTTTGCATTCGCAGTTATATTTTGTGCGCTGGCGAATAAAGCAGAGCACATCAAAAAAACAATTAATATAAGGGAATTATAAAAACGATCTTTCTTCATTATCTTTTCTTTTCCCGCTTTCTAAATAACGTCATCAGGGGCTTAACATACGATTGATGTGTACCAATATCGGCGGTATCTACGCCCGATCTGCTGAATACCTCTTTTAGCGCTGCATTCCGTCGCAAAGCGTTGGCCTTATAGATAGCCCTTACGCGTGCATCACCGGTATTGACCCAAGTGACCGCTCCGGTCTCTTCGTCCTTCATCGGGATAAGCCCCAGGTCCGGAAACTCCTCTTCGTGCTTATCATAAAGTCGCAAGGCAATAATGTCGTGCTTTTTGTTGGCTATTTTTAGCTCATTTTCAAAATCCGGACTCATAAAATCCGACATTATAAAAGCCGTACATTTCTTTTTGATGACGCCGGTAAAATATTTCAGCGCCTCCGCCACATTGGTGCCTTTGTTCTCAGGCGTAAAATCTATCAGCTCCCTGACGATCATCAGGATATGGCTTCTCCCCTTTTTTGGCGGTATAAATTTTTCAATCTTATCGCTAAAAAAAATAACACCTACCTTATCATTGTTCTGAATAGCCGAAAATGCAAGTACCGCACACAATTCCGTAGCCATGTCCTGCTTTTGCTGAGCCTGCGTGCCAAAATTCTCCGATCCACTTACATCCATTAACAGCATAACGGTAAGCTCGCGTTCTTCGTCAAACACCTTAACATAAGGATGATTAAAACGCGCTGTCACATTCCAGTCTATCGTTCTGATCTCGTCTCCCATCTGGTATTCCCTTACCTCGCTGAAGGCCATGCCCCGCCCTTTAAACGCAGAATGGTATTCACCGGAAAAAAGGTGATTGCTTAAACCACGGGTTTTAATCTCTATTTTCCTTACTTTTTTTAGCAGGTCTTTGGTGTCTTTTGCCATAATTTATCTCCGGATGTTTTAAAATTACAAACAACGGCAGAAAAGAAAGCGTAAAGCTTCTGCCGCGTTATATTCAAAAATCCTGATTTATGGTACTTCTACCACATTCAGTATTCCGGTAATTATATCTTCCGACGTCATATTCTCGGCCTCTGCCTCATAGCTTAGCCCAATCCTGTGGCGTAACACATCATGGGAAATGGCGCGGACATCCTCCGGAATTACATAGCCGCGGCGCTTAATAAAAGCATAGGCTTTAGCAGCCAACGCAAGATTAATGCTTGCGCGCGGGGATGCGCCAAAGTTGATGAGATTTTTGTAATTAGGCAGTTTATATTGCTCAGGGTATCTGGTCGCGAAAACTATATCGACAATATATTGCTCTATCTTTTCGTCCATGTAAACCTGTCTCACCACATTACGGGCTTTGATGATATCTTCCGGGCGAATAACCGGGTTAGGTTTCATCATACCCTGGGGAGCGATATTTGCGCGGATAATTCGCTTCTCGTCTTCTTTGTTGGGATAACCGATAACCACCTTCAGCATAAAACGGTCAACCTGGGCTTCCGGCAATGGATAGGTTCCTTCCTGTTCAATAGGATTCTGGGTAGCCAGTACAAGAAAAGGCGAAGGCAGTGGAAAAGTATTGTCACCAATAGTAACCTGGCGCTCCTGCATCGATTCAAGCAGCGCACTCTGCACTTTAGCAGGGGCCCGGTTTATTTCATCGGCCAATATAAAATTAGAAAATAACGGACCTTTGCGTACGATGAACTCTTCCTTTTTCTGGTTGTAGATCATGGTACCTAACAAGTCAGCCGGCAATAGGTCCGGTGTAAACTGGATGCGGCTGAAATCAGCCTGTATCGCTTTTGATAAAGTATTAATGGCCAATGTCTTGGCTAATCCGGGAACACCCTCCAACAAAATATGACCATCAGCCAGCAATCCTATCAATAACCGGTCAACCATATACTTCTGCCCTACAATCACTTTATCCAGTTCCATTTTGAGCAAGTCGATAAAAGCGCTTTCTTTTTGGATCATTTCATTCAGCGCACGCATATCTACGGAGTAGGTTGAATTACCGGCGGTAGCATCCGAAGTAAGATGCCCGGTACTACTATTTATTTCTTCCATTAAATGATTATTGTTTTTTGGTAGGCAAACTTAAACAGATAAGCAATTTTTCGCCACCGATTTTCGGAAAATAAATGTTAAATTATGTTAAAACAGTAATTTTAACATCCAAATCACGCCGAATCAGCAGATTTAATTGAAAAAAAATGATATGCCCTTACGGACATATCATTCTGCTAAACAAATATAATCAATAGTGTTTTGTTTTAAAGGAGGGGTGGCAGGGCCCTCTCGCCCTGCCGTTTAGTACCTTTAAATTAAAGATGGTCGCACATCATATCATTATGCAGGATATGTTTTGTAGGCGAGATAAAAAAATACAAAGTCGCCGCTCGTTGCCAGCAAAATGTGACCAAAATTAATATAAGGATAAGTGGCGTAAGCCAGATAGAACAGAAACCCCAGGCCGATAAAGGCAATCAATAAATAAACAACCCTAAACCTTGTGCTCATAAAAATAAAATTAAAAATTGCTTTCGGACTTACTTATATTTCCGCAAACGGGCAATCAAAATATTCCAATCCCGATTGTTTGCCGTTGAATAACACACGCCATTATCATACCATTGCAAATTATCTTACCATCTGAATAATACGCCTAATAGTTGTCTCAACGCGAAATATTTCATTAAATTTAAAAAATAACTAAATTTAAGACAATTAAACTTAATAATATTAAATAATTATATTAAAAGTTAATAAAAGAATTGAAGAAAAATTCAGCAGCCATTGCTAACTTTCCTCACAGTATAATTATTCCGGTAGTAAGTGCGGCGTTTTATCCACAAAAGATTCCCCGGTTAATCATTCCCGTGCAAACACAGAAAAATTCGGGTACAAATTGCAAACAACATAAAATACAGGATGGCAGACGGACAAGGACAGTTTGTTGAAACTTAGTTGTTCAATTTGTTTTATGTATTTAAAATGGTAACAGGTACTTTTATCATTGTGTAAATACCTGCGCGCCAGAGATTATAAACCGACAAAATTCTTCAAATGACCGCTGATCAGCATAAAATTGATGAACTGAATGAAAGTGAGCTTGCCAGTCACCACCGCAAGCTCGGATGCCTGCTACCGGAAATTCCGCAGGCCGAACAGGTTCTGAAAAAGCTCAGGGAGTTTAATATCGCCATCCCAAGCTGGGCACTTGGTACCGGGGGCACACGATTCGGACGTTTTTCCGGAGGGGGCGAACCGGGAAGTCTTGAAGAAAAGCTAATGGACGTCGGCATAATTAATACGCTTAACAGGTCGAGCAATTCCATTTCGCTGCATATTCCCTGGGATATCCCGGATAATGCAGCGTCTATAAAAACACTGGCGACACAGCTTGGTCTTCATTTTGACGCCGTAAACTCCAATACTTTTCAGGATCAGCCCGGACAACGGTTCAGTTATAAATATGGGTCGCTGCAACACGTGGACAAAGCTATACGAAGGCAAGCCATAGAACACAATATTGAAGTGATCAGATACGGTAAAGAATTAAATTCAAAGGCTTTGTCCATATGGCTGTCTGATGGTTCTAATTTTCCCGGTCAGTTAAACTTCCGGAATGCCTTTCAGAACACGCTGGAAAGCCTTGAGGAAATTTATGCATCGCTGCCAGACGACTGGAAAATGTGGATAGAATATAAACCCTTTGAACCCAATTTCTACTCAACCACCATAGGAGATTGGGGACAATCGCTGCTGCTGGCTACCAAATTGGGAAATAAGGCGCTTACGCTTGTCGATTTGGGTCATCACCTGCCAAATACCAACATTGAGCAGATTGTTTCGCTGTTGCTGATGGAAGAAAAATTAGCCGGCTTTCATTTCAATGATTCCAAGTATGGCGACGATGATCTTACCGTCGGCAGCATCAATCCTTATCAATTGTTCCTGATCTTTAACGAACTGGTGGAAGGAATGGACGCCCGTGGGATGAATCATGCGAACGGTATCGGGTGGATGATCGACGCATCGCATAATGTAAAGGATCCTATTGAAGATCTGCTGCAATCAGTCCAGGCTATTAAAATTGCTTACGCTCAGGCGCTGATCGTGGATAAAAAAGCCTTGCAGGAAGCCCAGTTGAATAACGATGTTGTGCTCAGCCAGGAAATTCTGCAAAGGGCATATCGTACGGATGTAAGGCCGTTGGTTGCCGAGGCATGCCTGCAGTCCGGCGGTGCCATTGACCCGATCCTCACTTTCAGAAAACTGAACGTGCGCGAAAATTTAATAAAGGAACGTGGTTCTAAAACCGTCGCTACCGGATTATAGCAGCTCTATATGGGAAAGGTACCGGTAATAGTTGTATTTGACGTCGGTAAGACCAACAAAAAATTATTTTTATTCGACGGGAATTACCGGATAGTTTTTGAAAAAACCGCTCGCTTTATTGAAACGACCGACGAAGATGGATTTCCCTGTGAAAACCTGGAAAGTCTGCGTTCATCCGTATTTGATTCTCTGGCCGAGGTTTCCAGACTAAAGGAGTTTGAAGTAAAGGCTATAAATTTCTCATCCTATGGCGCCAGCTTTGTTTACATTAATGATCATGGTCACGTAGTAGCCCCTTTATACAATTATCTTAAACCCTATCCCGGATCTTTAAGCCAAAAGCTCTATCAGAAATATGGCGGAAGTGAGAAATTTGCCATGCAAACAGCGTCCCCGCAGTTGGGAAGTCTTAATTCAGGGCTGCAATTATTCCGGATGAAAGAAGAAAAGCCTGCCGTTTTTGAACAAATACGGTACGCCCTGCATCTGCCGCAATACCTGAGTTTTTTGCTTACGGGAAAGGCCTGTACCGATCTGACCAGTATTGGTTGTCATACCGCGATGTGGGATTTTGAAAAAAACGACTATCACCGATGGATCAGAGATGAGCATATTATCGGGAAGCTTCCGCCCCTGACCAGATCTGATAAGACTTTTTCGTCCTTATCAAAAGGCAGTTATAAGGTTGGCTGCGGTTTGCATGATAGTTCAGCGGCGCTTATCCCCTATTTGATGAACTTCAGCGACCCATTTGTCCTGATCTCGACCGGTACGTGGTGCATCAGCCTGAATCCTTTCAATTTGGCAGACCTTACCGCCGATGACCTTCAAAAGGATTGTCTTCGTTTTTTGCAATATCAGGGCAGCCCGGTAATGGCTTCACGGTTGTTTTCCGGGAATGAGCATGAACGCCAGGTAAAACGAATCGCCGCTCATTTTAACTCAGATATCATCAAATACAGAACGGTGGCATTTGAGCCTGCTATTGTAAAAACACTTTTAAAAGAACAAAGGCAGCACAGTTATGAAAAGGAATTCAAAAAAACATCCGCTTTTGATGCCAGGGATTTGACAGCGTTCGGGAGCGATATAGAGGCTTACCATCAGCTGATCCTTGACCTCGTTAATCTTCAGGCGGCGTCAACCGATCTGGTCATAAACAAAACGCCCGTAAAAAGAATATTTGTTGACGGCGGTTTCAGCAGGAACAATGTTTTTATGAACCTGTTGGCTGCAAAATATAAAGGTATTGAAGTCTATGCTGCTTCTATGGCCCAGGCTTCGGCCGTAGGCGCTGCGCTGGCTATTCACCGGTCATGGAACAACCGGCCTGTTCCAAATGATATTATTCAGCTTAAATATTACTCGGCCGGACAAGCTATCGATTTATTTTGACAACTGGAATTCAGGCGGATTTAGCTGAAAGCAAGCGGTATATTTCCTTTTGAGACTGTATTTCCCGTCCGTTCCGACGCACGGGTACATTCCGCATTTGTTCGTCCAACATAACCGCTTGCGTATTGTCGGCCAGTTGCAGATTGATGATCCGGATAATTTCATCTTTTAACATATCATCATAGACCGGGAAACATACCTCTATCCGGTTATAAATATTCCTGTTCATCCAGTCCGCTGAACCCAAAAAAACTTCCGGACTCCCGTTGTTATGAAAAATAAATATACGGCCATGCTCCAGGTAACGGTCAATAATTCGCCGCACGGTAATATTTTCACTCATTCCTTTTACTCCGGGTATCAGGCAACAAATACTCCTTACAATCAATTCGATCTTAACCCCCGCTGACGAAGCCTCATAAAGCTTATCAATCAATACCCTTTCCTCAAGATTATTCATCTTTAGCGTAATGCTTGCGGGTTTTCCCTCAGCGGCGATGGCCATCTCACGGTCAATCAATTCAATAAACCTGCGCTGCAAATTAAACCCTGCGACTAACAGATGTTTAAATTGTATCTCCTTTTCCTGCACGGGCTTTTCGCGCCGGGCAAGAAACATAAAGACCAGCTCCATTTCGCGCAACATTCCGGCATGAGACGTAAAAAGAATATGATCGGTATAAAACCGCGCTGTTGATTCATTAAAGTTCCCCGTCGCAAGCAAGCCTGAATAAACCATCCGGTTGTTTTTTCTTCGCTTTACCAGTGCGATTTTAGCGTGTACTTTAAGCGATACGATGCTGTAAACTATTTTGACGCCGACTGCCTTCATTTTGCGGGCCCATTTTAAGTTGTTAGCCTCATCGAACCGTGCTTTCAGTTCAACCATCACCTGAACAAATTTTCCATTTTTGGCAGCGCTGATCAGGGCATTAACTATTCTTGAATCATTTGCGACCCTGTAAAGTGTAGTATAGATTTCTTCAACGTCCGGATCGATGGCAGCCTCATTAAAGAACTTTAATACTGCGTGATAACTCTGGTATGGGGCATGAATTATCCGGTCATTTTTTTGTGGATCAACGTCTTCAATATTCACCGGCTTCCAGTCATCGTAAAGCAGCTCGGTGTTTTTCAACGGCAACGAAAAAAAATCCTTCAGGTTATGGTATCGCCCTCCTGCTGTTGCGTTGGCATATTTCAAATCCAGCAATTGTGTTACGGTTTGCAACGCCCGCAGCGGCATATCCGCCTGATAGAGCAACCGCGTTGCCAGTCCGAAATCCCTTTTCCTCAGCTGTTTTTCGATCTCCTCCGACAGATCTCCCGGATATTCGTCCTTTAAATCGAGTTCGGCATCTCTCGTTATTTTGATACTGTGGCACCCTTTTATTTCACACCCGGTGAATATTCTTTTAAGATTATTCCTGACGATATCGTCCAGAAAGGCAATATATGTTTGCTGATCTGTTTTTACGGCCAAGAATCGCGGCAATTCATCAGAAGGGATATTCAGCAGCATTAACATATCCTGCCCTGCCGCTGTCACCATTTCGATGACAAAATAGAGCTTGTTATTTTCCGGAAAAAACGGAGATCTTCCGCTTAGCTCAACTGGCTGAAGAAAAGCAAGCACATCCGAAAAAAAATAATCGCGTGTGTTGGTATTCACTACCTCAGGAAAAGGTTCATTGTACAAGAGTGTTACACCCGCATCCCGGAGCTTTGGGATAAGTTGCTTATTCAATATTTCGCCGAACCTTTCCAGTTGCTGGTTGATCATTTCCCTCGCCTGAACGACGGCTTCGCGGTTTTCGTCGTGATCCAGTGGACTATCCGTGTCCCGGCTGATCTTTTGCAACGCGCTTAATACCGGCATACGGACGCGGTAAAACTCGTCCAGATTTGATGAATAGATGCTGAGAAATTTAAGACGCTCCAGCAGGGGAACGCGATCGTTCGCCGCTTCTTCCATCACCCGTTCATTAAAAGACAGCCAGCTTAGATCGCGGTTAAAATATTGGGATAACTTCATTTACTTTCCGGGGATAGCCGACGGCATATTACCAAAAAATGCAGACGCGATGATGAAGGCAACCACCGATAGGATTAAACCAAACATAAAAATATTGTAGGCGATCCGTAACAACCGGTACTTTCTGCCAAGAACTACTCCCTGGGCATACACGTCCTTTATCAAGCTTCCGTATA
This sequence comes from Mucilaginibacter sp., assembly GCA_035547875.1. GTDB lineage: Bacteria > Bacteroidota > Bacteroidia > Sphingobacteriales > Sphingobacteriaceae > Mucilaginibacter. The sequence goes on along the minus strand of DASZTX010000040.1, from coordinate 49,730 downwards.
AAAACGCCTTATCCAGCATCATCTTCTGCATACCATAGTCATAATCCTCTATACTCGCCTTATAAAAGTTCCCAAAAAAAAGCAGGTTTACTTTCTGATTGTCTATATCCTCACGCGTAAAATTACCAGCCGGAATTGAAGGCCGGGTGGACAGGATGGAAAACGTCATCGCGAGCAGGCTTACAGCAAGTAAAATAAACGTCGGCACGATCAGGTATTCGTATTCGCTTAATCGTCGCAACAATAAACTGATGATTGCTGAAAGGATAATGGAATTGACAGTGATCATGATATGAGCTTTGTTATCAGCCATATCGCTCAGGCGCTGGTGATTGCTGGAACTTATCCTGAACATGGTCTCAATACCTTTTTCCGGCTTTTCCTTCTTCTTTTTCTTCTCCTCCTTCGGTGCCGGTTCTGCGTCGGAAGCAGCCTTTTTCTGCTCACCGTCCGTTACCGCTATTTTATTTTCCTGTTTTATCTTTTTCCCCTCTTTCTTTTCACTTTTTGACTGTTCCCTGGCCAGTTTCTTTTTCAGATACTCCAGGTTTTTTTCCTTTGTCGGATTTAACAGAAGCCGGCAAAAATCAGTGTGATAATTGTGGCTCTCTAAAAAAGCAATTGATTTTTCGTGCCATTGCGCTTTACCGATATTTGCATGATGCAGTAAATTCACCTCTTTAAGAAGCAACTTATCCTTGTCTTTAAATTCCTCAGTCCCTAAGTGGAACAGATCAGCATCACACACAATTTCCTCAAGCAGATTTTTAGGATTCTGCGGCATTTTTGTAGCCATGATGCATCCTTTGATCTGTTGCAGATACTTTTTATCAACATGCTGCTCTGATAAAAATTGCACCGCCAGTTCGGCGCCTTTCTCCTCGTGATTAGCGATGTCAACCATATAACCAAGGTCATGAAACCATACCGATGACATCACGACAAAAAAATCATCATCATTAAGCTGGTAATGGTTTGCTATTCTGGCTGCTGCTGCAACAACGTCTTCTGTGTGGACGCGATTATGGTAGAGCAGATTGGAGGTATCGTGAGTTTTATAATAGGTTATCACGTAGTCCTGTGATTGCTCCAATAATTGCTGGTGGTTCATAGTTTTACCGAAACTTATAGTGCAAATTAGCTTTTTTTTGCCTTTGTTTTAAATAGTGGTACCTTGGTCAGTAAGCATAAATTAAGCTTTACATCTGCAAAAAACATGTTTAACAACCGATTTACACGGATAAAATTAAATAGGAGCATGCTGGTAGCCGTATGCTCTCAACTGCTAATAACCACATTTTGTTTAAATAAATCCTTCGGACAGTCGGCTATACAGAAATTTGACGACCGGGTGATGATAAATATACAAAAAACGCGAACCCCGGAAAGGACAGATTTCATGCGCTTCATGTCAAACACCTATAAATACGGAGACGTGGGCGTGCCGTTAGTGATGCTGGCAGGTGGCATTATAGGTCACAATGAGGCGTTGCGGCAAAATTCGCTGTACGTGGCAAGCAGCACGGCGCTGTCCTACGGATTAACGACGCTTATTAAACATCTTGTAAAACGCAGGCGTCCTTTCATACAAAACCTCGAAATCGTGCCAGTGTACCGGGCGGGAAGCACATCGTTCCCATCCGGACATACGGCGTCAACCATAGCCACGGCTACGGCGCTGTCACTTGCCTATCCCAAATGGTATATCGTGGCCCCCGCATTTCTTTGGGCGGGTACCGTAAGCTACTCCCGCATGTATCTTGGCGTTCATTATCCAACCGATGTAGCAGCGGGCGCCATCCTCGGCGCAGGCTCGGCGGTTTCCCTTGTTTTTATAAAAAAATAAAACAGGTCTTCTGTTTATTAAGTTAATGTAAACAAAAGTATCTTTAATGCAATAATACGTTCATATCAACGTCATCAATAGCACGTAATTATCTAAGCGGCAAATATTTGGTAAATTTGCCGTGTTAAATAAAATCTATTTATGCTTCTTCCTCAGTTTACAGATAATCCGTTCCAGATTAAACTTTCGTTCCATAAAATAATTGAACGACTGGAAGAAACTGCCGCAAAAGATGATGCGCCGGATAGTAAAAAGGCAAAAAAAATGCTGGAAAGGATAAAGCCTTTCCCTGAATTGCGCGACGGAATAGAAAGCATCGCTCAGATAGAAGATAACGAATCACTCATCGCGGAGCTTTTGGGAGATATATTCCCTGCGGCACTGAGTTTAAATGAAATAAAGGCGGTAAGCATTCCCTACCTGGGACTTACATTTAACTACACACAGCGTTTTCAGGATATTCTTAAGGCGGCGGGCACCTCATTCGAATTTAACATCCGGGATTTTGACGAGCACCAGTTCTACATTATGAGCTGCTGTATTATTCTGAACGCTTATTACGGTACGCATCTGGACTTTGGTAAACCGCTTTTTTACGACATTCCGACCGCTGAAGGCATTATAAAACATTACCGGATTTTATATAACGCCGACTTTCTTGAAATCCTCCCTACTTCGGAGTCCAAAATGCTCACGCAGGACGATATCGATCTGCTGATGGACAATTATGACGATCTGGAACTATGGAAGAAAAACTTTCCGCCAAACAGCTGGATGCTGAAGGGCTTCGGGATAATGACGTTATTTGATGCCACAGTTGAGAATGCGGTATCGAGCCTGAAAACCAACTTATTGGGAAGCGCCAATCAATCCGAATTGCAGGAGAATCTTGAAGAGATATTCCGCTCAATTTTCAAAATACCCGATCTGCATATCGGCTTTACTGCGTTCGACAAGGAAAATGACAAATTCAACAATATGTCATTCGGGCAAAAAGTAAAGAGCTTCATTCTCGACAATCGCGTGGAAGGCGAATGTAAGCAGGAATTAAGATCGGAATCCTATCAAAGCCTGATAAAAAAATATTCACCGATCGTGGTTTCGAACCTGCCTGAATTTGCAGCTCATAATCCTGACAGCAAACTTATAAAGCATTTTGCAGCCATGAACATTCAGAGCTTTATTCTCGCTCCTGTCGTAAAAAATGGTTTGTTGCTCGGCATACTCGAACTTGTTTCCTACCGGTCAAGAGAGCTGAACAGCGTGAATGCTAAAAAACTGGAAATCGTGATGCCTTTTATTGTTGATACAATCAACAGAAAAGTTTCCGAACTGCAAAATCAGATACAGGCGGTCATTCAGAAAAATTATACGACCCTGCATCCAAGTGTAAACTGGAAGTTCAGGGAAGAGGCTTTGAAATATATCCTCAATCGTAACGCAGGCAAAGATTATCATCCGAAGGAAATTGTCTTTCATGATGTTTACCCTTTATACGGACAGATAGATATACGGGACTCGTCGGTCACTCGCAATCAAAGTGTCACCGATGATCTGAGCGGCCAGCTACGGAAGGTAATTGAATTGCTGGAAGAAATGAATACGGCCGGTTGTACTTCGTGCAACGCCCAGCAAATGCTCGATCTCCGCGATTTTGAAGATGACCTTCTCACAGGCTTAAAAACAGATACAGAGCAGCATATCCAGACGTACCTCGAGACGAAGGTCCATCCCATCCTGAAGGAGAACAGGTACTTCAGCAACGATATTAATGAAAAGATCGATGAGTATTTCACACAGATAGATAAGCTAACCGGAGACTTTTATGCCGGCCGCCGAAATTATGAGACTACCCTTTCATTGATAAACGAAAAACTGATCAGCGTATTGGATAATCGTCAAACCGAAATCCAGGCATATTTTCCGCATTACTATGAGCGGTTTAAAACTGACGGCGTAGAACACAATCTTTATATCGGCAACTCCATAGCTCCCGATCTTGCTTTCGACAAAACACATCTGGAACATCTGCGTCTCTGGCAATTGTTGGTATTGTGTGAGATGGAAATTGAAGAATACCGGCTAAAAAGAACACTTCCCAATAAACTTGGTGTAACATCGCTGATCCTTGTTTTCAGTACGCCCATCTCCATCCGGTTCCGGATGGACGAAAAGCATTTTGATATTGACGGCGCTTACAATATCCGTTACGAGGTTATAAAAAAGCGCATCGATAAGGCTTTTATCAGGGGAACGCGTGAACGGATAACGCAACAAAATAAAATAACCATCATATTCTCCACACAGGAGGAGATGGAAAATTATATGAAATACGTTCATTTGCTTCAGGACAACAACATTCTTGCCTCAAAAATAGAAGAATTTGAACTGGAAGATCTTCAGGGCGTTTCGGGACTAAAAGCCATACGGGTTGGTGTACTTCATCACCAAGCAGCACCAGCCGACAAAATTATCAATTACCAGGATTTGTATAACCAGCTTGGTCGCGAGGCTGTAGAAAGCTGATCCGCAGCGATTACTTTTTTAAACCCATCATCAAAACCTGAAGCCGGCCGAAATGTAGGGATACGATCCGTCTTTTGAAAAACCTACAACAGCCTGTACCAATATAAGCTGCGCCGGAATAAGATAAAAACCACCGCCATAACCGTCATGCCATTGGGTGGACGACTCCCCGGGTGTCCATACACGCCCAACGTCATTAAACACAACTAACCCCAATGCTCCCGGAACGATATACGAGGTGTAATCAAACAATTTCAGCCTGACCTCTAAATTATCATAAACCATGGTTTTACCCGTAAAACGACCACTGTAAAATCCACGCAGATTAGAAATCCCGCCTAACTGGAGCTGCTGGTAATAAGATGCATTTCCGATCGTCACGCCGCCGCCGATACGATTTCCCACCACGAAAACCGAGTCTTTATCCGGGTTAAGAAAAAAACTGAAATCAGTAATAAACTGGCCGTAGGAATGTGAGTCTGAATTAAGGCTCTTCAATCCGCTGAGTGTCGCGTTCCATAAAACGCCGTTATGAGGTATAATGCCTTTGTCTCGCGTATCAAACACCAATCCTGCCACCAGTCCCGCATTAGCCTGTAAATTAAAAACTTTCTGATCCGGATGCAGCGTAGCGTAATTTTTTAAAAAGCGGTCGTCATTGTGATCCGCATCTCCGTTATAATACTGGGCCAAAACGCCTGCACTAACCGTCCAGTCGTCATATACATGTTTTATACGTACATCCGCGTTAAGGAAATTATAAACGTTGCGGTAGTATTTTCTTTGATAAGGCCCTTTATTAATGTATTCCGACTCGTTGCCTAAACCGAAAAAATAACTTTGATAGTTAGGCCCCTTTGACAAAACATTTACGATAAGGTCGCTTTTGCCAAACACCTGTTTAAACTCTCCGTTATAATTGAGCAATAACGAGTTTGCACCAAAACCATAATTAACGATCAGGCTCTGGCGAAAGGCATAGGGATCTTTTCTGAAACCCTGTTTCTGATAGATAAAGTCGGTGAGTAATTGAATCCCATAATCGCTGTTGTAGCTGCCAAGGATCAGCGGTTGGAGAAAATTATATTTAAAGTCCTTTTTATCATATTTATTGACGCCTGTATCTGTCGAGGTGCGTAGGTGTGCCATTGATGAGGGCGGCAGGAAATTCTTTTCATCCGACCGGTCATAGATATATCGATTTCCTTTACCGGATATATCCTTGTCAAAAATAAACTCATCGGCATCGTCGCCCCCGATCATCCGGATCGTAATCGGTGAATGATAGTTACCATGCACTAAAAACTGATCGTTGCCAGCCAGTCCATACAATCTGATCTCATGGGTAACATCCGGGTCAAACGTACGGTCAAACAACGTTTGTTCTACTTTGCTTCTGTCTTTTTTGATCTTATTAACCTTAACACGCACACTCCCATCGGGATTATTGGTGATATCAAACCTTTCATGTTTGTCGCTTTCAGGTATTTCAACTATCTGAGAAATAAAACGATAATACTTCATGCCCTGGCGCATCAGGTTGTTGCGGCGTGTAATTAATTTTTTTGTAATCTCCTCTCCACATATTTTGTATATAGGTGGTGGCATCCGTTTTATCGCATCAGTTATTAGTTGATCTGTTAATTTGCTTTGCACAAAAGTTATCTGCGTTTGCCAATCCTGCTGGCTTAACCCGTTCAAAAAATAACGATCGACATTCCGCCCGTTAAGATTCCACCGGTTAATAGAACGGATATGATCCTGAAAGCTCTGAAACTTAGCCATCAGCAGGTGCCTTGACACAAGCCACGGAAAAACGCCCGAAGTCCCGTAAAAAACCTGATCGCGGTCGCGGGGAACCGGTTTATATATAGTACCGATGCTATCCTCTTTCTGCTCCCACCGCCATTGATCTTCATGACGATCCCAATCACCGAGAAGAAAATCGAGCAACCGGGCTCTCAGAAACAGGGTCTGGTCTGCGCGGGTGTCATTATCTTCCTGAATTTTCTTTTCAACTTTTTCGGTATTGTCGGTGTCCTCCACATTCAGTGGTTCGCGCTCTTCAAACAAAAAAACCTGGTTGGCGAAATCTTCGCGGTATTTTCCAAGCGCCGGATCATCAGGAACGTAAACGATCTCCGGATGCGCATGAGGGATGCCCAGCGCCTGCGCCATCGGTGGCACGGTGAGCGCCGAAAATGGATGCTCCGCAGATATCTGATCCTGTATGATGTCTTTGGCGATCGTTTCTCTCAGGTTTGGTGGTAATACCTTTTCCGGATATTTCTGTATGGTACGCAACACCCATTCGTGGCCTTCAGGATCTACCAGCCGTAACGACTTAGTTTGCATGCCGCCGCCGCGCTGTAATATTTTAAGACCTCCTTTTTCCTTCGAAATGTGAAAAATTCTGATGTTAACAGGCTGAGCCCACAACTTCCTGTAACTTTCACCGAAAAAAAAACGATGGACCTTCCCGACGCTATCATACACGGGCTCAATGGCTGTTTTTATACTGTCGCTTTGTGGTTTTGTCTGTCCGGCAGCTTTGCCCACAGGATAACAAAAAGCAGCAATGATCAGGCATACTAAAAAGAGTAAATGTTTATTGATTTTATTTATGGATAGCGACATAAGTAGCAATAGAGCGCCATTTTTTTATAGTCGGCGACCGGCACCAAAATAAGCAAAATCGCGCAGTGTTTAGTAATTCTAAAGCTTAACTATAAACAGTTTCAAACTTTACCAGATGTCTGTTTCGTCGGTGACTTCCTTTTCAGGTACTGCTATAATATATCCTATAACAAGTATGCAGGCGAATAATATCACTCTGGTAAAAAGATAAATTAATTGTTCCATGTCAAGTAATTTTTAACTGATGATAATGTAAAGACGACCGTGGAAAACAATAATGCTACCGATTTGAAAAAATACTGAATATCAGCGATTTAATTTTACGATATGTTTTATATAACGAAATATCGTCTGTGAACTGGGATAGTTTAACGATATATAATAAAACAGCCGGTCATCTTTGAACAATGACCGGCTGCTTTTTAGACGAGTTAGGATATAATTAAGTACCCGGATCAAAAATGCTTTTATAGATCTCCACCTGTAATGGATTCGGGTTTTTCTCTCTTGTGATTTCAAAGCTACGGGAAGTTTCGGTACCGAGCTTAAATCTTACACTATCTAATTTGCCGTTTTTTTCAATTTTAATCTCGACTTCATCGCCTGGTTTTTTATCTGTCGCCAAAGCCTGTAACCGCTCGATGGTAGCAGGCTGTCCATTTATTTCCAGAATTTTATTGCGTACACGAACCCCGGCTTTCCAAGCAGGCGAATTGTACGTCACATCGGTTACCCAGACCGAATCTTTTTGAGATCGCGCAGCGATGCCGCTCCACGCCCCCGGGCGGGTTTTCCAGGCATCATCTATATTCAGCCCGGCATATTCAAAATATTTATGGTAGTTAACTTCCTTTACGGTTGATGCATATTCAAATAATTCATCCAAAGGTACTCCGGCCGTTTCTTCGCAAACTTTTCTGAATTCCTGCGGCGTAAATCCACGTTTTAGCTTTTTAAAATAAGTATAATAAAGGGTGCGCATCACGTCATCCAGGCTTTTTTTATTCCCGGTTTCATGCCGTATCTTCAAATCGAGCATCAAACCAAGAACTGGTCCCTTATCGTAATAGGATATTGTTTTATTAAATTCATCAGCAACCCGGCCATTCGGCCCGTCGCTCCATGTCTCCAGGCTTGCCTGCGTTGCCGACTGAAACAGATGCCCGGGTTTCTTTTCGTAATTCAGCAGATTATTTCTGAGCTGATTGATCATTTCATCCGCGGTTGTCAACCCGGCACGCCGGATAATAATATATTCGTAGTAAACGGTGAACCCCTCCGATACCCACAACATTTCCGTTCGGTTGCCCTTTTCATAATCAAACGGCCCCAGCTCAATGGGCCGGATACGTTTAACATTATAGGTATGAAAATATTCATGGGCTAAAAAACTGTACATCCGGATACGACCGGCTTCTGTATTCAGACCTTTACCTACAAAGGCAACAGATGCGGAACTAAGATGTTCTATACCGCCCCCGCCGGGTCCAATGCCAAGAAAAACATAGTGTTTATAGGGAATTTCGCCGATTATCGCTGACCCCGCTTCAACAATCTTCTTCATGTCATCCATAAACCGCTGCTTATCAAAATCACCCATCTGGTAGCCGATAAAATCGTGCTGAATGCCGCCTACTTTAAATCCGGGTAACTTTTCCAGTTTGCCCATCAGAATTGGGCTATCGTACAGAACATCAAAATCAGGCGCTTTAAAACCGGATGAATCGGCCCCGGCAAGGTCTAACCCTGTTGCAATCCGGGGCCAGCCGGGGTATTGCTGAACCGAAAGTGTAACCGGCTGTAAAATATTTCCGTCCTGATACATAAACAAGCCCGCCGGAGAGAAATAACCGTGAGCCGTATCCAGATAATTTGCACCGACAAAATTGCGGTCAGCCATTACATCGTAACTAAGCATGATGTTTTTTTGGCCGGAAGCCGGGACTTTCCATGTATTCTGATCAGGATGACTAAAATGCAGGGATTGTCCGTCAGCGCTGGTAGCTTTAAACTCCGATACATTTTTTCCGAAGTTCATAAACTGATAGTATCCGGTTGTCCATACCGGCATCTTGAAGTTTACGGTGTCCGGAATTTTTCCGCTTAGCTCCAGTTTGATGTGGGCTGTTTTTGTTTCCGGTGTAACGGACAGGAAATAATGCCAATGCTCCTTCCCTGTCTGACCGAACGAAGCAAACGCCGTTAATAAATTGATGGCCAAAAACAGGCTCTTCGCGATATTTTTCTGCATGCGATTAAATTGGTTATAACGATTAAACGGACAGTAACCTGCAACCCGTAAATCAAATTGAATGCTTAGGTTAAAAATACGAATTGGATACTCACGATACATACTATATTCTAACCCGCAGTTCCTGAAAATTATCCCGTTTGGATATAAATTTTCAAAAAAGAGCAATTATTATTTTCAATCGTCAAAAAACTCTCAACAAAATTGCTTCTCTTTTAAAAATAACATAAATTTAATGCTATAATAATTCAACCATCACGATTTAAATTGAAAACAATTACCCGGAGAGATTTTTTGAGCAAAGGCGCTATGCTGGCCGGGACGGCATATCCGGCAATGCTTGCTTTGGGAATGCTGAAAGCCTCCCCTGCGCACGCCTTCAACCTGCAGGGAAACGGCGAAGGGAAAAAAGTTATCATCCTGGGTGGCGGGCTTGCGGGGATGACCTGCGCCTACGAACTCGGAAAGCTTGGTTACAACTGTACCATACTTGAAGCGCGCGAACGTGCAGGCGGCAGGTGCTGGAGCATTCGCCGGGGCAGTACAAATCTTGAAACTGACAAACCACAGCTCACCGCGACCTTTGATGAAGGCCAGTATTTTAATGCAGGACCGTCACGCATACCGCATAACCATCAGCTGACACTTCATTATTGTAAGGAACTTGGCATTCCACTGGAAGTTTATAACAACGTTAACGAGGGATCTTATTATTTCTCGGAAGGAACAGGCTCCCTATCCAACAAAAAGATACGGGTTCGCGAAATACACAACGACGTAAGAGGATATATGTCCGAACTGCTGGTAAAGGCGATTGATCATGGCAATCTTGATACCGGCTTGACCAAAGAAGATGCCGAAAAGGTGATTGAATACCTGATGGCGGAGGGCGGACTCGATCCCGACAAACTTTATAAAGCCTCCGCGCGGCGGGGATACATCGAAAGTCCCGGCGCAGGCGATAAACCCGGAAAGATAGCCGATCCGCATAAACTCGCCGACATAATACAGTCCGGTTTGATGGACCCTGATTTTTACAACGTAGCTGAATACACCTATGAACTGCAAATGACCATGTTCCAGGCGGTTGGCGGAATGGATCAGATCGCAAAAGGGCTTCAAAAAAAGGTTCAAAGCAATCTGAAGCTTGGCGCTGAGGTAACCAATATTCTTAACACGGACAACGGTGTAAAAATAACCTATAAAGACACAGCGGGAGAGCACCTCTTGTCGGGCGACTTTTGTATCTGCACCATTCCATTACCTGTGTTGAGCAATATCAGTAATAATCTTTCGGATGACGTAAGCCGGGCGATTGATTACATCAGCTACATGCAGACGGGAAAGATCGGGTTACAGTTCAAAAGGCGGTTCTGGGAAGAAGATGATCATATTTATGGAGGTATCACGCATACCAACAATGAACTCACCCAGATTTTTTATCCGTCGTACGATTACCAGGGTAAAAAAGGGATCCTACTTGGTTATTACAATTTCAACGAAAAAGCCTATCAGGTTGGCGAACTTAGTTATGCCGACCGCGAACGGCTGGCTTTAACAAAAGGCGGTCTGATACATCCTCAATACGAAAAGGAATTTGAAACATCCTTCTCGGTGAGCTGGCATAAAACAAAACATAACCTTGGCGGGTGGGCGGTTTATACCAATGAGACGCGGAAAAACCAGTATCCGGCCCTGCTAAAATCGGATAAACAGGTTTATTTCGCGGGGGAGCATCTTACCTATTTAAATGCGTGGATGGCAGGGGCATTTGAATCGGCAAGAAGTGTGGTAGCGGCCCTTCATGGCCGGGTAACGGAGCAACGGATAAAATATCCGGCACAAACTGATAAATAGAAACTGATTTATTTATTCATATTAACTAAAACTCCCATGGCAAACTCAATTAACAGAAGAGACTGGATAAAAACCAGTGCATTAATGGCCGGTGGGCTTGCGCTCACTTCAGGAACAATCGACAAGCTGGCAGCTATGCCGGTTGTCACCGGGAACGAAAACGCAGGCGCACTGATAACCGATCAATCCGCCATCATGCAGGCGCCACCCGTATTAAAAGCACGTCTGCTGGCTAACGAAAATCCGTTCGGCCCCTCCGCAGCCGCAAAAAAGGCTATTCAGGACGCCCTTGATACCAGCTACCAATATGCTTTTAACCAGATACCCGTTCTTACTGGCAAGATTGCAGCTTACGAAGGTATTCATCAAAACAACATTATGCTCGATGCAGGCTCGTCAGCGCTTTTGCTGGCGGCAGCTATGCATTACAGCAAAGGCGGTAAAAGCATTATTACCGGCGATCCTTCATACGACGATTTACCTCAGCACGCCAAATTGCATGGAGGACAATGGATAAAAGTACCCCTGACCAGCGATTACAAGCTCGACCTTGACGCAATGGAAGCGAAGGTTGACAACAACACCGGACTTGTTTATATCTGCAATCCCAACAATCCGACCGCAACGGTTGTAGATAATGAAAAACTAAAGGCTTTCTGTGAACGCGTATCAAAAAAGACCATGGTGTTTGTTGACGAAGCATACATAGATTACCTGCCGAATCCTAAGGAAACGACGCTGATCAGCAGTGTAAAAGCAGGGCAAAACATCATTGTAGCGCGTACTTTCTCCAAACTGTATGGCTTTGCCGGTCTGCGTTGCGGTTATGTCGTTGCACAGCCCGACACCATTCGCTCACTCGCCATTTACACCGGTGGCGCCTTCAATCTTTCGGCCACCACACTCGCAGCCGCAATAGCAGGTTATCAGGAAACGGATTACATGGACGATGCAAGAAAAAAGATGGTAGAATCGAAGGAATATCTTTATTCCGTCCTTAAGAAAGAAGGATACAATTATATACCATCGTCAGCAAACTTTGTGATGTTTCCGTTAAAGATGGACGGCGGCAAATTCACGAACGAAATGATGAAGCGCGGAGTGGGTATTCGCCACTGGAAAATTAACGACAGTCACTGGTGTCGCGTAAGTATCGGCCGGATGGACGAGATGGAAGCTTTCGCGGACGCTTTCAAACAACTTTCGTAAACTGTTTTGATCATTTGTTCGCCGGAAACTGACTTTCGGCCGTAGTTTTTATTAATAAATTTTACAACAAAATAATGCATAAAGTTCTTTTACTATTTTTTGTCTTTTTGGGCGTTTCTGCTTTGAATGCGCAGCCCGCAAACGTTAATCCCCGGCCACTTACATTGGACGAATACAACAAGGCGTTGACTTATTCTGTAGCCAATCTTGACAATGATACCTATATAAAATTTGATAATAAGTATGTACTGGATCGGTACGAAAATAGGAAGCCTTATTTTATTACCGGCAGCGACGGTCTGAAAAAACGCATTGACCTGTATAAATTGATTGCTAAAGATGGATTGCAGGAAATTGGCTTAATGGTTTTTTATACCAATGAAACCGGAAAAAGATATCAGGCCCTGGTACCGGATTTTACCGCTGACGCAAAGGTGTGGGCTAAATATTTTCAGGATATCGACGACATCAATAAAGTTGAGAAGAATTTTATTCTGAAGTTATCTTACGTGCTCTCGAAAGAGATGAGCTTTCAGCAATACAAATTATTGAATAACGGGAAGGACATGAAGGAGGAAGCCGCTACTTATGGCAACGATATTTGCTTCCCCGGTGACGAGATGGTGACCATGAGCAACGGCTCCAAAAAGCCCATAAAAAACATCAAAAGCGGTGATGAAATAATTTCCGTCGATCCTGTTACAAAAAGACCCGCTGCCGTTAAGGTAAAAGATTTAACCATCCACGCCGCAAAAAATTATGCCATAACCGAACTGGTGTTAGTATCAGCAAATGAAACTAAAACAACTATGGGTCAGTTTGTTGCGATGAATACTAAAGTAGTTAAAGCAACACCCAATCATCCCATACTTACACGGCAAGGTTCCTTTAAGATCGGGCAGATTGACATCGGTCAGCAGGTATTATGTCTGGATGAAAAAAGCGGAAAGTATAAATCCTATACGGTTTTAAGTAAAACCGAGCATGCAGGGGGCATTCAGAATGTTTATAACATTGAAGCCGAGGGCGGCAGCACGCTTGTGCTTAACGGCGTTATGGTAATGCAGAAATAAATAATATCATCATCCTGATGGAAAGGCTCCTGGTTACCGGGAGCCTTTCTTTTTAAACAAACCGGACAATTTTAAGGTATATCCATAAAAAGAAAGATATGAGGATAAGAACAGGTTTTACCAATGGTGGGGTGATTTTAATATTGATCATTGCGATTTTGACGGTAAGGTGTACCGGACGGCAAAGAAGCCAAAGCCCTGAGGGTTACGATCTAAATCAACCCGAAAAATATAATATGCCTGATGAACTGACCGAAATTTCCGGCATTACTTTTAACGACGGAAACGCAGACACCATTTTTGCTGAACAGGACGAGGATGGGAAATTATTCTATTTCAATCTGGGCAGTAAGGATATTCATTATACAAAGTTCGGGAAAGGTGGCGATTACGAGGATGTAGCCATAGGAAATAAAACCGCAATATTATTACGGAGTGACGGGGCTTTATTTACATTCCCTTACAGCGAACTTACATCCGGGGAAGCCAATAGCAAAAAAAATGAAGACTTATTACCCAAAGGAGAATACGAAGGCTTGTATGCAGACAAAGATGAGGTATATGTGCTTTGCAAAGATTGCAGCATCGAAAAAAGCTCAAAAAGCACAACGCTATTTAACCTGAAGCTTGCACCGGACGGAACATTAAAAAACAAAGGAAGCTACGCAATAGACGTCAAAAAAATAGAAGAGCTGACCGGACAGAAAAAAATAAATTTCCATCCTTCCGGACTGGCTAAGAATCCGTTAACCGGAGAATGGCTCATTCTTTCATCGGTAAACAAAATGCTGGTAACCGCAGGGCCGGATTTCAAAATAAAAAAGGTGCTCGCTCTTAACCCGGCTGTATTTCATCAGCCGGAAGGCATAACTTTCAGCAGGGCCGGTGATCTTTATATATCAAATGAAGGCGACAAACTCTCACCAGGAAACATCTTAAAATTCACTTATAAAAAATAGGATATAACAGGCTAATTTTCATATATTTAAGGAAACATTAACACTTAAATCTACGATCATGCCGAACCATCTTTCAATTCTTGGAATCATTCACACTGCCATCAGCATAATTGCGATCTTTGCAGCCATTTACGCATTATTCCGCGACGGAAAACTTAATCCGGCAAACAACCGCGGAAGATTATACATTTTGTTAACGGTAGTGACCTGCCTCACCTCGTTACCGATCATGAAAACGGGGCATTTTACACAAGCGCATGGCCTCGCGGTGATCATACTTGTTGTTTTGCCGCTGGCCATTTACGCACCGTCATTTCGCTTCCTCGGTAAAACGGCTCCTTATGTACAGGTATTTCTGATGTCTCTTACCTTGTTTTTTTCGTTTATCCCGGCCATTGTCGAAACTTTAACACGATTGCCAATTAGCCATCCGGTTGCAGGCGATCCTAATTCCCCGGTTATACAGATGAGTTTGGTTGCGCTGATCATACTTTTTGTAGCCGGGATCATTTATCAGTTTATAAAATTATCTTCCCGGAAAAAGCCCGGGAAAGAGCAATCGGTTGACTTTGCGGGATAATCACATTCACGTTTAAACAAGCAGGCCTTTCGTGTAGATTTGGAAAGGCCCTGCTTGTTTATGGATGATGCGGTAATGGTGGCGCCGGCGGATGTGGTGGCGGCTTTGGCAGCCTGATATGCAGACTTGCCCGGTGATGACGGCGTACAACACGCCTGTGATGTCTTTTCAGCGTCACACGCGGACGTGGCGGCGGTGGCGGTGGTCTTCTTACCTGTAAAAACGTCGGCGGAACTGTCGTCACGACGGAATCTGCGTGAGCCAATTCCATACTGAACGTCAGCAGAATGGCCACGACTAAAATTCGGAAATATTTCATTTGGTAAAGTGTTAATTAGTTTTAATTGATAACAATAAATATAGTTATAAGTTTAAAAATTGTCTGAAGGTCTGTTTTATTCAAAAAGCTCACGATAAATAAATGCTGCCGCAAACCCGGACGCCTCCTCCCAGCGTTCCCGAGTACCCTTTCCCCCTGAAAACAGCGAGTTAAAATGTTTGTGCAGTTCATGCGAATATCCTTCGAATACTTTTACATCATTCGCAATCCCTTCTTTTGTAGCGCGGGTATGAATGTCAGCACCTCCGAACAATGGCGGTCCGCTATGGGTAGGTGATACGATGCTATCGTCCAAACCGTAAACGTTCACCACCGGCACGTGTGCATTTTCCAGCCAATCCAGATTGAATATTGCGCCCCAGAAATTGATCACCGCTGCTATTTTCAATGGCGTATTCCTCGCCGAAACATTATTCACACCTGCAAACTTTGCAAGTTCAGCATCCGTACTGTATGCTGCCTGCATTGCCGTCATACCTCCGGCAGAATTTCCCCCGATAATAATTTTATCCGGGTCAATATGATACAGCTTACTATGTTCCCTAAAATAGGCCACTGCCTGTTTCACATCAACTACCGCTATGTAACAGCTTTTTTTTAATTCATCAAAATTAAACATTGGCAGTTTTTTGCTTAAGCTGTAGTTGATCGCAGCGAACACATATCCCCGCTTAGCAAACGAGCGCCCCCACAAGCGGTTGCTGTTATCGTTTTTAGAACCAAACCTGAATCCGCCGCCATGCATCCAAATAATCAGAGGACGCAAAGCGGCAGTATCCCCGGATGGCTGGTAGAGATCAAATAAATGTGCTTTTTCTGTTCCATTTGAATCTTTCGTACCATAACTTAAGTCCCTGGTTTCCTTAACGCCTTCAAAAACCGGGTCTTTATATCTGACGGGTTGAGCGCTTACCATATGGGTCATACAAAATAAGCTTGCTATTACAATTTGTCTCATCATCATTTGATATACGTTACAAACAGGCTGACCGGTTGTTTTTATGGTTGTTATAAATAGAGTTTTAAATCAGGCATTCGCCATTTTTTATAAATTTGGAGTTTGGCGAGCTTTTTATCGTCACAGCTACCTTCATAGTATGTCAGTCTTAAAAGAAAAACACCAGCAGGACGCCGCTGAAATTATAAAAATACAAGAGCGCAAATTAGCCGGACTTCTTGCCTATATTAACGAAAATTCGCCGTTTTACCGTGAATTGTTTACTTCATATAAGATTGACATAAAAAACATTAAGAGCCTTGCCGATTTACGTACGATACCTACAACCGCCAAAGACGATCTACAGCGACGAAATGACGATTTTCTTTGCGTGCCGCGTGAGAAAATAATAGAATACACTTCTACTTCCGGAACACTTGGCCGTCCGGTAACGATAGCGTTAACGGAAAAGGATATTGAACGGCTGGCATTCAATGAATATAATTCTTTTTTATGCGCAGACGGTTCAGCGAACGATACCTATCAGTTGATGCTGACGCTCGACCGGCAATTTATGGCAGGGATCGCTTATTATCTTGGCATCAGACGAATTGGGGCGGGCATCATCCGGTTAGGCCCCGGGGTGCCTTCGCTGCAATGGGAAACTATCCGGCGCCTAAAACCCACCGCAATAGTTGCCGTGCCTTCATTTATATTAAAGCTGATAAACTACGCAAATGAGGCCGGTATAGACATTAACGGCACTTCAGTAAAAAAAGCGATCTGCATCGGTGAAAACATCCGAAACAACGATTTCTCATTAAATATTTTAGGAAAAAAAATCACCGAAGCCTGGAATATTCAGCTGTTTTCGACCTATGCCTCAACCGAAATGCAAACGGCATTTACAGAGTGTACGGCAGGTGCAGGCGGCCACCATCAGCCGGAACTTGTTATTGTAGAATTACTGGATGAACATGAAAAGCAGGTCGGTCCGGGAGAACCAGGCGAAGTAACGATAACCACGCTGGGCGTTGAGGGCATGCCATTATTACGTTATAAAACCGGCGATATCTGTGCCTATGATGATCAGCCCTGTTCATGCGGCCGCAGTACGTTAAGGCTTTCACCGATCATGGGACGAAAAAAACAGATGATCAAGTTTAAGGGTACCACACTTTATCCGCCCGCACTTTTCGATCTGTTAAATGAAATGGAAGAAATACACGATTTTGTGATCGAGGTATCATCGAACGATATAGACATGGATCAGGTGCAGCTTTATCTGGTTCCCGCGGCGTACAGCGAAGAATGCGACCACAGGATACGAGCCTATCTGCAGGCAAGGTTACGTGTAAGCCCGCACATTAAATACCTTTCTCCGGAAGAAATTCAGAAAATGCAGTTCAGCGAAGCCAGCAGAAAACCTATTAAATTTATTGATAAACGGATTTAATGTATCCGCAATTTTTTGATCTGCTGATACTGCAAACCATAACATAACAGAATTGTTATTGCAGTTTATCGTAAACGCATTTACATATATTTTATACTTTAGCGGATTATTATTCAATCCTCATAAAACAATCATTATTTGCCCATGATACATATTGGACAAAGCGAACTTTCAACAAACGACTTTTCCGAACTGATATTTAAAAACGCCAAAGTTGAATTGGATAAAACGGCTTTGGATACCATCAACACTAATTTTGAGTTTCTTAAAAAGTTTTCGTCAAACAAACTGATTTACGGGATAAATACAGGCTTCGGCCCAATGGCCCAATACAAAATAAATGAAGCCAATGTATTGCAACTACAGTATAATCTGATCCGGAGCCATTCTTCCGGGAGTGGAAAACTCATGACCGCTCAGTTATCAAAGGCGTTAATGATCGCCCGGCTTAACAGCTTTATGCAGGGTTATTCGGGTGTGCATACCGATGTTGTAGAACTCCTAAAGGAACTGATCAACAATGATATAGCGCCCTGCATTTATGAACATGGTGGTGTAGGCGCCAGCGGAGACCTGGTGCAATTGGCCCATCTGGGCCTTGTGTTGATCGGTGAGGGTGAGGTGATCTATGAGAATGAGGTACGTCCGACGATAGAGATATTTAACAGGCTTGGAATAAAACCGCTGTCTATCCATATCCGCGAGGGGCTTGCCATTTTAAACGGCACTTCGGCTATGACCGGAATTGGCATGATCAATATCATTCAGGCAAAAAAACTGTTAAACTGGTCGATACTTTTTTCAGCGATGATCAATGAGATCGTCGAAGCCTTTGACGATCATTATTCGCATGAATTGAATATTGTAAAACGTCATACCGGTCAGAACACCGTCGCTGAAATAATGCGCACAGTCTTGAGCGATAGTAAACTCATAAGGGATCGTTCGGAACATTTGTATAACCCCGACAATCTCGATTATGAAGTGTTTGAAGACAAGGTGCAGGAATACTATTCATTACGCTGCGTTACGCAGATTTTAGGCCCTGTTTATGACACGATCACTCAGGTAGAAAACACCGTGGTAAATGAGCTGAATTCGGTTAATGACAACCCGGTGATCGATCACAAAAATCAAAACATCTTTCATGGCGGTAATTTCCATGGTGATTATGTTTCCCTGGAAATGGATAAATTAAAAATAGCCATGACCCGGGTATCCATGCTCGCTGAAAGACAGCTTAACTACTTGTTAAACAGCAAACTCAACCAAAAACTCCCTCCATTTGTGAATCTGGGCGTACTTGGATTAAACTTCGGGATGCAGGGCATGCAGTTTACAGCTACATCGACCACGGCTGAAAATCAGACGTTATCATTCCCGATGTATGTACACAGTATCCCTAATAACAACGACAATCAGGACATTGTTAGCATGGGATGTAATGCAGCGCTGATGACCAAACGCGTGATCGATAATTCTTTCGAGGTGCTTGGCATTCACCTGATGACGATCCTGCAGGCGATAGATTACCTGAACTGTAGAAGCAGGCTCTCCACGGTTTCCGGTTCATTGTATGACAAAGTTCGCGGGATATTTCCAAAATTTGTGGAAGACGCTCCCAAATATAAGGACCTCGCAAAGGTACGGGAGTTTCTGGAAAACAATGATGAACTCACGAGTCTTAAAAAATGAGGTGTGCACTTGTTACCGGCGGATCAAGGGGAATTGGCAGAGCGATCTGCCTGAAACTTGCTACCCAGGGTTATTACATACTCATTAACTACCAAAAAAACGTCGCGGCTGCAGAGGAAACACTCAATTCGATAACCGAAGCCGGGGGAAATGGTTCGTTGCTCCCTTTTGACGTTGCTGATAAAGTTCAGATAAAAAAAGCGCTGGAGCGCTGGCAGGCCGCTAACGAAGACAAGTATATTGAGGTGTTGGTGAACAACGCTGGTATCCGCGACGACAGCCTGATGGCCTGGATGTCGGAAGATCAGTGGGATACCGTACTGAAGACTAATCTGGACAGCTTTTTTTATGTAACCCGCATAGTTCTGAACGGAATGCTTCAGCGAAAATACGGACGTATAATCAATATAGTTTCGCTTTCGGGGCTAAAGGGGCTTGCCGGACAAACCAATTATTCTGCTGCAAAGGCCGGAGTGATCGGTGCTACCAAGGCACTGGCGCAGGAAATTGCCCGGCAGGGCATTACGGTAAATGCTTTAGCTCCTGGGTTCATCCGTACGGACATGACAGAGGGGCTCGACGAAAAAGAGTTAAAGCAGTTAATTCCGGCAAGACGTTTCGGTACGCCCGAAGAAGTCGCATCAGCGGCAGCTTTTTTTGCTTCACCAGAAGCAGCCTATATAACCGGGCAGGTACTTTCAATTAATGGTGGTCTATATACCTGATATGAACTTTCCTGTTATCGACATTCTTCCACTTATCCCGCAAAAGCCGCCTTTTGTAATGACGGATAAGCTGCTGTATGTTGACGAGAATATTGTGCGCAGCAGTTTTTTAATTAAGGCGGAGAATGTTCTTGTTAAAGACAACCGATTCCAGGAAGGTGGTATAATGGAGAATATAGCACAGACCGCTGCATTGCGGGCGGGTTATCTGGCTGTAGCAGAAAAAAAAGAGGTTGTTAACGGATACATCGGAGCGATAAAGGATTTTGAGGTTTTTGAATTGCCGAAGTCGGGTGATGAGATATTTACCGAGGTAAAGATAGAAAACCAGATATTCAATGTTACCGTACTTTCAGGAAAGGTCTGGCTAAATAACGTATTGATTGCAAGTTGCGAGATGAAGGTATTTATGGAAGACGCATAAGCTAACGAAATGAACAGGAAAAGTGAACCGGACGTTTTTATAGTTGCAGACAATGTCTTATCTCCGCTTGGCAACGGCACTAAGGAAAATTTCGCTCAGCTAAAAAAGGGAGTTTCAGCCGTTCGGCTGCACAAGAATAATGAAATTTCGGACCATGCATTTTCCGCGTCGATCTTTAACGACAACCAGGATATCTATACCGTATCAGACCGTTACACCAAATTTGAGCAATTGCTGATTGCCTCGGTTGAAGAAGCCATAGCAGGCCGGGAAATCAATATCCGGGATAAAAAGACGGTTCTGATTATATCAAGTACAAAGGGCAATATCAGCCTGCTGGAGAGGGAAAAAAATAGCCCTGAACTTCGGCAACGAATTGCTCTTTCCACTTCGGCAAGGTTGGTAGGCGAACACTTTGGATTTCAGAATACCCCTGTTATAGTCTCAAACGCTTGCATTTCGGGCGTCCTGGCTATTATAACCGGAATGCGTCTTTTGAGAGAAGGGCGTTTTGACCAGGCAGTTATTTGCGGAGCTGATGTAGTATGCAGGTTTGTTGTTTCCGGTTTTCAATCTTTTCAGGCATTAAGCGGGGAAAGATGCAAACCTTTTGATAAACTGCGTGACGGGCTAAATCTCGGAGAAGGCGCTGCCACAATAGTCCTGTCTGTAAACAAGAAACACAAAGGAAAAGCGAAGGTAAAGGGTGGATCGGTGAGCAATGATGCCAATCACATATCCGGGCCGTCAAGAACCGGTAATGAACTGGCATTCGCTGTTAACAGGGCAATGACGGATGCAAAAGTACAACCTGCGGAAATTGGCTTCGTTTCTGCACACGGAACCGCCACCCCCTACAATGATGAAATGGAGGCTAAAGCAATCGCGCTTTCAGGTTTGTCGGATACTCCGGTAAATAGTCTGAAGGGATATTATGGGCATACGTTGGGCGCAGCAGGACTCATCGAGTCGGTTATATCAATCGAATCACTGCGGCAGGGAGTGATCCTGCCGTCTTTGGGTTATCATCAGCATGGTGTTAGCAGCGATATCAATATATGCTCTTCCGTGGTTGATTTGGAAACCAACAATTTTGTCAAGACTGCCTCAGGGTTTGGCGGCTGCAACGCCGCTGCCGTTTTTGGTAAATAATAAATATTTTTGCTCCCGGTTGTTAATATAGATTTTGGAAATTGTCAGCAAGTAATTATATAACATCATCATCCGCTATCAGCGATAATATAGTTTTTAAAGACAATAAGCCTGTTTTTGAAAATCAGGGTGCTGAGGTAGCTGAACTTCTGCTTTCCGTTTATCAGCATTTCGGCTTTAACTATCCGAAATTCTATAAAATGGACAACCTGAGTAAGCTTGGATGGCTGGCAGCAGAGGTGCTGTTGCAAAATGGATTTAAAAAAGACGATTATCGTCCGGAAGAGATTGGAATCGTACTGACCAATGCCAATTCAAGCCTGGATACGGATTTGAAGTACGTGGAAACAATAAAAGAATTTCCAAGTCCTTCTGTCTTTGTTTATACGCTCCCCAATATTGTTATTGGTGAGATTTGCATCCGGAACAAGTTTAAGGGGGAGCAGGCTTTTTTTATTCAGGAGGAATTTGACCCGGATTTTATCGTTCAACATGTAAACTATCTTTTGGGTAACGATATTTTAAAAACATGCGTTTGCGGATGGGTTGACCTTTTGGATCAAAGCTATCATGCATCTCTTTTTATGATTGAAAAAGAAAATCACGAGGGATCGGTTGCTTTTTCTACGGAGAACCTGAACGCTGCTTTCGGCAATCGCATTTAAAAACAAAGTATTTAAGGAATTAAAGATTCTATGGATCAGACAATATATGTGGCAGGAGTAGGCGTGATTTCGGGAATCGGCAACAATGTCGCTGAACATCTTGCCTCGTTTGAACGCGAAGCGGCGGGGATGGCTGATATCACTTTGTTCGAGACCATTCACCAGCATAGCAGACCTGTAGCCGAGGTTAAACTCACGGATGACGAACTGATTGCTCAAACCGGCTTATCTACCCACAACGGTCGCACAGCGCTTTTAAGTCTCGTAGCTGCCCGGGAAGCGATGACTGACGCCGATATACCGGATATAAAAAACTGGCGCACCGGATTTGTATCTGCCAATACCGTTGGGGGAATGGACAAGAGCGAGGATTTTTTTGTCCACTTTTTGGCTGACAACAGCAAGGGCAAACTAAAAAATGTATTTGATCACGAGTGCGGAAGCATGACCGAAATCGTCGCAGACGAATTGGGTATCAGTGATTTTATGACAACGATAAGCACAGCCTGCTCTTCATCAGCAAATGCTATTTTTTATGGTGCGCGACTGATAAAGAACGACATCCTCGACGTAGTGATCGCAGGAGGCGCTGATGCTATCACCAAGTTTACCTTAAACGGATTCAATACCCTGATGATACTGGATAAGGAATTGTGTAAGCCTTTTGATGAAAATCGCGAAGGGCTTAACCTGGGCGAAGGAGCAGGATATGTCGTATTGATATCGGAAAAAGTCGCCCAAAAATTGGGAAAAAGGCCCTATTGCAAATTAAGCGGTTACAATAACAGCAATGATGCGTTTCATCAAACGGCATCCTCACCCGACGGAACGGGTTCGTACCTCGCCATGAAAAAAGCGCTAAAGAAAAGCGGCCTGAACGCCACCGACATAGATTATATTAATCTGCATGGCACAGGAACTCCAAATAATGACAGCGCGGAGGGAACTGCCATAAAACGTCTCTTCCACCCTGCTTATCCGCCCATGAGTTCTACCAAATCATTTACCGGGCACACGCTTGGTGCAAGCGGCGGAGTAGAAGCTGTATTTTCTGTACTGGCCGTTAAACATGGGTTAATATATCCTAACCTGCGCTTTAAAACACGAATGACTGACCTGCCCTTTGAACCCGAAACAAAGTTTCAAAAAGGACAAAAAATAAAGCACGTAATGTCAAATTCTTTTGGCTTTGGCGGCAACTGTACTTCTTTAATATTTTCGGAGGTAAAAGAATGAAAATATTTATACGCTCATCGGCTTGTGTATCGGCACAAAAAACTTTCGGAAACGTGGGTTTTCTGACTGATATTACAGAGTATCAGGGTACACGGCTGCGAACCATTGAACCCGACTATAAAGAATTTATCGATCCGAAACAAATCCGGAGAATGAGCCACGTCATAAAAATGGGTGTGGCGGCCGCAAAGGAATGCCTGAACAATGGCGATGTGGAAATGCCGGGCGCGGTCATCACCGGTACTGCATTTGGTTGTATGGAGGATACGGTAACGTTTTTAACGCGAATAGTGGAACAGGAAGAAGAGCTGCTTCCGCCAACGGCCTTTATTCAGTCAACACATAACACCGTAGCGGCGCAAATTGCTCTTATGCTCAAATGTCATGCATATAACAACACGTTTGTACATAAAGGAATTTCGTTTGAGAGTGCATTGTTTGATGCATTGATGATGCTGAAAGAACAGGATGCAGACAATATTCTTGTCGGCGGAACGGAAGAAATGGTCGATACCAGTTACACGGTATTAACAAGACTGGGTTTATACCGACGTCAACCTGTCTCCAACCTTTCGCTTTATGATAGCACGGAAAAAGGGACAATTGGTGGCGAAGGCGCTGCTTTTTTTCTGTTGACGGATAAGAGTTCCAGCGAAAACATGGCGGAACTCACAGGTTTGAGAACATTTTACCGACCTAAAGATGCAAATGATGTCAGCGGAAGAATTAAAGCATTTCTTGTGGAACACAACATGACAACCGATGATATCGATTTGGTGATTACCGGAAAAAACGGCGATTACAGGAACGATAATATCTACAAAGAATTACAATCCACGCTGTTTAAAAATAACACGACAGGAAACTTTAAACACCTTTGTGGTGAATATCCGGTGGCCGCTTCGTTCGGCCTCTGGCTTGCTGCGAATATTATTAAAAAAGGAAATATTCC
Organism: Mucilaginibacter sp.; assembly: GCA_035547875.1. GTDB lineage: Bacteria > Bacteroidota > Bacteroidia > Sphingobacteriales > Sphingobacteriaceae > Mucilaginibacter. Next base: position 25,210 of record DASZTX010000040.1, on the reverse strand, counting down.
GCCCGTCATTCTGGAAAAAGACAACCACGCTGTTTCCGCTAAAATAATTCTGCTCGTTAACCATTATCAGAACAAGTATTTTTCCCTGATGCTGGTCTCTGCTGTTTGATTTAAGTCTGTGAAAGTTATGAATGAGGAATTATTCAGCGTAAAAGAATTAAATCACACAAGGACTGAGGTGACCTCCACGCTGATCATTAACCCGCATTGCATCATTTTAAACGGACATTTTCCGGGTCAACCAGTCGTCCCCGGAGCATGTATGCTGCAAATAACCAAAGAAGTCCTGGAAACAGCGCTAAATTATCCGGTAAAGCTTCGAAAAGCAGATCATCTTAAATTTACAGGCATGATTGATCCCCAAAAAACAACTATGCTTCAGCTTGCTATCAGATATCAGATAAATGACGAAACGATCTCGGTAACAGCGAAATTGACGGACGAAGACCGCATTTGCTTTAAATTGCAAGGCATCTTCCTAAAACATACAGAAAACATTAAGTAAGCGGGACAAAAAATTAGTTTTTGCCATGCTCCGCAATGTATTCCGCCATCGTAGCCACATCAACCAGCACTTTACGCCCTTCTCTTGGGTCGCGGATATCGATCCCGTATTCCTTTTTCAGCAACACGATCAGTTCAAGCGAGTCAATTGAATCAAGTCCTAAGCCGTCTCCAAACAGAGGTTCATCATCTTTAATATCCTCCGGAGTAAGATCCGTAAGATTTAAAAACTTTATGATCTGGCGTTTAAGTTGTTCTTTTAGTTCAGTGTTTTCCATCCGGCAATTATATTAAATTCTTTCGTTTCAAGCCCAAAAATATGATGAACTGAAATATCAGTGTAATAATGATTAAAGGTACGATGTTCAAAACAACATCATGCATCGTTCCTCCGCGCAGGAACAGATCATAATAGGCTTCAAGGGACCAGTGCATTGGCGAAAATTCAGAAGTAGTCTTGATCGCCCCCTGCATGGCAAAACTGGGGACCATTAATCCTCCGATGGCCGATAAGATCACGATAGAAATTGCGCCAAATCCGTTCGCCTGTTCCTGCGTCTCAGCGAATATACCCACGCAAATTGCGTAGCTAACGGCGCACCATCCTGTCGCCAAAGTGACCAGAACCAGGGCGGTGAGATCCGACGGCAGGTTTAATGCGGGGATGTTAAGCAACGGAAACACCCAAATTCCTATCGAAAATATCACCAGCGCCTGAAGCAATGTTACGCCGAGATAAGTGATCTGCTTAGACAGCAAACCCGTCACGTAACTTGTAGGCAACGTTTTAAGTCTTACAAAACTGCCGTTTATTTTTTCCCTGACCACACTTCCCCCCAAGGACATGATAATAAAAAACATCGCAAAAATCGTCCAGGCAGGGACGTTATGTTGCGAAGCATTGGGTATTCCCCTCCCCCCTTCCTTTGTCACCGGGACAGCTTTTAAACCCGTACGGTTATTCAGCATTTCCTTTTCAAGAGCAGCGGGAAGCGTCTGTTCATTAATAGCGAAATAGAGCGTTCGTAATGTCTGCCTGCTTTCAATTAACTGCTGAGCGCTCTGTAATGCGCCCTGTACAGAGAACCGCATGGATTCCTGAACAACAGGGCTAAAATAAAGAGTTACCGGACGGCTGCCAACGACTTTCCCTTTTACAGAATCTCCCTGCAAACCGAAACTTTTAAGCGCTTTAGCAGCGGCATTTTTTGCCTTGATTGACACCCCTCTGGTGAAATCGGAGGGAATTATAAGTGCAAACTGTGCATCATGAGTCTTCATGGCCTCACCAATCTGCTTTGAGTTTGAAAGAGTCGGCATCAATTTTACCCTGAACATTCCGATACTGTCAATCGCAGAAATAAGCTGACGGCTTGAAACACCAGTATCCTGATTGCAAATGAGTACTGGCAACCTGTTTTTATTAACCAGCTGAAACGTACTGTTCTGAATGTCAGTGACAACAATTACCAAAATAATAGGCATCAGGAACATCAGCGTCATCCCTACCCGGTCGCGCAGCAGAATTTTTGCATCCTTTATAATTGTCGCCCAAAGCTTGTACATCAGTCCTTATAATCTTTTCCGGTCAGGTCTAAAAACAGTTCTTCCAGGCTCGTTGCCCGGTGTTCTTTGAACAATTCATCCAAATCTCCCTTGGCAATGATGTCTCCGCCTTCCATCAGAGCTATCCGCTGGCAAAGCCCTTCGGCTTCGCTTAACTGATGCGACGTATAAACAAGGGTAGTTCCCCGGTTATTCAGATCGGTAAGGTAGCTGATGATGGCATGTCTCGTCTGCACATCGACACCGACCGTTGGTTCATCAAGAAAGAGCAAGGCAGGTTCATGGATGACACCGATCGCCAGATTTACCCTTCGTTTCATTCCGCCTGAAAATTTACCCACAGGCTTATCGCATACATCTTCCAGCCCAAGTACCTGAAGCAACTCATCCATGCGTTGCTTTATTTTATTTGAAGTTAATCCGGCCCAGGCTCCAAAAAACTGAAGGTTCTCTTTCGGTGAAAGCTCCTGATAGAATGAGAAATCCTGAGGTACAAAACCAAACTTTTTTTTTATTGATCTTTCAGAAACGTCGTTACCCAAAATGTGAATATTCCCTTCCTGCGCTTTGATCAAGCCGGTCATCAAACTCATCAGCGTAGTTTTTCCGGCTCCGTTCGGCCCAAACAAACCAAACCTCTCGCACCTGCCAATTTGCAGGTTAAAACCGGAGAAAGCAGCCTCAGCATTCCCTGGGTACCGGAAGCCCAGATTTTGTATGTCAACCGCCAGGGATTCGCTTATTGCCATCTGATCTTTTTTAAGGTTTCAAATGCCTGCCTTTCCACTTCAGCAATTTCGATTAAATAATCCCCCATCACATTAAAATCACCCTGACTGCCAAGCCGGTGCTTATAAATCCCGGCTGCATGAACCGCTGCCTGCCGCCACATATCGCCTGCTTTTGTAAACACGGCAGATATTTCGGTAAGCTGCATTCCGGGAAGATAGGCTTCAGCTTCCTGCAAAAAAGCTGCATAAATATAACGAAATCCACCGCCGCCGGTTCCTATTTCCTCCTGCATGCGAACCATTTGCGCGAGATAAAGTCCAGATTTTTCAAGGCCGAGCTTATCCCGCCATTTCTTTATTTTCTTTCCCGTATTTTTAATTCCGGTCACTCCGGCAAAACTACCCGGGATGTTAAGCATGTTATAGACGTTCTTTTTTATACCGCTTTTAATCGCTTGACGTATCCTGTCATCCGTAATGGAAATTTCTTCTTTAGGGAAATATATCTGCCCGCTTGGCGCGAGCGCCCCCTTTGCAAACCGGACACGTTCGAGTTCGTAACTGCTGATGACATTGGGACCTTCCATAATGGGATCACTGATCAGGTAATTATCACCATCCTTGCCAAAAACCACCAGATTGTGCCCATTAAAGTGGAAGCGATATTCCCGTGGAAAATACGGCAAATAATAAACGCCAACCTGGCAACCCGCCGGCTGGCCTGCCTGAAGTTGCTCATCTAAAAATTGCTGTGCCTTTTCTTTTGAGCTGAACTTTCTGCGTACAACCGGAATATTTAATGATTTGCAGGTGCGGTTAAAAATAAATCCCGGCAATGTGCGAAAAGCAATAGCCGGTCCGTTATTTATTTTTATAAAGGGGATATAGGCAAAGAAAAGCCCGGCGCCGATACCAAAAGCCAGCGGCTCGGTAATTTTTCCTCCTGATGCTTTCCACAATAAATTACTGGTAACGCCCGATTCGCAATGTGCTGCCTGACGATGTTCAAAATCAATCTTCATGCACGGTCATCGTCTTAAGGTCTTCGACCTGTACGTTAAAGGCTTCGGCATATTTTTGCAATGTTTTTTCGGGTAACTTCTTAAATATTTCTGGCTTTAAATGCCGTTTTACCTGCCAGTGCCATAATCCGGTGTAACCGGCTACAATTCTGGTATCCATTAACCTGTATTCCATAAAAAACAGCAGCGGACTGGCCTTACCATCAAGCACCTCCTGCCTGGCTTCGTCTATCCGTTTCCCGATCTCACCCCATGCGGCATCAAGGGCGGTGATCTTTACATCCCATCCTTTACTTAACTCCTTCACATAGTTACCGTTATTGTCGGTAGCATAGCAAACCTCCCGCGTTATTTTCCCAAGAGAACTTAAATCCTGTGGCACTTCATCCTTTTTCATCTTCTGCTGTTAAACAACGGTCAGCATAGCATACATGTATGAAAAGCGCGCGCTTTCCGGCACAAGCAGCAATATTTTTTCTCCCTTTTTCAGTCGTCCGCTTTTAAAAAGTTCGTCGATCATCAGGTAAACCGATGCCGCACCTACGTTACCTACCGTATAGAGATTAATAAACCATTTTTCATAAGGAATACCGCCGCCATACTCTTCTATCATATCGTGAATCTTACTCTTGAAGAAATTACTGCTGATATGAGGCAGAAAATAATCTATATCATCAACGCCTAAGCCTTTTTTCTCAAAGATCTCCTTTATTTTTCTGCCACCTAAAGGAACGATGTTATCACTCAGCAGATTGATATCCTGCTTCACGCTGAATATCGAGCGTGTCATGATCTCCTCCGGGGAATAGTCCATGAACCCTTTTAGCGAACCGTCTTCCTGTTTTTCTCCCCCCATATACATACAGGTATCCATCTGGTTGGCATAACTTACGCCTTCTATCCATTCAACACGTAACGATAGACCATCTTCATTTGGCTTATCAGTCATCAGGAAGGCGGAGGCACCGTCCGACAGCATCCAGCGGAGAAAATCCTTCTGAAAGGCGATATAAGGATTTTCCTCCATTTCCTTTAACTTTTGAGCTTCTTCCTCAAAGACCTCCGACACCAGCAAGCCCGAGAACCGCTCGGAGCCGGTAGCTACCGCTTTTTTCACTTCTCCGGATTTGATAGCAAGATAAGCATATTTTAGGGCGTGCATACCCGCACAGCAAACACCTGATGGCGACACCACTTCAATCCCTCCTACCTCCGGGATCCAGCCGTGGGTCATTACGCCATGGCTTGGCATCATCTGATCTGGTGAGGACGTACCGCATGACAACAGTTCCACACCTTTCATTTTCTCCGGATCATTATCAAAAAGAGCCCGCACGGCTTCAGCTGTCATTTGCGCATTGGTGTGGGTCGATTTACGGTCTTTTGTTAAAGCGTAATACCGGTTAACTATCCCATTGTTGCGTAATACGATCTTTTTGGATTTGGACGGCCTATTATCAATATACCCGAGATATTGCTCCATTTCGTCGTTGGAAACCGGCTCATTTGGAAAAAAGGCAGAGGTATGATTGATATAAACGTTCGTGTCGGACATAAGGTATTTGTTAGTTTATAACTTGAAGATATTTTAGTTTATTTCTTTTAATTCGTTTTGCTGAAAATGGTTTTAAAAAAATTGCATCCAGCGTAAGCAAGACCGGGGCGCCCAAAAATAAAGCAATAAAAAGATAATATTTAAATGCGGCCAACCAGGGTGTACGGTTTTTGCGTTTTGCAATAAATTTTGCCCAAACTGCAAATATTGGTTTCGCTCTTGCTTCAATAAACATCAATTTATAATTGATTTCAACCGCTTTTTGTTTTATCAATTCGTCCTGAAGCGTCCCCCATTCGTTATTTTCCAGATGAAACGCTACTGTTTTTCCATATTCAGAAGTATTTTCAATATCGTTTTCGGAAACACCCGGCTTTGGAAAAATATTGAGATAGCGGTCTTTTTTGCCGGTCAGCATCCAATAAAATATGGTGACAAAACTAACCGGATTAGGGTGTTTATCTAATAACGCGATGTTGCCGACCAATTTTGCTCCGCTCTCCTTAATCATATTTCGCATACGGACGTAAGAGTTGATCCACATATTGCGCCCCGCGCTTACCGTTATTACCGGCGTATTTTTTATAATTCGTTTAAACTCTTCATTATGCAGCAGTGAATTACTTGGTATGCTCGGCGATAAAAACCACGGCTGATAACCCAGGATGACGAGGTCGTAATTCTGTTCCAGCAAATTCAACTGTTCTATGGCTTCTGGTATTCCGAGAACGCAGGAAGGCATTACAGAAAAAAAGCGCTCGCCCGTCCACGGAAAAGCATAATCGGATACCAGCCTGATACGTACTTTTTCTACGCTTGCTCCAGCCTCTGCAAGCGGGGCGGTAAACCTGTCAATTATCTCTCCGAGTTGCCCGGACTGCGTATAATAAATGGCAAGCACCTTTTTATTCATTCTTCGCAAAGTTAAAAACAATCTGCTGTGACGGCCTAAAAATCTTCCTGATGCAAAACTTTTGAGTTCCTGCAATAATCTATGATGGCCCGCTGAACCGTTTCAGGCAATCCTTTAAATTTTTTTTGAACGATCGCCTTATCATTTTCTATGTCACTATGATACCGCACTATTTTAGGCGCATGTTCTTCAATAGTCAGCCGCAGAAAATGAAACTCGGCATTATCATTATCAGCTTGTAAAGCGGTTTCGAGCTTTATCCGCCCTGATTTAAAATACTTAAGCTTTTGTGCCGGGATCAGCACCTTTCCTGCTTTACGCATCAGCAAAGCGCCTTCGTAGCCCCCCTTATTATTTAACGAAGAGGCCGACAAAATATCGATCTGCTTATCTATTGCATCTAAATCTCCGGAGTCCATAACAGCATAAAAAGTCGCCTTATCAAAACTTTGCTGCGCAAATGACGCCTTAAAAACACCCAGTATCACCACCACAATCAGCAGAATCCTTGTCTTATAAGCAAACTTCATAGGTCTCAAACATAATTAATTATAATTTCTCCGCAAACCGGCGTCCGCAATAATTACTACCATCACCGGATTTTTCAAATTTCACCGTATTATTGAAACGCCCCGCGCCAATACACCTGCTACACTGCAAATAATAGGTGACAACACATCTTATTTTGATGTATTTTTCCGTAATTTGAGGTCGCATTTTAGGGGTGTTCTGTTTTTTTGCTGTAATAAATACAAATAAAAGACCGATAAAAAATGCGAAGGTTTAAAGGAGCTTAATGGATAAACAATTACAATTTAAAGATTTATGGGCAATTATTTTGGGCGGATCCGGAGGGTTTGGTTACGCAGCTGTGCAAAAACTTGCGCGGCATGGAATGAATATTGCGCTCATTTATCGCGAGAATAAGTCGTCCGATCAGGCACTTAAACATGACTTAGACTCATTAGCTTCAGAAAATCATATCCGGATTTTACCTTACAATATTAACGCGCTCGACGATGATGCGCGGGAAGGATTTATTGCTGATTTCTCAACCCACATATCAAAGGGGTCAGTAAAATTACTGCTTCATAGTATAGCACGTGGCAATCTGAAACCACTTGCTATAAAAGATAATCCCGGCGAAGACCAATACAATACTTTATCGGTTGAGGATATAAAACTCACCACTTATGCAATGGCAACCAGTTTGCTTGACTGGACACGTTCGATCTTAAGATCGAACCTTTTTAACGCGGATGCCCGCATCATCGGGCTTACGAGCGAAGGCGCACACAAATTCTGGGAAAGTTACGCAGCTGTTTCAATTGCCAAGGCCTCGTTGGAAAGTCTGGCAAAATACATGGCCGTAGAATTCAGTCCGTACGGCCTGAAGACTAACGTAATACAGGCCGGAGTAACTGAAACCGCCTCGTTGAAAAGGATACCCGGTAGCGACAAGCTGCTTGAAATGAGTGCCAAAAGGAATCCAATGGGCAGAATGACAAAACCAGAAGACGTCGCCGCTGTTATCTACCTGCTATGTTCTGACGAAGCATTTTTTATAAACGGTTCAATTATTCATGCTGACGGAGGCGAACATTTGCGGTAAATCGACTAACAATCAATGAACAATCAAATTTTAAACCATCTCCCTTATAAATCGTCTTTCCGTTTTGTTGATAATATAACATTACTCAGTGAAAATGAGGTACGAGGTGAATACACGCTGAAACAGGACTCTTTTTTTTATGAAGATCATTTTGCGGGGAACCCGGTAACACCCGGTGTTATCATAACCGAAATTATGGCGCAAATCGGACTGGTGGTTTTGGGAATATTCCTGATTTTGAAAGAAAACGACTTTACTTTTGAGGAAGACGACTCGCTGTTTCCCTTACTCACCTCCACCGATGTATCGTTTTTTAAAATGGTATTGCCGGGGCAGAAAGTCACCGTTATTTCAAAAAAAGAATATTTTCGCTTTGGCAAATTAAAATGTTATGTCGAAATGCTGGACGGTGAAAACGAAATAGTAGCAAGAGGAATGTTTTCGGGCATTATAAAAAATATCGAGACAAAAAAATGAGAAGGCGGGTAGTTATAACCGGTATAGGCGTTGTATCGCCAAACGGCACAGGCATCCCTGCTTTTTTGAATGCTATACAAAATGGCATATCGGGCATAAAGTTTATCGAACGGTACAGAGAGCTGAATTTTAGTTGCCAGGTAGCCGGCATGCCCGACTTTGAATGGGAAAGCCTGAAAAACTACATTTCGGAAGTTACTTTTCACGGTTTAAGGGGTACAAATATCGGTTACGGACTGGTGGCTGCGCTTGATGCCTGGAAAGATTCGGGCATGCCTTACGACACCGAGGAGCCCCGCTGGGAAACCGGTTGCGTATTTGGCAACAGTATTGCGGATACCGAGGCGATGAAAAACGTTATCGCCAAAGTTGATAATAAAGAGGCCAGAAAACTGGGATCAAGGGTGGTTGAGCAGGCTATGAACAGCGGCGTGACATCTTACATTTCTGGCAGGCTGGGGTTTGGCAATAAGATCATTACAAATTCAGCCGCCTGCGCTACAGGTAGTCAGGCGATTTTAATGGGTTACGAATGCATTAAAGACGGATATGCCAGGCGAATGCTGGTTGGAAGCGCTGAACATGTTGATACCTATGTTTATGGTGCCTTTGATTCGATGCGTGTACTATCCAGAAAATTCAATGACCAACCGGAAAAGGCATCAAGGCCGATGAGCGCAACGGCAGGCGGATTTGTACCGGGCTCAGGTGCGGGAGCTTTAGTGCTGGAGGATCTTGAATTCGCATTGCAGCGAAATGCCCCCATTTACGCCGAGCTGTTAGGCGGTAGTACTAATTCCGGTGGACAGCGCATGGGCGGTACGATGACAGCTCCAAATTCGACAGGCGTCATCAGATGTATTCGTGATGCGGTTGAGCAGTCTGGTATAAAAGGAAAAACGATAGATCTGATAAGCGGGCATCTGACTGCGACGATAGCCGACAAAACGGAAATTCAGAACTGGAGTACAGCCTTGGGCCTTTCGAAACCTAATTTCCCGATGGTCAATTCGCTGAAGTCGATGGTCGGACATTCACTGAGTGCTGCCGGCTCGATTGAGACCGTAGCCGCCGTGCTGCAGGTCGCAAATGATTTTGTGCATCCGAACATCAATATCGAAGACCCTAACCCGGAAATACTAAATTTGGTAAGTTTAGAAAATGTACCTGCTAAAATGATAAAAAAAGAAGTTAACATTGTAGCAAAAGCTAATTTTGGTTTCGGCGATGTAAACTCCTGTTTAATAATAAGTAAATACAAACAATAAAAATGACAAGACAAGAAATTTTAGATGAATTGAAAAAGGTTATATCGCCTTATACCACCAACAAAGAATTGCTGGCGAGCATCGACGATCAAACCGATCTCCTAAAAGATCTAAAGATCAATTCAGCCAATCTTGTAGATATAATCATAGACGCCGAAGCCAAATACGACATCGAAATAGACTACGATTCTGCAGATAAAATGGTGAACGTGGGTACCTGCATCGACGTCATCAGCGAAAAGCTTAACCAAAAAGCATGATCAGCACGGGTAATGATATTGTCGCGCTCCAGGCAATAAATATTACCCGTACGCATCAACCCAATTTTTACTCGAAGATACTTTCAGAGCCGGAAAAAAAGATCTATGCTGATCTTGAGTACGACGACTTTCCGTTTGAAAATTTTGTATGGCTGCTGTGGTCTATAAAGGAGGCTGCATATAAGCATCTGCAAAGAATTATTCCTGACCTGCTGTTCACGCCGGTAAGATTTGAAGTTAAACAACTAATCATACCTGCTTTTTCTTCTCCGCCCGCTTTCGGAATCGGTCAGACTGAAGGGGAGGCTTGTACCGGAGGTCATCAGGTTAAAGGTATCGTTAGTTTCGGGGCTTATACGCTTTACTCCTGCTCATTTATCAGCAAAGAACTGATCAACACCATTGCTGATACCGAACCTTTGTTTGATAAGGTTTTTTGGGGCGTTAAATACATCAGCCACACTGATGCGGAAAATCAGTCAGCCGAAGTAAGGACATTTATTATGCAACGCCTGAATAAGGTCTTCAATAGTTCCTGTTTGGAAATTATAAAAAATCATCAGGGTTGCCCCATTCTCCTGGATAATAAATTAACATCTGAGGTGCCGGTTTCACTTTCGCATCACGGAAATTTTATAGGATATTCCTTTAAATTACCCGCCTGATCGCAAACGATCTTAGTCGGGCAATGTGCCTGTGGGTAATTCGATTACGAATTCAGTACCCCTACCCGGTTCACTTTCAACTTCTATATTGCCTCCAAGACTTTCTACCTGCATTTTTACCATATAAAGCCCCATTCCTTTTCCTTCCACCGTGTGATCAAATCTTTTATATAACCCAAACAACTGCCCGCCGTTTTTTTGCATGTCGATACCTTTTCCGTTATCCCTGAACCTGATAACAGTCCTTTCATCCCGCAGGGAAGATACAATACTTATTATCGGATCAAGGTCCGGATTACGGTATTTGATGCTATTTGTTATCAGGTTTTGAAAAACGCTGTAAACAAATCCTTTAAGAGTGTATAAGGTGTCGATTTCTTTGAAATTAAAATCGATTGTTGCATTATTGCATTGAATCATTGGCTGCAGTTCCGAAGTAATCTCATCCACAAGATCCGGCAGGAAAACCAGTTCATTTTTTTCGTTACCCTGTTTGCCGGTTTGCAAAATATGATTCAGGTCCATAATCACCTTATCCAGATTTTTAACGGATGTAGAAAGTGCAGTGAGCGTGTCCGTACATTCGGGGTCGGCATGATCAAAACAATTAAGCAGGTCTGAAAGGCCCTTTATATTGGCCACGGGCGCCCGCAGATTGTGAGAAATGATATAGGTAAACTGCTCCAGGTCTTTATTTCGCCTGACAAGATCTGCAGTAATTTTTTCGCGTTCCTGATCAGCGCGCTTTTTTTCTTCGTCAGCATTCTTTTTTGCAGTAATATCTCTAAAGTTGCATACAATAGCCGCAATATTTTTGTCATCGAGCAGGTTGGTAAAATAACATTCTACCCAGATGTAATGCCCTTTTTTATGTTTGATACGATAAGTTGATAAAATTGGCACCGCAGGACTTGAGAACACTTCTTCGAGGAGCTTTTTCACTAACATCTGATCGTCGGGATGGACGAGGTCACTTATCTCAAATTTTTCTCTCAGTGTATTACTCCATCCGGTTATATCCTCCGCGGACATGCTGCGATAAACTACATTTAACTCTCTGTCAAATAAGGTGATACCCTCGTAGCTATTTTCTATCAGCTTTCTGAACCTCAATTCCCCATTGATGATCTTTTTAGTATTTTCCTTTACCCTGCGTTCGAGCTCTGCGTTTATAGCTTCGTTGCTGTCCTCCTTCTTTTTGCGGTCGGTAATGTCCCGTGTGATCTTGGCGAAGCCTGCCAGATGCCCTTTTTCGTCATAAACGGTGGTAAACACAGCACTTGCCCAAAACAATGACCCATCTTTACGCAAACGCCATCCTTCGCATTCGTAAGACCCGTTCTTTAATGCCTTGTTCATGTTCTGACCCGGAATATTTTTCTCATTATCTTTTCCGGTATAAAAGATGGAAATATGACGGCCTATTACTTCATTTTCTTGATACCCCTTAATATTCGCGGCCCCTTGATTCCAGCTCAAAATATAGCCATTGGGATCAATCATATAAATAGCGTAATCTTTTACATTCGCCACCAAAAGGCTGAACAATTTTTCATCAATGGTTTGCTCAAGGGTTAATGAGTCGGTATTGTTTTTTTGCAAATTCACTAAATTCTGTTTAAGCGATTCAAAAAACACACTTTTCAGCATATCTGCTTGTGTTTTCTAAAAGGTGCCATAAATTATTGGTTAAATTTAGAAATCACTTAATAGTGATGCAATGGGTATAATAACGGTATTTAAAGGGGGTGAAATAACGGGGCAAACCCGGTGAAATAACGGGCTATATGCGGAATACGCAGCAAATGAGAAAAGGACTGCCTTGTTTATCTAAAGTTCAATTCGGTCTATGATAACGATGCTGGATATTTCAGAAAATTTAGTGTTTGAATATTATCCGGCGCGGTCATAAGATAGGTATGAATACCCAGACGCCTTGCTGTTTCCAAATGCTGCGGACTATCATCAACAAAAAGTGTCTCTTCAGGAATAAGGTTATTTTCCGTCAGCACCTGTTCAAAAATTTCAGCATTGGGCTTCCGTTTGCCAACGAGATGAGAATAGTAAACTCTCTCGAAAAGATGATCATTATTAGCAAAGCCAAACTCTCTGTTAAGATAATCCATAATATATTCATAATGAATGGGATTGATGTTACTTAGCAGAAACGTCCGGTATTTCGGCTTCAGGTTGAGTAATAGTTCATGGTTGCCCGGCGCAATCCCTACCAACAAACTGTTCCACGCCTTGTCAATCGATTTGTCTGTGAGATTTGCATTGCCAGACTTATTCCTAACATAATTTCTGAATTCTTCGGCAGTCGCTGAACCATCCTCAAACGCAGTAAATATAGGATCCTGCACTTTATGCCCATAAAACTCAGCAGAGTCAGCGATGCCTATTTCCTCCCAGGCTTTTTGAGACCTTAAAAAGTCAAGTGTAAAAATCACGTTTCCGTAATCAAATATGATGTTTTTAATGTCCGGCATAATCACGCATTTATAGTTTTTAGCAATGCCTTAAATAACCGAAATCTAAACCATGTTCACAAGATTCAGGCGTTTTTATAATTTTTTTCAATTTCATTCCTAAGTCAGCAACTTTTTTTACCTTTGCTGCTCACAAAAAATAACCGCGCCTATAGCTCAGTCGGTTAGAGTAGAAGACTCATAATCTTTTGGTCCCTGGTTCGAGCCCAGGTGGGCGCACTGAAAATCAGGCAGTTACGATAAAAAGTAACTGCCTTTTTTATTTTGGTATGAAATAGGTACGAAAAATCATATGGTCAGTAAACGGCGTATTTGAGGAATTTTGACGAACACTTTTGCCATTACAATTAGTTGGGTTGGCCGATATTTTTTGAGAAGGGAGTGTATTGGTAGCCCCGTTAAGCCCCAGCGTTAATAATCATCTTTGTCCGGTTCAATATCTTTATCACGCGATTGAGTAATATCTTTTGTATCTTCCTCAAACCAGTCTTCTTTTAACCAATCTGGCAAATAATCTTTCTCACGTTCCGGCTCACGCGATATTTCTATTCCCGCTTTAAGAGCATCCAATTGTGGGCTGCGCGTTTTTGTATTCACAATTAGATCGGCCATCTCCGGCGAAACTCTATTTAGACCGTATCCTATATTGTAATAGTCAGCGAATTCCTGTTCGCTCAAAAATTTATCATCCATATTAGAAAATGTTACGGGCGTTTTGTTCCAAATAAGCTTTTATTGAATCGTTGTCATAGAGGAAATTCTTGGGGGTAATCGGCACAAAGCGGATACGCCCCTCATCTCTGAATTTTTGCAATGTGGTTTTACTGGATATGCCGAGACGCTTCATTGCCACTTCACCGGTAACCCATTTTTCCTCTTTTACGCTATTTTCAGCCTTATACCGCTGGTAAAGCCGGTCAAGCATCTCAAAGAATGCTTTATCTTCAAAACAAATTACTTCCATTATTACTTCAATTAATTGTATAAGCGTTTAAGCCGTCAAAAGACTCAATAAACCAATCATCATTGTCTTTCAAAAGAGATATGAACATTAAGCGTGGTACGTTGACCCGATCAGGCTTAGGGAATACTTTGTTAATCTCACTTGGCTCTACCTTTAGCTTAATCCACAAATACTCGCTAACTGTAGGGTCGAAAAATTTTTGAATTTCGATTTCATCAAAGCCAGGAATTTGAGCTTTTTCCGCTTTTTTTCTAATTTGCTCTAATTGAGCTGCCAACTGTTGAATGTTCTCCATATTTATTAGATGAAGGTTTGCAAGCTCAGCGGAATTTTGAACTCTCGTATCATCCTCATAAAACACCTTACAGGTTGCTGTGCCTCCTACTATCTGGATGTTCCAAATATGCAACTGTTCAATAGACATGGTGCTTTTGTAACCTTTTTTAAAATTAGCAATTTCATTATCCCACCTTTCCTGTCTGGTGGTTTCGGTGATAAATTGCCAAGCAGTTTCAATGTTTCTAGGATCAGCCAAGTTGCTGTAAAATGATTCTATCGTTTGTGAAATCTTCTTCTTATCCTCCTCAAAGTTTTTATCTATATTTTTACTCATCGATTGAGACAAACTTTTTTGAAACTTACGTGTCATGGCCTCGATTATAATTTCATTCTTTCTAAGGTCATACACATAAACGTTCGTTTTATTTTGGTTAAACTCATCAGGCACATTCTTTTCAAGAAAAAATTGCCACAAAATTTTTGCCTTATGCTCAGGCTTATTACCCTCTATTTTTCTTAGGCGATTGATATTTATAATTTTATCCAAATCAAGAGCTACATGATTAATGTGCTGTAAAGCGGCGATAAGAATGTCAGCAGCAATATAACAGTGTTGCTTAGTCGTTTTTTCCCTGTAACGTTTATCAAAAAAATAAGTCTTACTGAGATTGGAACCGAAAATTAGTTCCATAAAAGATGTTTGGGTGTTTTTCCTGTTGAATCCCCATGTGCTTTCTTCGTTTTTTAGGCTTTCTACCATATCATCGCCGGACAAATCTTTCAGCCTTACGGCTTTTAAAAATTCTTTATAAAGTTCCTGGAATGCAATAGTAGTGATGTACATATTTATTGGGAAATATTAGAATTCCAATAAAAATATGCAGTAGAATACAAGAATTCCAAAAGTAATTTTTCTGTTTAAGACAGAGTAATATTGAATTATTAACCGGACTGGGTGGGGCCATGTGGTTCAAGCCCACTAAGGTATTGATCGCAAATATCTAAAAATTCTTTATTATGATCGACAAAGAGCTTAAGTTTTTTCCTAACCATGTGCTTAGAATCCGGGCCGCTGCAAAGCCGTCCGTCAACGGAAGCAAGCAAAACCCATCTAAGTCCTCTTTGGAAATCGTGCAATGCCCGAATATAGACTTGCATGTTTTCAACGCCCATTTCTTCAATGGAGCTTTCGAGAACGGGTAATACTTCTGCTTCAGTTATTTCGCTTAACTGCTTGCCTGCTATGCAAAATTCACTTAGTGAGGTCATTATTACTCCTTATATAATGGCAGGTTTATCGGAGGTTTTAGTAAAGCATAATTCAACAATAAGGAACACAAAATATTGCGATAGTGGAAGCGCCTGAACACTTAAAAGAGCGGCTGCGGAATAGCTGAAAACGCAACAATAGAGTAGGCAACGGCATCAGCACCCAGTTATCATGAGTACGTATAAAACCGTTCGTGATGCAGGCTTCAAACCGACTGATGATCCTTACAAATTCAAGAAGGATAACAGCACGGTTACCATGAGGCCAGGGGAAGGCATAATCGTTGATCACGGTGGTCGCCATAATAAATATGGTAGCGACACTTCAGATACGTTTATGGCCAACCGCCTGAAGTAAGCAGATTAATCCTCCGCAGCAAGGCTGCGGGGGATTATTAAATCCCAAAACAATGAATTACGACCTTGAACAACCCATTATCTATTTTGGTGGTGAAAACCAGTCGCCTTATACCCTCCGCAATATGGTAGAGGGCACGGCCATTTTCGGAAGTATTGGTGCCGGAAAAACAAGTGCGTCAGGCAGGCTGTGGGCATTAAAGATGCTAAATGCCGGATTTGGTGGACTGGTTCTAACTGTAAAACCGGATGAAAAAGACCAATGGTTAGAATACTGCAAATTGGCCGGTCGGTCAGATGACTTGCTTATCCTGGAACCCGGAGGAGAATACAGCTTTGACTTCATGAGCTACCTTTCTGCCAGCAATTCGGGCGATGCACTTACCGGTAATCTACTAGAAATTTTAAAAGTCGTTATCAATGCCGGAGCTGAGAGGAATAATGGCAAAAATAATAGCGACCCGTTTTGGAGTCAGGCATTGGACCAACTGATAGCAAACGCTATTGACCTTTCTTTGATGGCTTATAACAAAGTAGATGTGCAGACCCTCTATGAGATCGTGCAAACAACTCCTCACATTGATAAGCCTGCGCCCAAACCCGAAGACTTACAAAAAAAAGCGTTTTATAAAGCCTTCGGTAAAATCAGGGCACGGGTAAGAAAAGAAGTTGATCAATGGTATGCAAAGGTACATTGGGCAGAAAAGTCACGCATTGAGTTTGAAGGTTCGTTTGATCAACATGCCGAACAAGTGGTGGCGGAGTACAAACCACTAAAGCTGCTGGATCAGTTCTTCACCGAAACCTTCAGAAACCTGGCCAGCAAGACACGCTCCATTGTTGAGTTCAGTTTTACCGGTTTACTCTATTCACTATTGCGGGAGCCTTTCTATTCCATGTTTTGTAAGCAGAGGAAGGACTTCAATCCAAAGTTAAGCCTGGAGGGCAAAATATTATTACTCAATATACCGACTAAGCTCTATCATAACGTGGGAAGAGATTGCCAGATATTATACAAAGTGTTGTGGCAAAGAGAAATGGAGAAACGCAACGTCAAAGAGAATGACCTTCCCGTTTTTCTCTTCGCGGATGAAGCTTATACTTTTCTACATGAAAAGGATGCAGAGTTTCAATATACCTCAAGAAGCAGCCGTGTCGCTACCGTTTATATCGCCCAGAACATCCCACAATATTTCGCGGCCCTTGGCGGTGAAAAAGCGCGCGATCGGGTACATAGTTTTCTCGGCACACTAAACACCAAAGTATTTCATGCCAATTCGGACGTGGAAACCAATAACGCCGCTTCAGACCTGATCGGAGAAGCAGTTTTTATTGAACCATCCAGTACCATTACCGTTGCCGAAAACTTCTCCCGCGCCGACAGCATCAGCCTCAGCGTCCATAAACAGGTACGCCCTGAACAGTTTGTCGGCCTGATAACAGGCGGTGAAAGAAATAATTATAAGGTGGAAGCCTACCTGCATGTGCAGGGAGATAAATTATTTAACGGCCAAAATTTCCGCAAAGTAAGATTCGACCAGAATTATAAATAACCGAAGTCTAATTAAATATAATAGTCATGAAAAAGAAAAATCTCTATTACCTTACCGTGTTCAAACGGGTGAACTTAATCAAAGCATTTATTTTGAGTTTTTTTCTGGCGATAGCCTCCTGGCCCCGCCTGATCCTGGAAGTATTTTTCAGGCGCAGAATGGGCGAGCGTTACTTTTCACTTGCCACCTGTATTACACTGTTTGTGTTAATGTTCTTCGGCAGCAACTTTCCACATTACAGTTACTACGGCTGGTCGTTTCCGGACCCGACCGAGATACTGACCAGGAACCCATCGCTGTCGTTATTTGCGCTTGCCTTTCTTGCGATGAGCATTATGCGTTATAAGGAAGTAAAACGAGAACCCGGTGTTTTTGATTTTGCAAAATTCAGCATGTACTCTGGTGACATCCTGCCCTTCTTTTACGATATTAAGATTAATGGCGTAGAACCAACCCGTAAAACAATAGCCACTATTTACGAACCACTTGTAAGTCTCATGATCGGTATTTTGCTGACCCTGTTTCATTCACCTGTCGGCATCGTCCTGATCGTTTGCAGTATCATTTATTCGTTAAGCTATTTCGGTGCCCACTATCAGGGCGATCAATTTCTCATGGATAAAATTGACGAAATGTTATGCAACGAAGACCTGACCGAAACGCTGGTGGAAGGCACCCGGCCTGAAGATAAACGCGGTGTAGAGTTTTTCGGCACGGCTCCGGCTAATAAACAATTCAGGCGTGTACTGGCGGATAGTATGGTGGAAGCAGAGGAAGCTTCGGACGTTTATTGATACCATTGCACTGCAACGGGAAGATGTCTGTAAGGAAAACAGCACCGCTTAGAAAATCTTCCCGTGCAGTGCTTTTTGTTAATGGATGTTATCGGAGTATAATCTCTCGGCAAATAAAGACAAACATCAGCACTGCTTTTTTGAATTTCGAGCACTGCTCTAATATCACAAAAGAGCGTGCTTTATTGACTGAAACTATCAGTTGTTAATCCAAAGAGAATTTCAGCTTCTGTGTAGTAAAACTGATATACAATCGCGCCCATGATACGCATGGTTCAAACCACATCCGCAAAACAGGCAAAAGAATATTTTTCCGGTGCCCTGCTCCAGTCCGATTATTATATGGATGACCAGGAACTGAAAGGAAAATATGCTGGCCGTTTGGCAGCCCATTTAAGCCTGGATGAAGAACCGACCCGCCAGTCTTTTTTTGCGCTGTGTGATAATATTGATCCTGTTAGCGGCAAACCGCTCACAAGACATACCAAAGAGGGTCGGACGGTTGCTTATGATATTGTGTTCAACGCACCCAAAAGCGTAAGTATTATCCACGCCCTTTCCAACGACGACCATATTCTGAAAGCATTTCAGGACAGTGTTCAGGAAACCATGCAGGACATTGAAACCGATAGCCGGACAAGAGTCCGTATCAATAAATTGGTAGAAGATCGTCAGACAGGCAATTTGCTTTGGGCAGAATTCACCCATCAGACGGCAAGGCCGGTTGATGGGTCTTTGCCGGACGTTCACCTGCACTCGCATAATGTGGTTATTAATGCCACCTATGATCCGGTGGAAAAAACCATTAAGGCCGGACAGTTCAGGGATATTAAAAGATCGATGCCATTTTACCAGGCCATGTTCCACAAACGGTTATCAGACCGGTTGATCGATCTGGGTTACGGTATCCGCCGCACGGACAAAGCCTTTGAAATTTTGAATGTGCCACAGGCGGCCATCGATCATTTCAGCAAACGCACCAATGCCATTGGTGAATTTGCGAAAGAAAAAGGCATAAACGACCCAAAGAAATTAGCTGAGCTCGGTGCCAAAACCCGTGCCAAAAAGCAAAAAGGCCATACGATGGCCGAACTTAAAACCGAATGGCGGCGGCAACTCCGTCAGGAGGTGCCGTTGCCACCAGGAGAAGAGGCTTTGCCGGTACGTTATGCCGCAAAAAAACAGGTAGATAAAACAAGCCCTGATGATGTGATCGACCATGCCCTGAAGCATTCCTTTGAACGTGCTTCAGTAAAACCGGAACGACGAATACTGGAAACAGCCTATCGCCAGAGCATCGGTAAAAGGCAGTTATCTATTGAAGGCATTGCAAATAGTTTCAACAACGATTCCCGCATTATCAGGATCAAAGAAAAATTTCAAACCGTCTGCACCACCAAACCCGTCCTTGCCGAGGAACAACAGATGGTGAAATTGGCGCGGCAGGGGCGAAACAGCCAGTTTCCACTTTACAAAAAAGCACCGGAACTATCCCCTCACCTCAACGACCATCAGCAGAACGCCATTAAGGATATATTGACCACTACAGACCAGGCCTCGATCATTCGCGGTGCTGCCGGTACAGGCAAAACCACAATCATGAGCGAAGCAAAAAAACACATCGAAGCCGCCGGTACGCAGTTGTACGTGGTTGCGCCTACGGCACAAGCCGCAAGGGGTGTATTGGTAAATGAAGGCTTTGAAAACGCCGATACCGTAGCAAAGCTATTGAAAGATAAGACAATACAGCAAGAAATCACCGGACAGGTGCTGTGGGTGGATGAAGCCGGATTACTTGGCACCAAAGACATGACCGAGCTACTCGCTATTACAAAACAGCAGAATGCCCGCCTCATCTTAGGTGGCGATACCCGCCAGCACACCGCAGTGGTGCGCGGCGACGCGCTCCGTGTTTTAAATGTGGTGGGACAGATCAAATCCAGTGATGTCAGCAAAATTGTACGGCAAAAAGATATTCATTACCGCGAAGCGGTGGAAGATCTGTCCAATGGCAATGTTGGTCGAGCATTTACCAAGCTGAACAGTATTGGCGCGATCAATGATATTGATCCGCTGAAGCCAAACGAATTGCTTATTGGCGACTACATAAAAACGCTCAAAAAAGGTAAATCCGCGTTGATCGTTTCACCCACGCATGCCCAGGGCGAAGCAGTGACACAGGAACTGCGTGAAAAACTACGTGCCAATGGCCTAATAGGTAAAAAGCAGGTCATGGTTGACAAATTCGCCTGCCGCAACCTGACCCAAGCGGAAAAAGCCGATCATCGCAACTTGAATGAAGGCGATGTTGTCCAGTTTAACCAGAACGTTCCGCAAATAAAAAAAGGTTCAGTATGGAAGATTGACCGCATTGAAAACAGTAAAGTCTTTATGACCGATAAGGACAACAAACAGCAGCAATTACCGCTGGATCGTGCCGCCAGTTTTGATGTTTATGAACACAACCAGATCGGCTTATCTAAAGGCGATGTGGTACGTATCAGCCGCAACGGGTATGATAACAATGAAAAACGTCTGAACAATGGTCAGGTATTGGATGTCGTAAGTGTCAACAAAAAAGGTAAGATCATGTTACACAACAAAGCCAGCAAGGTCACTTATGAACTTGATGACGATTTCGGCAATATCGCCCATGCCTATTGCACCACAAGCCATTCGGCGCAGGGGCGCACGGTTTCGGAAGTATTTATTTCACAGCCCTCGGCCACCTTTGTTGCAACGGATGCCAAACAATTTTATGTTTCTGTATCAAGAGGGAAAGACGCGGCACATATTTATACCGATGATCGGCAGGCCTTGCTGGAATACGCATCGGAATCAGGCGACCGGCAGTCAGCGCTGGAACTGGTTGGCGGCTATCAGCACAGCGACTATATCCAACAGCATATCGCACTGGAGGTGGAACCTGATAACGAGCCAACGGGAAGAACAAAGGCCGAAGTAAAAACCAATTCAAGGGATGATTATGAGCCAGGATTTTGAATTAGGGTTTGACTCGTTCGACAGACCGCATCAAAACAATGGTGCCGAAAGCAATAACATTCCCGATGAATATAAAATGTCATCGTCTGTCCGTAACCTGTGTTTGATATGGCCGGATGGCCGAAAAAAGTTTTTTAATTACGCCTACCTTGTTTCAGCCGAATATGTTCCGGAAGATGGCCTCATCCAAATTGCTTTCACATCAGCCACCCTTACGATTAAAGGCATAAAGCTGGATATACTGTATGATAAATTGCTGTTTCATATACCTGTAAAGATCGTTTGTCAGGATGAACGCTACAATCAAGTAGCCACAGATGATTATTGTGTTAATGAAATTCTGGAGAGTTAAAGCCCCTCATCGGGGCTTTAACCATGATTAAGGTTGCAAGCTATATAAATAATCAACAGCTTTGGATGCTTCGCTGGCTGCACGGAAGATCGCACGGTTGTCTTCGCGTAAGACCTTTAGCCAATTATCAATATACCCGGCATGATCGCCCTTTTCCACGGTTGCCAACCCGAAACCTGCACAAAGGAATGCAGCGCCAAATTCAGCAACGAGTTCTTCATTGGCGTAATTCTGGTCACCAAATTGTTTGCCTTTGGCACGGTTAAGACGCTGCTCGGCACCTGACCAGTGGGTTAATTCATGGGTTAATGTTGAATATAACCCTTCTGTTGCTGTGCATGTAGCTGTTGAGGTAAAGTTTTCAGCATAAGGCATCATGATCTTATCTTTGGATGGAATGTAACAGGCTCCGCCATCATGGAACTCAATGATTGCCTGGGTATTTGCCACAAACTGTTCGATAGCATCAATCTTCTCACCAAAGCCATAGACATCGATATGTTCGGGCTGTTTTGGCGGCACATAGCCTTCCAACTGGCAGCGGTTAAAGACGTAAAAAGATTTTAAGAACGGTATCTTTTTGATCTCGCCGTCAACTTCTTTCTCGAAAGTATCGTAGTAAACGACCAGATTTCCTTTTTCACCCTTTCGGATGCGTTCATTTTTGCTCTGCCATTGTTTGAAACTGGCCCATTCATCACATTGATAATTATGCTTGATAGCCGATGACCAGAGTAGAATGATATTGATACCACGGTACCTGTTGCCTGTTGTAAAATTGACCGGAATATTTAAAGGAGTGAAGGAATTATCTTTAAACGGTTTCTGCCAGGGAATGACACCTTTTTCAAGTTGATCGGCGATGGTGGTGGTGACCATATCGTGAATGTCCAGACGGGGGACGGTAAATGTTTCGCCGCGTTCGGATGGAGAGAGTTGCTGAGCCATTTTGTAAGCCTTTCTGTTAAGAGTTAATGGTTGCAAGAGATGTCACAACCGAAGTTCAAGTGAGCGAACCGGCTGTTATTTTGGATGGGCGAGTGAATTGCCCGAAGGGCAAGAGGAAAATAATAGTTGGTGAAGCCGAACGGCTTCGGTTAATCTCGCTGCATACCATTGGCTCTTTCTTGATGGAAAGGCCTTGGCTACAGCAGTCACACTTCAGCGTGGCATTGTAATGCCGTCAGACCGCCTTTTACTTTCATTGGTCGATCACCCGCCTCATGTGCACGAGTTTAAATCGGCTTCTTTTCGCGTTAAGGATCGTAACGGATACCGGCCATGTGGCTAATGCCCGTGCAGTATGAATGGAGAGCCTGGGCCGCAGGTAACGCCCCAAGCCTTTAGGGAATAAACCCGTTATCAGCCATAGAATAATAACCATCGGACGACAGGATAAGATGATCGCCGACACCAATATCAAGGAACATGCCGCCATCAAGCAGCTTTGCGGTAACACGCCGATCCGCATCACTTGGCTGTAAATTACTTGACGGATGGTTATGCGCCAGGATGATCGATGTCGCCCTCGCCTTTAAAGCCGTCGTAAACACTACTTTCGGGTCTACGATACACCCTGTAATACCGCCCGATGAGATTTCAGAGATACCGATACAGCTTAGATCACGGTTCAAAAGGATGATTTTAAACTGTTCGATCAAATCTATCTTATTCTCGTCCCAGGTGTTTTTCAGCACCTGATAAGCAGACTTTGAATCCTTGACGTAAATTTTTCCCTTTGACGGCGGATTGCGCCGGTAAACCAGCTCCACCTCTGCAATCCTGAACAGATGTTCTAATTCCAGATTATCCATTACAACACCTCACCACTTCAGAGCGGACGGCGCAATATGCCATTCATTCACATCCTTGAACGGTTGGTATAAATGGTTCATCGGCTTGCAAATCAGTTGCCCTTCATTTTCAAGAAGGCTTTGCAATGTCATACTGGCCCGGTTTCCGGCAGCATCATTATCAAACCAGGTATAGATAGTATTATAGCCATATCCTTTGATATAGGCACACGCTCTTTCAAGCAACGAAATAGAGTTTAAAATAATCGCATCATGAGGCGTAATCATATCGGGAAAACGAGTTGCTGCCGATAAGAAGTCAAACGCCCCCTCAAAAATATGCAATGTCGTTGGCTTAATAATTTCACCGCGAATAAAAGAGATGGCTTTGGGTGCCACACAGCTTTTGAGAAAAGGATTGCGTAGTTCATATCCTTCATCCTCATTCGGCATTCCCAGTGCAAAGACGGTTGAGCCGGTTTCTATATTTTCTACTGTAACCTCACGTAAATGCTGATTGGCAAGCTCAACAGGAATTTTGCGCTTAGACAGATAGCGGATCAGCCCAAGACGCTTTATTGGGCTGACCTGCTTTAATTTCCAGGCAGCTTCACGTTTAATGCGTAGCTGATCAAATTTTATCACCGCTGGTGTATTGCGGGTCATATTTTTGATCCAGCGCAGCGCATCAACGACGGTGTCGCTTTCATGGGTATGTTTGAGGTATGTGCAAACCAGATTGATACCATCACCGCCTTTGCCAAGGCCATGGTCATACCAGATGTTTTGGGACGGCTTCACATGGAAGCTGGCCGTTTTTTCCTGGCGAAAGGGTGATTTGTACCAGTGGTCGTTTGGCCGTTCTTGCACAAGTTCGGCACCCATGCAGGATAGGATTGTTGCTAAGGGAATCAGTATGGCGCGTTCAATGTTCATCATACGCCTGCCTTATCGCTTGAGCTGGCTATTAATGAATTGATCCAGGTCAGACCTGCGGTAACGTACCGCACGGCCAACCTTTATCGGTTTCAAATCGTATCGTTTAGTGCAATCCCAAACCGCCAATGTGCCGGGGGAGACGCATAAATATTTAGCCGCAGACTTTCGGTCGAGCAGCGGCTCGGGGTGAACCTCTCGCATGGATATTCTCCGTTATTTAAATTGAATGGTATTCCATTACAGAATATTATAATAGGTTTATAGTCCTATCACATTAATTCAATTTTGTAAATGGGATTTTTATCCTATTAATAACAGATAATGTGAACCTGAAATAGTACTTAAATATAAACACACCGACTAAATCTCAATGCCAGCTATATTAAACAATCGCACTCTCAAGAATAGAAATTTCTGCATTTATAATTTTTGCTTTAATTCCAATAGGCAGAGTTAACATCGGGTCAGTATGTCCACAATCAACTCTACTAACTATAGGCACATTTAAGCAGGAAAATTTTTCTAATATCATTTTGTCGATTTCTATAAAATGATTTTCTTGTGTTTCTTTGATGTGCCCACTTGAAGAAAAATCATAAGCATGAAATTTGCCAACTATAATTCCTCTTGTCGTTGCAAAGATTCCAGATTGTAACAATTGCTCTAATGCTCTATCTATTGCCGCAAGTGACATTCCATTAAGTTCAATAAAGAAAATAGTATCATCTTTTGGCGGCATCAGGTATCTTGTGCCACATAAAAAATTTAGTGTATCAATATTTCCACCAAATAAAACTCCCTCGGCACTTCCATTTATCAAACTTTTCCATTCAGAATTTGCTTTC
>DASZTX010000039.1:0-26685 GCA_035547875.1 Mucilaginibacter sp. | reverse complement strand
CGTCGAATCAGCCCGAAACGAAATTGGTATTACCGTTTCGTACTGGCGCTCGCTGGAGGATATTAAGAACTGGAAGGCAAATGCACGCCACCTGTTTGCCCAAAAGCAAGGACGGGACGTTTGGTATGAACATTATAAAGTTAGGATCTGCCGTGTGGAAAGGGACTACGAGTTCTGATTTTTTGCGCGACCCGGTTAGTTGTTCGTTTCACCAGGGTCATTGCTGTGGTCGTTTCATTAAACCAAGCGCAAAGTTTTCACCGCTAAAAACCTTTAGTTTACCGATAACTTTTTACCGCTAACCTATTTCAAATTGTTGTTTGCGCCCTTTGGATATAGTTTTACATCATAATTAAAATGATGACCACTAAATCCGACAGCGACATGAACACTTACCAAACCTCATATACGGCAGCATTTCCGGGCATGACAATGGATGAATACAGCTTTCTTCATCATGCTTCTGCAGGTCTTACCCAAAATCAATTGGCCACATTTACGGCTGTGTACGGCAGTCGCAGAAAAAACCCTAACGATATTCTGATAGCAACACTTTTCGGTTTCCTGGGATTGGCGGGCGTGCAGCGGTTTATGACCAATCAAATTCTTTTAGGCATATTATTTTTGATAACCGGCGGCTTTCTGGGCATCGGCACTTTAGTAGATATGTTCAACTACAAAAATATAGCGAATGATTACAACAGGCACCTCGCCTATGACTGTTACCATATCGCCAAAATGAACAATTAAGCAATAGATAAAGGAGAGCGTAATACATATCAACTGAAAAACTCTCCCCGACCCATCATATATAGAGCAAAAGCTTTGTTCGCTGATTTAACGAACAAAGCTTTTGACATTTAATACGGCTAATTATTTTCCCATCGATTTCTCTCTGACAGCCTTAAATTCTGAACCCTCTTTCCAGCCAGGAAAGGTTGTTTCGTTGGCGAGCTTCTTTCCTACCTTAAACAAAATATTTGCGACCTCAGCCATTCCGTCTGCGTTCATATCGGGAAAGTAGCTGTCCGAAGGCTGGTGATAATGGAGATTGCCATACTCCTTCTGCTTTTCCCTGCCGTAGGTTTCTCCGTGGGTTGTACTTTCAATACCGGTGTTCATATCCAACGCCGGTACGCCGACTTTGGCAAAATTAAAATGATCAGACCGGTAATACCCGCCGGCTCCCGGGTTTTTATCCCCAACTATCTTTTTGCCCTCAGCCTTTACAATTTCTGCAACGTAATCTTCCAGGTCGTTTTGCCCCTTTCCGGTGATCGCAAAATCATTGGTTTCGCCGTAGTCCCCGAGGGCATCCATATTCAGATCGGCAACCGTTTTGTTTAATGGGAAAATAGGATGCGAAGCATAATATTCCGACCCGAGCAACCCCTGCTCTTCTGCAGTTACGGCGAGAAATACCACGGAACGCCCTGGTTTTTCCTTTAACTGGGTAAAAGCTTTTGCTACGTTTAATATAGCAGCCACTCCGCTTGCGTTGTCCACTGCGCCATTGTATATGCTATCTCCTTTTGCGTCGGGCTTCCCTATACCCAGGTGATCCCAATGTGCGGTATAAAGTACGCATTCGTCAGGTGCCGAACTGCCCTTTAATACTCCAATGACATTATGCGACGTTGAATATTTTAATTTATTGTTGATAGACAGCGTTACGTTCAGTTTCATATCAACAGGCTTAAAATTCCGGTTCCGCGCTATCGCCCTGAAATCACCTGAAATGCCCGCGGCGGCAAATAATTCCTTCGCTGCGTCTTCCGTAATCCAGCCCTCAACCTTGCACCTTGACATGTGTTTGTCGCTTTCCTGCAAATAAAGTTTGGAGCCGGTAAAACTATTGGCGACAACGCTCCAACCATAACTGGCCGGATCGGTTTGATGGACAATAATAATACCTGCTGCTCCCTGACGGGCCGCCTCCTCGTATTTGTAGGTCCAGCGACCATAATAGGTCATGGTATCTCCCTTAAATAAAGTACTGCTGTCCGATTTAAAGCCGGGGTCGTTCACCAGCACTACCACCGTCTTTCCCTTTACGTCAAGCCCTGCATAATCATTCCAATGATACTCCGGCGCTACAACCCCATAACCTGCGAAAACGAGCGGCGAATTTTTAAGCTCCACCGACGCTGTTTCCTGACGGGTGGAGGCCACAAAGTCTGTCAGGTAGTTCAGTTTGATATGGGTTTTGCCGCCATTGATATTCATCTCGGCGGAGGGCGCACTGGTAACCTCTACCATCGGTACGTCCTGAAAATAACTACCGTTGTTACCGGGCTCAAGTCCCATTTGCTTAAACTGCGACGATATGTAGTCAATCGTTTTTGTCTCGCCTTCTGTAAAAGGCTTGCGTCCCATCAGCGAGTCGTTTGCCAAAACAGCAATATGACGTTTTATTTCGTCGCCGTTAATTACACTTGCGTTTTCCTTATTATGCCTGCATCCCATTGCAATCAACAAACTTCCGAAACACAAAAGGTGGTGATTTTTTATTTTCATATCTAAGGTATTTATCCAAAAGTAGTAAAAAGGAAAGAGTTTATTTTTCGGAACGGACAAAGGCAGTCATCAAAAGACGTAATGTCTGCTTCCTGACCGACCGAAAACGTACAATAAGCTGTATCAATTCAGGGCATTGATGCAAAACTTAAATATACAAATATCTAAAAACCAATACATTAAAACAACGGCACACTGTTTGAGCATGATGCAATATTATTATACCATACAGCTAATGAGCCATCGGAAACCATTGATACGCCGTACGTTTTTACAGGAACGCTATGAAATTTTAATAAAAAAGCAGCGGGAGGGTACGGCCAATTTTAATGAACTAACCGAACTGGATGAAATTGTAAATCGTGACCCTTCGATACGCGAGATCGTTTTAATAGAAAATCATTTTATTAGCGATCCTAACGACGAGCAGCTATCGCCGGGAAGCGAAAATGCCCCTAATAAAATTGTTCCGCAACAAAATCTATTTGACAAGTTAAGGTCATTCCTCTCCAGATTGTTTTTCGCGCAAACCTATGCGTCGGACCCGGCGTTATAACAAAGGTTAATACTGCATAAAAAGTTGCTGAGTCACAGTGGTTCAATTTTTACCATTGACTGTAATTAAACTTTATCTTTATGCGTATAGTCTATTTATAAAAACATACTTATGAAAAAATCTATCATTTTAATTGCGTTGGTGGCTTTAACCAGCAGCGTTTTCGCGCAAGCGGTTGACATGCGCCGCAAAATTGAGGTAACCGGGACCGCTGAAAAAGAAGTAACTCCTGATATCATTAACGTATCCATCTCATTGCAGGAATATATGGATGGCAAAAAGAAGATCACCATCGACCAGCTTGAAAAACAACTGGAAAGCGCCGTGAAAGAAGCCGGGATTGCTAAAGAAGACTTTACCGTAGATAATGTTTCGGCATGGAACAATACCTGGAATAAAAAGAAAACGCCCGATTTTTTAGCAAGCAAGCAATATGGCATAAAATTCCATGATCTGAACAAATACAACCAGATACTGAATAAGATCGACCCGAAAGGGATACAATCTACCTACATCGCCAGTTACGATTATTCAAAAATGGAAGAACTGAAACGTTCGCTTAAAATCCAGGCCCTGCTTAACGCCAAAGAAAAAGCCACCTATCTGCTGAACAGTATAAACGACAAAGTAGGCGATGCCATTTCGATCACAGACGTCGATAACGGAAATTATCCGGCTCCCCGTCCCGTGATGTTTAAAACCATGGCTGCGCAGGCTTCTCCCGCAGAGTCGGACATCGACTTCAAGACCATTAAGTTGAGTTTCCAGGTTAATGCCGTTTTTGAAATAATAAAATAAATTTGTGATCAGCAGGGTATAAATTTTATATCCTGCTGATTCCTTTTTGCATGCTTATTCTATTTTTAATAAAGAGACCGATCCTTTTAGGAAAAAATGAAAAATAATCTTGGGTAAGTTTTGTTTTTTATCTGTAACAAAAAGATTACAAATATCTCTTTTTAAAATTTTCCGGTTAAATCTCTTCAGAGGTGAAAATTTATTACTTATTGATTAATAATTATTTAAACCCGTAGAATATGCGCCCCGTTGTATTCAGATTGGTAAAACTTATCTCATTTTATTTATCAAATGATAACATTAAAGACTTGACAATGTGATTTTTACAATTTAACTTTAAGCACCCTAATTTATTAAAGCATGATCCGTACACGCTCTAAAAAGGTGCTTCTGGTAGCTCCCGAAATTTTTCCCAATCAATTACTCGCTGATTACACCAACGTAAAGCACATTTCCGCCACAAACAGTATTTTCCCTTCCATTTATCAGCTGACTCCAGATGTAATTGTTTTCGATTATGATTTTATGGGTAAAGATCTTGAAAAGACCCTGAGGCGTATTCAGGTTAATAAATTTTACAATAAAATAAAAATCTGTTGTTTTAAAAATTCCCGCAACGAGAAAGTAGATAGCTTTTTAAAAGTATTAGGGGTTGATCATCTGGTCTATCGCGAAGAGCTGGTAGAGAACAGCAAAAACAAATCCCTGCTAAATGCATTCAATTCAGTTGTCGATGCGTCGATCGTGAAATGGGTGATCAACGCAACTCACTGATCTTAACTGCGGTAGTTTTCTCTTAGTCTATCCACTCAAACTTAGTGTAGGGCACCAGCGCATCCGGTATCCTGATCCCTTTTTCCGTCTGATTATTTTCCAGTAAAGTAGCCACTATACGTGGCAAAGCGAGTGCGCTGCCATTTAATGTATGGGCCAATTGTGTTTTGCCCTCCGCGTTACGGAAACGCAGCTTTAAGCGGTTGCTCTGGAAACTTTCAAAGTTAGATACTGACGACACCTCCAGCCAGCGCTGCTGCGCGGCGCTCCATGTTTCCATGTCGTAAGTCATCGCCGAAGCAAAGCCCATATCTCCGCCACATAGCCTGAGTACGCGATAAGGAAGACCAAGTTTTTGCAAAAGCCCCTGTACATGCAGGCTCATCTGTTCAAGCACTTCATAGGACTTGTCCGGGTGTACCACCTGGACGATCTCTACTTTATCAAATTGATGCAGGCGGTTAAGTCCGCGCACGTGGGCGCCGTATGAACCCGCTTCACGGCGAAAGCAAGGGGTATGTCCGCAATTTTTCACGGGCAGATCCTCGCCTTTTAAAATCACATCGCGGTAAATATTGGTAACCGGTACCTCGGCAGTAGGGATCAGATAAAGTTTATCCTCGCCTACGAAATACATTTGTCCTTCCTTATCCGGTAGCTGACCGGTCCCAAATCCGGAAGCCTCATTTACCATCAAGGGAACACTTACTTCGCTGTACCCGGCCTTTTCAGCTTCGTCAATAAAGAAATTGATCAATGCACGCTGCAATTTAGCTCCCTTATTTTTGTAAACCGGAAAACCCGCTCCGGTTATTTTAACGCCAAGCTCAA
The DNA here is from genome assembly GCA_035547875.1 of Mucilaginibacter sp. Taxonomy (GTDB): domain Bacteria; phylum Bacteroidota; class Bacteroidia; order Sphingobacteriales; family Sphingobacteriaceae; genus Mucilaginibacter. Next base: position 21,209 of record DASZTX010000039.1, on the reverse strand, counting down.
AGTCGATCAGGTCATATTTGGCGGCAAGCTCCCAATGCGGCAGGGCATTCTCCGGCAGCACCGGCTTGTCTCCGTTTTCAAGCACTGTTTCATTTTCCTCGGGGGTAAGTCCCCTGGGTACTGCACTGTGGGGTAAATTTGGCAATAAAACCAGTTTTTGATAGAGTTCATCCTCAACCGTCGCCAGCTGTTCGTTTAGTTTTTTAATTTCTTCCTTCCAAACACCGGTCTTTGATTTTATTGCTTCAGCATCGTCCTTTTTTCCGGCGCGCATCAATTCGCCGATCTGCTTTGCGGCTGCATTTGCTTCCGCCGAAGTGTTGTCCAGGGTAGTTTGGGTCGAACGGCGTTTATCATCCAGTTCGATCACTTCAGCAACCAACTCCGGTTGTTTGAAATTTTTTACAGCCAAACGTTCTAAAACTTGTTCCCTGTTATCGCGGATATAACTAACTTGCAGCATTATTTATTTTTTTGGCAAAGATATAAATTAGTCCATAGTCAATAGCCCATAGCGTATAGTATTTTGAATCGATGAGAAATGCATTTCGCAATATGGCCTGTTACCAATGAGCCCCGGACTGAAAAAACATGAACCCAAACGGTAAACTATACCTCGTTCCGACACCGATCGGTAACCTTGAAGATATGACCTTCCGGGCCGTCCGCATACTTAAGGAAGTGGACCTGATACTGGCTGAAGATACCCGTACATCAGCCCCGCTTCTGAAACATTTTGATATTCATCAAAAGGTATATTCGCATCATCAGCACAACGAGCACCAGTCATCCGCTGAAATTATCCGGTTTTTAAACGAGGGAAAAAATGTCGCGCTGATCTCGGATGCAGGCACTCCCGCAATTTCAGACCCGGGATTTTACCTTGTCCGGGAGGCGTTGAAAAATGATATTGAAGTGGAATGCCTGCCGGGCGCAACAGCATTTGTACCCGCACTTGTAAATTCCGGCTTTCCGACCGACCGATTTTGCTTTGAAGGTTTTTTACCATTAAAAAAAGGGCGCCAAACCCGGTATAAACTTCTTGCCGCCGAGGAAAGGACGATCATACTATATGAATCGCCGCACCGTTTGGTTAAGACACTGGATGAGTTGTCAACCTTTTTCGGAGCAGACAGGCAGATATCCGTCTCGCGTGAATTGACTAAGATATTCGAGGAAACGGTACGCGGCACGGTAGGCGAGGTGAAAACATATTTTGAGACCCATCCTGTAAAGGGTGAGTTTGTGTTGTGCGTGCAGGGAACCTCCGGAAAAACGAAGGAAAAGGACTGAAACCGGTTTTAAAGTTGCCGTCAGGCGATATTTTACAGTTTAAATTAAATGAAAAAAAACATTTTGCTCGCAATCCTTTCCGGATTGTTGCTCTGGGCCGCCTGGCCTCCTATTCCTTATACTACCTTTCTTTTGTTCATCGGCTTTGTACCTATGCTGATCGCTGTAGAGAATATTATCAACGCAAACTATGTAAAAAAAGGTAAAAAAATATTCGGCACAGCCTTCCTGGGTTTCTTTATATGGAATACACTCTCTGTTTACTGGGTGTATAATGCCATTAAAGATATAGGCGAAGTTGTGGCACTTCCTATTTCGCTGGTGCCTTACGCTTTAGGGCCATTGTTAATGGCTTCCGCTTTCTGGTTGTATTACAGGTTGAGGCTGGTTTCCGGCCGCGGGTGGAGCCTCGCCGGGTTGGTTTGCTTCTGGATCGCTTACGAATATCTGCATCAAACCTGGGATCTGAACTTCCCCTGGATGACCTTAGGAAATGGCTTCGCCGTTACACATCAGTGGGTGCAATGGTATGAATATACAGGCGTTTACGGCGGAACTGTGTGGATATGGGTGCTTAACGTGCTGTTATTCCTGATATGGATGGGTATTCAGGAACCTACAGGAAAAAAACAACGGCTGAAACTGATCACCGCATTTGTAGTGGTGCTGATCGTTCCGCTCAGCTTTTCCTTATACCGGTATTACAGCTATAAGGAACAAGTGAATCCATCAAACATAGTGGTAGTTCAACCCAATATCGATCCTTACGCTAAGGAAAGTTCCATGCCTCCTATGGAGCAGCTAAAGATACTGACGCATCTTTCTGACTCTGTAGGTCAGCATAACACGGAGTTTTTTATCTGGCCGGAGACGGCAATTGCCGATGAAGCAGATGAAGCGACTATCCGTAACAATCCGTACTTTTTGCAGGCCCAGCGCTTTCTGAATAAATATAAGAACGGAAACATCCTTACCGGGGCGGAGACATATAAACTCTATAACAGGCCGACCACCACCTCAGAACGATATGACTCGCGGAACAGGATATACTATGATTATTTTAATGCAGCGGTCAATATTGAGAACTCAGCTGAGGTACAGTTTTACCACAAATCAAAACTGGTACCGGGTGTTGAATCGATGCCGTTTGGTTCGGCACTTTCGTTCCTGAAGCCGGTATTTGAGCATCTGGGTGGCGCTACCGGAAACTACGGAGGCCAGGCAGAACCCGGCGTATTCTATTCGCAGGAAGGTATAGGAGGCGCGCCTGTAATTTGTTATGAATCTATTTTTGGGGAGTGGGTGGCGACAGCGGTTCACAAAGGCGCCCAGTTTATTGCTGTTATTACCAATGACGGATGGTGGGGTAATACGAGCGGAAAGGATCAGCATGTGGATTACGCGAAACTACGGGCAATAGAAACCCGCCGGTGGGTGTGCCAATCAGCCAATACAGGTATCTCGGCATTTATCAATCAGCGGGGCGATATTATACAAAAAAGTAAATGGTGGGTAAGTACCGCGCTGAAACAGGATATTAACCTTAACTCCGATCTTACATTTTATGTATTACACGGCGACTATCCGGCCTTCATCGGTAGCTTTCTGGCTGTATTTGGAATGATCTTTATCCTGTTTAAACATTTTAACCGAAAAAAGGCAAAAAAAGTCTGACACCGTGATCAGTATTCCAGCTCACGGCATTCATAGCCTGCAGTCTGCAAAAGCGACTCGATATATCTCGGCGACAAGTTATCGGCTTCAATGCGCAGGATATTATCGCAGTCTTCCAGATCAAAGTTCCATCCGGTGATGGCAGATACCGCGGTCAGCAGCGGCTTCACCTCTCCCACCTGTTCGGGCCTTTCAACGCTCGTTGTAAATATCAGTATATCAGTCATGGCATTAATTAATTTATCAGTTACCGGGCAAATATTTATCTCTTATGCAATAACTGATGGGAACTGAAATATTGGACAATTTTTAAGTTATTTTTTACCTCAGGGCAGGCAGCCTGCCAAACTCGTTACAAACCGCCCGCCTAAAGTTTTTATCTATCACTGATCGGCCTTTTCTTCGCCTGGATTCGTTTCCTCCCAGTATTTCTCATACGGATGATGACCGTGCCTGTCCCAATGATGACGTCCGCATTTCTCCATATGTGCCCTGAATTTCTCCCGTTGTTCCGGAGTCATGTTCCGGAACTTTTCTTCCATACGCCGTTTCATCCACGGGCCGCCTCCGCCGAAACGTCCGGGGCCTCCCTTACCAAACCCAAAAAGTATCTTGCATAAAATAAAAATTCCCATAGCCTGCCAGAACGTAATGGTGCCTACGTGCAAAATATCAGGCAGCAGGTTATTCCACAAACTCATCACAGCAAAGCTGATAAGCGACAGAAAGGCGGCCACTGCCAGTGGAATGAAAAAAAATCGCCTTTTATAAAAAAATGGTTTCATGTCAATGTTTTTTAATATTGTGTAATTTCCTCGTACAATTGTTTCAGCCGTTTGCGAAGATGCAGCACTGCATAGCGCTTACGCGATACCAGCGTCTGAACGTTTACCCCTGTATTTTCAGCAATCTCGCTAAAGGGCACATCATCCAGTTCATGCCAGATGAAGACATCGCGCTGTTCCGGAGGCAGCTCGTCAAGCGCAAAAAACAACTGCTCCCAAAACAGGTTGCGCAAATACTCCGTTTCGGGGGTGTCAGACTCCGTCATCAGGATAGCTTTAAAGTCAGAGGTATCGTCATCTTCATCCTCGCGACCCAGCAGCATATCGTCGAGTAAAGTCTCCCGGTGTTTTTTATGCTTATCCAGTATCTTATTGCGGGCAACCCGGTAAAGCCAGGCTCCGGTTTGCTCGATAGGTTCTGAATTGACCACTGAAGTAAACTGATACCAGACATCCTGCAGAATATCTTCGGCATCGGCATCGCTGTTCACCCTGCGCCTGATAAAGCTCAGCAAGTTTTTACCATACGCACCTATGGCTTGTATGATATTCTTGTGGTTTTCTTCAGGCATTACGGCAGTTATCAATTTATTAAGTATTATTTAACAGGGAAGACGATTGCAACAACAATACATTTTATATTTTTTAATTTTTTTTTTGCAACCTTCAGACAAGCACTATTACTATATTCGACAGGGTACGAATTATGAACAGACTGAACTATATCAATGTGATATTTATGCTGGCTTCGGCATCCCTGGCGCTGTTTATCCCGTTTGAACTTGTTTTACTTTCCTATGCTGTCCTCGGCCCTGCACACTACCTCACCGAGATAAGATGGCTAAAAGACCGTCAATTTTTTATGCCCCAAAAGCACGACATTCTGCTTATCAGCGCCATCATACTCGTTTGCGTGTTACTTCGGCTACCCTATGTCAACATGGTTTATTATACTTTCGGGTTTTCCCTCGTTATCCTTATTACCCGCGATAATTTTTATCGGTTTATCGTATTATTAATATTAATTGCCGGCGGCTATTTCCTCCTTACCAACAATTTATTGCGAACGGTCTTTGGATTATATCTCCCTACGCTTATCCATGTTTATATTTTTACCGGGGCGTTCCTGTTGCTTGGAGCATTGAAACAAAAAAATGTTTCAGGCTACATCGCTTTTTTTACATTTCTGTTATGCCCGGCGCTGCTTTGCCTGTTATTTACCGGTCTGCATACCATCCCGACACATTGGGCCATGAGCAACTACCTGCATTTCCGGACTCTCAATGTTACCAGTCTGCGCGACCCTACTATAAATATTTACACCAACCGGGCCAGTATAATCTTAACCCGGCTTATCGCCTTCGCCTATACCTATCATTATATCAACTGGTTTAGTAAAGTAAAGATCATCAACTGGCATCATATCTCCATCAAATGGGTCGTTATAATCCTGACCATCTGGATAGTTTCAACGGGCCTTTACTTTTACAATTATCACCTCGGTGTAAAATGGCTCTTTATTCTCAGCCTGATACATGTGATACTTGAATTTCCTTTAAACTACCGAAGTTTTATCAATATCGGAAAATTGCTCAGATACCGTTAAATGGCATGTCCGCCGGATTTGAATAATCAGGAAGGTTGTGTAGTTTTGAATGAAAGGATCATCAACCTTGCGTATAACCAATGGCTTATAACCTCAAACTTGCCGATCGCATCCGCGAAGCGCTGGCTCACCTCCCTGATGTAGAAGAAAAGGAGATGTTCCGGGGTGTTTGTTTTATGGTTAACGGGAAAATGTGCGTATGTGTAAGCGGTGACGAAATGCTTTGCAGAATTGGCGCTGAAGCAATGGAATCCGCCCTGGAAGAAAACGGCGTTAGAAATATGGTCATGCGTGGAAGAACGGCTAAAGACTTTGTATTTGTGGAGGAAGTGGCCTTCCTGGATTCCAGGGATTTCAATCGCTGGATAAAGCGCTCGCTTGATTTCAATCCGAAGGCAAAAGCCTCTAAAAAGAAATAATCAGGTTGAAAATTTTTGTTTCAGGAGGAAAGCCCGCGCCGAGCCTATTTATTAATACAATCCCAGATATTCTTTCTGCTTAATCTCCACCAATCCCGATGTCTGATCGCGGCGCAGGTAGATGCTGACATGATAAAAGCTATTGTCGAAAAGATAAATATTGTTGGACTCATCGGCACCCCGGAATTTCATCTCCAGCCCGTAATGCTTTGCCTGCGCGATCATATTAACAATATGCTGAGCGTTGGTTGAAGTGTAGATGACCTTCCGCAAAATAGCGCCATCGTATAATTTGGTAAAGTTGCCCACAACGATTTTCTCCGTATTGGGATTAGCACCGATATTTTTAAAATATTCTATCTCCCGCCCGTTCACCTCGGTACTGTAATCCTGCCTGAAGGCATTTCCCTGCAACACATTGTTATAGACCTGTGCATTATTAAGCGTTGTATAATAAACCAGATCGGAAAAATTGATGCTCTGAGCGTGAATACTCAAGCCCGCCAAAAGCATAACGGACGCAAGCAGCAGAAATCTTTTCATAACAACGGGTATTGGTCTGTTCAAATACAAAAACTTTTAAAGGCGCTGTCAGCACAACACTGATAACAAATATACTAAATAACTAACGACCCACTATTGCAACTCTGCCGAACCAAAGTCCGGCTTTATTCGCTGATTATCAATCTCCCGGATGATAGGTTTTCTCCGCATGTTTCAATACATCCGACTTATAAAACAAAACATCCTTCAATTTTCCTTCAATATACATGCCAGCCTGATCGGTATAGTGTTTTGAGGCAGGATCGAAGGATTGACCGCCGGTTATTACCGATTTTGCCTTAATACGGGAACCAAATTCCACAGCTGCTATAAAGCTGTTTCCTGAATATCCATATCGTTTTTTGGTATTCATCGTGCGGCTCTGGTACGATGGCAACTGACCAAATGCAGATGATACCATGCCTACCGGTATGCTCGGCGCATTGTCATCGAAAGTAACGCCATCAGCGGGTCGCTGATACCGGTTAATGTCTCCCCACCGGATATTCCATGTCCCGTAACGTTCAGAAAGATCCGCCAACGCTTCGCTGAATAATTGCAACTGTTGTTCTCCGGTCATTTCATTCATCAGCTTTGCCAGTCGTACGGTTTGATAGGTGCTTTCCTCGACGGTTTTTACCGGCGCAAGGTGCCGCATTACCAGTGTACCCCACTCAACCGCGATCGTTGTCGCTACCGATGCTGTCGCGGAATTTTTATCCCATTGTCGCATCAAACTAACCGGCTCTGCCAGTTTTTTCTTTAACGAATCGGGAGCAGCATCAAAAGCTTTGAAAAGTGCGGGGAGCATGGTGTCAAAAGCGGCTAAGTAATGATCGTAGCCTTTAGCGATCATTTCATCAAGCGAAAGCTTTTTTATACCAGACAATAACCTGATGGCGGTCACAGCACGGTAGTTCTGTTCGTCAGGAGCCATGTAAGCAGGATATCTGGCCTTATCCGGACTGTTTGGACCTGCGGAAGCGAATGGTGTTGAATTACAGTTTTGTATCCAGCCATTTGGAGGATTATAGACGTGTACCTGTTCATCAACGCTGTGAAGCCCCTGCCATTCGGTTGCCGAAGTGCTGCCGTCAACCGGAAGGCTCCAGTCATAAGCAGGGTTACGCTTCGGCATGAAGTTACCATACCACAACGCAATATTACCCTGGTCATCGGCGTAAACCGTGTTATTGGTAGCGTTCTGCAAAAGGCCCATGGCCTTTTTATACTCATCAAAAGTATTTGCCCTGGTGATCAGCCATGATTCCAGCAAGGCATTATATGAGCGGTTATCTGCCTTCAGGGCCAGCCATCGTCCGTCCCGGCTTCCGAGAACCGGCCCGTGATGCGTGTAATACCCGGTAATCACTTTGCGCTCGACACCTTTTGAGGTTTTTATTTTAAAGGTGAGCTTCCTTGTCTGAACAGGCCTGAGCTTTCCATCGTATTCGTAGTACCATTGATCATCTTTTTTGATAACTTTTTCAGCATAAAGGTCGCCGACATCGGCATTACTGCTGGTATGCATCCAGCCACAATGCTTGTTAAAGCCCTGGTAAACAAAAAACTGTCCCCAGGTAACAGCCCCGTAAACATCAAGCCCCTCGTCGCTTACCATTTGTATCTCGCTGCGAAAGTAAAACGGAACGTGCGGATTGATATACAGCATGGCATGGCCCGATGCCGATTTAGCGGGTGCGATTGCAAAACCGTTGGACCCCGTTTCCCGGTCATTGATTACAGGCGCAGGTACCGCGCCTACCTTCCCGGGCTCGTCGCCGTAAAACTTCCTGGTTTCGTTTAAAGTCGCCCCGCCCGTTACCGTAGCCGATACGCTTCCGTCAGTAAACATGAGGGCATACCATGGCTCAAATCGCTGAAAAACAGCAGGTTTAACATTCGGGTGGGTGTATAAATAATAGTTCACTCCGTCGGCAAAAGCGTCCAGTAATTTCCGGAACCAGGGGGCAGCGGCTTTGTAATCTTTGATGGCATCCGCTGTGTCAGCAATCAGTTGCAACTGAACATCTGTGTACAAACTCCTGGGGCCGTTTACCTCTGTCTGGCGGCCCAACTGGTATAAGTAGTTTTGTTCTATTCCGTTAAAATTATCCTCACATTCGGTGTACATCAGCCCAAAAACTGCATCAGCGTCTGTTTTGCCATAAATATGCGGCACACCCCAATTGTCCCTGACGATCGTCACTGCAGCAGCCTGTTTTTTGTACCGTTTTATTTCGGCTGAAGTATATTTCTGGGCTGCTATAGCTAACGGACAAAGCAATAGCAGGAAAATCAATCGTCTTTTCATAGTAACAATACTTTTACTAAATAATTTGTAAGAAATATGCCATTTTTGTGCGATTTTATAAATTACCGTTAGAATAACAGTTAAAATAATAATAAAACGGCACCTAAAGCCGTTGGCATACTGTCACCTACTAATATAGGTTGAAATTGCATAAACAGGTATAGCTTTTGATACCATTACTGCAAAGCACCAAAAAATTATCGCAACCGGCTACCCTGCCGTTTATATAAAGAGCTTGGATACTCGTTTAACATGAGATCTGAGGTTTAGTTGATCAACATTATTTGAATAATGTTGTGTGCGTTCCGGGGTGAGATACGGAACGCATTTTTTTGCCGTAATTTGCTTCCGTTTGCAATTGCAGTCTCCGGAGCAAAAAATAAAAGAAACATTTTGAAAGCTTATGATATTATATCAATATATAAACCATTAAGCTATGAAATACGCATTTGTAATCGGCTCCAGTGCATTTGTGGTGCACGGAAAAACCATTAGTTACGGAGAGGAAGGGAACTGGAAACATTTTCTTAAGATCAACGCTGTTTCAGAAGGCGGACCCGGGCCAAATCAATCTCATCTCGATATAGACCTCGATATTAACGATATTGACGGCACACGGATCGCGCTGGTGTCCAACAAATCTGTGACAGCGGCGGCAACTAACATTGAGACGGAACGCGACAGTGTAAAGGTGCTTCGTCCGGATGGGTCAACCATCATTCATGTACATCAGCTGGATAATGATTCCGCCATGAGCCTTGAGCATAACATTGTTGCCGAACTCGAAGTAAATATGCCGGTGGCCGTGATACGTGTTACCGGAGAATTTTTTGTCGATCAACTACACATTCGCGCAGAAAATGAAAAGCTGCTGATCAATGATAACGGTTATGCTACGACCGCTTTAGCGGGTGATAACGATCTCAAATTTACTACTCAGGGCGTCGTTCTTTGATCGCGGCCGACGTTAGCCTTAATTGAGGAGTCAGGCAGGACGCTTTTGCTGTATTTTGCCATTACCAGCAATATCATCCGGTTGTAGGTGTCAATTCCCTGCGGCTGGTTGTTGGCTTTTAAAAAATGATCATAGAAGATACCGCTTATTGTTTCAGCGATGCTCTGATACGATACCCAGTAAGCACGTTCCTTTGCAAAATCATGATGTACCTCTGGTGAAATGCGTGGCCGCAGGGATTTGTTCACCAGGCTATCGCGAAAATACAAGGTGCGCATAAATTCACCTACAGCCAGATAGTATGCCGAGTATTGCAGAAGGCGGTCTTTAGAATTAACACCAGCCAGAAAACCGATAAAATTAGCTTCATCTTCCGGACCATATCCCATCTGGTGAGACAGTTCGTGACAAGCCGTCACCGGACGGGTAAACACCGGGATCATGTAATTGATCTGCGCCTCGCCTGTAAAGGGATTCATGTAACCCGAAGTGCCGAAATAGTTGAGCAGCGGCGAAAGCAGGGAAGGTTTTACTCCGGGATGAAAAGTTCGGAATTTTTCGGAATCGGCAGAAAGCTTACGAATCGCCTCTTCAGCTGTGTGGTATATAGTTCCGTTATTTTGCAAAAGGTCGGCCTGTGTCAAACGGGCACGGGTAGTATTCGCACTATCGATCAGCATTTCCGTTACCGCCTTTAAAGCCGCTGTACTAAAGGTAGTATCTTTCAGATCAAGCCGCTCACCTGCAGACGGCCTGAAATAATTCATTCCCCAAAAAAGGTAAAAAATGAGAACCGCGGCGAGTATCCGGATGGTGATCGCCAGCAACCTCGTAAAGGCGTCGGCAAAGCGGCCTTTTAGGAGCAACTTTACAAGAGTCACCACCACATATATCAGGTAAGCGATAACTAACAGGTATAAAATATCGCCGACACTGAATGGAAAAATATTGAAAAAGGGGTGCAGGATAAAGCAAACCGCCGGATAAAGTCCTTCAGAATAATACCGCTCTACTAACCGGGGGTAGCCAGCAAAAATCATCAGCAGGTAAATCATTATCGCCAGCGAGCCGATAATAACAGCTTTAACAATCAGTCCTTTTTTGACGGCAGCCACCATACCGCGTAAATATAGCACAATATGACAGGGATGAAATAAAAAACCCCATGCCGATGACATGGGGTTCAACCTGGGTTTATACCTTATTATTTTAGAGAAACAGGTACTGCTGTGTTATCCCAAAGCAGAACGAATCCTTTTTTGTTGATCTCAAATGTTAAACGCTCATGCATCGCGTTTGATTTCATGGGTTTAGCTGTAACTACAAGTACATCCTTCGCCGGATCGTCGTTTGCCGAACCATCGCGTTTGATCCCCCATTGACCTGTAACTGAGTTGAATATGATCTTCCATTCCTTTTCCCCTGGAGTTGTAAACAGACTGTATTTTCCGGCAGGGAGTGTTTTACCCTGAACTTTGATCGCCTTACTGGTCTCAAAAGTACTCATGGTGTTTGCGCCTGTTCTCCAAACTTTATCATAAGGAACCAATCCGCCGAATATTTGTCTTCCTTTAACGGCAGGGCTTCCGTAAGCTATCTTAACGGTTGCACCGGCGACTGTTCCGCTAACGCTATCGCGCGGGCTGGCTACCGGCTTTTGAGCCATCACTGCGGATGACATCAATAAGGCGCAAACGAACATAGGTAGCGCCCTGAATTTGAATAGTGCTTTCATAATTAAATATTTTATTGGTTGTTTTTTGAGATAAAGATAACCCGAAATACCGATTTATAACAGAATAAATTTGTTATTAGATTTTGCTGACAAAACTTCCGTTCCGATTCCGGTTCAATGAAAATTAATTTAAAAACAAACGCCTGTCTCCGAAACAAATAGAGCTTCAGAACGTTTTATTATAAGAATCATATTGCAGTTAGGAATTGACCGTAAGGTTAAACAATTGTTGTGATTTTTGGCCTCACGCTGAAAGGTGTGAGGTTTTTTTGTTAATTAGCGTTCGCAGCCGCCTCATTTATCCGCATCACCTATATTTGCAGGCAGTATTAATCTGCGCACACCATTAAGATGAAGGATATAAATAAAAACTTTTACCTTTTATTACTGGTGTTGGCTATCGCAGTAAATTTTGCAGGAATCAATACCGGTTTTTTCACCGACGATCCGGGTTTATACGCGGCTATCGCGAAGAACCTTATTTATAAAAAGCATTTCTTCGACCTTTTTACCTACAACAGAGACTGGCTCGATAAACCACACTTTCCATTCTGGATGATATGGCTGAGCTTCAAAACCTTTGGCATCAGTGTGTGGGCCTATCGTCTGCCAGCGTTACTATTCTTTTTGCTCAGCATGCTTTATACCTGGCTTTTTGCCAGAAGATATTACAGCCGTGAAATTGCGTTCGCGGCTGCGCTGATACTTTCAACGGCCCTGCATACCCTACTTTCCAATACCGATGTACGGGCCGAACCGTATTTAATGGCGCTTATCGTTGGTGCGGTTTATCATATTGCCCGGCTGCATGAGCGTTATTCACTGGAGGACCTTTTAGCTGCAGCCCTGCTTACTGCCTGCGCCATCATGACAAAAGGCATTTTTGTTGTTGCCGCCATTTATGGCGCGTTGCTCGGCCAGCTGATCTTTAAGAGAGAATTAAGGGAGGTACTTAAATTTAAATGGCTTGCGCTGGGAATATTGACGATCATATTCATCATACCCGAATTGTATGCGCTTTATACACAGTTTGACACGCATCCGGAGAAGACCGTCTTTGGCCGACACGATGTATCCGGCATCAAATGGTTTTTATGGGACAGTCAGTTCGGCCGCTTTGTAAACAACGGGCCGATCAACCGGGTAAGCCCTGGGAGCAAAATCTTTTTTTTACATACGCTGCTGTGGGCGTTTGCTCCCTGGTGCCTGCTTTTCTTTTATTCAATATTGAGGAATATAAGGAGGGTCTTCCGGCGGGTAGAACTCCGTGAGTATTATACGCTCAGCGGAGGGTTGATCTTATTGCTGCTTTTTTCGCTTTCAGGATTTCAGCTGCCTTTTTATACCAACGCAGTGTTCCCATTATTTGCCATTATTACCGCACCGCTTTTTTTTGACCTCAGCGCCAAGGCAGAAATCATCTTCAGAAAGTATTCGCAATGGGCTTTTATCGTGTTATTGCCAGTAGCCGTACTATTGCTTAACTATATCCTAAAACCAGACCATCTGTTGTGGTTATGGGTGGATATGGTTCTGTCGGGGTTGTTAGTTTTTTTTATTGCCACGCGCACAAAAGCCGCAAATGTCCGGCTCCTGTTTTTGAGTTGCATTGCTGCATTATTCACCGGGTTTTATCTCAATGCTGTTTTTTACAAACAGATCGTACCTTATAAGGGACAGATTGCCGCAGCGCGTTTCATTAATAACCCGGAATATAAGGGCTTTCATATTTACTCGCTGAAGTTTGAAAATAACATCTTCCAGTTTTATTGCGACAGGCCCGTAGATTTTATGCCCATTGATCAGTTTGTTCATTTTGACACGAAAGAGCCGTCCGTTTTTTTTGTAAGTCAGCCTTCGCTTGATTATCTGCGGCAACAGCACGCGGCTTTTACGATTATGAAATCATTCATCACCTATCCGCAGGAAAACCTGACGCCAAAGTTTCTGAACAAAGCTTCGCGCGCAGAAGCATTGGGTCATGTCTATCTGATCACGAAAGACTAAATTCTTAAGGGGAATTACTGTACCTTATAGTGATAAACCTGGTGACCAAGGTTTCCTTTATCATCCATTCCGTTTACTTCTACACGGTAATTTCCTGTTCCGTCGGCATTAAAAAAGCTCAATGAGGCTTTTCCATCAACATCCGTCACCACGTTTGGACTCCAGAAGATCGTTGTGCGTGTGTCGGGAAGACTTGCTGCGCCGCTTACATTATATTGCGGCGAATAAAACTCCTTTGCCTTATAAAAACCGACAGGATGAAAAGAATAAACTCCGGGTGACATTTCTTTGCTAACCGGGCCGTCGTCTGCAAGGTTTTGCCTCGTCGTGATCACCATAACACCCGCGCCGCCAGCCACGCCGTAAATTGCAGCGTTGGGGCCTTTAAGTATTTCAACTGTTTCTACCGTTCTCGGCAGAATGCCATCAATATCCTTTACACCCTGAACGCCATCAACTATAATTAACATCGGATTAACTATCTCGTTAGAAGTGTTTAACACCATTCCAGTTTTCAAATAAGGGACACCATTACGAAAATCGATATCACGAGCAACGCCGTTCAATGCCGTTACTAAAGATGGCGCATTTTCAAAGCTGCTGCCATGAATAACCTGATCGGCATGGCCGGGGCCACCAAGATTCGATGAACGGTAGCTCTCACCAGATTTTGATCTATCTTCCTTACTGCTGTTCTTAATAAAAGTCCTTGAATTACCGCCGGATGTCATACCCGCGCCTTGTCCGGCATTCTGAAGCGAGGCAAGTATATCCGCATTGCCGTTATACGCGGATAACATTGGATTTGCCGGATCGATGGCGGCGCCGGGTTTCGGGTTATCCAGGGTGATCACCGAGGCATTTTTTCCCGATCTGGAGTCTGTTTTTAATATAAAGCTGGCTCCCGTCTCAAAAACCATGTCGGCAAAAACGAAATGACCATTTGCATCCGTCATCGCCGATTTAACCGCGCCTGCGCCCGGCAACAAAGTAACCTGAACGCTGGCCCTCGGCTCACCTGATTTAGTCTTCACGGTTCCGGATATATTAAAAGTACGTTCAGGCTTATACGTTATCACCGTATCGATCTTTTCATTCATCAACTCCTTCCAAACAAAACGACGATAGCCTTGCGTCAACATCAACGCGTCCAAATTACCCCGTGTTTCAGGTGTATTAGACATAAAGTAATAATTCGGTTTTTCGATATGACCTTTCAAATCAGGCGTCAACAGCATATCCGTTAAAATATTATGTGTTGCATTTTCATCAACCGCCAGTTTGCCTTCATCCACAACAGAAACGGAGAAAGATCCCTTTGCCGGAGCGCCGTCCTTATTTTTTGCACCAAGATTGAGCATAACGTTTTCCCGCCGTGCGTACACCTGTTTATCTGAATTCAGCGATAAATTCAGGATATCCTTATTTTGTACAAAGGCAAGCCGTTCGCTCAGCGGTTCACCTGTATCAGAAAACAGAGTGATCTGCACAATACCGGTCATCATGTCCGCCGTTGGCAAATCAAGACCGAGAATCTGGTTGTCCAGTTTGGTATTTACCTTTTTTACCGAACCCGACCAATATACCAACAGGTTAATTTCTTTATTCATGTTCTCCTTATAATAAGCGCGGTTCGCCCTGATCTCTATCGAGAGCTTTGAAGGATCATTGGTGTTTACCGCCAGCACAATTCCCTTTGCAGCTGCTTGCGGAAGGCTTACCGTTGCCGTAGAACCATTTGCATACGTTACCTTTGCCGAGTACTTTTTACCTTCTTCCGGAATAAAATCAAAAACACCCATTCCGAAATGGCTTGAGGTTATTTTTGCTACTTCATTATTTTCGTTGTCCACCACCGTACCTTTCAGATCAACGCCAAGCCCGTCAGGGCCAACAGCCTTAAAAGCAATTTTTGTCCGGATGTCGTCAATAAAGTTGCCCCCTTCGGGGAAAAACTGAAGCGACGGCGCTCCGGATTTCTTTGTAGCTGCCATCACCTTATCTACAGCATTAACAGAACTTACAGAAATATACCGCTCAAAAAAATAGGCCCGGTCGTTATTACGCATGTAATTGGTATAGGCCCGTATTCTATAATTTCCCTTTTGCAATGAATCCGGCAAACTAAGATCGCCCCACCCCACCCCATTGACGAGCTGAATTGCCCGGGTTTGCAACAGCGCATTGTTATGATCGATCAAATCCACATGCAGCACACCGCTGATGCGGGAAGGCTCGTGCAGTTCGCCCATAGTTGCATACGCTTTAAAATAAATTGTTTCGCCGGCTACGTAGTACGGATAAGGCCTGTCAAAATGCAGAAATACCTTTTCGATAATATGGTCGGTTATCGTGGTCTGTATTTTTGATACGGCATCATCTAAAACCTGGCTGCTGCCTTGCCCAAAAGCTACAGTTTGCAACGATATGAACAATGCGAGTGAAAGAATGGACTTTTTCATATTTGAAATGTTCTACAGTATCTAAAAAAACCGATACCACTATGCGCAGACTCCCCCTAAAAAACCATTAAGCCAACGGCGGGACTGCGGAAAGAAACTAAAAAAACAGGTGGTTTATATCGGATTACTAAATATACCCAAGTTTTTAGGAATAAAAAATATTTGCGTAAATATCAGTCCGGGATATGGAAAAATGAGACGATCTTACAAACGGCAACACGTATTAACGCAAATTACCGACTGTTATCCAGTATCTTAAAAAAGCTGCGCGTGAGGCGTTGCATTATGGTGGCGTCCTGGGTAATGATCTCTGCATCAGCCATCATACCTTGTTTAAGGTGTATGGGCTTTTTCAGATCGGAAGCATTTTGCATCTTAAAATCGACCTTTGAAATAAAAACGCTGTCGCGGTACGGGACGTCGGCAATGTAATTTATACGTCCGCGTATCATACCATACTCCTCAAAAGGATAACTTCTCAATTTGATCAGGACCTGCTGACCTTTCTTCACTTTACCCATGTTGTTTTGCGGGATGGACATTTCTCCGAAAAAAGATTCATTTCCAGGGTCAATATAAAATATTTCCTGTCCGGCGGTCAATACCTGATTTTTCTGGATAATGCCTGCATAAGATAATTTGCCCGACTGCGAAGCGCTCAGCACAAACTTGCTTTTCCAGTCTTCCGCAGTGCTGATCAGGCTGTTAAGGGCCTGCAGGAACTTGGACTTTTCTTCCTGCATCTGATTATCCAGTTCGAGAATTTCCTTTTGCTTGGCAGCATAGTTATTATCGCCGTTGATGATCGCTGCTTCTGTTTGAACTAAGGAGGTCTTTTTTGCGAGATATTTACTTTCCTCCTGTCTTAACTCGGCCTTCGTCTCAACCTTCTGCTGTGCCAGCTTTTTGTGCATGTCATATTCGTCGCTAGCCAGGGAGAAGTCCTTTTTTTCAATGTCGCGCTGGGCCGTGAGTTGCTGTTGCTGCTCTGAATAGTTTTTCAGATCATTTTGCAAAAAGACCTTCTTTTTTACCAAAAACCCATTGTCAATGGTTGAACGGTAAGTCAACAATTCCTGATAGAATATCTGATAAGCGGATTGCAATTCACCTAACTGCGTATTATCGCTGTTGCTCAAAAGCCGGTTATCCAATGGCTTGTTTTGCAACACCTCGTTTTGCAACGTTTTCAGATTTGCTAACAGCGTCAGCGCCTTATCATGATCGGCTGTACATTCAACATAAGCAAGAGGCTGCCCAGCGGTCACTGTCTGGCCTTCAACGGCGAGCAGTTGTACCAGTTTCCCTGAAACCTTTGCGACAACCGCCTTGGGGGAGTTGGGGGAATCGACTTTCAGCTGCGCGTTTACAATATCCGGATATTTTATCAGCGAACCTAAAACGATAATTAAAACCAATATTCCGAAGAACAGCATAATTCCCCATCGCAACAGCCAACCGGGGACTGCAGTGATAATATCCTGCATTTCATCCGTGTGCCGGGTTTCCAAATTATTGTCCGTGTATATTGATGATGGCATAGTTAGGTCTTAATTAAAATATTTTATAATTAACGCTGTTCCTCTGTTGCAAAAAAGTTTCAGGTTCCCAATTCCAGCTGATTTTTTACCAGCCGGTAATAGTCCCCTTTTAGGGCAGTCAGTTCCCGATGGGTTCCCTGCTCCGCTATGCGACCTTTTTCCAGCAGGATGATATTGTCCGCATTGCTTACCGTACTTAGCCGGTGAGCAACAATCACGACCGTTCTGCCTTTAAAGAAGTCGGCCAGATTATCCATAATTACCCGCTCGTTGTTGGCATCCAGGGCATTGGTGGCCTCGTCAAAAAAGATATACTGAGGGTTTTTATAAACGGCCCTGGCGATCAGCATCCGTTGCCGCTGCCCCTGGCTTATGCCGTTCCCCTCGGCCCCGATTTTCGTGTTCAGACCAAGCGGGAGACCATCAATAAAATCCTGAATATTGGCCACCTTTATAGCGTGGCGCAACTTTTCCTTGTCCGGATAATCGTCACCTACGGCAATATTCCTTTCGATGGAATCTGAAAAAATGAAGCCGTCCTGCATCACCACGCCGCACTGGCCGCGCCACGTTTTGAACCCGATATTATGTATCGACTGATCGCCTACCCTAATCTCACCTTTTTGCGGCTCATAAAACCGTAGCAATAACTTCAAGATAGTGGTTTTGCCGCTGCCGCTCATACCTACAATGGCGGTGGTTTTGCCTTCCGGTATTTGGAGATCGATATTTTCCAGCACAGGTTCATTCCCTGCTCCCGGATACCTGAAAGTCAGATTGCTTATCCTCAGACTTTTATTTTGAGGCAGCTGATGATTCCAGTCCCTGTTCACAGGTTCCTCATCTTCCATCTGGTGGATCTCATTTAACCGTTCCAGACTGATCTTCGCGTCCTGAAAGCCCTGAACAAAACCGAGCAACTGCTCAATGGGACTACTTAACTGACCGACGATATATTGCACAGCGACCATCGCCCCGAGTGTCAGATGCCCGTTAATTACTGCCTGTGCGCTCAAAAAGGTGATCAGGATATTCTTCCCTTCGTTTATGAAAGTGGCGCCCCCCTGCTGATACTGGCTCAGCGCCAGCGTCTTCACATTGAACTTAAAAAGCCGCGCCTGTATATGCTCCCACTCCCAGCGTTTCTGCTGTTCGCAGTTATTCAGCTTTATTTCCTGCATACCACCGATCAGCTGAACGATGCTGCTTTGATTTTTGGCCGAAACTTCGAAACTTTTATAGTTCAGCACCCGGCGCCGTTTCAAAAAAATAATTATCCAGGTTATATACAAACTGCTGCTTATCGCAAATACAAAGAATATCCCGACATTGTAGTAAGCCAGCACCACAGAAAAAACCAGCAGGTTAAACATGGAAAAAACCGTACTAAGTGTCGATCCTGTCAAAAAGGTCTGTATGCTCTTTTGATCATTCATTCGCTGCATGATATCTCCCGTCATTTTGGTATCAAAGAAGCTCATGGGCAGCTTCATCAGCTTTATTAAAAAGTCTGTCAGGATAGAAATATTGATACGGGTGCTCATGTGCAGCAATATCCATGAGCGTATAAATTCCACACTCACGCGGCCGATGATCAATGCCGTTTGCGCAATTAAAATGATATAAATGAAGTTCAGGTTACGGGTATTGATCCCTATATCTACAACGGATTGGGTAAGAAACGGTGTGATCAACTGCAGCAAACTGCCTATACCCAAACCAAACAATAATTGCAGTACCAGTTTGCGGTAAATTATCAGGTATCGAAACAGAAACGCCCAGCTTACATCCGTCCCCTTTTCGTCGTCCTGCTCATAAAACTGCGGTGTGGGTGACAGTAACAGGGCTATTCCCTCCTCATTCTCTTTATCGCCAAGCCAGTTGCGGGCGAAATCAGTTTCGTCGAGGGTTACCAACCCTCCCGCCGGATCAGCGAGGTAATATTTATGGTTTTTTATCTTGTAAAGCACCACAAAATGGTTTTGCCGCCAATGGAGGACACAGGGTAATTCAGCCTCCCTTAGCTGGCGCGGTGTTAACTTTACACCCAGCGATCTGAAACCTATTTTTTCAGCGGCATCGCTTATTCCAAGCATCGACACCCCTTCGCGATTGATCTCGCAGAGCCGCCGTAATGTCTGCACTTTAAAATTCCGGCCGTAGTGTTTTGCTACCATGCGGAGGCAGGTAGGGCCGCAATCCATTTGATCAGGCTGTTTATAATGTGTGAAAGGCATGGTATCGTGATATTGTTTAGATTTAGTAAATCTAATAAAAAAACTTAAGCCTCGCTAACTCTAACTTCACCGCAGGCTTTAAAGCAGCGTTCCTAAATTATATAGTGCGAAAATCAAACGAACCCATTATAAAAAAAGTTAATTTTGTTCCTGACCGTCTTCATTTAGCGGCAATCTACGATGCTTCTTTACTTTCGCGAAAAGGTATCCAAAGTATCGATCCCGGGAAGACCGTCACGAGGCAGGCGATTTGAATTGTGATTTTACTGATACATTCGTCTGCCTCTGCCTTTCTCTAAACATGTTAAACATCCTCTTAACTGTCAGACCGTTCATTCTACCGTATAATGATACACCTGCCTGCTGATGTTGCCATCAGCGTCGATGCCTTCCACAACCACCCGGTAGGTTCCCTTGCCGTCAGCATTGAAGTAGCTGAAGGATGCCTTACCATCTTTGTCTGTGATGATATCGGGGTTCCAGTAGATCGTGCTCCGCAAATCGGCCATCTTCTGGTTGGTGTGCGGGTTGTCGTACTGCGGTGAATAAAACTCCCGCGCTTTGTAGAAGCCTTTAGGCTGATAAGTCACCACGCCGGGCGCATAGCGGTAATAAAGGTTATCGGTCCGGCGACCCCGCTTTGTCGTGATGATCAGTCCGCCACCGGCCATGCGGGAACCATAAATGGCATTATAGTGTGAATGATCGGTGAGAATTTCTATCCCTTCGATGTCTTCGGGACGCAGGTCGGCGAAAGTTTCTATATCTACAAAGGTGCCATCGATAACCAGAGCCCCTACAAGTGGCAATCCATTTGCAAAATGAAGGTTATAAACCCCTTGCAGGCAATCAGCAAGTCTGCCGCAGATCATTTTATCAATATCCTTCGCAGTTATTACATAATCTGCATTGCCCGAACCGTTGAGGTTCTGGGAGTGGGGGATCGGCAGTTCCTTTTTGGCTTCTACCTTGACCTCTCTGAGCATCACCGGGTGCTGGTTGATGCCGTACTTCTTTAGCTCTTCATAATACTTTTGCTGATTGTCGGTGTAGGCGGATAATGCAGCTGATATGGTTTCGTTGGTGTCTGGCGCCTGCGGCATGATCCGTAGGGCCGGCGGCTGTACCGTGTCCAGCTCCAGCGTCACATCATCCTGTCCCTTCTTTACCCGCGACTGCACCACAAACTTCGTGCTGTCTGCAAACAGCAGGCCCTTAAAGGCAAACCTGCCTTCCTGATCCGTTAATGTGTCCAGCATGAACATGCCTCCCGTATTGCTGAACAGCTTTACCTTTGCCCCCGCTACCGGTCTGCCGTTCTTCTTTACCGTACCCGAGATCTGCATCCCCTGTTCTGCCGGGTATGTCGCCGTATCCTGTTTCCAGATGAAATGCCGGTATCCCTGTGTCAGCAGCAGGTTGTCCAGGTTTGAACGTGTCTGGTCTGAGGGGTGAAGAAAGTAGTAATTCGGCTGTTCTATCCTTCCCTTCAGTTCTGATGTCAGCAGCAGGTAGCTTTCTATCGTCTGTTCGTTCAGGCTGTCTATGGGCACCTTGTCTTCATCTGTTACCGCTACCGAGAAGCTTCCGGCAGAGGGACCGGAGGCTCCGCTTGTTGCCTTTAGTTCAAGCTTTACT
>DASZTX010000038.1:0-3786 GCA_035547875.1 Mucilaginibacter sp. | reverse complement strand
AAAATGATGAAAAATAATACCACAAAACTGATATCTACCCGAAGCTACCATGCTTCGCCCCGCTTAACTCAGGACTTTAAGCGCAAGCTGAAACGGGACATTAAATGGCTGTTCGTAAACAAGGAGTTTATCGAATTTATTTGGATATTCTTCATCCATTGATCACCCGTTCTGAAATTACACTCATCCAATTCTGCAACACTTTGACCAAGTTAAACTGTTGAGTAATATATTATATCATAAATTCCACTTGCAAATCCTATTGATCCGTCCCGCACGGAATCGCCTGGTCACGACCTCCGGAATATCCAGTCAGGGTAAATATGTAGCTGAAGGTAAGCTTTACCGGGGAACAACCTATTTCATCAAGGGGATAAAATGCTTTGCTGATGAAGCCTACTTTGGCGGTATTGTCATAAGGCCGTATAAATGTAAAAGTTGAGACATACTGTTAATTGAAGAGTTGCTTTATTACCAATGCTTCCCTTTGCAGGTCATCGGGAAAAAACACATCAGCAATAGTCAATGGGATTTCACTCGTAAAGATTCGTCTGACAATGCACACGATTTCGTGCATGTTCAGCTTCCGGTATAATCTCTCAATTTCAGTGGTATCATACATAGAACCATTGGGAAATATATTCATTTGGAATTCCGGTAACATTTCCGTATCGATAAAAATAACCTTATTAATGAATGCAGATTTGCGATGCTGTCGTTTCTTTTCCCTGAGAACTGCTTCAAGTTTCCTATAAACCCTGCTCCTTAATAAAGAAAAATTGGCTTCTATTTCCACTTGATGATAAACCATACCCTCAGCATTTAATGTCGTTGACGGAATAACATACACTAAGATATCATGTAAAGCCTTGCCTTTTGTTTCAACCATTGTGGCAAGATCATAATCAATTACTTTAAATGTACCGTAATTATCCTCAATAAAATAATCTATACCATAAATGGCGTCAGTCGCATTATTCAGATCGTCGACAAATCTTCTGATCTTCTGCTCAAAGCGGTTAAAGTGCGTACCGTCAACAGGCCTTTTTAAACTGATAGTCAACAATAGGCCTTTAGGAGTAGACTTTGTTATCCGTTGTATGACGGCATGTAATGCTGTGACCAGCCTGCGGATGACATCAAGTTCGGATAGATTAGGCAAGTACGCTTTTCGGCATTCGAATAGCAACTCTTTTTTGCCTATTACCATGCTGCCTTCTAATTCTTGTGTATGTTCAGTAAGTTTCTTTTTATTATCCAGGGGATATTTATCCAATTGGTAATAAATGAACAGCTCAAAGAAAAAATTCCGAAGGTTTACAGGGCTGTTTTTCTTATCTGCCAACTCTTTCCGTAATTTGGGATCAAGACATATTGAATAATGGATTAAGGTCGCAATCTGATGTAATGCGCCAATACAGCCTATTGATTTATCGTTTGCAAGCAATGAAAACAACCAACTGATTTTATGAATTGGTTTATCTTGCACTTGTACCAAATCAAAGTACCTGATTCCAAAAAAACTTTTCAATTGATTATAAATAAATTGGACTTTCTCTCTCGAAACAGTTGGGATTATTTGCAATGGAGATGAAACAAGATAGTTGTATTCATACCATTTCTCCAATGCATTAGTCTTTATTTGTGTCACAGGCGGATTTCATATTATTACTACCAAATTTACAACTAATGGAACTGCTATCAGTAGATTAATATTTTAGGCCGTCAGCCCATTGCCCTACAGGCCGTGGCAATGCTGCGGGCGGGAAAGATGATAGGGGAGCGCAACAATTTCTATGTGCTCATCGACGAGGCGCACAGCTTCGTCTCAAAGTCCTTCGCTGGCATGCTCCCCCAGGTTCGCAAGTTCGGTCTAGGCCTTTTCCTCACCCACCAGTACCTTGAGCAGTTGGAGCCGGAAACGAGAAGCGCGATACTCGGGAATGTCTGCACGGTTATCTGCTTCCGGCTGAGACTTGCGGACGCGAAGGTTATGGAGAAGGAGTTTTATCCGGTGTTCACTTACGACGACTTCGTGACGCTGCCGAAGTACACCATTTACATAAAGCTGCTTATCGACGGGACGGAGAGCAGGGGTTTTAGCGCAGTGACGGTTGAAAGGGTTTAAATATTAGACTTACAAAACACTGTTGTATTGAGGCCACCATTATTTTTTCGGCTTTAGGCAGTGTTTACCGGATAAAAAAATACTTGCACCCTACTTTTAAAAGGCGTATCTTCAATTAACTATCCGCAGCGTTTCACCGCCGTGGCCTAATCCTTTTTCATGTGCAACTTTGAAATGATTCCAATATCCCTGCTTTTTATAATCAAAGATTTGTTGACGAACATGGACACACCTGAGGGCATGCGACTTCCCAAATCAATCCAACTTCCAAACCAAACCCTTATTTATCATGAAATTCCTTATTACAACGACTGTCCTTTGCCTGCTGGCTCTGATCGGCAGGGCACAATGGAACACTTCTGGCAACGATATTTACAATACCAATACCGGGAATGTCGGTATCGGGACCTCTACACCGCAAGCATTACTGGAGGTGTCACCCCCCGGCGATTATACGCAAGTGCTTTGGCCGGCAGTTATCCGCAATCCGATCAATAATAATTCCACAGGATATGGCGTCGGAATAAAATTAAAAAACAGTAGTTATAACAGTGGAGAGGTTAACAAATGGGCGGGTGTTGCTGCGGTAGGCGCAGGAAGCGGTTATTCTAACTGGACGGACTTGGCCTTTTATACCAATAACTCGTCATCAGCTATCCCGTCCGAAAAGTTTCGCATTACCGGAGCGGGCAACGTCGGTATCGGTACGGGCTCGCCGACCCACAGCCTGACCTTCCCGAAGGGCTCGACCGGCATCGCCCTGTACAACACCTCGGACCAGACCACGAACTACGAGCGCGTGGTCCAGCAGTGGAGCGGCAACGTGTTCATGATAAATACCGCTCTTGGCGGGACCGGAACCTTGCGTGACCTGTACATTGGAGCCGGTACAACCTTGGGCACGACGTACTCCTCTGGCGGTGGAATAAAAATCCTGAACACCTTCACGTCATCAGGTTCAGGTGCCGCAGGTGGCCTGATCGCAAGTCAGGGTCAGCTGCTTGCCGCAATCGGAACACAGCGTATGTTCACCATTACCCCGAACGTAACGCAGTCAGGAACCGCCGGATATGCGGCGCTGACGATATCTTCCTTTGAGAACACTGTTGGAAGCGGTGCAAAGCTTTTGATTGATGCGGGCACGTCGGGCTCAGCGAACAATGGCGGTACATACACCTCGAAGTTCACGCTCGACTCAAGCGGAAACGGGTACTTTGCAGGCAACGTCGGCATCGGCATCACCTCACCGTCGTCAACCCTTGAGATATACACTGGTACCTCAAACAACGCCAATGGTCTGGTCTTGAGTCAGGCAGCGGCAGCAACGGGAACATCGGGGCGTTTGTTCTTTTATGACGCGACCGCCGGAAGCGGTGGTGCCAATACCATCTATCGAAATGGCGGAAGCCTGCAATTTACCACTGGCGGTACTCCGGGAAGTGCCAGCGGTACTGCCAGGATGACGCTTGATTCATCCGGTCGGCTTGGCATCGGCACTACTTCACCAGATCAGAAATTAACTGTGAACGGCCAGGTGCATGCCACATCGGTCGTGGTAACCAGCACCGTGCCGGCAGACTATGTGTTCGATACAAATTACCATCTGCGCCCGCTAACCGATGTAAAGGCCTTCGTCGACAAAAACCACCATCTTCCCG
>DASZTX010000037.1:0-81883 GCA_035547875.1 Mucilaginibacter sp. | reverse complement strand
CTTATCCATAGAAAGCGTATTTAAGTTGATACGACATGAGGTGAAAAAAGTACCGGTAAGAAATAAAAAAAAGACAGCCTTTACCGGGACTGTCTTATTTATTAACTATTTGATCTATGTACTGCCTCGCGCGGTATAATTGGTAAATCTTAATCTGAGCTACTCATATAAGTGGTAAAACGTCTGCTCAACGGCTGATAATGGTTTAATTCTATGGCGGACGAAATATACTCCGGCTTTACAGGCTCTGTTTGCATCAAGTCAGTACTCAGGTATTTCTTGTTGCAATCGGGAAATATGGTAACTACATTGGCTTCTTCGCCAAGCTGTTCTTTTACTTTTATGGCGCCTACCAGGTTGGCTCCGGATGAAATGCCAACGCCCAGCCCTAATCGCGTAGCCAGCAACTGTGCCATCAATATGGCATCCCCGTCATGAACCGGGATTACAGGTTCTAATTGTTCGAGGTCTATGATTTCCGGTATAAACTCATCCGAAATCCCCTGTATCCTGTGGCTGCCTTTTTTATATCCGGTCGTCAACGTCGGACTTTCCGCAGGCTCTATGGGATAAACTTTAATGGATGGCTCTTTTTTTTGAAGATAACGGGCAACACCCATAATGGTGCCGCCCGTACCCACACCGGCGACAAACGCATTGACAAGTATGCGATGATGCAACATCTGTTCCCATATCTCCGGGGCGGTCGTTTGATAATGGGTATCGACGTTCCAGGTATTCGTAAACTGCTGCGGAAGAAAGATATTCTTGTTTTCCCTGCCCAGTAGTTCCGCTAAGCGCATGGCATCTATAAAACCTCCCTGTTCCCTGCTGACCGGTAAGACCTCTGCTCCGAGGCTGCGAATAATATCGGTTCTTTCCCTGCTTAACCAGTCCGGCATGATGATTTGAACATGGTGGCCGAGTGCTTTACCGATGGCTGCAAATGAGATGCCGGTATTGCCGCTGGAGACTTCTACGATTTTATCACCGGGGCGAATTTTATTAAACTTGTAGGATTGTTGCAAAATATACAGGGCGATCCTGTCTTTTATGCTTCCTGTAAGATTATATTGCTCACATTTAACATAGATATGCTGCCGTACCCCTCTGTAGGTATAACATATCCGGAACATGGGCGTGTTACCTATCACATGCCATAAACTTGAAAATTTAGTATCAATATTATTTTCAGAGCAAGGTTGCTGCTTTAGAGTACCTGGTATATTCATTCACCGCGCGTTTATTGTAAACAATACGACGCAACGAGATGAAAGTACTAAGCAATTTATTTTTAGTTTTTATGTGTAAATAATCTTTTTAAGTGAGACTGTTTTTTCGCTTTTGGTAAGACTATTTTATAATACCTATTATCTATATCCTGTTTAACAATCATTAATTACGATAATCATGTTCCAGACGACGTATCACTTATTCTACGATGTTACATAAGTATTTGCTTAAATACTTATATTTGAGACTTATTAATAGCTATGAGTGATTGTAAACGGATATTTGCCGATACCGGCCAGATCAATAATTGTAAAGAGGTGATCAAAGAAAACCAGCAGTCCTTTGCGGATCTATCGCAAGTTGTGGCTTTGGCAGGTAACGAGGTCCGTTTAAAGGTCCTTTTCCTGTTGGACCGGGAGCGTGAACTTTGCCCTTGTGACCTGAGCGATATTTTGGAGATGACCATCCCGGCGGTTTCACAGCACTTGCGCAAGCTAAAAGATGGTGGCGTTATCCGTTCACGCAAGGCAGGGCAAACGATATTTTATTCGATCTGTGATGCGCAGTTACCCTTGCTCAAACCATTTTTCAGTATCGTTAGCGAACCTCTCAACCTTGTAAAAGCATGAATTCTGTAACACAAAAAAGCTGGATCGGCGGTGTGCTCGCGGCTTTAGCGGCTTCACTTTGCTGCATTGCACCTTTGCTGGCCATTTTCGGCGGCATCAGCGGGGCTGCTACTTATTTTAACTGGGTAGAACCTTACCGACCTTACTTGATCGGTATCACTATTATCGCCTTTGCTTTTGCCTGGTATCAGCAATTAAGGTTTGTTCCGGTTAAACAGGAAGATTGCTGCGAACCTGCGAAGCGTTCTTTCTGGCAAACCAAAAAGTTCCTGTTAGTCATTACTGTATTTTCTGCCATTTTAATGGCTTTCCCTTATTATTCAGGGTTGTTTTATAAAGCGCCGGTAAAAACGGTAGCTGCGACGGGTATCGCAAGTCAGTTCGAATATGTGCGTTTGAATATCCGGGGCATGGGTTGTGCAGATTGCACCAAACATATCGATGGCACTTTAGCTACACTAAACGGTGTCGCTTCATCTGTTACCTCATTTGAAAAAGCACAAACGGTGGTCAGCTACGATCCGGCCAAAACAAATGCCGACAGCATCAGTCACAGGATCAAGGAAATCGGTTATCAACCCACTTTAGTTAAAAACAATTAATCATGGCAACTGCGATCATATTAAGTTCTGTTATAACCTGCCCAAAATGCGGCTTCCAGAAAGAGGAAGAGATGCCTACGGATGCCTGCCAGTATTTTTATGAATGCGAAAGCTGTAAGACAAGGTTAAAGCCGCTTGCGGGAGACTGCTGTGTGTTTTGCAGTTATGGTACGGTCAAATGCCCGCCGATACAGCAGGGCACCTCTTGTTGCGGTTAAGCAACTATTTCGTAAAAAGTGATCAGGTTACGGTGCAGGTCAAGGGTTGCCAAGTCGCGGTGACCCCAGGGCTGATTCTCCACTACGGTTTTTGCATTATAAAGCACACCGGTGGCTTTATATTCCTGGTATAATTCATCAATGCCTTCTACTTCTATACTGCAACTGGCGGTTCCGGCTAAAAAGCTTTCCGCGCCACTGATGATCGGGTTTAAAAAAAGCCAGAACTTAAAACGCCAGGAACGGTCACAAGCCTCCCAAAGCTGTATCTCGATACCATCCCTCACCATTGCGGCAAAGCCCTCTTTTTGAACCCGCAGCTTAAAGCCCAGCTTGTTTTCATAAAAGACTACCGCTTTGTCAATATTGATCACTGGCAGTGCAGGGATGTTTTGTTTAAACTTGCTCATGCCAACAGACTTTTTAGTTCGTTGTCATCAGCCGCGGTTTCCTGTAAGTATTTGCGCGTGTCACTATCAATTATTGCTTGATCCGCCCCGGCTTTCAAAAGCAGCTTTACACAGGCTAATTGATGATGCTGGTTCCCAGTATCGCCGGAAGTCAAGGTATGTATCGCCCAGCCGATTGGCGTAGAATTGAATGTGGTATCTTGTTGGTTAATGTTTGCCCCGGCAGCTATCAGGGCAGCTACCAACAAATCCCTCCCGCAAAAGGCAGCCCAATGCAATGCGGTCGCACCGTCATTATCGGCGTAATAAATATCTGCACCCTGTTCAATATAGAAAATGCCTAATTTCTCGGCGTGAAGACTGGAAGCGGCGATCAAGGGTGTGTTATTATCTCCAGATGATTTATAGCCATCGATATTGGCACCGAACGCCAACAATATTTTGGCAACTTCAATGGCTTGTTCATCAGTGATCGCTTTGGCAAAAACCACATCGCAAATGCGGTGCAACGGATGTCCTTTCATATCCGGTCTGTCATCGCTGCACGGTACCCACGCATTTGCCAAATTAGGATCAGCGGCAAGCACTGCTCTCAATGGCTGGTAATCACCGGTGCTGATCAGATTAAATAATTGGCTTGCTTTCATGCTTGAGACTTATTCCAAAGATATAGAAAATGTAAGCAATTGAATTGTTAAGATGAGTCTCACTAAAAGCGAAAAAACAGTCTCACTAAAAAAGATTATTTACATTATGCAGGAGATCAAAAATTGATAAATAGGGGAGTAGCAGCAACACCTGGAATTTATCATGAGACATCATGGTTTTCAAAAGGGCAAGCCCGCGTCCTTTCTGATTTTTTACAGTTTGCATGGACAGGTTCAGTTCTTCAGCTATCTCCCGGTTGGATTTCCCTTCCACAAAACTCATGGTAATGACCTTCCCGCATTGCGGAGGCAGGCTTTCTATTGCTGCATAGACCTCACGGATTACTTCTGCACGTATGATCTCATTCAGGTAACTTTCTTGTTTGTAGCCCTGCTCTTCTGTAAAAAAGTTATTACGCCGTTCGCGGCGTTCATTCAGTTTAACAAAGTCCAGGCAGGCATTTTTTATAGAACGGTACATAAATGCTTTGAAATGCTGTTCGCTTTCAAACCAGTCATTCCGTTGCCATAATTTGTAAAAGACATCCTCTACGATATCTTCTGCATCATCAGGGCTATTAGTCAATCGTTCTGCAAAGAAGCAAAAGGCTGCATAATATTGTTTAAATAAGTTTTTAAAGGCAATCCGGTCCCCGATATTAATCGGGTGATCTTTAAAAAAATCCGGCTTGCTTTTATGAATCATGCGTAGCTAAAAAGATCAGAAATACTTCAAATATAAACTTATAAAAATAATATGTTTTTTGAAAACATTTATAGGAAAGCTTTAAATAACAAAACTGCTATCATGATGCAGATACTCACCAACACCATGGAGGCATCCCATACTAAAGGATGGACATTACAAAATTGTATGGTTATTTGCAACCCTTTATATAGTATATAATCTATGCTAAAAAAACTTTAAATTGAATACAACCTAAATTTATTCATTTTTTAAAACCAAACTATTATGAGAAAAAATCTTGCATTGCTTTTGCCCGTTGTTTTTATTGGCTTATTAACATCTTGTAAAAAGAATGACACTAGCACCAGCAATAATAATAGCAACACTAATAACAATAATAACACCTCCAATCCTACTTATTACTTTAAAGCAAAGCTTAACGGAACATCCTGGGAGGCGGATGCTGTATTCGTTAGCGCGAGTATAGATAATGGAAGATTACATCTTGTAGGTGGAAAAACATCCAGCACGGCATATAGCGGCCAAATTTCTATTGATAAATATAAAGGTGTAGGAACTTATAAAGGTGCGAAGGAAATGAATATAGGCTTTACACTGCCTAACATAATGGATGGATTTCAGACAAGAGCAGATGATAGTGTATCAATCGTAAAAATCTTATCAGACGATGGTAAAACTATAACCGGAACATTTAGCGGTGTTTTGTTTGACCAAAATACCAGCAAAAATGATTCAATGATTGTTACAGAGGGCAGCTTTTCAACTCCCATGATTTAATGGAAATAATCAAGAAAGCTCCTTGTGAAGTGGGCTTTCTTGATCTTTTAGTATTCAATTCATATTTTTATTTTGGTCGCTCGACCCCATATAGACCTGTAAGCTTCTGATTCCTGTATTTCATTTGTCTGCTCTTGCCTGTTAACCCGAAGCGGTATCTATCCCTCAACACATCGCAGAAATATTTACAAATATTCCCTGCTACCGCCACTTGTTTCCCTCATGTCCAGAAGAATATCCTTAAACAGGCCGACAAAAGAATTGCACTTTTTGAATAACAGATGCTACGTCTGTTCAAACGTTTCAAGTGGGTGCGTATCGTCAAATGATTACGCTCAATATAGTTGGTCCCTCGGTACTTTGTACTATGAATAGATGAGGGTATCAGGTATTTATAATTCAATAGCTTGTCAGTATACACTTTGCTCGCAGACGATAACAATAACCTATCTGTAATATTGCGCAGTGTTTTATTGGTGCGTCTGCCAATGGCAAAATCCACCACTCTGCGTGTATCTTTCTCCAACGCATACACTATCCAGTAAAGTTTTTTCTTGCTACCAACATACGTTACCATCTCATCGACTTCATATTCTTTACCTATGAATATTATTGGCCTCTCTATGGTTTTAGCAATGTAAATAATTCGTTTCAATACTGTATTTGCCGATATTTTTAATAGCCTGGCAATACTTCTTATACCACAGCCTTCTTTCAAATGCTCTTGAATAAAGCTGTTTATTCCAGGCTTGTAGGCATTACGAGTATACAGTGAAAGATAGCTTTTACCACAAATCCCGCACCTGAAACGTTGTTTACCAAACTTTGAATATCCATTCTTTACACATTGACGATTACAGTTAGTGCATATTACAAAATCTCTGTCCACTCCTTTGATACACTTAGGAACTTTTAACTGCATTTCAGGCTGTTTTAAGCGTTAAAATAAAAAAGGTGACCATGTGGTCACCCGATTTTTTGTTTTTAACAATTTTTGTAATCCAATAAAATCAACTATTCCGGCCCTTCAAAAACCTAAAAACACACCTTTGATACACTACCCCATTCAGCGTTCGGATGGCTATCAACCCTCACTTTATTGAGGATACATTGCAGAACATCCAAAAATGAAAAATCACATATAACCACTTATATCAATGTTATTAATTTTAATATACTGCTCAATATTTTCAAACCAAGATGGATCATCAGCCATAAACTGTAAATAAATAGGATTATCTAAGTCCAATTCATTTTTAATATATCTAATTAAAGCAGTACTTTTCTTTAATTCGTATAAAAATCCAGGCATCCAAGTAAAATCACCATTCAAAATATTGCCTAAATATGTACATTTTGTCGCCTCATCAATTAATTGTCGCCTAGGATTATATTCTATTCCTTCATATTCATCTAACTCAGGATGTAAATATTTAAAAATCATTGCAACATCATTTCCAAATTCGTCCTCATTATCCTTAGGATTTTTGAGAAGAACCCCCACATCTCCTCTATCATAGACAAAACGTATTATACATTTGCCATTTGACAACTCATATCTTCCTTCTCCAACTCTCTTAAATTTAAGGTGGTATTGTTCAATAATAGCTTGAAAGGCTTCTTTGATATCTTTGTCAAACCCTTCGTAATTATACAATGTATTTACCATGCTAATTCCCTTTATAAACTTTTGTTTCCGGAGTTCCTTTTTGAACTGCCCAATTATTTTTTACGTTTTTATATCCTTTGGATTCAAGGTATTTTATTTCTCTCCCATAAAAATTTAATCCCTTAGATCTGTCACCATTAGGATAAATATTTTTCGGATTTGTAGGATCGTCAAAAAGTTCGAATGTATAGCCCCTACTCATAGCATTGTCAAGGTAAGGTTTATTATATGTCTCCCAAAACCAGTCCCTTCCTTCAGACGTTTGATAAACACTTTCATTAATATTGGGAACATCGAGTACTTCGTAATTTCCCAAGAGCCCAGCTTCTTTCATTTCTCCCCATCGACCTCTCGTTGACCCTAAAGCTACTGTAGCTTCTTGGAAAGGCAGTCTAAAAGCAGCAACAGTACTTTTTACAGCCTTCGTCGCACCCATACCAAATAGTGTCCATGCTAAGGTATTCTTTGCTTGGATATTTCTTTCCTCATTTGTTTTAGCATCTGGAGATTTATTATGATAGAATGAGCCAGCTAATTGAGATGCCATTAGAAACTCAGTTGCTTTACCCTTTAGCAAAAACACATCAGCAATTATTGCAGCGCCTAACGCGGCACCTGCTGCTCTTGCCTGATAAAAATCCATCAACTCTTTCTCACTAACAGTTCCTTTTATGTAACCTGTCTCCATCCTCATTGCAGATGCATCAGCTCCACATTCTTCCAACCCTTCAAGGTCTATATTTTTAATAGGATTGTTACCCGCAAATTGATATGGTGAATAATACGGAAACTTTTTAGCAAGCGGATCAATAGTTATAGGTTTCGCTATCCTAGCATCGTATTCCCTAAATCCATAGTTCTGAAAATTTCCTATCCCCGCAATCTCATTATCCTTCTCCTTGCCATTGAACCCAAATCGATACCCGTCCCTTGGTACATCACAAAGCGTATACGTGCTATACGTATAGCGTTCCAGCATCTGGTTGGTCGGTGGTGGTGTATGTATCCTCGGGCTGCTGCCTGCTGTAGCCTTCATATTCATCTGCCCGGTGCTGCTGGTCGGGGTGAAGTTAAGATTATAAGTACCGGTACTCGGTATCGATACGCTGGCAATCTGGTTCCAGCCGCCTGAGCCGTCCGGCTCTACGATCTCCGCCATCCAGGTACCCGCAAGGTCATCTACCGTTAAGGTAACCGTATAGCTTATATCCGTCTGAGACAACACGTAGTCAGTGCTACTGCCTATACCCGTGCCACTGCCCGTAACCGTAAGCCCGTTGCCGTTTTCCGTAGCATCGGTACTCAGGCTCGCACCACCGATAGCGCTGGTATTCTGCGTGCCGCCCGATATACGATACCCCCCGCTGCCTGCACCGCCCGTAGGGTCTGTCAATAGATAACCCGGGCGCATCGCCAGCCTGTCTATCACCTGCGTAACGGTCACACAGTTTTGCCCGTTGCTATCTTCTACATACCTGCCCGGCATCAGCATACCAAACGGATAGTAATCGTACAACGCCTGGCATACAGGACGATAATATAGCCCGCTATCTCCCGTAGTAGCTTTCGACAGGCGCTGATCGCGCACCACCGCCTGCACATTGCCCAGGTGATTGGTCACTTCGTAATTCCGATAACCTATCATGTCTGCAAACTTAAAGACACTCTGGTGTGTATTCTGCCAGGGGGTGAGCTTGTCTTCTTTGATCAGGTCCTGGTAAGCATCGCTGTACCATGGGCGGATGCCGGTAAGCGTGTTGATCGTACCTGCCGCCGTGTCTCCATGATCTGCATCCCAGAGGTATTCATACAGGTTGCTTGGGTAGATGCGGTTACCTAACCTGCTGCTGCCGTACATAATATGTTCTGACAGATATAGCTGGTCTTTCTTCTCTACCTTGGTATCTCCACCCCACATAAGATCACTGTTAATGGCAAGCGAATAACCCAGGCCACTCATCCTGTTGGCTGCATTACCGATCATTTCATCAGGAGTTATATTATCTACGGACGCTATAGGGCCATCCATGATGCTGGTATCAGATGTATAGCTGAAATAGCTTTTGATATAATCATTGGCATTTACATCATACAATACTCCGGCAAGGGTGCCCGAACTTTCCGTGCTTGCAAGGTAGGTATGTGCGCCTGTCCAGCTATCCCAGAAGTTATTTACATCTGTATGGTCACCATATTGCTGCAGCTCGCTACCAAGATTATTACGCAGCGTGCTACCCGTGCCATACTCCGGCGTACCGCCTGCCACATCAGTGTTTTGTACCAGGTCATCGAGGTAGCTGTTAAAGTCGGTTGTATTCGCAGAATAAGCCATCAGCAGGTTTCCTGTGAGGTCGGGCATGGAACTTACAGAAGAGGCTACGGCAGATGCATTGAGATGACAGTCGGGCGTTGGCGGTACGCTATAGCTCATGGCCAGGCTATTTACTACCGACGATGCGTGGGTACACATATCATCTATCCGCGCTGCCAACACGGTACTACCGTGGTCAAAAATACCGGTAGTCCAGTCTTGTATCGCAATATTATTACCCATAGAGAACATCTGCTTCCAGGCATCGCTAATAACCGTTCCGCTGCTATAACCAAACATAGGGCTCATATAGTCCTGCCCGTTCAGCAGCATATCGCCATACACCGCGTTACTATTGCCTGTAAAGACAGATACATTGTTGCCGCTAACTTGCGTATTTACAAAACCTGTATTGATGGCTGTTTGCTCGGTTAGCGCCATATTAAACTGGCTAAAGCCACGATAATCGGGCAGTACCACGCTATCTATATAGGTATCCACATCTATAGAAGCTACCACATCCCTGCGAATGATCTCCCACAGCCTTCTTTTATCGTACCGGTACTTGGTCTCTCCCCGGTATATCGCCAGGATATTCCCCTGCGCATCGCGCACATAATAGTCGGATACCGTGAGGCTGATCGTATCCTGCCGGATATCAGATTTCTTGGTCACCCGGTTGCCTGCACCGTCATAGGCAAATGTGAGCGTGCTATGGGCAGCGGTATCCTGGCTTAGGGTCACTTTGTTATACAGGTTCCACGCTATAGAGTCCTGCCCCGCGTTCAGGTCTTTGATCACATTACCAATGGCATCGTAGGTGTAACGCAACTGCGTGCTGTCTGTATTTTTCTGTATGTCTATCTTATACCTGTTAGAGTCCTGGTCAGTTACGGTCTTCAGTTTATTGTTATAGTTGCTGGCATAGTAGTACCTTAAGGTATCCATCTGGTAGATGCTGCCGCCGCTCACATACCTGGTACCCACTACATTCCCTTTACGCATCAGCCGCTTCAGGTTACCATCCTGGTCGTAGCTATAGGTATTTCGGTATGCTTCTACCGGATTCAGTGTTAGTGCAGATGTATTGATACTATCGTATGCTGCTGCTACGATACGGTTCAGCTGATCGTACGTATAGTTGGCTGCAATATTAGAGAAGGGCGCCATGGCCAGCGTTTGCCTCGAGATATTACCATTATAGAGGCTTTTATTACGTTCCGGCAATGCAGCTACCGTACTGCCGCTGATGGAAGTGTAATCTCCCTGGAAGTATTGCAGCGTCAGCGCAAGCGCATCTTTCGCACTTACTGTAGATTGCCTGCCATCGCCGCCAATATCGCGTGTAGTGTCCTGCAGATCCGCATTAATGGCTTTCAGCCAGCCTTGTATCGTATATACATAGTCTACCCCCTGCACATTTTGGTCTCCAAGTACGGTACGTGCCAGCGGCCCGTGTTTATAATAGCTGTATTGCGCATCGTTATGCCAGATGATACCATCGTTGCTACATGCCGCCGTCGTTATCCTGTTGTCATCATCGTATGTATAACGCTGGTAGAACTGGTCAACGTTACCCCTGTTATAGCTCAGCAGGTTTACCTTTCCGCTGATCAGGTCGTAGTCATAATCAATACGCTTGAATCTTTGCCCGTAACTTGCCAGGGCAGGTATATCGTGGACCAGTGTTTTCACATTACCGGCTATATCGTAGCTGTAATAAGTGGCATATTGGTAGTTACCCCGGTAATCCGCATCTGTAAAAGAGGTCAGCGCAGCATAATAGCGTACCGCACTTACTCTTTTGCGAAGATTGGTCTGCTGGTCAAGCCCAAAGCTGTCCAGCCCCTTTGTCTCCGTATCATAAGAAGTAACCACCACATCAGAGCTATTATGAAACCCATGCACGTAGGAAGAAAAATCAAGCCCACCGGCTGCATTATAAATGGTTGCAGGCACCCCTACTAATATATCGTTTACATAGTCTGTAGAGTAACAACCTCCCACTTTTACCGTATCATTGGCTATAGGGCGCGGCGCAAACCAATGGCATCCCGTTTTAAACTGCCCTGTTTCAATAACCCTGTTCAGGTTATCATACAGGTTATAGGTAAAGGAACCCGTTGTACGCTGCTTGTCATTTTGCGAAAACGCCAGGCGGCCCGCATAATCATAATAATAGTTGACCGCCCCACCGTCTGGTGTCTTCTGGTAGATCACCTGGTTGCGGGTATTATACATGTATACACTGCTTTTCTGCTGCTGCGAAAAAGGATACAACGTACTGATCGAAGTGTCTTTGGTTCTTGCGTTGTCAACCGTAGCTACATTGGAAGAGCTGAGTTTATAGATACCTTCGGGAGATACGGTACGCATCAGGTTTCCTGCCCTGTCGTAGTAGTAAAGCGTGGTATTGAACCGCTGATCCCTATACCCGAGTGTCAGGCTTTCCCTGAGATTGTTCATAGCATATTCGGAGAAACTGTCTATCAGCCCGGTGCGTATAGAATCGATATAATGCTGATACCTCATCTTACCCATGTAGATAGCAGATAGCAGCAAGTCTTTCTCGCAGTTATCAAAGGTATCCCTTGGCGTGGAAACAACTCCGTTCGCCTGGTTCCCTAACAGCATGTTTGAAAATTTCGCGCCGTTAGATACGGCAAAGCCTGCCATGCAATCGTCTACCCATATATGCGTATTGTTAACGGTATTCTTCAGCTTCACTTTAAATAGCTCGCATCCCTGGCCACCGGGCACCGGCTGCACATCTTCCAGTATATACTTATGATGGTCTCTTACCGGTATATACTTCGGCATCCGGATAAAGAAGTAAAACAATTTCAGCTTGTCATCGAAATCGATGTATAAATAACTATCGTCCGCACACCTGTACACATAGGCATCCGGGAATGAATACAAATAAGGACCCGGCACAATCACATGGTTTGCCGTATCCGGCATAAATATACTACCATCCATAGGAGGATACCAGTAAGTTTCATAAGCGGTGACTTTAGCCAGTATATTCCGAATCGTGTCTGTTCTATCATCGGCCAGTGCGGCCAGGTAAAGATTGGTAACATTAGCCGGATCTGAGGGAATGGTATAAGTAATACCTTGTGTACCATATATATAAGTATTCAGCGAATCTTCGCTCATGGAATCGAGCACTACCCTCATGTTGGCATTCTGCCTGCTGTAAATATAACGGAGCAGGTTTTGCTTACTCGTATATTCATCGTCTACCGTACTCTGATAATTATTAAATACAAACAAAGCAGGGTAATAACTACCGGGGTGTATAGCCATATTCTGCATCAGGTTATATAACCCACCCGATACCTGGCTTATTGTTGGCAGGCTGGACGTTGTCTTCATCACCGCATACTTTTTACAGTATAACCATGTGCTTCCTGTTTTTACATACACGGTCGTTGGAGCATTGATCTCCATATGGGTATAATAATCATTCCCGAAAGCTGCTGCATCAGCCGAGGTCGAAGCATTATTATCTGCCTTTGTAGCCGAATTATATTCATAGATCATCGTGCTGAGCTGGTCTGCACTCTGCCAGGTAGAGTAAGGCTGATTGAGCAATTTAGCCTGAAGGCCGGATGCCGCATAAGAATTGATAAAGTCTTTATACTCCCAAAGAGACCTTGCCGGTATGCTGTTAAAATCCACCAGTACATAAGTTACCCCGGTCGTAGCATCCCTTTCCATATAAGGAGGCATCAGGTATAATGACGTATCAACTGCATTGAAGCCAGAGATAAATGTATTGGCGGCAGTACTATCTGTAAATTTCAAAGAACTATAAGCAATATATTGCTTCAATAGGACACTGTCTGCAAATGCACAGCTTTGCATAAAATTCAGGTACTGATCAATACTATAACTCCTTCCCAGTTTATAGTTCATAAAGTTGGTAAGGATCGTTCCAAATAAAGGATGGTCGGTACCGTATATCCCGTAAGAGCTGAAGGTATCGCTTAATTGCGTATATAATCTCTTCATTTCCGTACATGGTATGCATCCTGCTATCTTATTTTCTGATGGCTGGAGAGATTGCATCCTGTCAGACCAGCCTAACATTTGACAGGTCGTGGTGGTCGTGCCATGCGTCGCCGATACATTCGCCAAAAAACTGTAATTCTGGATATAGCCATCACCGATAGCGGAACCAAGATCATTGATACAGGAAACGGACGGGAACTGGTAGCTGGTTCCTGACACCCCACTGAATATAGAGTCGCAGGTAGAAGCTGCGCTGCTTGCGAAGGACTTTAAATACAATCTGATAGAATCTGTCCCGTTATAAATGTATAGTGTATAGAGATTAACAGACGATGAATATGCTGCAACAACATGCACTGTATCATTTCCTGCGCCAAGCGTGTCCTTCATATTGCTTTCAAATATGTTGGACGACGGGCTTAACAGGAATGTATTTACCGTACCCAGGCTACCTAAAGAATTGATAACACCGGTCCTGTTCAGGAAGCTTGCCATATCGGTGTAGTAGCTGGGGCCTTTGCACAAAAAAGTACCTTGTTGTGCCGGTTGTTGCACCTGGTCATAGGATATAACATAAGGATTACACAGATCGGAATTAGAAACGCCATTGATGGACAGAGCGTACGAAATAAGACCAGGGGTAAAAATACCATTAGGCACCCGGTTGCCGGAACACATATTCGACAAGGTATCGTGTATCTTATTTAGCAAGGTTGTGTTTCCTTTAATACAGTTGGACAGTTCGGCCACGATAGAATCTACCTGGCCGGAACACAGCAACGAGGTGTTTGCCGCAATGGTCAAGGCGGCACTATCGCGGTATTTCATCAATGAATCCTGCGATATGCTCATCAGTTTTTTAATTCCGTCTGCAGTTGAGGCTACGTCACTGTTTGCAAAATACTTCCATATCGATGCGGAATCATAGGATGCACCACCCGGAGAGAATATCGTTGGGAAAGTAGGCAGTGGTTTTATGATAGGAATACGTCGCAGTTTACAGCTTTCACAGGTATCGCCATGGCTCGATGTCATGATGTCTATATACCGCTCCCTGTTCGCTAAATACAAAGGAAGCATGATCTTGTAATAATTATTTTTCGTTACATCATTGATAAGGGAAGAGCTGTTAATATTATCCTTAAAGATGTGGTCGAGGCAACGCCTGTACATGATGCTATCTCCGCAATTACAATAGGCCATTGCAAAGGCAAAGGAATCGATATATATCTGGCTTCTTCCTAACCGCAGCAAAGAATCTTTCGCTGCTGCTGCCGTCCACGAAAGCGGTGGGCCTGCCAACTTTGTTACTAAAGGATCGGCATTCACGATATCACTCAAAAGCAGGAGGTTCTGCGTTTCAGCGGTAACACCGTCAGGGATCGCCTGCAACCTCTCTCCGAAAGTATCAACAAAACAAGCCATTAACCGGCAATACTCGGGGTGAAGTGGCAATAACATTTCGCCAATAGTATCATCAAATATCTGCATCATCAGAAGCGGGTCCGCAGAATGCAGATCGCCATAAAAACGAGTATTTTTATAGTAATTCTTGGGAAATTGAACACAAGTATCCTGGTACCTGAATGGATAGGGTTCTTCTTTTGTGAAAATGGAATTATCACCATTTACATGATAATGGGTTGAGTCTGTATAATAGAAGTTCCCGTATTTACCGGTCCCCGGATACAGGTCTTTTATCATTTCCTTTTTCTTCTTATCACATAAGTCTGTGTATTCCGGGATACAAGGGAATGTCTTTTTCAGAACCTCATAATTAATGAACATTGCTTCTGTTCTTAAACAAGCTGCATTGTCGGCTGCTACCTGCTGCGAAATAAACTGATCGACGGCAGAGCTAAAATTGTCGGGATCGATCATCAGTTGTTTATGGATCGTGTGCTTACCCATTTCCAGGTATGCGGTATCCCTGTGATTCGATGTAACCGGTCCTGACGAACTGTTTACTACACCTGTATATCCCAAAGTATCTGTTTCTGTATAGTTAGTATTACCACACTTATCAATGATGTAGTAATTATATTTCGCATTTACAGACAAAGCTTTGCTTGTACAGAACGGTACCGTATACGGATAAAATGTGTACACATAGTTAGTAGAATCATTACCCGTCACATCCATGTAGAAATCCTTATCCAGCACTTTGGAATAGCCAATTGTCTGCTGCACATTGCCACCTATAAGTTCCTGCTGTAGATAGGTTGCCCCCGGAACATTGTCATTAGCTATTATGGCATGTGTTATAGCATCGGGGCCTGTTCCGATCATACAGGATGTGACCGGTCGCCCCTTATAATCCCGCACAGACATAGATACCTGATGGTTAGGATCTGTGGTGACGGTTTTTCGATAAAACCCTTCCCAGCCAGCGTCGAGACCCATCAATTGATCCAGGTCTGCCTGGTCGGCACCTACATATTCATTCTTAGTTTCATGACCACCACCAATTTGAAGTGTGTATCCGGCCCCTCCCTGTACATCTACTTTTTTATCATTCTCAGGTGAAAAAATAGTCTGAACAAAAGGGTACCCCTGTGCATCCGGAACATATTTTTGGATACCTGTTTGGTTCGGGTTATTTGATGAATAATAAATATTACCCTTTGCGTAGGTAGCCAGCGGCGATGGCCGGTATTCTGTCGGGCAGGTTGTCCTGCAGATCGTATCAAAATCTATAGGCCGGTAGGGTATCGAGGTGTAATAATTCAAACTTACATCCGGTAAAAACTTAAAGGAGGAAGAAACAACGGGGGATGGCAATAACTTTATAGATGGTCGCCCCTCAAAGTCATATAAATTTTCTGTCACTAAGAGATCGCTCAGATCAGAATTAAACCTGGTAATCGTTTGCCTGTTTTTCAGCAGGCCGTCATAATAGCTCAATACATGTTTATATTTGCCATCTTCTGCAAAACTGATCGTGTATTGCCAGTTCATCTTATCATACACATGCCCTGCAGGAATGTAAAAATATTGGGTGCTTGCTGTTAGGCTACTGATCGAACCGGAATCATTGTCAATACTCCATTTGGTATACAGCGGATCTCTAAAATAAACTGAATCAGGCCGTACCATCCTCACCCGGAATACAACGTAACCACGTTCATAGATCAGGGGTATCCTGTAATAGTTAGTCGACAACCATACTCTGGTAGCGTTATGCCTAAAGTTATAACTCAGGTTGCTGGCAGATATAGCCTCACTCGCACTATCCGGGCCATAGTCATCTACATACGTCCATTCCAATTCAAAATTTGCAGGGGTGACATCCGGAGCAGCAGATAATGTAACATAGTTCATATTCATATGGACATCCAGGTAATTGTGAGCTGTGTCCGCAAATGAGCCTGTTTGGAGAACTATATTCGGATCATAACCATTATGACCATAATTATCCTTTTTTACATACCCTTCCGTATTGATAATTACCTCGATTGAAAAGTTTTTAAATTTTAATGAATTAGCGGTAAGGTTGATCGGGTTATTAGAAGCATCATAAATACCTGTGATGGTAAAGGCATTGATCACATTATACCCATAGTATTTCGCGATACTTATGTCCTGGTAATTAGATAAAGAATCAGGAGAATAACTGATCGTAAGCGAGTCTTTGATGGGTACTCCACCACTCGATGTATCAAGGCCAAACCCAATAAATGTATATACTAATTTATAGGTGTACGCTGTATCCACCTTGTATTTGCATTCATGATTTACTTTGAAAGTGACCAGGTCCTGGACACTTTTAATCTTTCGATAACTACCATAGGAGCTTCCCCAACTTAATTTCCATGATCTTTCATTGCTATAGATATTATTAAACACCTTGAAAGGGAAAGTTTTGCCTACCAGATCCTTAGGTGTACAAATTGACGGTCCCAGATTTTCCTGGTCGAAATCAAAACTGGGTTGGGCCCATAAAGTATTTAGCGTTGATATACAGATCAGAGCAATCACCGTTAATGGCAACGTTATCTTATAAAACATGCGGGACTTATTGGTTTTCATACACGTTGTTTTATAATATTGTTTTTAATTGGTATGTCTTATATTTTTTCAATACAACCTTATTCCCGCTAACGGTGAAGTAGTTACTCATATCCATATTCTTTTCAGAAGTATGATAATGATCACAGGTAATGGTTTTCCGGGTGCCTGTCTTATCTCCACGCGTCTGCCAGGGCTCATGGTAAAATGCATTCAGGACAATCTTTATGGGCAGTTTACTTGCTCTATTGTAGACGATATCCATGGTCTTGAATGCGGTATAGCCTGTTGTAAAGGAAATATGGAACTTCAGCGTATCATGGCTGACAGATGAATAATCCAATTTGGAATACCGCATTAAAAAGGAATCCACAAATTCACCGAAAAAATCAGCGCCGGCCTGCGCATTAAAGTCCCCTTTCTTACCTGCCCGACTTTTCACACCATAGACCAATATTTGCCTGTGTTTATGATCCGCCTGATATACCCACTTTTTTGTAGCCATATAGGTAATATCATCGTTGGAACTATAGGTGATATCTTTCGATAAGCTTCTATACATTTCACCTCTTGTTTGATCCTTGCTTCCATCGGGGAACAGGG
This sequence comes from Mucilaginibacter sp., assembly GCA_035547875.1. Lineage (GTDB taxonomy): Bacteria > Bacteroidota > Bacteroidia > Sphingobacteriales > Sphingobacteriaceae > Mucilaginibacter. Next base: position 64,047 of record DASZTX010000037.1, on the reverse strand, counting down.
CATCGATGGTGTAGTCGTAACCAAAGTCATGCAAAGACTTCATTTGCAGGAATACCTCTTGTACGTCCTTAAGCGAAAGCTGAGCATCTGCCCCGATACTACATATGGAACAGAAAAACATCGTTATTAATCCTAGCTTCTTCATCCGGCTTATTTTTTAGTGTTAGCGCTTCTGGACTCAGAGATCGTCATGATACCTTTTTCCGTCTCCTTCTTCGTCCTCACAAGGTTTCCTTCGGCATCATATTCATAAAATGTAGCGTAGTTATTTTCGTCCAGCGTGGCCATTAATTTTTCGTCCTGGGAATTGTATGCGAACGATTTCATATTAGCTGCATAAGGATAGATACGGATATCATCGATATACACATTGCCATGAAGCACCAGCGATTGAGTGCCTGAAGACTTTGCCGTGAAAACACATTCTATCTGCTGCCATTTATCGATAAAAGGCGATTTTGTAGTTGAGATCAGGTTATCCAGGCTAACCGGAGAACCATCCCCACCGTCCGTCGGAGGTTTCACCCAATAGGACAGGATGTACTTCTGTCCTGCTTGCAATGTAAATGGCTTATATAAAGTGGAAGACAGCGCTGATGTGATCGGGAAACTGATGGTTGTATTATCGCTGCCAACCTTAAATGAAAAATTACCGGTGTGGGACACACCATTAATGATCTTGGTATTACTACTGCCGTTATCCAAATTCAAAATGCCATATTTTGAAGATCCGGAAACAGCAATTTCACTGAAATATCCCTTGAAAGGCGAGTATAGGAAATTCGTCAGGTTATTTAATACCCTTACGACTCCATAATCTTCAAAGCCATCATATAAGACAGTCCCCTGTTGTGCATTGAAGGCAACTGCCACGGGCAATTCCTGGTTGAACCCGTAAACGGCTGTGCTATTATTGCCCGCCGCATCGAAATTCTCTACCTCGGTTGCGAATGGTGACCACATGGTAACTTTACGTTGAATATTCCAGCCGCTAAAATTGGGATAGAAATACGACGATCTTGTGTAGGTGGCCAAACGATAAGCATCATCATCTTTATTATCATCGAAATGATCATTCCCGTCGCTGCTGCAACCGCCATTGAAAGCACTCAAGGTTCTCCATGGAGACATCAGGAAGAACACGCCCGCTTTCCTTACACCCGGACTTGTATAATTCCTGTTGTTGTGATAGGTATATTCCTCATTGACACGGTACATGCCACGCCTGCCGTTCGAATATTCATTGATATAAGTATCCGCAGCGGTAACTGCATGCACTTTCGGATCACCAAAAGACCTGGCCTTTATATCAATGACATTGGTAAGCGAATCCTGCAAGCCTCCGCCTTTGATTGGCATATCAAAAGTGGTATACGATTCAATATTATCCGTTAATAGGTTTCTTCTGCCCGATCTCAGAATTTTTAGAGAAACATTAGTAAACGTATGTGAGCCGTCCCAACCGTAAGTGGAACTTAGGTTTAAAAATTTAGGCTTCAGTAAAGGCTGGCAATCTCCCGATCCATACCCCATTACATACGCAATCACCCGAAGGCCTATTGAACTTCCGTAGTCATAGGTCATAAGCACTTCATCTCCTACATTATAATTGAGCTTCCTGCCGTCTGCTGGTATGATGGCTCCATCAGAAGTATTCACACTGACACTTGAATAGGCATCGGTATATCCCGCGTTCTGGTACGCCCCGCCCATTTCCTTGTAGGCCCAATAAGCGGGATAATTAACGGAGTATTCCTTATCCTTAAACTCATTATTCACCGATGTAATTACAGGCTGTCCGGTTAAAGGGTCGAAGACCTCATTCTTCAAAACAGTTAAGGCACCTTCATCATAACTCTCTACTTCCGTTAAGATCGGATACCGTTGTACTACCTTGGTAATTACAGAGGATGCAAACTCATTATTATATTCTCCATTCCAACCGTATACCAAAATCACCGGTATTGGCAGCACCAATGCAGTACTGACATTTACATTGCCATTCACGGTCTGCGTATGTGTACTTTCCGTTTTCAGCCTGGAATCCAATGTCACATCAGCATCCACGCCTAAAAGCACCTGCCGGATACCTACACCGGAGTCTGTCAGGTTCACCACATTTACCATATTGTCCTTACTATAATGGTATACCTGGTAGCTGACCTTCGCTAAGGTCGCAGTAGTTGCCGTCGGCTTCCTGACAAAATGCTCGATGCTTTTCGGGCGGCCATGCATATCATTTAGGTTGATTATATATCCTTGTGTGGCATGCAAGGAATAGTCCTGCTCTTTTAGTTTGAACTTATGCTTGTCTTGTTCGTTGATCGGGGATCCCGCGCCACTGCATGGATAATCTGCGGCGGTGTAAAACTGGTACACGTCCACCGCCTGCGAAGACCTGCCGACCGACTGATGGATACTGGATACGGTAACTTTTGAATACCCAACCAAAGGGGGTGGAAACAATGATTCTCCCACCGGGCCTTCCTGGTAAAGGTCAACAGCATCATTAGGAGGAAAATGGCTTGCGTTTTGACCAATATAAGGAATAGGTTTTCTCATTGGATTCTCGTCGCCTCCAATACAAGGCTCATAACTGGCAACTCCGCTGCTATACGTATTCCCGGAAACATCTTTGGTCGTGTAATCATAAACTTTACCGTAGGATGCCGTCTGGGCATAGCCTCCTACCATATCATTCCAGGAATCGTAGAAAGTCAATTGTTTCACCCTATATCCACCGCCTTTCTTTATATGGCCCGGAGAATTAAGGCGAATAAAGGATTTTTCCGGCTTGATCTCATTTGCCCAGCCCTGCTTGAGCATGTGTACAAGAGGGTTCTGACCAATTCGAAGTGCCTCATGTATGGCTTGGGTCAAACCGGACAATACATTATCTACCGTACTCTGATCGGGATCGGAACCGGGGAACAGAACATGCGGCAAGTTGTATCTTCCAATATTCAAGGCTGTCTTGGTAATCGGATTTAATATCGCATCAGAACCTTCTATATCAACAGAACCGATATTCACATAGCCATAGTCACTGTTCGCATACCCTACGTCATAGACATTGGCGTATCCGCGTATCTGTTCAAATTTCTCCCGCAACCTGACATTGAAACTATAGTACAATACTTCTGCTGTACCAAAATAATTTGCCTGTGCATTTAATGATGGGTTTTCCCGGTTTTTATCTCTTTGGAAATAAATATAGGAATTGGGGCTATGCTTGCCCGAGTATAAAAACCTTCCCGGCCCAAAGCCGTTGGTATAGCCGACCCCCACTATTTTGAACATCTCAGTAGCAGCAAAATTCTGCACTTCACTGTAATCATCGGATTCGTAATCAACATTAATTACACCACCCGATGGTAACGTGATCTTATTTAAAGACCATGCACTGGCATAGGTATTATCAGCCGTATCAGTTTGGTCCACATACGGATATTCATAATTGGACATAGAACCTCCACTGGGTTTGTAATTTCCCCAACGGTCTTTATTAACAATGTTATAATCAGGATTGCAACTGCTGTAGTTAAATTGATAGGGGCTTACCATGCTTTTATTAGAATTACCATACCGGAAAGAAATTTTAGTCAAGGTCAGCTTACCGTTGCTGTCTGCATTCGGAACATTTCTGCAAAGCGTATCCGTGTATTCAAAGAAGACCGTTTTGATAGGTATTGCTGTGGCTTTGTGTAATATCCTGTCATTCTTGCTGTATAGCTTAATAGAATCCAGCTTGTAAGAATATTGTTTGTCTGAAGAGGCTGTTGCGTTGTACGCACCTCCTCCCTTTATTGCCTCTGTCACGCCTTTTGCATCGCTACGCTTTGATGTATAAAATTCTGCTACAAAATTCTTACTCTCTATTGAATGCAATATCCATTCCTCACGGGAACCAACAATATAGCTGGCCTTATCGTCCCTGCTGTCTGATAAAAAGCCGGGATTGTATTGGGCCTTTCCGGTCTGCACAGGTGCCCTCCACCGATAATCATCGGATTTAAGGGAATAGTTGAATTTATTATAGGATCCAATATCATCTTCGGAAGGGCCATCACCGGTTATATCTACATAGTCTGTGGAGAGAACAGAGGTAAGAAAATAAGCGTGTGTAAATGCTGGCGTAATGGTACTGCTATAATATTCATCAATACCATTCGTGTTACTTTTACTGTCATCGGTACTCGTATAACTGACTAACCCATTTCCATCCCCAACATTATTAGTGGCAAAAATGGATTCTCTTTGTATGTTGTTCATTGCCGGCAATCCGTAAACATACCGGCGGCCGTCGGTTTGTGTTTGCACGATCTCGGATACCTGGTGCCCCTTCCTACTGCCGCCTACGCGATTGATGGTTGCGATCGAATCTTCAAAACCATCCTCAAAACCATTTTTACCGTAATAGTTCTGGATATTCTTTGCAGAGACGGTCTGATCACTATTGACCACGTCGTCCGCTTTATTGCAGGAATACAATGTGCTTCTGCGCTGCCGTTCCCCATCTTTTTTCGACGGAATATTCCAGAAATCATAATCTTCAATAATGCCATACTTCTTGATCTCATTCCAGTAGTCCTGGTCGATCATAGCAAGGTCACCACCCTGTTTGAAATATACTTTCTCGTAAAGGTCACCGGGGCTGGCATCCGATGAAAAGCTCTTAAAATGGTTCATCCAGGGGCCTGAGGTCGCCCTGGTATTTGCACCAGAAACGTCTCCCCCTATTGCAAATATCCAACCGAAACTAGCCTCTGCCTGGAAAGAATTTTCGTCAGCGCTATTGCTCACGATCGGATCAAATACACTGGCGATATCATTTCTGAAGGCCCTGAACGAACCGCCGGTTCCCTGCCCACTTAATGAATACACATCATAGGTCATGGTGGCCAGCGGGAGGTTCTGCATGGACTTATTGAACATCCCATCCTTTTCCCGTGTAAAGTCCATGATATCCGTAGTATTGGCTTGTTCGGCATACATATACCCATAAGCATTGCGGGTACCATCGTCGTAGTACTGGACTTTACTGTATTTAGCCTTTATGGCCCCCCATACATTGCACCATTCCGCTTCCAGTCCTGCCTTTACACGGCCGTAATAGGTGGTCATCGTGTTGCTGTTCGTTATAACGGGAACATAGTTCTTTAAGCTGATAGGAATATTACCGGACACTAAAGTTGTAGATGCGCTGATATTATTGCAACGTAAGGTTCCTGACATCGAAAAACTAATATCTTTCGACCCCGTTCTCGTGTTATACCCTGTGCCCACGTTAACCCCGACACCGGCACCCATATCCTTACTGATAAGCTGGGATGTCGCGATATTAATACCCCCATAAAGATCAACATCCGCACCACTTTGAGAACCCACACCCAGGTTTACGCCTGCAGAAATAAAATTGAACAGCTGTACGCCGGTACTGAATGTGAAATCGGCGCTCACGCCACGATAGTTACTGATATTGACATTGCTTCCGATGCTGCCATCCAATTGTATGATAGAAGGATCTCCAAGGCCTACCGTCTCACCGCCTTCCTCTATTCCTAACCGTAATATCTTTTCATCTTTTATGTGCAGTTCCTTTGTTAAGGTTTCCCCTTTAAAATCATCAGGCACCCCGCGGACCGTGCGATTTACCACACCCGGATTAATGTTCCAGCCCAGCCCCACCCAACTCGCTTCCTGTTCCATGCCTACGCCCCCATGATAGGAGATGTTAATAGGATACCCCTCAATGTCCATTAAGGGTATATTATAATTAAAGTCCCCGGTAAACATATCTACCATATCCGTAGTACCTACCGGCTCAAAGCTTTGCACTTCAGGCTGACTGGGACCTGAGGTGAGGGCCATAGCGACGTTAGGATAAACTAATTGAAATGTCAGGCTCAGGATCAGACATCTCGCTACAAATCTTAAAACAACTTTTTTTCTCATCGGGTAATGATGGTTAAATAGACACTTTAATATTGTTTAGTTCTTTCAGGGATGACTTCCCAAAGCTTGCTTTAATGATCCCGTTCTTAAACACCCGGTCGAATAATATCAACTGCATATTTTCCTCAGGATCTTTATCCCCATTCTTAAGGTCAAAGCCAACGATCATCGTTTCAAATGGCGCTACATTATAAGAGGTCTCAAAAACATAACTCATCGGATGGAGGGTATCCCGCCCGTAAATAAGCGTGATATCGTTCATTGCCTGGGACATATAGTATACATAGCGTTGCTGGTATTCATCGAGAGAATGCACACCGACCCGCAGCGGGCTTTGATCACTATTCTCCTTCCGAAACCGGATGCTGAACCAGGCCGTCCCTTTCAGTTGGTCAAAACGGATCTTTTTCATACTGTCCGACATCCCATTCTTTGATTCCTGCAATACGGTATAATCATATGGCCTGTACTGCATATCATATTGCCACCCGGAGATAGACAACTTTTTACAAAGGCCATTTTCCGGAGATTCTATAAATGAGACATAGTTTTTAGGCACATACTCTTTGGGGCCACAGGAGCAAAAGAGCAGGAATGCCCAGCAGCTAATATTAGTTCTCATAGTTCTTATTAACATATTGTATTACCTCTTCGGTCTTGTCAAAATAGTTATCGTTATACAATACGCTTCCCATACCATTTGCGCCAATAATTAAGTGAAAACCATTCTTTTTGCCATATTCATCGATCAATGGGTTTAACCGCTTCCATACCATCTCATTGATCAGCTGGTTGCTTTGATTATATTGGTTCTCTAATTCCCTCTTGGTGATCAGGTATTTTTGTATCAGGCTCCTTCTGACAGCTGAATCCTTCCCATACCCCGCTAACTTGATCTGCCCATCAAGACTATCAACTTGCGAGCTAAAGTATTTCAGCTTCCCTTCTGCCTCTTTTTCGAGCTCTTTTTTCATGGTAAACCCGTTAAATAATTTGACGGCATCGACCACGGCGATCTTCTTATCGTGATTGGCGGAAATAAAATAATTAGCCAACACTGAAATGATGATTACCACCGCGAAACCTGAATACTGCTTGATCCTGCTTGTTGTCATTGTTCTATTTTATAAAATCCGGATTTAAATACTTAAATGGAAGCCTGTATATCTTCCCTGCCTGGTTTGTTAATGTCAGGAGATAATAACCGTTATGTTTTAATGGATTATTCTTGTAGAAATCAAATACATAGAAGTTATCACCGTAGTTGACTTTAAGCTTTTGTTCCTTCATATCAATATCTTTCGCTCCCGTCAGGTATCTCACTTTTACGGTCAAACTGTCGTCGCTTTGTTCCCGCAATGTGTATTTTACATTCAAACTTCCTATCGCAATAACCTGCGTAGAGCCATTCGTAACCCGGATATCGACATAGGGCTGTTTTCCCGGCGGCCTGTTTTCCAAGGAATCTTCGATGATGGTAAATTGCCATGGTTCCGCCCCTCCAAGTAATATTCCTTTATAAAAAGCATCAACGGTCCAGACATAAGGCTGGAACACCTTTAGCGGCTTAGCGGTTACCGGGTAAATGATATTGGTCATAGTGACCCTGTCATCCTGGTATACCGGGTTATTTCTCACAATGGCGTTTTCTTTATTTTGTCCGGCTTTCAATTCGGCGACACGCACCCTATAGGTTAGTTCGTTTGCAAAAGGAAAATTGACTATCCAGGATAGATCCGGGTTATGCTCATAGATCTTCGCATCGTCTTCAGGATCGACCAGGTTAATTAAAAACAGATCATTGACAGTCTGGTAAATACACTCCGCCTGCGGGTCATCCATGACAGATTCCGTATGCGGGGTCGTTAACGACACATTTACGCAATATTCGTAGGTACCCTGTGGCATTTTTCGATAAGTAAAAAATAACTCCCTGAAAGCCTGGCTGGAAAATTCCCAACTCAGATTGTGTACTTTCTCCTTAGAAATTTGGTTAAACCCATTTTGCAATGTCACCTGGCAACTGTACCGGGCACTAATGCCTGAAGACCTGTAAATGACTGAGCCCTTAACGGTAACATCCTTTGTACTCCCGGTATTATTGATCATCTGGTAGTTAAAAATGTTATCAGGATTTAATTCCAAACCATCTATAGCCGATAGGTTAGTTACTACCGACTGCGACTGACTAAAGCATTTGCCTGTATCCATCAGCAATACCAGTATCGTGCATAGGACAGAGACCCGGAGCCAGCCGGATTTTATTACTGCTATATTAATAGGCTTGTTCATGAACGGTTATTTTTATCATTATTGATGATCTTTTATTAACCAGCTAAATCCTAACTGCATGGCCAGTATGTTGCCCATCCCTTCTATATTCACCTGGTAGAGGTAGGAGTAACGTACTTGAGTATGAAGAACAATTGGTTTGTTTTTTAAGCGCCAGTCTATGCCTGCTAATCCCCCCAAACGTTGGATGTGTTCTCTTCCGATCGCAAAATCAACACCGGCATTTACGCGGACACCTGTGTTGAGTGATTTACTCACATTCGAAGTAAGAAAATAAGTGGCCTGAGATTGTCCCATAATAAGTGACGGCTGCCTCATCCAGCCGAGCGTAGCAGAAATGGACAGATCTCTTGAAAATAGATAATAGCTGGCCTGGGCCGTCTGTGCTTTATAGGCAATAGTGTCCATATCACTGCTGTTTTGATTGTAAGTCACCATCAGCCTGTGCATCATATTATTCTGTCTTTTCCACTGATAGGAACCCCTGACTATGGAAACAGCGCCTGTGATCGGACGCTGGGGGATAGCCAACGTATCATCATACCTCCTGAAAGTAGAGAATGGTTTGTAAGACAGGTAAACAGTGGGATATTGTTTTGAATTTGTCCTGATATCGATCCCCCATCTTACATTGTAACCTGTTGTTACCAGCGACTCCTGTTTTAAATAGTTAAACTGAACTCCCGCGATAAGGAACGATTTCAGGAATGATCCTTGCGTTGATAGGGTATACCTGTCTGTGCCGGCACCTGTATACGGCATAGAATTATTTTCAAATTCCTTTCCCATGTGCTCCCATTCTGCTTTTACAGTACTGTGAATGACCGGAAGGCTATATACCAAGCCAGCTCTTAAAGAGGACTTTGCATATTGAATATCCGTTACTTTTTGGGAATTTTTAATACTCGTGGCGGCTTCCGTTTCCAAGGATAGTTGTTTAGCGATATTACCACTATACACAACGGACACAACGTGGACCGGCTTCATAAACGACGGCACACCCACATCCGCCTTAATAAAATTATCGCTTTCAATAATCTGATGGGTTGGAGAATAACCATAATAGATAATACCTAAATGTTGCTTTTTAATCGGCTTAAAATCTACGCGTGCGAGGTAAGAATTATACCTGTCCACGTCCCCGGTCCTTGAAATGTATTCTGTTTTGCCAAGGGCAATACCTACTTCTGCAAAACCAATATCATAACCTAATGCACCACCTTTCAGATTTTGACCCGCAAGGGTATATTTAGACTCGTATTTATTCAGCATCCCAAGCTCCAGTTTTGTCAATCCGGACATAAATGATTTCACTTTGGATGTTGGCAGGATATGACCTGAAGCTGCAACTAACTGTTTATAAGACACATTGGGGTTATCCTTCAGTTCCTGTAGTTTGGAATAGGTATTTACAGAGTCAAAATAATGCAGTTGTTTTATCTGGGTAGCTAATCTTTCATATTTTTCGATCTTTCTTTGCAACGCTGTGATTCGTTCATATTCCTTTGTGATCTTCTCCTTGTTGCGACTGATCTTATTTTTGGCAGCTACCACATCACTGTCATTGGGTACATGCGAAATATCCTTCGAAACTATAGATGTCTTATTAACAGAGGACTCAATACCTTCCGCTTTACCTTTATACGAATCCAGCAGATTCCCATCTACGCCATACTCCTCAGCAAACTTCTTCCTGATTGAAAATTGCTCATTCCGCAGTTGGTTTACAAGTCGTGCGTATAGCTGATCGCTGTTTTTAATTTCCCCGGATACCTGGTTGAACCTGCTCTGATATGCATTGGTGCTTTGGGTGAGATCGTCTTTTGCCTTATCGAGATCGTATTTCAAACGCAGGTAGCTTGCTTTCGCTTTTCTGCCCATATCCTGGGTCGTATAAAAACCTTCTACTGCCAAGGGTATATTCAAAAGCTTGGTGCGCAGGTCACCTCTTAATTCGCCATAATTATTCTTCAATTGTGAGGTAGATTCCTGGCCATTGCTGAAGCTGCCGAGCACATCAATACTCCCTGACATATCATCCGATGACCTGTTGGTAATATTCTCCGCTTTAGCTTTTGAATCCAGGCTAACGCCTTCTTCTGGAGTACCGGCAAATGGATGATTAAACGGATCTGCAAACACATTGCCTTCCTTATATACTTTTGAAATTGCCGTGCGTCTGTCTTCTATATGGTAATACCCTAGAAAAATACCTTTATAATAATTTGCGAGATATTGTTCTCCGTCACGTGTGACATTTACACTTGAAACACCCTCTGTCCGTGATAATTTCCTGGACAAACGTTCCGTATTAAAGGCTGCTTGTTTAGGTGATTGTTGCGAAACTCCCTGCGTAATTTTCAGATTTACCGGCAATCTATTATTGCGGCCGATCAAGAGCTTGTTTAGTTTACGGCCAATTGACGACCGCCCGGAGATCGTGCTGTCTATGTTGTAATAAAACTCACTCGAGGATAACTTTAATCCTTCCTTATCAGAGATGGTAACATACATGGCATAGTTGCCGGGAGGAAAGATCCTGAACTTCTTTACGACATCGATAAAAGGGTAATTGATAGCCCATAACTTATCATTCCTGTCCAGGTTCAAATTGATCGAATGAATACCATGACGGATGTGAACATCATTATATTCAAGATCGTATATACAACTGCTATCGTCATCGCCATATTGATAACAGCTTAACCGAACCCTGATACCTGTTTTTTCTTTTGCGGAATAATTGACCGGCTGATAGATAGCATTATCCTCAGCGTAAGGAGGGTCTACTGACAACAGTATGTCGCCTCCTTTCGTTTGGCCGTTGCTATTAATGCAAAACAATAACAGCACCAGGGTATATATCATATCCGGTTTGAACATAGGAATAAAGCCTATTGGTAATTATGTCCTGTCGATAGAGTTTACAGGAACGAAACACTATGTGCGTCAAATGAAGACCTTAACTGATAGGAGGGGAATTAAGGCCGATATGGATTTAATGAGGTAAACGTAGATTCTATTTTTTGTAAAACAAATATTGACTTCTTAATTTTTTATTATTTATTAAACGCGTAAGCACCATGTTCGGTCGAGATTGCCTTCAGGGCGTCTTCGATTCTGTCCACTTTTAGCAGGTACTGGTCGATACCCTTCACCATCGCTTCCTCCATAGAAGGAGCATCCTCGTTGGAACTGTACGCTACTATCCTGATTTGCGGGTATCGCATCCTCAATTTTTGAAATATACTATCCTCCCCGACGAGACAGGCAATATTAATGATGCAGGTATCGGGAAGACATTTGCACGAATTTAATTGTTCCTGCAATTCTGTAATGTCATGCGCTTTCGCAACGACATCATAACCATATCGTTCAAGTAACAAAGCGATCCCTTCGAGATAAATATTCCACCCTTCTGTTATGGCTATGCAGGTATTTTTCATGAAGCATCGGATTAGGCATCAAAGAAAATAATAATCCTTATAGTCTGTATGCCCCCTTTTGTTGTATTTTACGACTAAACTATTGTATTTTACAACGTAGATATTACAACTTACAATCATGTCAACCCAAGGATTAAAAAAAATACATATTGGTAGGAATATAGAAAGGATAAGGGAGTTAAAAGGCATAAAGCAGGAAACGCTTGCTGTTGCCTTAGGTGTGAGCCAGCAAGCCATAAGCAAAATGGAGCAAAGCGAATTTGTTGATGACGAAAGGCTAAAACAAATAGCGAATGTATTAGGTGTAAATGTTGATTCAATAAAGAACTATAATGAGGAGGCAGTAATATTTCATATACAGAATATGCATGATAATTCATCCGCCAATTATCAATACCATTTCAATCCAATCGATAAGGTTGTTGAGTTATATGAAAGACTGCTTAAAGAAAAAGATGAAACAATTAAACAGAAAGAAAACGAAATACAACTGTATAAAAATCAGCTAAAAGCATCTTGAATACCTATTATGCACAGGGATGCCCCTATATCAATACACCACTGAAAATAAGAACGATGTTTGCTAAAACATCGTTCTTTGTTTTTAAGAGGCTTGTATTATGATGCTTGATATTCGATTTCGAAAGTTAGCGTGCCCGCCACCTCTATACCCGTGGCACTTGTAGTGACCACCAGATCGTTCTGGGTATGGATAAGCTTACTAGCAGAAATGGGTCCAAGTATAGTTAAAATGATCGGTCTGCGATATTCTACCGCCATACCCGTTAGTGCACCTGAAAAACTGATCCATTCCGCATCTATGGCATCGAGGTAAGTAGTTTGTGCAGCATCTAAAATGAAATTATCTTTTGTCCACTGACGCAGATCTGAACGGATCAGATCGGCTTGTACAAGTAGTTGGTTATCCGCCAGCGCATACAGCTCTGTTTGCTTCGCACTCACACCAGCCGGGGTAAAAGGTTGAACAGTCATAAAAATGGTTTAAGTAATCGTATCGTTTAGCTAATCGTTTCGGCAAGAAGCCATTTTTTCAAAAGATAAAACCACATGGAATGAAAATTGTTTTAGTTGGTAGCCAGGAATAATGCAAGCCGATAACGAATCATCTTCACAGGACACCTCTTATAACGACCTTTTCCTAAGGATCATCATCTCCCTGATCGCGGGACATATTATCGTTGTATTTGGTGAAGACGATTCTTTCTTCCAATTACTATTAAACTGGGATTATTACCGTTCTGTCTTGTTAAGCGCCCTCATCGCCTTTCTGTTGGTCTCACTCATCAATAGGATCACCGTTTTACTGGATAGAAAATTTGACTGGAAATCTAAGCCTATCGAACGTACTGGACTGCAATTACTATTAGGGTTTGTTACACCAGGTATCATAGCATTTCTGTTAGCTGCTATCTATTTCAAATGCTTCGGTATCAATATACTCAAAACGGTCTATCTCAAATATGACTACCCGGTCATTCTCATGTTTGTCTTTGCTTTCAACCTTTATTATGTGGGATTTTATTTTTACCGACAAATGAAGTATTGGGAATCCCAACCTATTCAAACTCCCAGGCATAGTAGTTTAACAGATATATATATGGTTACCAGGGGAACGAAGAATATCCCATTAAAGAAAGAAGAGATCGTGTATTTCTACCATGAAGGTGATTATAATTTCGTGCGTAACAGGCAGGGCGAGGATTTTCTGATCTCCGAAACGCTCGAACAGGTACAGGAGTTATTAGACCCCAAACAATTCTTTCGGGTAAACCGCCAGATGATCGTGCATTTTGATGCTTGTTTGCATTTTGAATTGTTGTCATACGGTAAACTGAAACTCCTTGTAAAGCCTGCTTTTAAAGAATCCATTATCATTAGCCAGAAACGGGCCGGAAGCTTTAAGAGCTGGATCGAACAAAGAAATTAATTTTTGGTAGCTACCAACGCGGTGTATAAAATAGTTTCATCAATGCCCTATAAAATCAAATAAAAGGCTGCAATTACAAAGCAACTCCCTTCTTTTCCTTTAATTGAACCTCGTAATACCCTAAAAATAAATTTTTGGTAGCTACCAACGCGGTGTATTTTTTCGCTTTCAATCAACCCCACCTTTGCTTTGTGAACATCGGAATGATGCCGGTGCAATTACAAAACTTAAAGCGAAAAGATGATGTTGAGCAATGTATCGTGGGAACAGTTTCTAACAGGGGTATCGTTATTACTTCTCGTTTATTATGCCGTTATTGGTTACCGGTATTTCAGGAAGGACATCCATATCTTCCTTTCCGGAAAATTACACAAAAGGAGTGAAGGGGTCATCAATGATCCCGAATCATCCGTTTCCCATCCGGATTCATTTGAAGAATTAGAAGCTATCGTAGCAGACCTGCGTTACGCAGTGATCGAAAGAGCAGGCAAACAAATCAGCAAAGAAAATTTACTGGAGCAATTAAATCTAAGGCTGACTGGCTACCAGGGCCTGCAAAAGCCGGCGTTCCGTTTGGCGATCAATAACGCGATAATCGTCCATGCAAAAGATATATGCGGGGTGGTGCTGAGTGAGTATGAATTGAATAGTGTGTGGGATACACTACCCCGCTAACATTGGCCCCCGTCCTTCCCGGTGCGACTGGCAAGTAAGTGATAGGAAGGGAAACGAGACGGCGGCCGCTTTCCAGCCTCCCTGCATTTTGCAGGGAGGGTCATGGAACGGGAAACAAGAAAGTTGGTTAACCAAAATAAATGACATGAAAAAGCAGGATGATTTAAAAGTGCCTTATGACAGGCCAGGAAAGCGCAGCAGATACAAGCTATTATATGCAAAGCTAGTCTTTTACGGTATGCTCATAAATATATCAACTGTGCTGGCGCAAGATGGTAATGCAGGGATAAATGCCGCGACCACACAAGTGAAAAGTTATTTTTCCGCGGGTACCAACCTGATGTATGCCATCGGTGCCATTACCGGCCTGATAGGAGCTGTCAAGGTTTACAACAAATGGAACCACGGAGAACCTGACACAGGCAAAGTAGCGGCAGCATGGTTCGGCAGTTGTGTATTCCTGGTTATCGTAGCAACAGTACTCAAAAGTTTTTTCGGCGTTTAAATGCTCTTTATGCAGACCATACTCATTGAAAAATTACGAAGCTATATCGTGGCGAATAACCCCGACATCCTGCTTCACCTGCAGCAGGACTTTTCCCTTACCCGCTACCTGGAAGATAAAGTAAGCGCCGTGATCCCGCTTGCCGAACAGTTGATCGCAGAAGGAAAGCCTTTGTATGCCGTGGAAGAATTATGCTTAAATGAAATGACTTCCGATCTGCGGCCGTCAAAGTACCTGTACATCAAAGAACTACTAGAAGAAGACTTTTTGGCCATATATAACCGGTTCAGGGAAATGGGTGTGCTGACCTACGAGATCGTCAACATATTGGAGGCCTGCAAGCCGGTATTTGAGCGCACTGGATTTACGGAAACAAACCAGGATGACCGTGCATTGCGCTATGCGGTCATGGGTACTATACAAGAATACCTGGAGGAATAAGGATCGCGATGGAAAGCGAAATAGTGAAGTTGGAAAACGTGCGGCATGTATAACCAGTTACAGAAACTTAAAGATAATATAGCAGCGATACGTATTGCGTTGGAATGGGAAAAAGGAACACCCGTTTCCGCGGATGATCGTATCCTATTACAACGCTACGCGGGCTTCGGAGGTATTAAGGCCATCTTATATCCATTTACCGGCAAAGAGGAATGGATCAAACTGGGTGCCAGCGAAGCTGACCTTCGTCTATTTTCAGGAATTACCGAGTTGCATGAATTGCTGCAGGCATCATTAACAGATGCAGATTATAAAACAGCAATATCCGCTTTAAAGAACAGTGTGCTCACCGCCTTCTATACCCCTTCTGTCGTCCCCGAAATATTGTTTCGCACACTTCAGGAAAATGATATCGATCCACGTTACTTATACGAACCCAGTGCAGGCGCAGGCGTTTTCGTCACGGAAGCCGTAAAAGCATTCCCGGAGCTGCAACAGATCAACGCTGTTGAAAAAGATATCCTAACCGGGAAAGTATTAGCTGCCTTAAGCAGCAGTCTTTCCGTACCGGCGCTTATACAAGTAAAAGGTTTAGAGCAAACACCTGCAACCGAAAGCGCTATGTCTGACCTGGTCGTTAGTAATATACCCTTCGGCAATTTCCTGGTATATGATGATGCAATAAAGGACAAAAGCCTCACCGGGAAAATACACAATTACTTTTTTGCCAAAGGGCTGGATAAAATAGCGGACGGCGGACTATTAGCCTATATCACTACGAATGCCTTCCTCAACAATCCTTCCAATCGCCCGGCAAGGGAATATTTATTCAGCCATGCTGATTTTGTTGCCGTCGCGGTTATGCCCGACAACCTAATGACAGACACAGGGAATACGCAGGCACCCAACCACCTGCTGATCGTTCAAAAAAATGAAGGGAAACAAGAGTTATCAGCCAATGAAATATTGTTGATCAATACGATTGAACAACAAAACGAATACGGGGATTTTTTCGCAAATGAATACCTGGTCAACCATCCGGAAACTATCATCGGTGATGAAACCAGGGCAGGAAAAAACCAATATGGGCAAGCACACCAAATGGTTTGGCAGCATGAGCCTATGGAGCAGATCGGTGCGCCCCTGGCCGCTCTGTTATCCGGGAGCTTTGCAACAAATATCCATAAAGAGCGGTTCCTAAATGCACAACTGACCATAGGATTGGAATTGGCGGGCAGGAATAAGCAGTTTACTTTTCAGTCAGTCCCTGAAAACAAACCGGATACCGGCCAGATACAATTAGGCCTGTTTGATATGGCTCCTGCACAACAGCTCAACAGGGCTTTAGCTTACCTGGGCGAAAAAGATGAGCAAATCATCAGTAAGCAAACCGCTCGCATTATATCTCGGCTGAGCACCACACAAAACCCTGCGCATGAAAGCATTGTGCTGATAGCTGCGCAATCAGGTAATAAATATCTCTATAAACTCTATTCCAATGTGGCTGAAATAAAACCTTCCAATAACTGGATGACCGGCGCCATGTTGCAGAATGACCTGGACAACCTTTCCGCTGATCTGAAGCGTTACGGTTATCAGTATTTGTATGAAGGTGATCAAACACTCGAAGCAAAATTCGGGCTGCAGCAAAACATATCACTTGAATTTAATCAGCTCAAATCCTACCACCAGGAAGGTATGCTGGTGCTACACCAGGGAAAGATCGGCAGGATCACCACTATTGATAGCGAACATAAAAACGCACACATGGAACTTTTAACTGCCCTGGACAACAGGATACCTTTTTATAGTCATTATATCGCATTGCGGGATAGCTACCTGGCATTAACATCAGAAGGCGTTGAAAACGAGATACGAAGAAAAGAACTCCGGGATCATTATGATCAGTTTGTGCAGCAATATGGTTTGTTGAATCACCCTGTTAACAAAAGGCAATTAACCGAAGACAAAGCATTTGGGATGACCCTGATCGCTTCACTGGAAAGACGTTCAGATGGCAGCTATGTCCGATCCGATATTTTAGGCGAATCGCTGACAAAATCAGAAGAACATTTTAAAAGCGATGATCCTGTAGAGGCCCTGGCAAGATGCCTGAATGATAAAGGGAAGGTTGATATCGGCTTTATAGAGGCTGCTACCGGCCTGGCCGCTGCGGATGTGATCTCCGCACTGGCACATCGTATTTATCTAAATCCTGAAAACAGGGAATGGGAAACAGTAGATCGTTATCTGTCTGGCAATGTTGCGCTCAAATTGCAAATGGCACAAAAAGAACATGAGGTGTATCCTGACGATATAGAAATAAGGAAAAGCCTGGAAGCCATACAACAGGTGCAACCTGAAAAGATACCTTTTGAACTTTTAGATTTCAATTTAGGGGAGCGCTGGATACCGGAGGATTATTACCATCGGTTTGCCACAGATCTTTTTGAACTCGACACCGCCGTTCACTACTTTCCTTCCTTAGATACTTTCCGGGTCACTACGAAAGGAAGCAACGCTAAAACCACGCAGGAATATGCTGTGACTCCCAAAAGCAATCGGACAACTTATGGGCATGCCTTGCTGGAACACGCACTCGAAAACACTGCGCCATTTTTTACCTATGAAGTGGATCGTGGCGACAAGACCATTCGTTTACCGGATAATGAAGCCATACAACTCGCACATCAGAAAATAGAATCCATCAGGAATGGATTTACGGAATGGCTGAACAACCTGCCACCCGGTGACAAACAGTATCTCACAGACCTCTATAACGATACGTTCAATTGTTATGTGCTTCGGGAATATGACGGCAGCCACCTGACATTTCCGGGGCTGGACCTGGAGCGCCTGGGTATTGACGACCTCTACAGTTCTCAAAAAAATGCAGCATGGCGCATCATCCAGAACCGGGGTGCATTGATCGATCATGAAGTAGGACTGGGCAAGACCCTGACCATGATCATTGCGGGTCAGGAAATGAAACGCCTGGGCATTATCAATAAGCCCATGATCGTAGCCTTGAAAGCCAATATCAACCAGATACGGGACACGTACAAACTGGCCTACCCGCACGCCCGTATCCTTGCACCCGATGACAGCGATTATGAGCCTGATAAAAGGCTGCGCCTCTTTCACGAGATCAAAAATAATAATTGGGATTGCGTATTGCTTACCCATGACCAGTTCGGCAAGATCCCGCAATCGGTTGAAATACAGCAGGCCATCTTCGAAAATGAACTGGACAACGTTGACCGCGACCTGGATACACTCAAAAGCCTGGGTGGTGAAGTGTCACGCCGCATGCTGAAAGGACTGGAAATAAGAAAAAATAACCTAGAAGGAAAACTAAAAGGCTTACGCGCCGATATCGAAGAAAAGAAGGATAAAGGGATCGACTTCAAACAACTGGGCATTGACCACCTGTTTGTAGATGAATCTCATAAGTTCAAGAACCTCACGTTTACAACCCGTCATGACCGGGTTGCAGGTATCGGTAATATGGAAGGTAGTCAGCGTGCTTTGAACATGCTCTTTGCTGTCCGCACGTTACAGGATCATTTTAATGCAGACCTATGCGTAACCTTTTTATCCGGCACCCCGATCTCCAACAGCCTGACGGAAATGTACCTCATCTTCAAATACCTGCGGCCCAAAGAAATGGAGCGGCAGCGTATCGAAAACTTTGATGCCTGGGCAGCAGTATACGCGCGTAAAACAACGGACTTTGAGTTTTCCGTAACCAATGAGATCATAGCCAAAGAACGCTTCCGCCATTTCATCAAAGTACCGGAACTGGCCCTGTTCTATAATGAAATAACCGATTACAAAATAGCGGAACATATCCGACTGGACAAACCTGTTATTGAAGAAATACTGGTGAATATCAAGCCAACACCCGATCAGCAGGAGTTCATGAAAAAGCTGATGGACTTTGCAAAGACAGGTAACGCTTCTGCCATCGGCCGTCCGAAACTCACAGAAAGGGAAGATAAGGCCCGTATGCTCATCGCGACCAATTACGCTAAAAAGATGGCAGCTGACATGCGGCTTATCAGCCCCTTGTACGCGGATCATCCGGATAGCAAGCTTAGCACCTGCGCCCGTAACCTGGCCAGGGAATATGTTGCAGGCAATGAACATAAGGGAACGCAGATCGTGTTTTGTGATATCGGCACACCTAAATCCGGCCAGTTCGATCTGTACAATGCCCTGAAAGAAAAATTAGTGCGTGACTTTCAAATTCCTGCACATGAAGTTTCATTTATCCATGATACCGAATGGTCATCACCCAAACTGCGGAATAAGACCTTCCGCAAAATGAATGAAGGACAGATCCGCATCCTGATCGGCAGTACAGAAAAAGCAGGAACAGGTTTAAATGTCCAAAAACGTATCGTGGCATTACATCATATTGACATCCCCTGGAAACCATCGGAGCTCGAACAACGCAACGGCCGTGGCGCAAGACAAGGCAACTGGCTGGCGAAGATGTTTTGTGATAATAAGGTACGCACTTATATCTACGCAGTAGAGCAGTCGCTGGACAATTATAAATTCAACCTGCTGAAGAACAAGCAAACATTCATCAGCCAGATGAAGAACTGCGAGCTGAATGTACGTACCATTGATGAAGGAGCACTGGATGAAAAAAGCGGTATGAACTTCTCCGAGTACATCGCTATCCTGTCCGGTGATACTTCTCTTTTGGAGAAAACAAAAATGGAGAAAAAAGTAGCCGTGATCGAAAGCCTGAAGAGGGCTTATTTCAAAGAATTATCCGGTGCAAAATTCGAACTGGCCCAACTGCTACAGTCCAAACAGGAAAGCACCGGTATCCTGGCGAAACTTGATCAGGACGAGCAATTTTACAAAAGCCAGCTACAGTTCAATAAGGATGGTACAAAGTCCAACCCGATACACTTCCATAACCTGAATAGCACAGATCCTGAAATCATAGGCAAACACCTGATCAATATCTACCTGAACTGGCAAACAGGGGCTGATCCAAAATTAGGCAGCCTGTATGGTTTTGATCTTTACGTACAACAACACCATGAATCTGAGTTTATCGATGGTAAAAACGTACAACGGCATTTCAACACGTTTTATGCGGAGCGCCCGAAAACCGGGATAAAATATACTTTCAACCAGGGGCATCCCAATATCGACAATCCGAAACTCGCAGCAAGACATTTTTTAAATGCCATTGATCGCGTGAGTACGCTCCGGGAAAAATATGCAGAAAAAATAAGAGCGTTGGAGAAGGAAATTCCTTTGCTGCAGCAGATCATCGCCAAACCTTTTGAAAAAGAAAAGGAGTTGGCTGAAATGAAAACTTCGCTGGCTAACCTGGAAAGAGAGATCGCGCTCAGGATCACCGAAAAGCAGTTGAAAGAAAGCGGTCAGCTGGAATTGGATCAGCCAAAAGAAAACACAACAGTGGAACCGGTTGCGGCTATCCGGATAGCACCTGGCGTACAGGAGCGCCCTACGTTACGGAGCGCGTATATAATGCCACCTAATGTGCAGCGCAGAAGAAAAGGCTTAAGCATGTAAAAGATATAACTATGGCAAACAGTATCTATCATATCAATAAAGGCATCAATCAAAGTATTGAATTCAAAGGGTTACGCGCTCAATATATCTGGTATTTGGGAGGCGGCTTATTGGGTTTGCTCATTCTCTTCGCAGTGATGTATATCATTGGTGTCAGCGCAATGGCCTGTATAGGCATCGTCCTTGTCTCGGGAACGATCCTGTTTTTGAAAGTGTATGCAATGAGTAATAAATATGGCGAACATGGTTTGATGAAGGCTGCGGCAAAACGTCGCGTTCCGGCGCTGGTGAAATGTAACAGCAGGAAGATTTTTATTCAACTAATGTGCAGTAGGGTTAACCAATAAAAAGAGAACTACCGGCATTCCCAATTGGAGAAACAGGGCTGAGGAGAAAAAAACAATAAACGCACAAAAAGAACCCAGGCATCGCCTGTAACAACAAATATAGTGAAGATGGAAAGGACGTTGGAAGATATATTACCGATAATGGGCGTTGAACATGATTGCATCTTGTCTAAACAGGGCGATATTACCATTGCGTTTAAGGCAGAGCTACCAGAAATATTTACGCTCTCAGACCAGGAATACGAAGTTTTTCACCAGGTGTGGATCAAGGCTATTAAAGTCTTGCCCAAACTAACAGTATTTCATAAACAGGATTGGTTTATAGATAGCAGATATCAGCCTGATTTTGACAAATCGGATAACAGCTTTTTATCCCGCAGCAGCGAGCGTTTTTTCAACGAGCGGCCATTTCTAAAACATACCTGCTATATACTACTCACTAAAAAACCTCCCGGCAGGAAACCGGGAACTTCCCTGTTCTCCAACTTACTGAGAAGATCCATCGTACCGGAACAAACCTTAAAACCGCAGTTATTACAGGATTTCCTGGATGCTGTGGGACAATTTAAACGGATACTGGAGGACAGTGGTTTTATTTCACTTCACCAGCTGAACGATCATGAGCTGTCAAGCCGAAACCGCGAAATGGGCCTGGTAGAACGGTATTGCAGCCTTGCGGAAGAAGGGAATGGCTTTCTAATTAAGGATATTGACTTTAAGGATGGACTTCAGGTCGGCGACCAGCATTGCCAGTTATATACTTTAGGCGATGCGGCCGATCTGCCTGCCTTGTGCGGTTCGCGCATTAACTATGATAAATACGGCACAGACAAAACTAAGTTCAGTATAGGCTTCGCTTCCACGTTGGGACAACTCCTGCCTTGCAATCATATCTACAACCAGTATATCTTCATAGAGGACAGCAGTAAGACGATCCAAAAGCTGGAAGCCAAACGGCTGCGGCTGCAATCATTAGCCAACTACTCCCGTGAGAATGCTATTGCCAGGGATGCAACGAATGATTTTCTGAATGAGGCCATCAGCCAGCAAAGGCTACCGGTCAAGACACATTTGAATATTTTGGTCTGGACAGATAAAAAAGAACAATTAAAGGACATAAAGAATTTGGTGTCTTCGTCATTATCACAAATGGATGCAGTTGCCAAACAGGAAACGGCTGGAGCACCACAGATCTTTTGGGCGGGTATCCCCGGCAATGAAGCAGACTTTCCGATGAATGATACTTTTGACACGTTTGCAGAACAATCTGTCTGTTTCCTGAATCTGGAAACTAACTACCGTTCCTCTTTAAGCCCCACAGGTATCCGCTTAGGAGACCGCTTAACCGGCAACCCTGTACATGTGGACATTAGTGATGAACCTGTCAAAAAGGGCATCTGTACCAATCGTAACAAATTCATACTCGGCCCTTCAGGCAGCGGTAAAAGCTTTTTTACCAACCACATGCTACGCTCCTATTATGAACAGGGCACGCATATCGTACTGGTGGATGTCGGGCACAGCTATAAAGGTTTATGCGATATGGTCAATGGGTATTATTTCACCTATGACGAAAAAAAACCGATACGCTTCAATCCTTTTCACATCGGCGCTGATGACCTCCTGGATACGGAGAAAAAGGAAAGCATTAAAACCCTGCTATTAGCCCTTTGGAAAAAAGACGATGAAGTATTCGGAAGGTCTGAATACGTAGCGCTATCCAACGCATTGCAGGGCTACTTTGACAAAGTGGATAAGGACACTTCGGTATTCCCTTGTTTCAATACCTTCTATGAATACCTGAAGACTGATTTCGTAGCGATCCTCAAAAAGGATAAGGTAAAAGAACGTGATTTTGATATCGACAATTTCCTGTACGTATTAAGGCCCTACTACAAGGGCGGCGAATTCGACTACCTGCTCAATGCCACAGAAAACCTCGACCTGCTCAAAGAACGCTTCATTGTTTTTGAGCTGGATAATGTGAAAGACCACCCTATTCTTTTCCCTGTAGTGACCATTATTATCATGGAGGTGTTTATCAGTAAAATGCGCAAGCTCAAGGGTGTCCGCAAAATGATCCTGATCGAAGAGGCATGGAAAGCCATCGCTAAAGAAGGAATGGCTGAATACATTAAATACCTTTTCAAGACCGTCCGGAAATTCTTTGGCGAAGCTGTAGTGGTAACCCAGGAGGTAGAGGATATCATCAGCTCACCCATCGTAAAGCAAGCTATCATCAACAACAGCGATTGTAAGATACTGCTTGACCAAAGCAAGTACCAGAATAAGTTTGATCAGATACAGGAACTGCTGGGACTTACTGACAAAGAAAAAGCATTGGTATTATCCGTTAACAAAGCCAATGATCCGGCAAGAAAATACAAAGAGGTCTTTATCAGTCTGGGCGGTATGTTATCGAAAGTCTACCGCACAGAGGTATCACCGGAAGAATACCTGGCTTACACCACGGAAGAAACAGAGAAAGTAAAGGTCATGCAGTATGCTCAAAAATATGGAAGCATCGAAAAGGGTATCGCTGCAATTGTCCAGGAACAAAGAATTGATAACGTGTAAACTATTTGTATGAAAAAGAAAACAATCTGCTCCGCAGTATTCCTGCTGGTATTCCTGTTACCACAGCAAAAGGCACAGGCACAGATCATCGACCTGATCAACCAGGCCATCATTAAAGTGATCAACGCAATTGACATCAAGGTGCAGCAAGTCCAGAATCAGACCATCCTTTTGCAAAACGCAGAAAAAGAACTGGAGAATAAAATGGCGCTGGGAAATCTGAACGATATATCCGGCTGGCTGGATAAAGAAAAGACCCTGTACAGTAATTATTACATGGAATTGCAAAAAGTAAAGCAGGTCATCGCTGACTATGACGAAGTAAAACGGATTACCCGGCAGCAGGCTGAATTGGTAAGTGAATACAAAACCGCCTATAGTCTGTTCAAACAGGATCAGCATTTTTCAGCAGATGAGATCAACTATATGGGACAGGTCTATGAGGGCATTCTGCAAGAGAGTATCCGGAACCTCGATGAGGTATTGCTGGCGGTCAATTCATTCCGGACACAAATGAGCGATGCACAACGGCTGATGTTAGTACACAACGCCTCATCCGGGGTGCAGAAGAACCTCGACGATCTGCGCCAGTTCAATATGGATAACGCGATGCTTTCCCTGCAACGCGCTAAGGATAAACAAGATGCACAAACCACCAGGCAATTATACGGCCTGTCCAATCATTAAAACCATGAAGAACAGTATCCTCATTATAGGCATAAGCCTTCTTACCATAACGGTTAAGGCACAAAGCAAAGCACAGGTCATGCTGGAACAAATCGCAGATCTAAGCACCTCTTTGAAAATCTTAAAGGATAGCTACAAGATCACAACTAACGGACTGGATAATATGACCAGCCTTAAAGGTGGCACATTAAACCAGCATCAGGACTATTTTAATTCACTGAAGAAGATCGATCCAGCTATAGCTAACCATCCGGATATCCCCGTGATCGTAAAAGAGCAGCAGACAATTGTGACCCTGTTTCAGAATGAAATAAACTGGCAACAACAACAAGCCGTATTGAATAAAGACGAACTTAATTATCTGCGCCGGGTATATACCAACTTGCTGGACAACTGCAATAAGGATATCGATGAACTGAACTTGATGACCCAACCGGGAATACAGATGAGTGACGATGGGCGGATGAAAAATATAGATCGGATTTACAAGGCAACTACCGATAAATATCAGTTCACGCTGTCCTTCCTTCACAAAACACACACGTTTGCGCTGGACCGCAAAGCGCGTAAGGCACAAAAAGACTTACTCAAAAAATTATATGGAATCCATTAAACAAAGGCTATGAATAGGATAAAACTCTTTGTTACAGCACTCATCGCGGTATTTACTCTGACAGCCAGTGGGTTGAAAGCTCAAACGATCGCAGATGCGCTTCAGCAACTGGCATTGGATTATCAAAAGCTTGCAGGCATGAAAAGCATGTTGCAGCAAATGTATAAAGGATATGAAGTGGTAAGCAAGGGCTATAATTCGGTAAAAAATATCTCTAAAGGCAATTTCGATCTGCATGATGCTTATTTAAACGGCCTGTTACTGGTTAGTCCGGCCGTACGGAAATACCCTCGTGTCGCCGATATTATCAATGACCAGGCTGCGATTGTCAAAGAATATAAAACAGCGGCAAACGCATTTAAACAGGATAAGCACATCACTCCGAACGAGATCGGCTATATCATGGATGTGTACAATAATATTGTCAGCCGGAGCCTTGAAAATCTAAATGAATTAAGCATGGTCATGGCCGATAACCAATTACGGATGAGCGACGATGAAAGATTGCAACTGATTGATCACATGTATGCAGGCGGTCATGACCAGCTTACTTTCCTGCGGCAATTCGATCAACATATAAACCAGGTGGCCGCCGCTCGCGCAGCGCAGGACACGGACCGCCAGAACATCAAAAAACTATACGGGATCAGGTAAACAACTAAAATAAAAAATATGAGAACAAGCACCATAAAGGTTGCCCTGGTGGCAACCATAGCCACGCTTTTGCCCTTATTTTCCCATGCACAGGGTACGGCAAACAGTATTCATAGTTTGCAAAGCATTTTGGATGGACTGTACGACCAGATGATGCCCTTGTGTAAACCGATGATAAATATCGGCCGGGGAATTGCCGGGCTTGCTGCACTGACATTTATCGCCGTACGTGTATGGCGGCATGTAGCTTCAGCTGAACCCATTGATTTCTATCCTTTGTTACGCCCCTTTGCCATCGGCATGGTGATCATGGCATTCCCTGCTTTCCTATCCCTGATCAATGGTGTACTCCAGCCTACCGTCACGGCTACTGCTGCAATGGTGGGTAATGCTAATGGAGCTATTGAGGTCATGCTGAACGAAGATCAACCCTCTGCGGAAACCATGTCTGCCCCTGCCAATACAGATCCTGACAAATGGTACCAGTACACACATCCGGATAATACCAGTGCTTCGGGAACCAATAGCACTACCATGGCGGATCAGTTTTCCGGCTGGGGATTTAAAAATGCCATCAAGAAAGCAATATACCAGCTATTAAATGTCTGTTTTGAGGCAGCGGCATTGTGTATTGATACCATCAGGATATTCAAGCTGATCGTGCTCGCTATCCTCGGCCCGCTTGCTTTTGGCCTCGGCGTATTCGACGGGTTTCAGCATACGATCCGGCAATGGATAGCCCGCTATATCAATGTCTATTTATGGCTTCCTGTCGCCAACATCTTTGGTGCCATTATCAGTAACATCCAGCTGAATATGACGCACATGCAGGCCAGCGGAGCAAACAGCCAGTTGATCAGTGATACCAATTCAGCCTACATGGTGTTTTTGCTGATCGGTATCGTGGGCTATTTCACGGTGCCTGCCATTGCTGGCTACATCGTTAATGCCGGCAGCCATGCGCTGTTATCAAAAACCTCAGCGATGACGAGTATGGCAATGGGTGCCATAACCAATAAGATGATGTACGGGGGAAATTCCGGAGGGTCGTCACAAAGCTTTGGCCAATATTTTAAAGAGGGCTACGAGGGGAAAGACGGTGGCTCAGGCGTGGCCGGTGCATTAGGCAGGTCGATCGGGCGATCAGGTTTCATGGCTGACCGGCTATCCGGCAAATCAACATCATAATTACCCTTTAATAACATAACGATCATGTTTAAGAAAATGAAAAACATTGACACCGCTTTTAACCACATACGTGGCTTTAGCCTGGTGTTCCTTACAGGATGTGTGGTGTTAGGTAGTGTGGCCATCATTAAAAGTTTCCAGATGGTGATGCACATGCAGCAACACATCTATATCCTCGCAAACGGCAAGGCTTTGGAAGCCTTCAGCGCGGAAAGAAAGGATAACATCCCGGTAGAAGCCCGCGACCACATCCGCATGTTCCATTATTTCTTCTTCACACTGGACCCGGATGAGAAGGTGATACAGGCTAACATTACCAAGGCGCTGTATATGGCTGATAATTCGGCAGAGAATATCTACCGCGACCTGAAAGAGCAGGGCTATTATAGTGATATGATCTCCGGGAATATCAGCCAGCAAATAATAGTAGATAGCATCAAAGTAGATATGAATCAGTACCCCTATGCTTTCTATTGCTATGCCAGGGAAAAAATGATCCGTTCGACTTCTATTGTTACACGAAGCCTGATAACCGAAGGCTTCCTGCGAAATGTGTCCCGCAGTGATAACAACCCGCATGGTTTCCTGATCGAACGATGGAATATCCTAACCAATAATGACATCAAAACAGAAAACAGATAAACATGAAAACTCATTGGATCACCCGGATAAATGGCCCTCCGAAATACACAACATCAAGTAATCAATTTTAATAAACATAAAAACAATCATATGGCAACAACAAATATTAACCTGAAGCAAAGGAAGTTTCTTTTAATGCTACCGGTATTGGTTTTACCCTTCATTGCATTACTCTTCTGGGCAATGGGAGGCGGCAGGCAAAAAAGTCTTGCGGCAGTGCCCACCGGCGGCTTGAACATGGAGCTTCCCGTAGCAAAGCTAAAAAGCGATAGCGCGGAAAATAAACTAAGCGTTTATCAGCAGGCAGAAAAAGACTCACTAAAATTTAAGCAAGCCCAAAAGGATGATCCGTATTACAAGCAGGATTCAAGTAATCAAGGTAATACGGGGTCATCATTCCCAATTGTCGAAACCGGCATGATACCTAAAAATACGTTTGGCTCCGGCGCTGCTTTCTCTGACCGGTCACTGAATACTTCCAGTGCCACCCTGCATTTGAATGAGCAACGCATTAACGAGAAACTAGCAGCCTTGACCAGCCAGATCAATCACCCGGAAAAAGAAACGGTCGGCAACTTCAGGGAAGCTGGCATGGATGATTCTTCATGGACGCAATTAAGAAAGAAAGAGCTAAACACAAGTGAGACCAACGGCATGGATCCTCAGATGGAGCAGTTGAGTAGTATGCTTGATAAAATACAGGAGATCCAAAATCCTGCATTGGTACGACAGAAACTTCAACTGCAATCTCAAAAGAATAGAGGACAGGTTTTTGCAGTGGCCGCAGTGAGGAAGGAAATACCTATCGGCTCATTAGGAGAAAAAGATAATAATACCACATCAGCAGGTAATGGTTTTTACAGTATTGATAACGAAGAACTACCGGATGCGCAAAATGCGATAGAAGCAGTAGTGCATGAATCGCAAACTGTGGTTAACGGGTCTACCATTAAGCTGAGACTGGTGAATAATGTATTTATCAATGGGGTTTTACTGCCCAAAGACAATTTTATATACGGAGAAGTGGCATTGAATGGAGACCGGCTCAATATTAAAATTAACAGCATCCGTTATCAGCAGTCTATCTTCCCGGTTGCCCTTTCTGTTTATGATATAGATGGCATAGCGGGGATCTATATTCCCGGGGCTATTACCCGTGACGTGGCCAAAGAATCTGCAGATCAGAGCATTCAAAACTTAGGCTTTACTTCTTACAGCCCATCGCTTGGCGCACAGGCAGCAACGGCGGGTATCAGTGCAGCGAAGAGCCTGTTTAGCCATAAAGTGCGGCTGGTCAAGGTAACCGTGAAAGCAGGTTATCATGTTTTGCTACGCGATGAAAAACAACAACAAGCGAACTAACAGTAATAAATGCAAATCATTAAATAAAAGAAAAATGAGAAAGATCAGTGCGGTAATGATAACAGGAATATTTCTTGTAATGACGACAATAGGCAGCTTTGCCCAAAATGTGCCTGAAGTAAAGACGGTAATGATCAGGCCCTATCACCTGGACATCACCGATAATAAAACTACCAACCTTATTTTCCCCTATGCCATCAGGAGCGTAGATAAGGGGAGCAAGGATATTCTTGCTCAAAAGGCCATTGGAGTGGAAAATATATTGCAGGTAAAAGCAGCCTCACCGGCCTTTGCTGAAACCAACCTTACAGTGATAACTGCTGATGGCAGTATGTTTACTTATATTCTTAATTATACTGATGCCCCGAAAAGTTTAAGCATTCGATTCGATAATTTACAACCGTCACCCGAACCCATAGCTGTATTTGCCGAAGACGCCACCACCGATGAAATCGCTTTAAGGGCCCAAAAAGCGACTGCCAGGGAGAGAACCATTCATCACATCCGTGAACATGAGTATGATATAACACTCGATGTAAAGGGAATTTATACGAACGGAGGGGTATTGTATTTTCAATTATACCTGGCAAACAATTCTTCTATTGATTATGATGTGCAGTCGCTTCGTTTTTCCATTCTTGACAAAAAAAGGTCTAAACGTACTGCCTCTCAGGAAGTACCGCTACATCCTGTTTATATATACGGTAATGACCGCGCGATCCTGCATTCTTCGGAACAGGTGATATGCGTTGCACTGCCAAAATTTACCATCCCTGACAAGAAATATCTGTCCGTTCAAATGATGGAAAAGGACGGTGGTCGCCATGTATCATTAAAGATCAACAACAAGAAGCTCATGCAGGCTCAACCGATCTATTAGTAACTGCTATTAAACACAGCATATCATTAATTAACAAACTTAAATACCAGTATTATGAATGTAGAAAATTTTGATTTCCTGAAAAACCAGGTAAAGTTTACCGGCTTTGGTGAAAGCCTGGAAAATGATCTGAGGTCAAATATGGAAAAGCAGGAGGACACTTTTCAATTGACCCATCCTCACGAATTTGGAAAGGATCAGACAACGGCAACACTCCATTTTAGAAAGTCTGATCAGAATATGTATTTCTTTAACAGCTATCATTTATCCGTAAAGCCTCATGGCGTTAATGATCCGATTGAGCGGACTTTTTATGTTGGCAAAGACAATACCTATACGCTTAAAGAAGCTTACAACTTATTAAGCGGGCGGGCGGTAAACAAAGACCTGGTCAACAGAGAAGGAAAGGATTACAACGCCTGGGTTCAGTTGGACTTCAAAGATACAGACCACAGCGGCAACTATAAATTGAAGCCATTCACAGAGAACTATGGCTATGATCTGGAAGAAACATTAGGTAAGCTTCCCATTAAAGAACTGGCGACTACCGAAGATAAGGCTAAGCTTATCGAATCCTTGAAAAAGGGCAATCTTCAGTCTGTTATATTCCTGAATGACGGAAATGAACAGAAAAGGTTCATTGAAGCCAATCCTCAGTTCAAAGCGATCACCATCTATGACGATAATATGAAACGCATTCGGGTGGACCAAAAAGAGGGTAATAATATCAGCCAGTCTGCTAAAAAAGAGCGAACTCAAAAAGCGGGACAAGCGGAGACAACCCTTAAATCCGGTGAAAAAAAAAGCCGTAAAAAAAGGCAGGCTATCTAACATCATGCAACAAGGAATCGATAGATTCTTTGTTGCATCCCTAAAATAACCAATCAATTAAAGACAAATAAATCATTCAAATGAAAACAATACAATTTATGCTGTTAGGTTTAGTTATCCTGATTCTATCCGCATGTAAAAAAAATGATGTGGTCAAAATCTCTACCGTTACAAACAGTGATTTGTCTACGCGATCTGTGACTGAAAATCCAGCCAATTCCTTGAACCCGTTTGATAGTGTCGGCTATTGGCATAATAAAGTATTAGAGGGTATTCAACCCTGTATTGAAAAGATTAATGGGTTAGGCGAAGACGCTGTGACGGGTTGCGTAATTCAATTTGCCACAACAGCCAATCTCAGCCCCCCAAATTTATCATTTGATAATGTTGGATTACTTGTCAAAGACCAGGTTAATAATTACCGAAATATTTTGCACGCAATGTCGATATCGCAGCCTGTAAAAACAGGACTTGACACCTTGTTCAATATTATTAAACGGTCAGCTAGCCAACCGGAAATAAACTATGGTGATTTTAAAACTGCCGTAATGAATTATGAAACAAAAATCACAGAAGATGAAGGGCTAACCGCTGTACAAAAGGAAACACTATTAAAATCCTCTTCTGTAGCGAGATTTTCATTCTGTTATTGGATGAATGATCACCCTAATGATACAGCTTCCATTTTCAAAAATATCACTAAATGGATCGCTACGGTAACAAGTGATGTTGCAGGTATAGCAGTTAGCGGAAATGTAGCGTATGCAGCCGATTGTAGCCAATATGCTTATGAACTGGTTAGCTACGGGATGCCATAAAGTATTGTAGAAAGTGAACTTGTGGGTCAGGGACAAAACATATTGACCGGCTTTTTTAATGCTATTGCTAACGATCCAAGGATTGGCATTAGCCATATCAGCTTGTATTGTGCATTGGCCCAGGCAAGCAATACAGATGATCAACCCGTCTTGTTCTTCGGAAGC
Source organism: Mucilaginibacter sp. (assembly GCA_035547875.1). GTDB lineage: Bacteria > Bacteroidota > Bacteroidia > Sphingobacteriales > Sphingobacteriaceae > Mucilaginibacter. The sequence goes on along the minus strand of DASZTX010000037.1, from coordinate 32,456 downwards.
GAACTTATGAAAACAGCAAAGATATTAGGATTAGGTACGTACCATCGGTGTATTCGCGATCTGCATGCTTACGGGTATATCAGGTATGTGCCTTCCTATAATCATAGGAAAAAGAGCAAGGCCTACTTGCTTTGATGAATGACTATTATAAAAGTGAAAGTGATGAGTGTAGAGATAATAACTAAAGAAGATCTGCAAGAGTTCCGTGCGCAATTATTGCAAGATATAAAGGAGCTAATCGCAGACAAGAAAATCAAAAAATGGATAAAGACACAAGAAGTTTTGGAAATGTTGGACATATCAGATGTCACACTGCAAACTTTGAGATCAAAAGGGGTTATACCATTTAAGAAATTGGGCGGTATTTGTTACTATAATGTAGAAGAACTTGAAAAGGCCATGCAAAACTTAAGCCCCAGATAAGTGAGTACTTAACTGGGTATTATTACTTAATCAAGCGCGTTATTTATAGCTATTGAAATAGGCGCATCATCAATTTCATCCAAATAAACCCGTGTTTGGGCTTCCGTTTCATGCCCTAAGGCTTCTTGAATGATTGAAATATCGACACCTTTATCCCTTAAATGGCTGGCAAAGCCATGGCGAACTGAGTAACTTGAAAAACGTTTATGCCAACCTACAGACTCAGCCATTTCTTTTATATCTTCATTTAAATCTTTTAAGGCTGAATCAATTCGACGATCAACTTTACGTGGACTATTATGTGACAAATTCAGAAATGGGAATAGGTAATTTGCATCTGACTGAATAGGGTAGTTTTCAAAAATATGAACAACATCTAATGCTTTAGGATGCAATTCAAAGTTATAGCTTCGTTTATTTTTAGACCTTTTATAATCAATGCCATCATTTACAAACTGTTCCTTTTTTAGTTTGCACATGTCATTGAAGTTAATTCCGCGTGCATAATAAAGAAACTGTAGCAGTTTTTGCGATCTGTATTTTCTGCTTTCATAAGGATATGAGAGTTGGAATATTTTTTGCAAATAGTCTGATTTAATGGAACGTTTTTGGGTCCTGATTTTTTTATATGCTTTAAACCTGATGTATTTAGAAGGGTGGTGATCTTTTGTACATAAACCATCCTTAATAGCTAAATTCCATACGCGATAGAAAGTTCGGAGATAAACGCTTATTGTAGATTCTGAAGAATCTTTGGATATCATCTTTTCATACAATTGATGATCTTCTTTAGTGAAAGCTAAAAATAGTTTATCCTTTTCCTTTGTTCTTTCACTGACAGGGATATGCTTACCATTATTTAAAAGTTTGCTGACAGTTGAACGAGTACTTACAAATACATCCGCATAACCTGGATTACCAGCATCTTCAAGATCATTTATTACTTTATCAAAGTAGGCTAATATCTGCGTTGGAGAACTGGAGTGTGAAATAGCCTTATCTTGCTTTGTAACTTTAATTTTAATTTCAATTGGTGTAGGAATACGACCAGATCTTTCAATCAATTTTATTTCAAAGTCAATGTCACTCAGATAACGGTTCAAGCATTTTAATAGCGGCTTATAATTAGGGTGTGACGGGAAGGGCAAACCATTTGCATCATCCCAGTTTTCTTTTGACGAACTAAATCCTACACTGATATATTTGATGTCCTTGCCTTGGGTAAGTCTAATTCTTACCTCATGTTCGCCAGCTAAGCTATTGGGTTCATTTTTCTGAATCTTACGGTAAGTCCAAATCAGTGGCTTCACAATTATTTCCATATTCTCTGTTTCTCTGATAAAACTCTGATAAAACTAAAAGAAGAAAAACGGATAGAAATGAGTTGTTTTTCTTTACACAAAGATACAATTAATCTATTGATTTATAGGTAATTTGGTACTTTTCACATTTTTTTGATATCGCATTTTTTCATAGAAAAATTGCATGGCATGCAAGAGGTCATCGGTTCGACTCCGATATTCTCCACTAAAAAAGCACTTATGAAACCATAAGTGCTTTTTTTATCTTTTACCTTGATTTTCACAACATCTCTCTTCGTTTTGACTTATAGTTTATACCGATTGATAAATAGAGCTGTTTGTTGTTTTTGTGTATGCAAGTCACATGCACGAGGTCATTTTGTGTGATATAAAAGGATAACACACGTTGATTACGTATTATTCATCCCTCAATCCCCTTACCGGGTTTGCCGCGGCCGACCTGATCGTTTGAAAGCTGATAGTAATTAACGCAATTAACATAGCACCTGCACCTGCCATTATAAATACCCATAAGCTCAGGTTGGTATGATAAGCAAAATTTTGCAGCCATTTATGAATGCAAATCCAGGCGATAGGCGAAGATATCAGCAAGGAAATAACGATGAGCACAACTACTTCCTTATTAAGCATGGTTAATATATCGCTTACGCTGGCGCCCAGCACTTTGCGGATGCTAATTTCTTTTGTCCTGCGCTGGGTGTTGAACATCGCCAGGCCGAACAATCCCATACACGAAATAAAGATGGTGATGAGCGTTGCAGTTTGCATCAGCCACTTAACACGCCGCTCATTCTCGTACATTTTAGAGAAAGAATCGCCAAGAAAGGAATAATCAAAAGCATCCTTTGGAACAATTTGCTTCCACTCTTTTGCAATATTGTCCACCAGTGCCGGAACCTTGCCTTGTTGGTTTGCGGCCGGGGCCAGCTTCAACGCTATACCCCATTGCACACCGGGGTCGTTGGATATCGTACACGGCAAAACCTGGTCGTAAAGTGAACTTTCGCAAAAATCGGCAACCACACCCACTATCGGGTAAGCTTTGTCACGCGCAGTGGTATTTAAAAGCCGGCCAATGGCCTTCTGCGGATCGGTAAAGCCCAATGCCTTTGTGGCAGCAACATTTACCAGGTATTCCGTTACGCTGTCGGTATGTAGCAAATTACGACCAGCTACTATCTTCATGTGGTAAAAAGGTACCAATTCCTCGTTGCCCGAATAGGTGTACGACTGTATTTGCTGGGCGCTGCTTCCCTGCAATTGTATATTATCTATCATGTGGCCGCTGCTCATAGGTGGGGTAACCTGTGTGATGACCTGCCCGATGCCAGGCATTTGCCGTATTTTTTCGGCAATCACTTTTGCTTTCCCAGCCCTGTTAATCAGGCTTCTTAACGTAATGATATTGGTAGTTTTAATACCCATATCTACGTTCTGCATGTAGCTTACCTGCCGGTTAACCATTATAGTGCCGGTAATGAAAATAAGCGATATCGTAAACTGGAAAACAATGAGACTTTTACGCAGGTAGCCTTTATTCGCCGTTTTAACGCCGGTTTCGCCTTTCAGACTGGCCACAGCCTTAAATGCTGACAGTACCCTGGCCGGGTAAAAGCCGGCAAGCAGCGTGGTGAAAATTGCAATGCCGATCAAAAATATCCAGGCGGTATAATCTGTGAAATTGAATTTTACGCCCGCCGGAACGTATTCAGCAAACATCCCCAGTAAAGGCCTGATGGCAACAACGGCTATAACCACGGCCAGCAAAGCCAGGATAAATGTTTCCGTTAAAAATTGGATAAGGATGCCGCCGCGCCCGCTGCCCAATACCTTCAATATGCCGATATCCCGAGTGCGTTGTATGGACTGCGCTGTCGACAGGTTAATGAAATTGATGGCTGCGATAAGTAGTATAAATATGGCTACAGCCGAAAGGATGTACAGCACCCTTAAATCGGCTTTATCCCCGCGGCCGCCGTATTCCTTGTGAAAATGGATACCGGTAAATGGTTGCAGTCGTGCCTGCGTTTTCGGGAGGAGCGGAAAAACGTGTTTTTTCACAAACGCCGGGAACTGCGTGTTTATTTGTGAAGCACTAACGCTTGCCTGCAACTTTACCAGCACCTGGCTGCTGCCGTCAATTGCACCGGGCTTATCCAAAAATACCCGGTGTCTTAAAACGCTGTTGTTAATAGTGCTGAACGAAATAAAATCCGAAAAATTGAAATCGGAATTTTTATTCCAGTCCTGCAAAATGCCGGTTACCGTTACCGTTAGCGAATCGTCGTAAGTGATGGTTCTGCCTATCATCTGGTCGGGCGGCAGATTGCCGAAATAGGTTCGCGCACGACTTTGTGTAAGCACAACCGTCATGGGGTTTGCAAGCGCTGTTTTTTTGCTTCCGATTAGCCATTTATAGGGCAATATGTCGAAATAATCGGGCTGGGCAATTATAGCCGATGTCTCATCGAATGTCTTAACCACATCATTGCCTGCTTTTATTGCCACTTTCGGCGTATAAATGTGAAAAGCCGCCACCGTTTCCAATCCCGTCATGTTGCTGCGCATGGCATCAGGCATTGTGCCCGGCACACAGTTCCAATGCATAAGACCCGGGCCAATGCCGCCTGCAGAACTTATATCCACACAATAAATGCGTTCCTTATCCGGATGAAAAGTATCGAAGCTAAACTCGAAACTTGCTACCAGGTAAATCACCAGGCACCCGCAAATACCCAGCGCAAGCCCGAGTACGTTTATGGCTGAATAAGTTTTATGCCGCATGATATGGCGCCAGGCATTTTTTAAATAATTTTTAAACATAAAATTGCGGTTAAATTTCCCCTGAGACCATTTCGGCATGGTTTCATGGTTCGAAATTACCGCCACTAAGCGATCAGGAAGCCCCGAATTATAAGATGGTGCTTCTTTTTTTCCTGCGTTTTTATAATCGACAGGATTTTGACCGGTTGCTTCCTTAAAGGCCCGGTTAAAGGTTGTTTTAGAATTAAAGCCTGAATCGTAAGCAATGCTCATCAATGTTAAATGATCATAAGCAGGGTCATGCATCTTCCTGATAGTGTCCGCAACGCGGTAATGATTAATAAACTCATTGAAGCTTTTTTTGAGCGCCGTATTGATGATACGGGATAATTCGTGAGTTGTCAATCCAAGTTTTTCCGCAAGCGAAACCAAGCTTAGCTCGGGATCCAGGTAATAGTGGTTTTGTTTAACCATTTTCTTCAGCCAGGTACCTTTTTGTCTCAACTCCGTTGGCAACAATAATTTTAAAGGCAGAACATCCACCCGCCGGGCAATTTCCGGCTTTAAATGGGCCCTCGCAGCCATCCTGATCATCATTGCCGTTAAAAGAAGATAGAATGGATAATACGTCTGTACGCCGAATTCAGAAGGATAATAAAAACAGTAAATGACGGTAAAAGGTATCAGTAGCAACCATAACAGGCAGAAAATTATTAAAAAACGGTACAACCATCGTAACCCGATCCTGTAACGGTCGCCTCCGATAAACTTCTGCCTTTGGTAGAACTTTTCGATTAATTTAATAGACAGGTAAAGGTAAATGATGATCGAAACAACGGTTAACAAGTGCAATACCGGGTCCAATAAATGAAAGGCAGGTGTTTTGTAAGTAGCGGCGCCGGTTTTAATACTTTCACTTATTTCTATCACCTGAACGCCAAATTCAAGCAGCAGAGGGCCGGAGTGCAGCAAATCCTTGCGGCGAAATTTATATTCAGGCCGGGTCAGTTTAAGCGCGTAAAAATAAATAAGCGGGCCAAAGGCGAGTAAAAACTGCGTTGGCAAACGGCTCCAGTGAGGAAGGTAAGCTGATAAGCCAATGTCAATACCCAATACCCGCGTTATCCATAAAACAACAACCGCCAAAGCTAACGCCAAAAAACGGTTAGCTACGTTGTTGATGCTTTTAGTAAGCCACAAAAGCACCGCAAACGTCAGTCCGATGAATATCGTTCCGGCAAAGGCAATGTCGTATAGGTTGATATGGAAATTATAGGTGCTCAATTGAATGATGCAGCGCAATCCTCATTCCAAGTTAATAAAATATTGAGGGATAGCAAATTGCGGTTTAATACTGTGGTGAGTTGTAATGAAAACGAACATTTTGCTGTCCGGCTATGACCATCAATGTGAAATCCGTGTTTGCTAAGTGTTGATCTGTTGAACTTTTAAAGCCACCCGAAGCCCTATCCCATAAGCGATAACCCTCCTTCTTGGTGGACTGCATAAACATTACGATTGCTAACTGTGTCGTCATCGCAATTTCGATATTCAGTTTTAAGTAGTGTTGGAGGAAGCTTTCTAACAATTTTTAAGTTTTTATGCCATTTTTTTTAATTTTAAGCATGGCATTCATTCCGTTATTCAAAGTCCGCGATATGCGGGCGGCAATAAAGTATTATACAGAGGTGCTGGATTTCCGTATGACCTGGCCGGATGATACGCCTGACTCGCCGGTGGTTGATCTTGGCCATGAATTTATGGAATTGCAAATCACCACGCATGAAAGTGAACGGTTGTTTGGCTCAGTGGTATATGTCTATGTGAAAGATGTGGATGCGCTGTTTGCTAAATTTGTGAGCCGCGGTTTGACCGGCAAATCAGGTTCTCCGGTACACCAAGGGCCTGTAGATCAAACCTGGGGTCGACGGGAGTTTTATGTAACCGATGCGGATGGCAACACCTTGCGGTATTGCCAGAACATAAGCTGATATAGAAGAACTGCGCATCACTTTTGGCCACAACGCTTCCGATCTGGCTTTCGTACCTGGCAAAGGAAACGTATCTGATTTCTGCCTTGCTAAAACTCCAACGAAACAGACTTTGTGTCTTAGTCTTTTCCTAAAGAGAATTCTTCAGCTTCTTTCAACAAGCCGGCCTTTTGTTCGGCAGTGAAGATCGATGACCCGGGCAGGTTTGACTTAAATGCATTCATGGTTTGTGTCGTCGGTTGTTTAAGTTCCTTTTGGCATTTCGCGATATGGAGGTATCCCAACAAAAAGTTGGGGTATTGTGCAACTAACTGTTGCCACGCCAATATCGCGTTAGCATAATCCCCTTTGTTGTAAAAGGCATTCCCCTTTCCGTTCAAAATTCCTATGGAAAAATTTAAAGACGCCCCGTAATGATCTGCTACCTGAGGTTTCAGATCGTCAATTGTTGACACGCTGGTATTGCTCTCCGAATTATACCGGATTTGACAGCTATGCCAATATGCAAAAACTTCGTACAATGCGCGGGTAATGGTGAGCGCCGGTGTTGTGTTGTGGTCGGCATTGGGGAACCACCAGCCATCGGCGTCAAACCGCTTAGGGTGAAAGTCAGGCGACTTTAATGCAGTGGTGAGCTTTTTATAATCGTCAGGATAATCATTTCCCATAGCGTAACGGTAGTAAACTGTGTGTTTCAGATCAGCATTACCAAGTTGTACGGTTAATAATTTAGTCAGATCAATCTGTGGCTGCTGCATAAAAGGACTGATAGAAATCACCGCATTTAATTCCTCAAAGTGTTTTGCCAAAAGATAAGTAGTTAAAAATCCGTACCGCGAGTGCCCAATGAGCATGGTAAACTGTCCCGCCTTAAAATTTCCCCTCATCATCGGGATCAGTTCCTTAAAGATATAATCCTCGTTATTATCACCTAAGCACGAGGTATCGCTGATTTTTAATTGTGTTTCTTTATACCGCTTGTTGCCTGCGCCGGCTTCAACCCCGACGATCACAGCTGATGGCATCTGCTCATTTGCCGTAAGATAATCGATTGATTTTAAAAGGTACTGATATTGCCTTTTGTTTTGTATGTCGAAAAGTATGATCAGTGGAAAATTTTGTTTCAGATCCTCCTGATACTCCAGCGGTACGGTAATCTGGATATGCTTGTTATACCCCAGATTTTTAGAAATATAAGTAGTATCCTTTAGCTGCCGATACCGTTCCAGCGGCTGGCCGGAACTCCATTGTGAAAAAAACAATACAGTTAAAGTAAGTAAGAGTGTCTTAAGACGTACGGTCATACAAAATTTAATATTGTTTGCGCTGCGTATTTTTATTACAGTTAGGTCGCCGGTCAGCGTGACGACTTACTTTGTTAACCTTGTGATTATGTTTGCTTCTATTACATGCAATTTCACGGCTGCAATTATAATAATTGGCTTTGGGTTTTAACACACATCAGTTGCAATAATCAATGCAGAATAACGCCAACTACTCAGAAAAAAATTTGGGATCAGTCGAGGATGGTGAGCGCTGTGTGGATGACATCATCAAAAAAGGCCCTGTCTGTGGTGGACTTAACAGAAACCTGGAGGCCTTTAACCGTATTTCCCAGAAAACGGGCCAGCGCCTGCGGATCTTTTTGCGGATCGATCTCACCGCTTTCCTGCCCCTGTTGTATGGCTTTAAGAAAAGCCTGCTCTAATTGCAGTTCGTTCTGACAGATCAACGCGCCAACCTCGGTATCATGTGCCCCCAGCTCAATACCCGCATTCACCATAAAACAGCCTTTGCGCTGCTCGTCGCCCAGTAAATCGTTTACCATCATTTCCAGCAGATTACGGATAGCGGCTTTTGCCGATGGCGCAGCGCTGATCAGCGTGCATAACTGGCTCCCGTAGCCCTGCTGATAAACTTCCAGCGCTTTCATATACAACTGGCGTTTGTCGCCAAAAGTGTCATACAGACTGGAGCGACTGATACCGAGACCGTCAACAAGGTCCTGCATGGACGTGCCATTATAGCCTTTGTCCCAAAAAAGGCAAATTGCCTTTTTGAGTACTTCGCTTTCATCAAAATCTTTATTCCTGGCCATAAACAGCAAAAGCTTTGTTCCGGTTAAAGAACAAAGCTATTAATTTTTAGTTATTTACGTGCTTAACGCAGCCCGCCGCTCGCAATTAAAGTTTCTCCTGTAAGCCAGCCTGAATCGTCAGAGGCGAGGAACACAGCTATCGGAGATATATCGTCAGGCTGTCCGATACGACCCAGCGGTACCTGCTGTTCCAGCTGTTTTTGAAAATCACTGCCAATGAAACCGGCCGTATGTGTACCCTCAGTTTCCACCATACCCGGATTGATCGCGTTTACACGGATCTTTTTCGGACCGAGTTCTTTAGATAGAACCTGCGTAATAGAATCCACAGCACCTTTAGATGCGGTGTAAACCGCGCTGCCCGGAGGGGTGATACGGGTTACAGTCGAGCTGATGTTAATGATACTGCCGCCGCGTTCTCCGAAGCTTTTTACAGCGCCCTGTGTCACTAATAGCAAGCCAAGTACATTAGTGTTGAAGTGGCGGTGAAAATGCTCTTCAGTAATTGCTTCAATTGCGCCGAATTCATAAACACCGGCATTATTTACCAGAACATCTACATCGCCAAAAGCGGCTTTGGTTTCAGCGAACAGGCGATCAACGTCTGCCGTCTTAGAAACATCGCCCTGTACGGCAACGGCCTTACCTCCGGCAGCTATAATATCAGCTACTACTTTTTCAGCGCCTTCTTTGGCAGATGCATAATTGATCACTACTGATGCTCCTTCAGCGGCGAGGCTTTTAGCTATACCGGCACCGATCCCTTTGGATGCTCCGGTTACAATTGCTACTTTATTGGTTAATTTTTTCATTGTCTTATGTTATTTAGGAATGAACGTTCCAAATATAAACACATTTAGGAACAAGCGTTCCAAAATAAAAATAAGATTATGCTGGGATGACAAAACCAGTTAAAGCGCCTCCTTGAAAGATTACCGAAAATCAGCCAACAAAAAAGCGGCTCCATTTGGGAGCCGCCTCTGTTTATTTCTCAATTATAATGTTGTCAGTCGAACTTAATGTCAACCCCACCGCTTGAGGCATGTACATCCACCGGGATGCCACCGCCGTTAACGCTTCCACTGATCCGGTTCTTACTCCAGTCGCCGGAGAAGTTACTGATGCTTGACGGGTGCTGGTTTACATGCTCGCCCCGTATCGAAAGATCAAGGCCCTGCTTCAACGGCAGCACCAGATCAACGCCCCCTGAACTCGCACTAAGTTTAAGGTATTTACCAATGTGCTTCATTTCCACGCGCACATCGCCGGCACTGGTATTTGCATCCAGGCTGCAATTCATATCCATCAGGTCAATTCCGCCGCCGCTGGTGCTCGTAACTAACTCGCCTTTTATGCTGCGGCCTTCTACGCCGCCGCCGCTGGTATGCGCATAAATGTTTCCGTTCAGGTTGTTCAGCCTTAAGCCACCGCCCGAAGTCACCAGCTGTATTTTACCATTGCAGTTTTTGGCGTCAATTCCTCCGCCGCTCGTATGGAGGTCGATATCATCGCCTGAATTGGAAACCTCGATCCCGCCACCTGACGTTCGCCCATGAATAGTGCCTGTAAGCTTATCGATCGACAAACCGCCGCCGCTGGTGGAAAATGTCTCCGTTCCACTCAGATTATCAAGGCTGATACCACCGCCGCTCGTATGAAGATCGGTCGAAACCGCCTGCGGAACATATATTTTGAAGGATATGCTCATTTGTCTGCGCCAGTTCGAAAAATTATGCCGGTTCTTCACCGCCGCGGTAAGCTCATGACCGTTTACGGAAATATTCATATCATAATCCTCGTCAAGGCGTTTCTTGATCTCTTCCTTCGTTAGCTTCTGGTTGTTGTTGCCCTGAATATAAACTTCAATACGCGGTTCCTGCCCGGCGCGGCCGCTCACGGCTATTCCACCCGCCGATGTACGGACGGTAACGCTGTTAATGGCCTCGCCGGAAAGCGAACGGGTCATGTAAGGAACTTTTTCGTCCTGTGCAAGCGCCGCAATACTTTGGCACGCAGCTATTAATAGAATCAGATAGGTTTTCATAATCGTCATGGATTTATCTATCAGACTCGCATTTTCTTCTTTACGTTGCATGCGGCCGAATTTTATTGTCTGGCAGCTTTGCGTTTTATTGGAGACGAGAGATAATAATGCCACAACAACATGGTAGCAACGGTTCTGTAGGGCTGCCAGCGTTTTGCAAATTCCATCATATCCTCGCGTGTAATATCGTCAGGAAGATGCTTTACCCGTTTCAACGCATTTACAGCCGCCAGGTCGCCAACCGGAAAAACATCTGCATGCTGCAACACGAACATCAGGTAAACGTCGGCCGTCCAGTTCCCTATTCCTTTCAGCGCAGTAAGCTTCGTGCGTACTTCCGTATCCGGCATGTCCTCCAGTGCAGAAAGCTGCAACTGCCCGCTCAGCAGGGCTTCGGCAAGATATTTCAGGTAAATGGCCTTTTGCCTGCTTACATAACAGGCCCTCATTTCTTCATCAGTCAGCAGTAAAAGCCTCGCAGGTGTCAGCTCCTGCAGCCGTTCCTTCAGCTTGTTAAGCGCCGCCAGCGCTGATGCCAGCGAGACCTGCTGTTCCAGTATGATGTGAACGAGGGTTTCGAAGGTATTGGGCCGCGACCACAACGGCGGGTAACCATGATTTTTGATAATCAAAGCAAGATCGGCGTCGGCAGCAGCCAGCTGATCGCAAATAAGATGATAGGTTTTCCGGCTGAATCTATTTGTCATGACAGGTCTTAAACTTACTAACTTTTTTAGGATTTGGCGTTTACTTTTCTCAATTTTACGGTTATGAACAACCTTCCGCCGTTAGCCGAGCGCATGCGCCCCAAAAGCCTGGATGATTATGCCGGGCAGAAACACCTGGTCGGGAAGGGGGCTGTATTGCGAAAAGCTATCGAGTCGGGCTCTTTACCATCGATGATCTTTTGGGGGCCTCCCGGAGTAGGAAAGACCACCCTTGCATACATCATTTCTCAGACACTCGATCGTCCTTTCTTTTCCCTCAGTGCGATCAACTCAGGCGTGAAGGACGTCCGCGAAGTAATTGAACGCGCGTCCGCGTTAAAGGCAGAAGGGGAGAATCTGCCGGTATTATTCATTGATGAAATTCACCGCTTTTCAAAATCTCAGCAGGACTCCCTCCTTGGTGCGGTCGAGCGTGGCATCGTCACCCTTATTGGCGCGACGACGGAAAATCCGTCTTTCGAAGTGATCTCGGCGTTGCTTTCCCGCTGTCAGGTTTATATCCTGCAACCACTGGATGAGGCTGACCTGATGAACCTTATCACAAAGGCGATGACGGAAGACGAATTGCTGCGTAGAAAGGAGATCACCATACAGGAAAACGAGGCTCTGCTGCGACTCTCGGGCGGCGACGCCCGCAAGCTGCTGAATATTTTTGAATTGCTGGTAAATGCCTTTGAGGGTAAAAAGATCGAACTGACGAATAAAGAGGTATTGGATCATGTACAGCAAAACATGGCGTTGTACGACAAAACCGGGGAACAACACTACGATATCATTTCAGCATTTATCAAATCCATGCGGGGAAGCGATCCCAATGGCGCCGTTTACTGGCTGGCCCGGATGATCGTCGGTGGCGAGGACCCATTGTTTATCGCCCGCAGGATGCTCATTCTGGCATCGGAGGATATCGGCAACGCCAATCCCAATGCGCTGCTGCTGGCGCAGAGCTGTTTTGAAGCCGTAAACAAAGTCGGCATGCCGGAGTCACAGCTGATCTTGTCACAAACGGCCATCTATCTTGCCACCTCTGCCAAAAGCAATTCGGCAACAACGGCAATAGGCGCGGCTATCGCGATGGTAAAGCAAACCGGCGACCTGCCTGTTCCGCTGCACCTGCGTAATGCCCCTACCAAACTGATGAAGAATATTGGTTATGGTAAGGATTATAAATATGCGCACAGCTACGAGGGAAATTTTACCGACCTCAATTTTTTGCCGGATGCGATAAGCGGTACCATTTTATATGAACCGGGCAACAATGCCCGCGAAAATGAGACAAAGGAAAAACTGAAGAAACAGTGGGGTGGCAGATATAAATATTAGTCCTGTCGGTTTTTCTGTAAGCCGACATCGGATCAAACCACTTTTCGACGTTATTTTGGCCTTTTTTGCTTTGCCCTTGAATGTTTTTTAGCTATTATTACAAAAAAATAGCAATGACATCCACATTCCTGCGACACGAATTAAAGGCATTCTGGCGTTCAAAAAACACCGGGAAAAGCATTGTGGTGCGCGTGGTGATGGGTCTGCTGATCCTGTACTTTCTGCTGATCGTCGTCGTGATTGGCTTTAATCTTGATGCGTTGCTAAAAAAAGCGTCAGACGGCAATATTATAGGCAGTTACTGCGGCATTATTCTGCTCTATTACCTCATCGATCTTTTTTCGCGCCTCCAGCTTCAGGATCTGCCTACGCTGCGGGTTCAGCCCTACCTGCAATTGCCTGTAAAACGCAATTCGCTGGTCAGATACCTGGCATTTACTGCCCTGTTTTCTGTTTTTAACCTCTGGCCCTTCCTGCTTTTCGTGCCGTTTGTCATAAAAGTGATCATCCCTGCATCCGGCGGTATGGCCGCAATTGCTTTTATTTTGTCCATTGCCGGGCTTACCATATTTAACAACTACCTTGCGCTCTATCTGAAAAGAAAGGCCAACCTAAATGGCTGGATATTTCTGATAGCCGCCGCCGCGATCATTCTTATCGGCCTGTCAGATTTCTTATGGCATATCATTTCTATCCGGAGCGTTTCCTATTTCTTTTTCGGCAATCTCGCCGGGATGCCCTTTCTGGCACTTATTCCTTTGCTGCTGGGTGCGGCGATGTATTATTTAAACTTTTTATACCTCAGGGAAAACCTCTACCTGGAAGAACTGGGATCGCGAAAGGCCGAAAAATATAAAAGCAGCACGGAATATCCATTCCTCAATTCTTTTGGCCGCGTCGGCGACCTGACCGCAAATGAGCTGAAGCTGATCTTCCGGAACAAGCGGCCCCGCTCGGCATTTATTATGGGGCTGTTTATGATGTTTTACGGCCTGATATTTTATACCAATCCCAAAATGGCTGGCGAAGGCTATAAGGTGTTTGTCAGCATGTTCATGACGGGTATATTCATCATTAATTACGGTCAGTTTATGTACAGCTGGCAGGCCGCCCAGTTCGACGGAATATTGGTTCGCAAATCAAGGTTCATCGAGTTCTTAAAGGCCAAATACCTGCTGTTCACGATTATATCCACCTTTTTCCTTTTACTCACCACACCTTATGCCTATTTCGGTTGGAAAACACTGGTTATAGAGGTGATCATGTATCTATGGAATATAGGAGTAAACGCTACGCTGGTGTTGTATTTTGCAAACCGTAATTACAAACGCATCGACCTTTCAAAAGGCGCTGCATTTAACTGGGAGGGTGTAGGCAGTAATCAATGGATATTATCTATACCTTTACTGATAGCCCCCTACGTGATCTACGGACCTTTCGCACTGCTCCACCACGCCGATACCGGTCTGGCTTTGCTGGCTGTGATCGGTCTTACATTTGTTATTACGCGGAATTTTTGGATAAAGAAACTCGAAACCGACTTTTATAACCGGCGATATCAAATTGCCGAAGGTTTCAGAATGAAATAATATGATTGAGATAAAAAACCTTAAAAAAGCCTATAACGGCGCCGTGGTGGTCAATGTACCCGAAATCGGGATAGCGCAGGGCGAGAGCATCGGGCTGGTAGGGAATAACGGTGCCGGAAAAACCACGCTGTTCCGCATGCTGCTCGATCTGATACGCCCCGAAACCGGGGCGGTATTATCCAACGGTGAGCCGGTTGCCGGTCATGAACACTGGAAAACTTACACCGCTTCATACCTGGACGAAGGCTTTTTGATCGATTATCTTACTCCGGAGGAATACTTTTACTTTATCGGGGGGCTGCATCAGCAAAGCCGCGCCCATGTGGACGATTTCCTGACGGGACTTTCTGACTTTTTTAACGGCGAAATATTAAAAAAAGGCAAATATATCCGTGACCTTTCGAAAGGGAACCAATGTAAGGTGGGTGTGGCCTCTTGTCTGCTGCAAAACCCATCGGTGCTGATACTTGATGAACCATTTGCCAATATCGATCCCAGTACACAGTTCAGGTTAAAGAATATTCTGAAGGACCTCGGCAAAAACCGCGAGGTTACCACCCTGATCTCCAGCCATGACCTGAACCATATCACTGACGTTTGTGACAGGATATTGCTAATGGAAAAGGGTGTTATTATTAAAGACATTGCCACCAGTTCATCAACATTGAAGGAACTGGAAGATTATTTTGGCGTCGGACAAATCACCTCACCGGATGCCGCAATTGCCAAAGAAGATAAGGATGCTTAACTTCGGCCGAAGCTGGACATTTTCCATCTGTATTACACCAATTAACCATGTACACCATTCGTAAGGCGACGGCTGCCGACATTGAAAGCATCAGGCTTATTGCCGAAAAAACCTGGTGGCCGGCATATTCCCACATATTATCGGCGGAGCAACTTACTTTTATGCTGGCTGAGATCTACTCGGCGGAAAAGATCGCAGAGCAGATTAAAAGCAACAGCCAGACCTATGTCCTGATCGTTGAAGCAGATGCACCCGTAGCATTTGCGGCCTATTCCCCACGCGAGGAAAACCCCGAAATTTACAAACTGCATAAACTTTACTGCCTGCCCGAAACACAGGGGAAGGGTTACGGCAAAGTGCTGATAAATGAAGTGGTCGGTAAAACACGCGAAGCAGGCAAACACACGCTCGACCTTAACGTCAACCGATACAATAAGGCAAAATCCTTTTATGAGAAGATGGGCTTCGAAGTAGCTTACGAAGAGGATGTGCCCATCGGTGATTACTGGATGAATGATTTTGTAATGCGGAAAAAACTGTAAAATTTCGCCTTCATAATCACCCCACACCATTGATTCATAATCTCTGCAACATCTTTCGTATTTTTGCAGCATATTATTTTATCCCCGTATCATGGATACTGCTTCTGAAAAACTGCTGCAAGGTCGTTACTGTAATTCGTTAACCGGATATTCGCGGTTCATAACCCGTGAGGTAACGATAGGCGATGTACCGCTTGGCGGCAATAATCCCATACGCATCCAAAGTATGACCACAACCGACACGATGGACACCATTGGTACGGTTGAGCAAAGCATCCGGATGATCGAGGCGGGTTGCGAATATGTACGTATTACTGCACCGAGTATTAAGGAAGCGCAGAACCTGGCTGAAATAAAAAAACAGCTCCGCGCACGCGGATATGCCACGCCCCTGGTTGCCGATATACATTTTACGCCAAATGCAGCAGAGATTGCCGCAAGGATAGTTGAAAAGGTGCGCGTAAATCCCGGCAACTATGCCGATAAAAAGAAGTTTGATCAGATAGACTACACGGATGCCGAATACAAAGGCGAGCTGGAGCGCATCTATCAGAAATTTGCGCCGCTGGTAAAAATTTGTAAGGAATACGGTACAGCTATGCGTATCGGTACCAATCACGGGTCACTGAGCGACAGGATCATGAGCCGCTATGGCGATACGCCGCAGGGAATGGTAGAATCTGCGATGGAATTTATCCGTATCTGCGAAGACCTGAACTATTACAACCTGGTTATTTCTATGAAATCCAGTAACCCGCAGGTGATGGTACAGGCTTACCGGCTGCTGGTGGAAACGATGGTTTCCGAAGGAATGAACTACCCGCTGCACCTCGGCGTAACCGAAGCCGGCGACGGTGAAGACGGACGGATCAAATCGGCAGTGGGCATAGGAACATTGCTCGAAGACGGTCTTGGCGACACCGTTCGGGTTTCGCTCACCGAAGAGCCGGAGGCTGAGGCTCCGGTAGCTATCGCGCTGGTTGAACGCTATTCAAGCCGAAAGGCTTTATCTGACATTCAGGAACCGACAAAGAACATCCAGGATCTATCTTTTCCGGTCCAGTTCTCTCCCTACGCATACAAACGCCGCGAGACCTACGAGGCAAATGCCTTTATCGGCGGCCACATGGTGCCGCGTGTCATAGTTGATCTGTCCGGAAAAAATCTGAAAGATCCGGCTATTTTAAATGATGCGGGGTACCTTTATTCGGTATTGCTCGATAAATATAACATGGCCGAGCAATCTGTCGATTTTGTTTACTTCGCTGATCAGCTTCCCTCATTCACATTACCGGGAAATTTGAAACAGCTGTATAACTACCAAACATGGCTTAAACTTGGTGATAAGACGATGTGTCACCCGCTGTTTACGCTTGCTGAATATATAAACAGCGACGCCGACAGAACATCAGCGCTGAATCTTGTAACAATAAAACCGGGTGATCTGGAGACTGATGATTTCGGCGCTTTGCCATTTGACGAGTCCCTTGTTTTTGTATTGGAAACTGACAAGCCTCATGGCATGGCCGATCAACGCTCGTTCTTTTTCAGGATGGAAGAAATGGGATTGAACATACCTGTCATCGTTAAACGCACTTACTTATTTAATGAAAATTGCGAGAGCGCACTTAACACCAGGGATTTGCAGCTCTATGCTGCTACCGACCTTGGCGCGTTGCTGGTGGATGGCTTCGGCGACGGTATTTGGATTGATGCGCCCGCCATCGATACCGGCGCAATTACTTCCACTGCCTTCGGTATATTACAGGCCACGCGGTCACGAATCTCCAAGACGGAATACATTTCGTGCCCCAGCTGCGGGCGCACGTTGTTTGACCTGATGATCACCACGCAGATGATCCGTAGCCGGACAAGTCATTTAAAGGGATTAAAGATCGCCATTATGGGTTGTATCGTAAACGGTCCCGGCGAAATGGCCGATGCGGACTATGGCTATGTTGGCGCAGGCGCCGATAAAGTGACGCTTTACCGCGGAAAGGAAGCCGTAAAAAAGAACATCAATTCTGCCAATGCGCTCGACGAACTGATCGGCATTATACGGGAAGATGGCAATTGGCTGGAGCAGGAAAATAATTAGCCTAACTACCTGATTTCTATTGCTTTTTTCAATTATTAGTTTTAAAATTATACCTGTAATTTAATATTGCATGTATAAACCAAATCTCACCATTCTGGTGCTGCTTTTTATGCTCTTTGGCAGCGCTCTTTCAGCACAAACCCACAGCCGGGGGATGGATATTGACGATCAGGGATATGAGGAAGTTCCAAAAAAGGCAAAACTTACGCGCGCGCTTGATGTATTGCCGCCCCAGGCATCGATAAAGCAATATGCGCCGTATCCAAAAACACAGGCCCAGTATGGCACCTGCGCGGCTTGGGCGAGCGCTTACTGCGGCCGCACAATGGTCGATGCCATAAAATACGGCTGGTCAAACCGCGACTCGATCACCAAACAGGCTTACTCGCCTGCCTTTCTGTTCAGGCTGCTTCGGCCGGATGACGGGCAATGCGTAGGTGGCTCAAACCTGGGGACGGCCTTTCAGCTGATGAAGGCGACAGGCAGCATTCATTATAATGATCTGCCGCTATTGTGCGTACCAGCCGTAAATGCGCAGCAAATAAACCTGGCGGGTAACTCTAAGTTGAAAGACTACGTTCGTCTTTTTGACGTTACCTCATCGCCGAATATAAAAATACAGGCAGTAAAAAAATCGATCTCCGAGAAAAAGCCGGTGGTGATCGGTATGCTGTGCCCCAACTCATTTGACACGGCGCACAATTACTGGATACCCAAAGAACAACCCACTTCTAATCTGGGCGGTCATGCCATGTGTGTGGTTGGCTATGATGATAACAAATACGGCGGGGCTTTTGAAATTCAAAACAGCTGGGGCACATTTTGGGGCAACGGTGGTTATATCTGGATAAGATATCCGGATTTTGCACGCTTCGTGCAGTACGCATACGAGTTTGTTGACCTTCCGGACCCGGAACCCAACGTACCCGACCTGTCCGGCTCGATAAAACTAACGCTTCAAAGCGGAGAACAGATGCCGACCAACCTGTTGGTCTCCACCCGGGGGCTAAAAGTTGTTTCGGCAAAGACCACTCCGCAGCCGCTTACCATCTATCAGACGGCGAATGCCTACACTTCGGGCACAAACTTCAGGATTTACATCTCCAACGACCAGCCCGCTTATGTGTATGCCATCAGTTCAGACCTCACTAATCAGATCATTAAGATATTCCCTTACGAAGATGGCGTCAGCGCGGCCCTGACCTACAAAAAAAATGACGTGGCCATCCCGGATGAAGACCATTTTATCCAGTTCGACAACCAGCCCGGTAAAGATTTCCTTTGCGTATTGTACAGCAGGAACGAACTGAACATTGATGACATCGTCAGCAAGATCGGCACTAAAACGGGCACATTTAACGAACGCATTTACAGCGTATTGAGCGACCGGATAGTTGATCCGAAAAATATCACCTTTAACAATGATAACATCGCATTCAACGGCATAAGCAACGGTAAGGATATTATTGCTTTAATGGTTGAATTAGATCATAAATAGGATGAAAATAATTTTTAAAGCAGTTTGCCTGGCCTTATTGGTCATGCTTACTTCTGCCGGAGCATATAGCCAAAGCCTGGTTTATTATAATGCTTTCGGGAATGGAGAGTCGTCATGGAGGAATTATGACGATCAGCTTAGCCATGCGCAGATTGCAGGCGGCAAATATTATCTTACCCACAAGCAGCACACATCGACCGTAGTGGCGCAGGAAGTTCCGGTAGATTTCAGTCGCGACTTCGCCGTCCAGACCACGTTCTCAAGGGTGTCCGGATTGACGAATTATCCGGCAGGACTGACATTCTTTGGTCAGGACGCTTTGAATCTTTACTTTTTTTGCACCGCCGCCTCCGGTAGTTTCGAGATAGGAAAGTTCGATCATGGGCAAACATCCTTACTGGTGAACTGGACGCCGTCAACGGCTATTATCCAGGGCAACGCTTCGAATAAGTTAAGGGTTGAAAAACTTAAAGACCGTGAGAAATTCTATATCAACGACGTACAGGTAGCTGAGTTACCATCGCTGCAGCCCTTCGGAAATCATTTTGGCCCGGTGGTGATGGAAAGCCAGACCGCTGCCTTTGACTACCTGAAAGTAGTTTACCTCACTTCGCCTGAAAATCGCGCAACGTCAAATACAACGGCCATAAGCGCCGGAATAGCCGAACAAGTCTATCATACGGATTTCAATGCAGACGATAGCAACCAGTGGGTATTGCCTGCAACCGACTCACTGACGACGACCCTGACCGACGGCTATTTCAAAATGATCCGGCTGGCCAAGATGGGCTATAACCTTTCAGTAACGTCGCAGGAGCTTAAAGTGGATATGCACCGCGACTTCCTGATCGAGACGGAAGTCGTTCATTATTCAGGTGCGCTTAACTACGGATACGGCTTGTCCTTTGCCTGTGACGAGCAGCGGCTTTATCATTTCTGGATAGGCGCAAGCGGATATTATTACATCGGCTCGGCTGACAAGAACGGCTTTAATACGATCGTTGCATGGACAGCTTCCGACGCGATCAATAAAGGCAATCTGTCAAAGAACAAACTCACGCTGACACACAAAAACGGACAGCTTAATTTTTATATCAACGATCAGTTGGTTACCTCACACCCTGATTTGGAGTTTACCGGATACCGCTTCGGTGTCTCAGTAAGCGCCAACCAGAATATCGGATTTAATTACCTCACCTTTGGATACCTGGATAAGCCGTCAGCCACGCGTGTAGTCGCCTCGGAAAAGGACATTACACCGCCGGAGATATTTATCACTTCGCCGGAAGTTACCCGTGGGCTTAAAGTGGTACAAAGCAGCGATGTGCTGCATGTTGCCGGCATCGCAAAAGACCCAAGCGGTATATTTTCGGTGGTGGTTAATGGCATACAGGCGACAGTTGATAAAAATGGCAGCTTTACCGTTGACGTACCGATGGCCATAGGCGAGAACCCACTGCTGGTGGTAGCTACGGACAACAACATGAACAAAAGCCAGAACAGGTTCTCTGTTACACGCAATAATGTTTCGGCAAGCACGGTGGCGGCTGTTACCCAAAATGCATCGCAGGGAAAGTTCTATGCATTGCTGATAGGTGTACAGGATTATCAGGATCAGTCGATACCCAGCCTTGAAGGCCCTGTCGGTGACGCCAGTACGCTGGCCCAAGCCCTCGCCGGCAATTACACCTTTGCGCAGGAAGATATCACCCTGCTGAAAAACCCGACACGGGCGCAATTTTTTGCCGCACTCGACGCCATTTCAGCAAAAGTAAAACCAGAGGATAATCTGCTGATATTTTATGCAGGACACGGATATTATGATGAAAGCCATTTGCAGGGCTATTGGTATCCTTCGGATGCGATACGCACGCGCCGCGATACCTGGATATCCAATGCCGACCTGATCGATTATATCACCGCCATAAAATCAAAGCATACGCTGCTTATCAGCGATGCCTGTTTTTCGGGCAGTATCTTCAAAACCCGTGCAATCGAGATGGCGCCTAAGGACGTGCAGGAGCTTTACAAATTACCCAGCCGGAAAGCCATGACCAGCGGCGCCATGAAGGAAGTGCCGGATAAAAGCGTCTTTATGCAATATCTGGTGAAACGGCTGAATGAGAATACCGACAAGTTTCTTCCGTCCGAGCAGCTTTTTGCCAGCTTTAAGGCAGCGGTCATCAACAACAGCCCTAACGGACAGGTGCCTCAGTTTGGCGAAATTCGCGAGGCAGGCGACGAAGGCGGTGATTTTATATTCATCCGAAAAAACTGATTACACGCAGGGTTTTGCAAGAGGCTTCGGCAGATCAGTCCCTGTCGCGGCTTAATTTGGAGAACAGCAGAGGATTTTCCTGCAGTTCAAGCGTCTCACGGCGGCGTTTCACGATGTGCATCGCAGTAAACATGGCCTCACGGAAGGAAACCTCCGAAGCCTGGTTTTTTCCGGCGATATCGTAAGCGGTTCCGTGATCGGGCGAAGTGCGGACAAAGTTTAGTCCCGCAGTAAAGTTCACACCTGACTCAAATGCAATATGCTTGAACGGAATAAGCCCCTGATCATGATACATAGCCAGCACCGCATCGAACTGAAGATAGGAACCGTTTGCAAAAAAGCCATCGGCAGCATACGGGCCGAAAGCAAGGATATTTTGGTTCCGGGCTTCTTCCAGCGCAGGAACAATGATATTTTTTTCTTCATCGCCGATGAGTCCGTTATCTCCGGCGTGGGGATTTAGTCCTAATACCGCGATTCTCGGCTTGCGTATCCAGAAGTCGTTTTTCAGGCTGTCATTCATCAGTTTCAGCTTGGTTACGATCTTTTCAGCAGAAATGCTTTGCGCAACCTTTGCGAGCGGGATATGCCCGGTAACAACCCCCACGCGGAGCGTATCGCTCACCAGGAACATCAGCGAATCTGCGGCACCGTCGCGCTCCTGCAGGTATTCTGTATGCCCCGGGAAGTTAAACTGATCGCTTTGAATCACATCCTTATTGATAGGCGCGGTCACAAGCGCATCGATGTGACCATTGATCAGATCAGATGTGGCGCGCTCAAGCGACAGGAAGGAAAATTTTCCGACTTCGGCATTGGCTTTTCCCGGCTCTATCTTTACATCCTCATCCCAGCAGTTAATCATATTGGGTTTTTTATGATCCCTGCGACTTTCAGAGGCCTGATTGATCACAAAAAAATTCAGGTCATCAACATGCGTATTGCGGCGATAAAAGGACGCCACCTTGGTATGACCATAAACAATGGGAATACAGTAGTCGTAAATCCGGCTGTCAGCCAGCGTTTTAATAATGATTTCCAATCCTATGCCATTCACATCGCCTATGCTGATACCTATCTTGATTTTTTCGCTCATGTTGATAATGGATTACACGATTAAATATTATTGGTTCTACAGGTTTTTCCGGCCAACGGTTTATGCCCTGTTTCACTATATTCCGTATTAACCTAAAACCTGCAAATAAAAAGATTTTAAGCTTACGGTTACTTATTAAACAACAAATATGCCTTAATTTGCTCAAATATTTGATTAATAATGACATTAGTTAGGGCGAAGAAACATTTGGGGCAGCATTTTTTAACCGATAAAAATATCGCTGCCAAAATAGTGGAGAGCCTTAAACCGGAAGGTCGTTACCGGCAGGTGCTGGAGGTTGGACCGGGAATGGGCATCCTTTCCGATATTCTGTTACAGAAGGAAAACCTTGAGGTATCGCTGATCGACATTGATACTGAATCGTTTGAATTTCTTCAGAAGAAATACCCGCAATTGGGTAGCCGTCTGATCAACGCTGATTTTCTGGAAATGGATTTTCCGGGTTACTTTACCGGTCCTGTGGGCGTTATCGGGAACTTCCCATACAACATATCGTCGCAGATCCTCTTTAAAGTACTCGACAACCGGCAGCAGGTAATGGAAGTGGTCGGGATGTTTCAGAAAGAAGTAGCCGAACGCTGCAACGCCAAACCGGGCAGCAAAGAATACGGCATACTAAGCGTCTTTTTACAAGCTTACTATAGGGTCGAATACCTGTTCACCGTAAAGGCCGGTGTATTTAATCCGCCGCCAAAGGTGCTGTCGGCAGTTATCCGGTTAACACGTAACCAAACCACCTTGCTGGATTGTGATGAAAAGCTTTTCTGGCAGGTGGTAAAGGCAGGTTTTAATCAGCGTAGAAAAACATTGCGCAACGCGTTATCGTCTCTTATTAACAAAGAAAGGATGCAGAATGAGCCTATGCTTGATCTGCGGGCCGAAAGGCTTACGGTTGCGAATTTTGTTGAGCTGACAAATAAAATAACCCTGCACCGATAATCTATCAGTTTTATTTTTTCGTGTTAGGCATCGTTAGGCTCTTTTTATAATAGTGCGTTGACCCGGTCACGGCTATTTTTGCGTTATAATATTCGTCTATCACCAGTTCGTTATCTGTTATTTCACCGGGTTCGAGTTTTATAGAAGCATCTTTATAATAAATGGTTTTACTGGAACTGATTAACTTGGTTATACCCTTGATTATTATGGTCGTGCCGCAGGTGTTCTTTTCACCGGTATGCTTTATATAATATCCGGCGGAAGCTTCCTGGTCAACTACCTCCCTTTGCCCGTATATAGGCGCCCCTGTATTTAAATCAGTCGTTCCGGTTGGATAGGATTCTGTGTGCGTTATTTTCTCCTGCCCGGGCACGAATGTACTATAGGTGGATCGTTTCAGACATTCAAGGTTATAATCAGCATATTTACTTTGTGCTGCTGCAACCTTTTGGAAGGAATCCTTAATTTCAGCTTCAAAGGCGGCTATTTCCTCCCGTTCCTGTTTTTCCGCCGCCAGCCGTCTCGCTTCCGCTTCGCGCGCTTCCTTCTCTTTTTGCTGTTCAATATTTACCGCATTCTCAACCGACATCAAATTAGGCAACACCACATCTGCTGATGCCCAGACGCTGCTGACTTTAGTTCCGTTCTTGTTAAAATAACTCTGTTGGGCCGTAAGGCTTTCTACTGTCGCATTTGCCGTAATGGCTTGATCACTATCTATGCTTAAAACAATTTTTAATTTCCACCCTCCAGTATCATAAGCACTCCAGGTTAGGTTTCTACAAGGAGTTTGTGTTGGCTTATAATCATTCCCTGTTTGCCAAAAATCTGAAGTAAAGAAGGTTTGAGGTGTATTATTTATAATTGCCTGTCCTCCTTTTGTAAGCAATGGCGCCATACAGTTGCATGATAAAAACCCGCTTATATAAACGTAGGCTTTACCATCAACCTGCCCGATACCAATATTATGGTTGCCTGCGCCCGTCAGTCCGTTTTGCAAATAGTTAACCTTGACGAATGGCATGGAAAAATAATTGCCCATTATAGCCCATATAGGTTGGTAGCCGCCTGGATATTTGGCTTTTGTATCACCTATATCTATAAAAAGATCGCCAGCTATTTTATAATATTTTATGGTATCTGACGGCGTCAAGGATACTATTTGGTAACTGCTATTTTCGTCTTTTATGGCTGCAACATTTTGCGCCCCAGGTACAACACTTCTGTTTTGGCTGTTTTTGTTACCAAAACTTAGATTCACCCTTCCCTTTTTTACGATATTACCCAATATGCCTTGGGCCTGGACTGCCGGTGCGGCAAAAGCAATTAAAAAAATTGGCAACGCGCCTAAGAGAATTGCCCGTTTGGAGAACAAAACAAGTTGATAAGAAATCATGACAGGTTTAAATATTTTTACCTAAAATATCCAAAACCTTTCATATATACAAATGCGGCAATAAACCTGATTCAGTCGTTTGGTAGATTCTCACTCTTATTATCATATTCGTTTAATCAATCACAATAACCGCATCTTCTGCATTCATTATTTTCTTTACCGATTCTGCCATGCGCTTAATAAACAGATAATTAGCTGCGCCGCCAATCATTCCACCCACTATCGGCACCAGACGCTCCGCCGTACGTGTCCCCAATAACATCAGCAGCTTCTCAGCCACGCCTTCCAACATGGCCTTGGTTACCGTAACGCCAGCCTCCACCTTTAATGAGGTTGCAATAAATCCCATAAAATCTTCAAAATCTACATGATAACTGCCCTTTTCCGCATATAAAATGGCCATTGATACCCGAAACTGCTGCGTAATAAGGTTAACAAAGTCAATCGGCACACCGATGATCATCGTCAGGACACCACCGGTACCCGATATAACGCCGGAGCCTGCCGCCAGGTAAGCGCACTGTTCAATAAATTTATCCACGCCCATCCGGTCAACTCCTTTTTTTATATTCAGTTGATCGATCCGGTCGAATATCTGCCGGAAACCTTTTTCGGAAAGTTCGCGGATAGGAATCTTCAGATCGCGTCTTACCTTTATTCTTCTCAGTTTCATATTATATTAACAACGTTTGCAGACTGAAGTTTTTTATAACAGGTGGGTTATTTAGCCGACGGCTTACGTCATTCATTGATCAATAATCCGGCAAACCTTAACATTTGCAGTCACTTTGCTTATTTTTACGGCCTTAGTAAAAAACAGATTGAAAAATAACATCCTTATCGTTGACGATATACATCCCGTTTTTATGGAGATGGCCGAGGCCAAAGGCTATGTGTGCAATTACCAGCCAAACCTAAAAGCCGATGAAGCCCTGAAGATCATTAATGAATATGCCGGTCTGGTTATCCGATCCAAATTCAACATCACCAAAGCGGTTATCGATGAAGCAACTAACCTGAAATTTATTTGCCGCGCCGGGGCGGGAATGGACAACATCGATGAGGCTTACGCGCTGCAAAGGGGCATCACCCTTATTAATGCGCCCGAGGGCAACATGGATGCCGTAGGCGAGCATGCCGTCGGGATGCTGTTGTCACTCATGAACCACTTCAACGCTGCTGATGCCCAGGTACGGGCGGGCAGCTGGCAGCGTGAGGCAAACCGGGGCTATGAACTGAAGGGACGCACCGTGGGCATTATCGGCTATGGCTTTATGGGCGGCAGCTTTGCCCGTAAACTTTCCGGTTTCGGGGTGAATGTAATCGCATACGATAAATATAAGACGGGCTTCAGCGACCAATTTGCCCGTGAGGCGAGCATGGAAGAGATCGTAAAGCACAGCGATGTACTCAGCTTGCATATTCCGCTTACTGATGAGACGGACGGGCTTGTGGATGACGAATACCTGTTTCACTTTAAAAAACCGATCTTCTTTATCAATACTTCGCGCGGAAAAACAGCGAAGGTGCAGGCGGTGCTAAACGCCATAGGACAAGGCAAAATACTTGGCGCAGGTCTGGATGTCCTGGAGGTTGAGAAATTCCCGGCGTTGGGAGAGCAACCCTGGTTTAACGAACTCCGGCAGTCCGGCAAAGTACTCCTTACTCCCCATGTAGCAGGGTGGACATTTGAATCATACCGCAAGATCAGCGAGGTGATGGGCGAAAAGCTGAAGCCATACAAACCCTGAGGTATGCCTGCAGCATCAGGGGCATTGTCGTTATTTTATTTTTCTTTTGCGGGAAAAGAAAGTAAAGGTAAGTCTGAATGCTTGCTGTCACAGTATCACAGACAGGGTAACGTGACACTGTGACAAGGTGGTAAGGAGGCCCCCTACACTTGTTCGGAAGGTCAGGAATTGTCTTTTTCGTTTCTACTGCCACAGCTGTCACAATCGTCCCGTCTCCGTTTTGTGACAGACAGTATTTATTCAGATTGAAATTTTTATTTGATTAAATAATAGTGGTCTTCGTCAGCTCTATATTGATGGCATGGGGATATTTATAATGTATTGATATTTTAAAATATTAATAATCAAATATTTACTACTGAGGCCATAATATACGTACTGTCACACTATCACAGACAGGGTAGTGTGACAGTGTGACAAGGCTGCAAAGAGATTCCTCACGTTCGTTCGGATGGTCAGCGTGAATGGTAAGCTTGAATTTTGACGGGATTGCCGCGCTACGCTCGCAATGACAAAAGTTTTTTAAGCCTGCGGCATCCGGGCTGATCCTAATGTGGGTAAGCTACGGTGTCGGGCAGGATCAGAACGTAGCCGCGAGTTTTCTTTGTTTCTTTCTTTTTCGGAAAAAGAAAGAAAAGGCAAATCTGAATGTGTGCTGTAACACTATCACAGACAGGGTAGTGTGGCAGTGTGACAAGGAGATTCCTCACGTTCGTTCGGATAATCAGCGTGAATGGTGTCCTTCAGTTTTGATGGGATTGCCGCGCTACGCTCGCAATGACAAAAGTTTTTTTAACCTGCGGCATCAGGGCTGATCCTGATGTGGGTAGGATATGGTGTCGGGCAGGATCAGAACGTAGCCGCGAGTTTTCTTTGTTTCTTTCTTTTGCAGAAAAAGAAAGAAAAGGGAAATCTGAATGCGTGTTGTCACAGTATCACAGACAGGGTAGTGTGACAGCGTGACAATACAACTTAGTCTTTTTTTGTTCTTCCGGCGAGCCGGGAAGGAAAAACTAACGACAGCGATCAGTTAGGATCATATTATCAATCAGTCGCGTATTACCCACTTTGGCAGCTACCAGGGCTACAATTCTGCTGCTGTCAGCGGTAGCGGGATGAAGTGTTTCGCCATCGGCAATTTCAAAATAATCAAGGACAACGCCAGGCTCCGCGCTGATCAGCTGCGCCGCTTCCGTTTTTAACCCGTCAATATTTTCCGGCGAAAATTTACGCATAATCGTGTTCAGCGTTTTTGAAAGGACAAGGGCGTGTCTGCGATCATCCGCGGAGAGATGCACGTTGCGCGAACTCATCGCCAGACCACCATCTTCCCGCAATATGGGGCACATCACCAATCTGACAGGCATGCCCATCAGCTTAACCATTTTAGCGATGATCAAAAACTGCTGATAATCCTTCTGCCCGAAATAGGCTGCATCCGGCTTCACTACGCTGAATAGCTTGTAAACGATCTGGGTAACTCCCTGATAATGCCCCGGCCGGTATTTACCTTCGAGCAAACGCTCAGCTTCACCGATATCCAAATGCCAATGTTCATTATCATCATACATTTCGCTGGTCTCAGGCGCGAACAATATGTCGCAACCGGCCTCCGCCAGCAAACGGGTATCAGCATCGAGTGTACGCGGGTATTTTTCAAGATCCTTCGGATCATTAAACTGGGTAGGATTCACGAAGACGCTGCAAACGACTGCATCATTTTCGCTGCGGGCCTGCGCAATGAGTGAAAGATGGCCGGCATGCAGGGCTCCCATGGTAGGAACAAAGCCGACAGATTTACCGGAAACTTTTAGTTGCTGGAGGTGCTGCTGAAGATGAGCTTTTGTGGTGAAAGTTTTCAATCCCCTGTTGTTAAAAATCCGGCAAAGGTGAGCATTTGATTGTTAATTACCAAAACTAACTTGCATAATTGGTTGCCAGTTTATATAATAATGCTTATATTTGCAAACTCAATTTTTTTTGACTTCTTTATAAATTTAATACTGATATAGTGATGGGTAAATCTAAGCTTTTGTTTATAACTCATGAAATGTCTCCCTTTCTCGAAATCTCAAAAATTGCCGAAATCACCCGCCAGCTTCCACAGGCTATGCAGGAAAAAGGTTACGAAATCCGTATCCTTATGCCTCGTTTCGGAAATATCAATGAGCGTCGGAACAGGTTGCATGAAGTGATTCGCTTATCAGGGATGAACATCATCATAAATGATAATGACAACCCCCTGATTATTAAGGTAGCTTCTATACCGGCAGCGCGTATGCAGGTTTATTTTTTAGATAACGAAGAGTATTTTCAGCGCAAGCAGGTGTTTAACGACAAGGATGGTAAGTTCTTTGCCGATAACGACGAACGCATGATCTTCTTTTGCAAGGGTGCGCTGGAGACTGTTAAGAAATTAGGCTGGGCTCCTGATATTATCCATTGCCACGGCTGGATGAGTGCATTGGTGCCTGCGTACCTGAAAACCACGTATAAGGATGATCCTACCTTTAAAAATTCAAAAGTAGTTTACTCCATTTACAAAAACGATTTTGCAGGACAGCTGGACGCTGATTTTGCGCAAAAAGCCGTTATGGGCGATATGGACGAAAAGCATACCGAAGTGTACAAACCAGGGAATAACGCTGCCTTGTACGCCGGTGCAATTCAATACAGTGACGCGATAGTTTTAGGTGACGAGGATATTGACGAGGAAGTGTTAAATAATGTTAAAAACAGCAATAAATCAGTCTTAGACTTTGAATCATCAGCAGATTTCGAAAATTATTACAATTTTTACGACGAAATTGTCAACGAAGAATTGGCACATGTTGTATAAGCTTTAAGACCGTATATGAAATTTTTTCGTTTAGACTTATTGACGTTGTTAATAAGTCTTTTTATTTTGAATAGTTGTAAAAATGAGGATTCT
Organism: Mucilaginibacter sp.; assembly: GCA_035547875.1. Lineage (GTDB taxonomy): Bacteria > Bacteroidota > Bacteroidia > Sphingobacteriales > Sphingobacteriaceae > Mucilaginibacter. Next base: position 2,876 of record DASZTX010000037.1, on the reverse strand, counting down.
ATAGGACTTGGGGTAAATTCATCCACCCAGATCAACGGAACGCTTGTGGATACATCAACCATTATCGTTAACACGGTTAAGGAGGATTCGCTGGTGACCTCGCAGCTTTCAAAGGTGCCGCTAAGCTATTTTCATGATCCGATATTCGGAACTTCCGAATCGAACATAGCCGCGGTTCTTAGTTTGCCCGGTTCAGCTGCGTACACCCTTCCTTCCGGTACGATTACCATCGACTCGGCCCGGCTGATCATGCACTATGTAGATGGTTTCTACGGCGACTCGATAGCTTCGAGCTATAAGGTAAACGTTTACCAGCTGCAGGAGCCGTTCGATCCGAGCAAATCCTATTACCAGAACAAGGAGTGGCAGGTAAACACCTCGAATCTTTTAGGCTCGGTGACCTTTAAGGCCCGTACGCATGACTCGATCACCATTAACAACATTATAACCGGAAAACCTGATTCGTTGATTAAAGTACCCGCACAGTTAAGGGTGCCGATCAAAAACAGTTTTGTGATCTCGAACTTTTTCAATGCAAGCAGCGCTACACTGTCCACTAATTCTGTATTTCAAAATGCGGTAAAGGGTTTATATATCACACTGGACAAGACAGGCACTACCGGCGCGGGCGGCACCTTCATGTTTGCAGCAACCGATACATTGTCTATTTTCTGCAAAATAGAGAACAATGGCGTGGTTGATACTTCGACCATTGCGCTGCCCATCACGGATGTAGCCGCCTCGATCAAGCATACTTACACCGAAACCATTCAGGCAGAACTGGCAAATACCAGCACATCCAGCGATGTATTTTACCTGCAAGGGCTTGCCGGTCTTCGAACCCGGATAAAATTCCCGAACCTGCTGACCAATATCCGTAAAAAACTGTTACCCGACAGCGATATTGTGCTGAACCGTGCTGAACTGGTAATTACACCAACGCCGGGTTCAGGCATTCCGTACCGGCCGTTGCCGCGCATTACCATGTACAAGCTCGACATTGCGCATCAGCGAATTTCTATAGAAGATGGGTCTTCAACCGACAGGCGCGCCGGAGGCTCCAGCGTGTTCGGAGGATTTTACAGCCCGACCAAGAACGAATATCATTTCGTGATCACCGCGTATTTGCAGGATCTGCTGTTGAACAAAAGCGTGGATTATGGCACTTATATCGCGCCGGTAGATACGCTTAACAATACCGGCATCGATATAGTTGCAACGGCATCCGTCGCCGCCCGTACCAAGGCTGTAGGCACCGACAAAACATCGCCATACCGTATAAAACTGAATATCATTTATACCAAAACTGCCCGATAGCGCATCAAACTTATTATGCAGAAAGCCCGGATTAAATTTTTGTCCGGGCTTTTATTTTTTATCAAAGCGGGAAGTTGCTTAACTTTTTAAAAAAATTTATTATCGCCAGACGGAGCTGATCTGGGGTTTTAACCTGCATTCTTTTTTATTTTTGCCGGAACAGACATTAATTAAACTACCTGTTATGTGTGGAATTGTAGGTTATATTGGCTTTAGAGACGCTTACCCCATCGTCATCAAAGGCCTTCACCGGTTAGAGTACCGGGGATATGACAGTGCCGGGGTATCGCTATTTGACAAGGAACTGAAGGTTTATAAAAAAGCCGGAAAGGTTAGCGATCTGGAGAATTTTGTGAAGGAGGTGGACTTGAGCGGCAGCATCGGCATGGGGCACACGCGCTGGGCGACACACGGTGCGCCAAGCGACCGCAACTCTCATCCGCATGCATCGGGCGATCGTAAACTGACGATCATTCACAACGGGATAATTGAGAATTATAGCGTATTAAAAGAAACGCTGACAAGCAAGGGTCATGTTTTTTTGAGTGACACCGATACCGAAGTACTGATTCACCTCGTCGAGGATATTTTATCAGAAACCGGGCTTGATCTGCGCGAGGCGGTACGGGTAGCGCTCACCAAAGTGATCGGGGCTTATGCCATCGTCATCATGAGTGCGGACGAACCAGACCTGCTGATTGCGGCACGCAAGGGTAGCCCGATGGTTATCGGCGTGGGAAAAGGCGAATATTTCATTGCTTCGGACGCTACGCCGATAGTAGAATATACCAAAGAGGTGATTTATCTTAATGACAACGAAATTGCCTTCATCAGCCGCGAGAACCTCCTGATAAAAAACATTGATAATACCATACAAACCCCTTATATCCACCAACTCGACCTTAAACTCGATATGCTGGAAAAAGGCGGATTTGATCACTTTATGCTCAAGGAGATCTACGAGCAGCCCCGGTCGATACGCGATTGTATGCGTGGACGCATTTATCCCAAAAAGGGATTGGTTCAACTGGGCGGGTTAAAGGAATATACCGGAAAACTCCGCAATATCGACCGGATTATCATCGTTGCCTGCGGCACTTCGTGGCACGCGGGATTGGTAGGGGAATACCTGATAGAAGAGTATGGCCGTGTTCCGGTAGAGGTGGAGTATGCATCAGAGTTCCGCTACCGTAATCCGATTATCACCGAAAAGGACCTTGTGATCGCCATATCACAGTCAGGAGAAACCGCTGACACGATGGCTGCCATTGAACTTGCAAAAGAAAAAGGCGCAACTATTTTCGGTATCTGCAATGTCGTGGGATCATCTATTCCCCGCACCACCCATGCAGGCGTTTACACCCATGCAGGCCCGGAGATCGGCGTAGCGTCAACCAAAGCGTTTACTGCTCAGGTAACCATCCTGACGCTGATCGCATTTTACATAGCGCAGCAGCGCGGCACGATACGGGAGAGCAAACTGATTGAGTACCTGACCGAACTTGATGAAATCCCGGAGCTTGTAGAAAAATGCCTGAAAACCAATGACCATATAAAAG
>DASZTX010000036.1:0-53435 GCA_035547875.1 Mucilaginibacter sp. | reverse complement strand
TTGAGCTTACAGCCTAAAGTATAAAATGCAACTTTCTTACTCATTTCAAAGCGGCAAAGATAAGGTTTTTTTACAATTTGCCAGACCGAGGCGGCGGATTAAAACAGTGCTAATTACCACCAACTATCGGTCAGTTCCCCAGCGATAACTGCGGTTATTCAGCCCCATGAGATCAACGATGCGATCGACCACCGTCATTGCCACCTCTTCAACCGTTTTAGGCTTACTGTAATAAGACGGAACGGCGGGACAAACAATCCCTCCGGCCAGTGTTACTGTTTCCATGTTCCGGATATGGATCAGGTTAATGGGCATATCACGGGCGACCAGTATCAATCTTCGGCGTTCCTTAAGAATTACGTCAGCAGCGCGACATATCAGGTCATCAGATGTCCCCGAAGCGATTCGCCCAAGCGTTCCCATGGAGCAGGGAACGATCACCATTGTATCAAATTTCGCTGAACCGGAAGCGAAAGGCGCCATGAAATCATTTTTTGCATACACCTTAAACGGTAGTTTCTTGTAGTCCTCATTCTCCAGTTCAAATTTCCAGACATTCTTAGCGTTTTCTGACATTACCACTGCCACCTCTGCTACCTGGTCACTTAAAAGCTGCAACTTCCCGAGAAGTAAATTCGCATATATCGCCCCGCTTGCACCCGTTACGGCGACCACAATTTTCTTTCTAATTTCCATGTCAACTATTCCCGCAGCAGCCAAAACAGACTGCATAAAAAAGGGTCGAATAACAAGTACTCGACCCTACATCTACCTATGAAAAACATGCCCTTTGAGAGGGCAATACAAAAGTAATAACAATTTTTTTAATTTTTAAATAAATTGTTAAAATAAATTTAACCTTATTTCTGAAAATTCTCTTCTATAAGTGTTTGAATAATACCGTCAACCAACCCAACCGTCGGGACGTAAATATTTTTAATATTCGCCCATTTCATCACTGCCAGATATATTTCGCAAGCCGGGATGATCACATCCGCACGGTCCTGATTAAGACCAAGCACATTTATCCTGTCTTTAAGGGAAAAAGAAGTGAGATAATTATAAAGCGACTTGAGTTTACCAAAGGTTAAAGGATTTTTATCCTTTTCTTCGGAAAGTCTGTATAGCTTATTAATGTTCCCGCCGGTTCCGATACCTGAAATCTGTTTGAACTGCCGGGTATTGTCCCGTATAAAATCCTTCATATCATTCCAGCTTTCATCGGTGTCCTGATTATCGAGCATCCGGATGGTGCCGATGTTAAAAGATTTTGATGCCCACATCTCGCCGGCAGAGAAAAAGGAAAGTTCTGTACTCCCGCCGCCAACATCGATATAAAGATAATTTTTCCGTTTGTCAATTGCCTGATCAGCATGACTGGCATAAATCATCCCAGCTTCCTTCTGACCGTGAATTATCTCGATATCAACACCTGAATCATTTTTTATATGCCGAACCACCTCGTCGCCGTTCTTTGCTTCCCGCATTGCAGAGGTTGCGTACGCCCTGTACCCGGAAACCCGGTAAACATCCATCAGTTTGCCGAACGCCTGCATGGTCTTAATCAGATCTCCGGCCTTTTTCTCCGAAAGCTGATGATCCAGAAACGCATCATCACCCAATCGCAGCGGAACCCTGATCAACGTATTTTTTTTAAACGAAACTGAGCCATTGTTTTCAATGATATCAGCTATTAACATGCGTACAGCATTTGAACCTATGTCTATTGCGGCGTATCTCAATTTATTGTCCTTTATATTTCAGATAATTATATGTATCCACCTGGGCGCGGTGTGGAAATTCTGATCTTGTTTTATGATATTTATTGGTGTTGCTGCTATTGATCTCCCGCGACTTCGTATTATCTTCTAATTGCAACTGAATAATGTCCCTGATCTCGTTGCGAAGCCCCTCGTCATAAATAGGGAAGCCAACCTCTACCCTGGTATCAATATTCCTTGTCATAAAATCTGCCGAGGTCAGATAAATTAATTCGTTGCCTCCGTTACAATAAATGTGCACACGTGCATGCTCGAGATATTTATCCACAATGCTTATTACCTCGATATTCTCGCTGTACCCCTTTACCCCGGCAATCAGACAGCACATACCCCTGATAATCATTTTGATCTTGACCCCTGCCGTGCTCGCCTCATACAATTTGTTGATCAGTTGCTCATCAGCAAGACTGTTCATTTTTAATATCATGTACGCTTGCTTGCCAGCCTTCGCATTTTTTATTTCATTATCGATCAACTTGTAAATAGCCGGGCGGGCGTCAATCGGTGAAACAATAATATTTTTCAATCCACGCGGTAACATATTCTTTCCGAGCGCTTTAAAAACGTTGACGAGATCACCGGTAATCTTTTTATTAGCCGTTAAAAGAGTGTGATCGGCATACATACGGGCGGTCTTTTCGTTAAAGTTTCCCGTTGACAAACACGCGTAATAAGCCGGTTTATCTTTTTCCATGCGCATCACTAGGCATATTTTGGAGTGTACCTTATATCCGTCTATACCGTAAAGCACGTTTACACCTTCCTCTTCCAGCCTGCGGCTCCATGATATATTATTCTGCTCATCAAAACGAGCCCTGAGCTCAACCAGACAGGTCACCTTTTTCCCATTTTTTGCTGCGCTCATCAGCGCATGCATTACCCGCGAATTCTCAGCAAGGCGGTACACGGCTATGCTAATTTCCTTTACTTTGGGATCAATAGCAGCTTCACGCAGGAAATGGATTACGTAATCGTATGACTGATAAGGCGTGCTGATGAGGTAATCTTTTTTGGCGATCATTCCCATCAGACTTTTGCCAAACGACAAACCATCCACAGGCAGCGGAATATTTTTCTCATACTCCAGTTCGGGCCTACCGACATTGGGGAAGGCAATAAAGTTCTTGAAATTATGATAGCGGTTTCCCGGGATCAGACTCTCGCCATGCAACCCCATCTTGTTGACCAGATATTTCAACATATCCAGCGGCATCTCCGAGTCATATAGCAAGCGCATCGGTTTGCCTTTTTTTCGTTTCTGAAGGCTTTTCGACAGCGCATCAATAAATTTTTCGCTTACCTCCTTGTCCAGATCAAGCTCGGCGTCGCGGGTAAGCTGAATAGAATAAGCTTCTACCGTGTCATGTTCAAAAATGAAAAATATATCTTCCAGATTGTACCGGATGATATCATCCAGCAAAATAATGAACTTCAGGTTATTTGTTTCGGGCAGTACCACAAAGCGCGGCAACGAATCCGGGAACTCGATCAAAGCGAGACGAGACTTTTTATTTTTAGTGAGCTTTACAAAAAAATAGATGGCGCGGTCTCGGAGTTCCGGCAAAGGCAGCGACTCGTCGAGCATAATAGGAACGAGTGTTGCGAGCAAGGTCTCCCTGAAATAACGTTTTACAAACTCACCCCTGCTTACATTTAATTGCTTGTCGTTCAGGATAAATATCTTTTCCTCGGCAAGCTGTTTTACAATAATATTTTCATACAGATTGTTAAACTTCCGCTCCTGTCTTACTACAATGTTTTTAATCTGATTTAATATCTTCTTCGGATTATACCCTAATATTTCTTTTGCCCGCTCGTTCAGATTCGACAGGCGGCTTAGTGTTGCCACCCGAACGCGATAAAATTCATCAAGGTTGGAAGAAAAGATTGCAAGAAAACGAATCCTGTCTATCAACGGAACTGAAGGGTCGGCGGCTTCCTGAAGCACACGGTCGTTAAAGTACAACCAGCTTATTTCGCGATTAATTAAAGGGATATGTTTTGAATCCATAGAAAAGGGAATGCCAGCGGCCGTTTACAAAACTGCTTATTTAAATGTTAATTTAATATTAACTCATTGGTATGTTAATGTGTTTTTATTGTTTAGCCTGTGCTGTGGTGGCTCAATTTACGGATCGTAGGCACAGGCCTTTGCCGTATGCTCAAAGTAATAAACTTTATTTACTTAACTTTGTCCGGTACCAAATTTACCTTCAATTATGCCAACATTTGACATTGTTTCCAAAATAGATGGCCAGACACTTGATAACGCCATCAATACTGCCAAAAAGGAAATCCTGAACCGTTATGACTTCAACGATTCAAAAAGCACCATAGATCTTGACAAAAAGACAAATACCTTAACCATCGTGACGGAGAATGATATGCGGCTAAAGGCCATTGAAGGCTCGATCATCAGCCGCATGGTTAAACAAAACCTCGACGCCAAGGCGCTTGATTTTGGTAAAGAGCAATACGCTTCGGGAAACATGATCCGTAAAGAGATCAAAGTTAAGGAAGGCATAGATAAAGAGGCTGCGAAAAAGATCGTTAAAAAGATCAAGGACAGCGGATTAAAAGTTCAGGCATCTATTATGGACGACCAGGTACGTGTTCAGGGGAAGAAAATCGACGATCTTCAGGCTGTTATCGCACTTTGCCGCAAAGACGATTTTGGACAGCCGCTGCAGTATATTAACATGAGAGATTAAACCGGTTTAAAAAAAGAAACCGCTCCTTCGGAGCGGCATCCTAAACTAAACCAACTATTATGAAAACATTCTTTAAATCAAAGCGCTTAAAAAGGGCTTTGAGCAGAAATTACTTTATGGTAATTTCCCTTGACTGAATCTTAGCTTCTTCCTTTTTTGCGATGCTTAACTTCAATACGCCGTCAACATATTCTGCTTCGATCTTTGAATCATCAGCAACTTCAGGCAGCGTAAATGAGCGGGTAAATGAGTGATAGCTGTATTCGCGCTTGCTGAACTTTTTACCTTCTTCAACATTTTCTGTTTTTTTGTCAGCAGAAACGGTCAATACATTTTTGTCAAGATTGATCTTGAAATCCTCCTTTTTCAAGCCGGGAGCGGCAAGATCGATCTGAAAATTGTTTTCAGTTTCGGCAATATTAACAGCCGGAACCCTGCTTGATAATTTGTCGCTTAAAAACGAATCATTTAAAATAGAATCGAACACATCACCAAAAAATGGATTAACTACGCGATTCTTGGGACCGTTTGCAAATTTTACTAATGTCATGATTATAATCTCCTAAGTTTTTTCTTTTAATATATTTGTTGAGGTTTATTCAACTGTTGTACCAGTTGGAAAAGACCACCAATATCAGGACATTATGTCTGATAAATAAAAAACAAACAGACAAAATGACATTTAATGAGTGAAAAATTATCAGATTATAAATTTAAAACTCCCATAGCGATCCGGTTTTCCGATATCGATGCGGTAGGTCATGTTAACAATGCCATTTATCTGACCTATTTTGAGGTAGCCCGTTTCGCTTACTGGCGCGATATCATCGACTGGAATTTGCGAAAGGATGGTGTAATTGTAGGGCGTTCTGAAGTTAACTACCTGAAACCGATCACACTGGACGACCTGGTATTTTGTTATGTCCGTACCACACGGATAGGAAACAGCAGTTTTGATATGATGCACGTGCTGGTCAGGATAAACGCTGAAGGAGAAGAAGAAATTTGTACCACAGGTAAAACCGTTTGCATCAGTTACGACTATTCGCAAAGCAAATCAGTACCTATACCAAACCGTGAACGGACGCGCATGATAGAATATGACGAGCCCAGACTGATCTTAAATACCAATTAAATCAGCACATGCCGCCGCAGGTGATCAGATATCTCCTCGGTAACGCAAATAATATCCTCTGCCTTGTGGGTATTGTTTACAATAATGCGGTCACATTCATTTTTATAGGGCAACAAAAACTCCTTGTAAGCCGGTACTACATGATTGATCCATTTGTACATCACATCGTCATGCGAATACCCCCGTTCGATCAGATCGCGTTTCAAGCGTCGCTGCAAAGCGATGTCATCATCCGCTTCGATGAATATCTTCAGGTCAAGCGAATCAGCGATCTTACGGAAATGTAGAATAAAAAGACCCTCCACAATTATAATTGGCGCTGGTTTTATTTCCAGCATTCTCGGTATAGCGTCGGCATTATTGAAGGTATATTCTTTTTTTGTTACCGATCGACCACTCGTAAGGCTCTCGATATCGGCTTCAAAATGATAATGGTCAATAGTCGCAGGAAGATCAAAATTATAATGTTTATTCTCCTCCTTCGTCATGTTATGAGCCACAGGAAAATAATAGTCATCCTGTGAAACCAGGCAAACCTCCTCAGGCGCAAAATGTTTAAGAAAGCAATTCAAAAAAAAGGTCTTTCCGGAACCGCTTCCTCCGGCAATTCCTAAAATATACGGTTTATTCATTCGGGCTACCGTAGCTGATGTTTACATGAAAGCGTTTATCCAGCGCACCTAACGAGTCGGCGACATTCTTGGTCATCACGATAATAACATCTTTTGTCGCTTCTGTATCCGTAAAACGGCCCACAACTTTAGCAAAGGTCGTCCGGTTGGTCATGGGGTTGGTGATCTTTATCACGGTGCCTATCGGAGCAGTACGATGCAGCACCAACTTCTTATTGGGATCAAGGCTGGGATCATCAATCCACGTGGCGACGCCTTTTTCATTTTTTTCGTAGATACCAAACTTATTTGCAGGCAGCCGGTGTTCAAGACTATCCTTCGCGATTACAGCCACCATCGTAGAATCTCTTTTGGCGACCATTCGCTGGGTGTCAGGATGAACCATTACCGGCTGAATCTGATCGGACTGAGATTGTTCAGGTTGTGGTTGCGGCGGCGCAGGTGTCGAAGCGGGGACTACAAGTAATATCTGACCGGGCTGTAAATTAGTCGTGGTCAGGTTATTCAGCTTAGTTAACTGATCAACTGTTGTGTTAAATCTGCGCGCAATAGAATATAGTGTTTCACCTGCTGACACTTTATACTGGGTAGCAGGAACTTCCTGCTGTACCGCTGCCTGAACCTGTGCAGCCTCCCCGGCAATCTGTTCCGTCCTTGAATCAGTTTCCTCTTCTTTTGACCTTTCTTCCCCGCTGGTCTTTTGTTTTTTTACTTCCTTTTTTACAACTGCCTCTTTTTTCTTTTTAACGGACTTAAAAGGAATATCGGTTGGTACATTTATGATCTTTCCTATTGTCAGCGTTTGTTTTTTAGCACCGTTAAATTTCATCAGCGTCTCCGCTTTTACATTGTAACGACGGCCAATAGAATAATAGGTATCCCCGGCCTTCACTTTAAACAATATCATTTTCTTCCCGTTATTGTTTTTTACACCTACCGAATCTACCGGGCTGGCAAACGAAGCGGAAAATGCAAACAACGTAAGGGATAACAATAAGATCTTAAATTTCATAACGAACTATCGGTCAATAATTTATAGGGGTAAAACTTTGAGTTCAGTTTTATTTTTAATGTAAATTAAGCAGTTTTTATGCATTATAAACGCCTCCGGCTGAATTTTTTGTATATCGGCGTTTAACAAATCTTCATAAACGCATTGGTCATCGTTAAAAACGTAAATCAATTGCACAAGCTGCCCTCCTTTTAACGCGTGCAAAGATACGATTCTAAAATTATTGTGCTCTATATAATGCACCCAATTTCCGTAAGGGTGGAAAGCGGCAAGGTCGGATGGTAACGATTCGGCTGAAATTTGATCGGGCAGCCGAAGGTAATTTACAGGTCCGGCATTTATAACAGGTTGATAAATTCGCGTGGTGCTGCCTGTTCGTATGTCGAGCAAAAACAGCCTCCGTGGCTGCATGAGCATGTCAAAAACTAACGGGCCGTCGGCAGTTAACCGGTCAAAACCAAAGGTAAAATTGCTCCATAATATCTCGCCTGTAAGCGCATCGACTGCCATCAGCCCTTTGTGGGCCGGTCCTGTTTCAGACTGATAATAATGCAAAAGCAATACGCCGTCATATATGCATTCTATTCCGGTTAACCATCGCTCGGGCGTGGACAATTCTTGGAAATTCAATTCCCCGGAATCTAAACTCACAGAACTAAAGGTTACCGTTTTCGCTTCGGCATTTCTGATCTCAGCTATAAGAATATCCCTGAACTGATCAATTTCAATGCGCCAGACCGCACCCTTAAATTGCTGACTAATGTGTGGCAACAGTGTCATAATTACCTGCAAATATGATAATAAATAAGTGTTATGATTATCTTTGAGATGTCGAATAATCCGACGCTTTATTTACACCTTAAAACTTCATCCGCTATGAACGCTGACAAAATAAGTCTGAAAGAATCAAAAGAAAAACCAGTAGTAGATCACCTTAATGAATTGCTTGCTAATTATCATATTCATTATCAGAAAGTACGTGGCTGCCACTGGAATGTTAAAGGCAATAATTTTTTCACCCTGCACCTTAAATTTGAAGAGTTATATACCGCAGCCCTGACGACCATTGATGAACTGGCCGAAAGGATATTAACGCTTGGAAAACCTCCTTACAGTACTTTCGTGGACTATATCGAAAAATCGACGATAAAGGAAATAAATACCATCAGTTTAAAAGACACAGCGATGGTAAAGGCAATTGTTGAGGATATGGCTGTGCTGATCAAAATGGAGCGGGAATTACTGGAAATCACTGAAGAAGCCGGAGACGACGGCACCAATGATATGGTTAACCGCTTTATGCAGTTCAAGGAAAAGAACACCTGGATGTTGCGGTCGTTTATTAACGAGGATTAATTTATTTATTAATATTTTTACGGCAAGGCTTCGCATCAGCGGGGCCTTGTTTGTTTTGATGCTTCGCAAAATAACGATCAGCAGATTTTATAAATCCGGGGTTAATAATCCAATTTGCCGGTTATTCTAAAAATCCTGTAAATCATACCTTGATCTTATAAATCTTAATTTAACTTTGAAGCCTTAACAATTTTTAAAAAATCTATAAAAAATATTATGAGCAAAGGAGTTGTAAGTAAGGAAGAAGATTACTCGCAATGGTATAACGACCTGGTGATCAAAGCCGATATGGCTGAGTACTCACCGGTACGCGGCTGCATGATCATTAAGCCTTACGGTTATTCAATATGGGAAAAAATGCAGTCTGTTTTAGACAAGATGTTTAAAGACACCGGTCACAGCAATGCGTACTTCCCCATGATGATACCAAAATCCTTTTTCTCAAAGGAGGCCAGTCACGTTGACGGCTTCGCCAAGGAATGCGCTGTAGTTACCCATTACCGCCTTAAAAATGACGGCGAGGGTAATATTGTGGTTGACGAGGAAGCTAAGTTGGAAGAAGAACTGATCCTGCGGCCAACCTCGGAAACCATTATCTGGAACACCTATAAAGGATGGATCCAAAGTTACCGCGACCTGCCTATCCTGGTCAATCAGTGGGCGAACGTAGTTCGCTGGGAGATGCGTACCCGTTTATTTTTGCGCACCAGCGAATTTTTATGGCAGGAAGGTCATACAGCTCATGCAACCTCAGAGGAAGCCGTAGCCGAGACCGAGCAAATGCTTGAGGTTTATGCCGACTTTGCCGAGAACTGGCTGGCACTGCCCGTGGTACGCGGCCGCAAGACGCCTAACGAGCGTTTCGCCGGCGCGCTGGACACTTATTGCATCGAGGCGCTGATGCAGGACGGAAAAGCGCTGCAAGCCGGAACTTCGCACTTTTTGGGGCAGAATTTCGCCAAAGCCTTTGATGTAAAATTCACCAATAAAGAAAATAAGCTGGACTATGTATGGGCTACATCGTGGGGTGTTTCCACCCGTCTGATCGGTGCGCTGATCATGGCGCATAGCGACGACGCCGGACTGGTATTGCCTCCGAAGTTAGCGCCTATACAGGTGGTTGCCGTACCTATTTACAAACACGAAGAAGAACTGCAGAATATTTCGGCATTTGTAAAGGAGCTGATGAAAGAGCTGCGTTCAAAAGGCATCAGTATAAAATTTGACGACCGGGACACGCACCGTCCCGGAGCCAAGTTTGCCGAATACGAACTGAAAGGTGTTCCGTTGCGCGTCGCTATCGGCAGCCGTGATATGCAGAACGGTACCGTAGAACTGGCACGTCGCGACACGAAAACAAAGGAGACCGTAAGTCAGGCCGGACTCGCTGATAAAATAGAACAACTGCTGGAAGAAATACAGCATAACATTTATCAAAAAGCCTTAAGTTTCCGCGCCGAGAACACAATCGAGGTAGATGACTATGAGGAGTTTAAACGTTTGTTAGATGAGCAACCCGGTTTTCTTTCTGCGCATTGGGACGGCACGGCGGAAACCGAGCAAAAAATAAAAGACGAAACCAAGGCGACGATCCGTTGCATACCGTTAGATGCAAAGGAAGAAGACGGTAAATGTATTTATACCGGGAAACCTTCCAATAAGCGGGTATTATTTGCCCGCGCCTATTGATATAACGGATCGTAAAACCTTTTAACTGTGAACTAATTTATGAAATTCGCAACCAAAGCAATCCATGCGGGGCAGGAACCCGATCCGACCACAGGAGCGGTGATGACGCCAATATACCAGACATCAACTTACTGGCAAAAATCTCCCGGAGATAACAAGGGATATGAGTACTCGCGTGGCACCAATCCGACGCGCAAAGCTTTGGAGAACTGTCTGGCCGCTTTGGAAAATGCGAAGTTCGGGCTGGCTTTTTCGAGCGGCATGGGCGCTACCGATGCGGTGATGAAGCTATTGCAACCCGGTGACGAGGTGATCACCGGTAACGACCTGTACGGAGGATCATATCGTATCTTTACCAAGATATTCAGCAATTACGGCATCAAATTTCACTTTCTCGATCTAAGCGATCCGGAGATCATCCGCAGTTATACCAATGAAAAAACAAAACTGGTATGGATTGAGACGCCGACAAATCCGACCATGCAGATCGTCGATATTGAATCGATAGCGAAGATCAGCCAGGAAAAAAACGTACTGCTTGTAGTTGACAATACATTCGCATCGCCATACCTGCAAAACCCGATCGATTTGGGCGCTGACATTGTCATGCACTCCGTAACCAAATACATCGGCGGTCATAGCGACGTGGTGATGGGTGCGCTGATGATGAACGGCGAGGAACTTTACAAAAGGTTGTGGTTTATATACAATGCCTGCGGCGCTACACCCGGGCCGATGGACAGCTTCCTGGTATTGCGTGGGATCAAAACACTGCACCTGCGCATGAAAGCACATTGCGAGAACGGTCGGAAAATTGCCGGGTTCCTGAAAACCCATCCCCGTATAGAAAAAATTTACTGGCCGGGATTTGAAGATCATCCAAACCACGCGATCGCAAAAAAACAAATGCGTGATTTTGGCGGCATGATCTCCATTGTGCTGAAAGATGCTGATCTGCAGGAGACCTTCCGAATCGCTTCATCATTCAAGGTATTTGCGCTGGCTGAATCGTTGGGCGGTGTGGAATCGCTTATCAATCACCCGGTCAGCATGACTCATGGTTCCATCCCAAAAGCTGAACGCGAAAAAGCCGGTGTGGTAGATAATTTGCTGCGTCTTAGTGTAGGTGTAGAGGATGTTGACGATCTGCTGGAAGACTTAAAGCAGGCGTTAAGTTAGGCGCTGCAAAACGGTGATGACCTGATTTGCTGTCAAGCAGCCTATCCACCGTCATTACCAGCTATAGACATGGAAATACAGGATATCAGAGCCTTTCTGGACACAAAAGTTGCACAATATAATCAACCTGATTTTATTAAAAATGACCCTGTATCCATACCACACCTGTTCAACAAAAAGCAGGATATCGAGATCATGGGGTTCTGGGCGGCTATCCTGGCATGGGGACAGCGGGTGACGATTATCAACAAATGTAAAGAACTGATAAATCTGATGGATGGCGAGCCTTATGATTTTATTATGAACCATGAGGAACCCGACCTGAAAAAATTGCTAAAATTTAAGCACCGGACTTTCAATGATACCGACACATTATACTTTATCTCATTCTTCAGGTATCATTATGAACACTCTGATAGCCTGGAAAATGCGTTTGTATCTCCCGATAACCAATCGCAAGAACCCGGCATAGAGCCTATTGAAACATATCTCAATCATTTCCGCGCATATTTTTTCTCACTGCCCGATTATCCGCACCGGACAAAAAAACATATCTCATCGCCTTCCCAGAAATCTACCTGTAAACGTTTGAATATGTTTTTACGCTGGATGGTCCGTAAAGACAATTACGGAGTTGACTTTGGAATATGGAACAAGATCAGTCAGGCAGACCTTATCATGCCCTGCGATCTTCATGTAGATCGTGTAGCGCGTAAGCTTAATCTCATTACACGTAAGCAAACCGACTGGCAAACTGCGATCGAACTGACACAGCGACTTCGCGAATTTGATCCGCAGGACCCGGTTAAATATGACTTTGCGCTTTTCGGGCTGGGTATAGATGAAAAATTTTGAATAGGCGTTGGTACGCTTGCTTCGGTTTCAAATAACAGGCATTACATTTTTGTACAGAGCAATTTTATACCAAAAGTTTTCTCCTCGTACCTCGTCGAAATGACAACTTGTCAAAAAGAAAAAAGATGTCATTTCGAACAAAAGTGAGAAACCTTGTTGCTGATTTTAACTTTTATTTAGGGTCTCTCCTTGCTTGGCACCGCCAATACTCAATCGGTCTGATCAAATATTTTACCGGGGTTTAAAATATTGTTGCTGTCAAACGCATGTTTTATTCCGCGCCACAGCATAAAATGTGTATTACCGAATTTCAGTGGCATAAAATCCTTTTGTACCAATCCGATCCCATGTTCGCCCGACAGCGTGCCACCAAGTGATACCGTCAGTTCAAATATCTCGCGGATGCCCTCTTTTAATTTATCATTCCAGTCTTCATCACTCATGCTGCCCTTAATGATATTCACATGCAGATTACCGTCCCCGGCATGACCATAACACACGGATTCAAATCCGAATTTCTTTCCGGTTTGCTTAATCCCTTTAATCAATTGGGGCAGACTGGCCCGTGGAACCACGGTATCCTCTTCTTTATAAACCGAGTTCGATTTTACGGAAACAGCCATCGTCCTGCGCAACCGCCACAATTCTTCCTTTTGTGCGGAAGTATCAGCAAAAAGCACATCTGTACAGCCAAATTCTTCGAGCACCTGGTTTATTTTTTCACAATCAGCAAAAATCACATCCTGATTACTGCCGTCAACTTCGATCAGCAGAAACGCTTCCACGCCCTCTTTCAGGTCGAATGCCAGACCATCCTTTTCTATCACCCACTCCACTCCTCTCCTTTCCATAAACTCTAATGCAGACGGCATCACCCCGGCTCTAAAAATCGCCGATACTGCCGCACATGCCGTTTCGTTGGAGCTAAAAGAAGCCAGCAGCAATGCATCCATCGAGGGCCTGGGAATGAGCTTAACGACTATTTTGGTGATCACTCCTAACGTACCTTCTGAACCGATCATTAACTGTGTGAGGTTATACCCCGAAGCATATTTTAGGGTATCCGCGCCCGTCCAGATAATCTCGCCGGAAGGCAGGACGATCTCGAGGTTGAGAATATATTCACGGATAGTTCCATACTTAACCACCCTGGGGCCACCTGAACCATGTGATACGTTCCCCCCAATGAAGCAGCTACCCTTGCTGGCCGGATCAACAGGATATAATAAGCCTTTAGCCGCCACCTGATCCATAAATACCTCGGTCACCACACCCGGCTCCACAATCGCCTGCAGGTTCTCTTCGTCGATCTTCAAAACCCTGTTAAACCGCTCCATTACCAGCAGCAATCCTCCCATTACCGGCAAAGCCCCGCCGCTTAGTCCTGTCCCGGCACCGCGTGGTGTTACCGGGATCAGCTTTTCATTGCAAAGTTTGAGTAATGCTGACACTTCCTTTGCAGACTGAGGCCTGACCGCTACTTCAGGATAAAAATGAAGATCTTCGGTTTCGTCATGGCTGTACCTTTCGAGATGATCATGATCTGTTATGACGGTATCTTCGCCTGCAATTTTTTTTATTTCTTCCAGTATTTCAGAAGTGATTTTATTATAGGTCATATTTCGATCACTATGTTTGAATAATCTACCTTTCCGCCAAGCGGCGGGTTCATTTTTTTTAGGGAAATCCTGATTTTTTCCGCGAAGGGAAACTCGGTCTTAATTTCATCGGCTATGGTGCGCGCCACAGTTTCGAGCAACTTTGATGTTCTTTTCATCTGCTTCCCGACGATATGATAAACGCGTTCATAATCTACCGTATGTGCTATTTTATCCTCCCTCAGATTATCAAAGGGATAAAAACTGACATCAACATCAACAATGAATTTATTGCCCAATTTTTGCTCTTCCGGATAAAAACCATGAAAGGCAAAAAATTCGGCGCCACGCAGTGAAACTGTAACCATACGCCAAAAGTATGGTTTGATTTCGTAATTAGGAAAAGTCTGCACTGATGCTCTGTACGCTTGCCATTCTTATTTTCAGTTAAGGCTATAACGTGAAAAAGTCCCCGGTTTTAAAGATTGCAAACGTAAAAACCTATCTTTGACCACCAATTATTATTTCTTCGGATGGCAAAAAGAGACAACTACGAATCGCCGGATTACTACCTGCTGGATGAATTATTAAGCGATGAACACAAGCTGATACGTGCAAGCGTTCGTGACTGGGTAAAAAAAGAAGTTAGTCCGATCATTGAAGACTATGCGCAACGATCTGAGTTTCCCCGGCACCTGATTAAAGGTCTGGCCGATATCGGGGCTTTCGGGCCTACGATTCCTGTGGAATATGGCGGTGCGGGGCTTGATTACATGGCTTATGGCATTATTATGCAGGAAATTGAGCGCGGAGATTCCGGCATCCGGTCAACAGCCTCGGTACAAGGCTCATTGGTTATGTATCCAATCTATGCTTATGGTTCAGAAGAGCAAAAGAAGAAATATTTGCCGAAACTCGCAACCGGCGAACTGATGGGTTGTTTCGGGCTTACAGAACCGGATCATGGTTCTGACCCGGGGGGGATGACCACCAATATCAAAGATGCCGGCGATCACTACATCCTGAACGGCACTAAAATGTGGATATCCAATTCACCTTTCGCAGACATCGCCATTGTATGGGCGAAAGATGAGTCAGGCAAAATTCGGGGGCTGATCGTTGAGCGTGGAATGGAAGGTTTCACCACGCCCGAGACACACAATAAGTGGTCGCTGCGTGCTTCTGCCACGGGCGAACTTGTGTTTGACGAGGTAAAGGTACCGAAAGAAAATATTTTACCCAATGTCGCCGGGCTCAAAGGCCCGCTTGGATGTCTTAACCAGGCCCGATACGGCATAGCATGGGGTGCGCTCGGCGCAGCGATGGACTGTTATGATACGGCCTTAAAGTATTCGCAGGAAAGAAAGCAGTTTGGTAAATTTATCGGGGCATTTCAGCTGCAGCAAAAAAAGCTGGCAGAAATGATCACCGAGATTACCAAAGGGCAGCTGATGGTATGGCGTTTAGGGACCTTAAAGAATGAAAACCGGGCAACCCCGGCACAGATATCTATGAGCAAGCGCAACAGCGTAGAAACGGCGCTGAATATCGCGCGGCAGGCGCGGCAAATGCTTGGCGGCATGGGTATTACCGGAGAATATCCCGTCATGCGCCACATGATGAATCTCGAATCGGTTGTGACTTACGAGGGAACGCACGATATCCACCTTTTGATTACAGGGATGGATATAACTGGAATAGAAGCATTTAAATAAAAAGGCAACATTACAATTTCAAATCACGTTTAACTGAAAGTAAAATACAATCCTTTTGGTTGAATTGTATATTTGCGTTTACAAATTGGTTAATGGTTCCCTATTCCATAAATAAATTAAACAAAAAAACTTTCAGGTTTATACTTGTATTGTCTGTTTTTTGCGCCATTTTCTCGTGCAAAAAGAAAGGCGGCGATAATGGCGATTACTCCGATCAATTTAAGGCATTCATGACTGAACTTGCCAAGCCTGTCCACCATACAACACTGGAAGTTGAGCAGAAATTTATCGATTCTGTTTATCATCAAATAAAAAACCCTTATACCAACGACATCTTCAGATATTACGGATTTAAATTCCTTTATTACAAAAAAGGGATTGATAAACCCCGGATGGCGTTGGTGTATGCAGACAGTATGCTGATGGCCGCAAAAAAAAGCGTTACCAGCAAACAATACGTCAGCAATTACGCAGAAGCCAATTTTGCGCTCGGTGATGCCTACTTCAGCCTTTCACAATTCAGCACCGCTTACCAGTGCTTCTATCAGGGTTATTTTATGGGTAAAAACAATCTGAAGAACGAGATACTTGCCGAGTACACCTACAGAATGGGGATGGTGATGTTCAAACAGGCTCACTATGGTGAGGCCGCTAATTACTTTAAAATAAGTTTCAGGCAAAGCCTATCGTATAAAGATAGTTTCCAATCCTATTATCAAAGGCAGGAACTGCTTGATAACGTTGGCGAAAGCTATAAAAACAATGGTCAAACCGACAGCGCAGCCGTGTATTTCACAAAGGCATTGAATTACATCAATTCCTATAGCAATAAGTATAAAGGACCGGGCCAGAAAAGACTTATTGATGTGGCGCGGGCTGTAGTTTATGGTAACCAGGGAGAGATAGCAAGGGTAAGGGGGCAGCATGAATTGGCTGCGGATCTTTTACAAAAAAGTATTGATATCAATCTCCGGAAAGGCAATGATAACGCCAATGCCGAACTGGTGGAAATAAATCTCGGTAAATTATATTTTTACAACCGACGGTACAATGCTTTTACCGATCTATTCAGCAATCTCCGGAATCAACTGGATACCGTAAAGAATGAAGAAGCGGAAACCGGATGGAATTGGCTGATGAGCAAATATTACGAGCAGACGGGCGACATGGTCAAAGCCTTCAATCACCTGGAGCAATACAACGCGTTAAAGGACTCTATAAATAAGCGTTCAAGCTCACTTAAAGAAACTGATGTCAACCAGCAACAGGCCAATTACGATAAACAATATCAGATCGAAAATCTGAAGGATAACAATAAACTCCAGCTGATCTATATTTATCTGGCGGTAATCTGCGCGTTTATGGCGGTGATCATTGTGTTACTGATATACCGCAACTGGAAAAAATCGAAAAATGATGTAAAGATCGTCAGCGATCTGAACAAGCGTATCAGCCTTCAAAAAAACGATCTTGAAACCACGCTGAACGAGTTAAACCTTAGAAGCCAGGAAAAAGACCGGATGCTGCGTACAGTAGCGCATGACCTGCGAAACCCTATCGGCGGGATTGCCTCGCTTACCCAGGTAATGATGCAGGATGACTTTAATGATGAGCAGAAGGAACTGATCACCCTGATCCTGGAAACATCAAACAATTCTCTCGAACTGATAAACGAGATATTGGAAGTTACCAATAACGGTACAAGCCAGTTGAAGAAAGAGCTTACGGATATTAATTCATTGCTTAATAACAGCGTGGAACTGCTGCGCTTTAAGGCTTCCGAAAAAAATCAGGTGATAAAACTGCAATTGCTCGAGCAGCCGGAGGATATTTTGATCAGCCGTGAAAAGATATGGCGGGTTGTCAGCAACCTGATCAGTAATGCAATAAAATTCAGTCCTTCGGGCGGAACTATTTATGTCAAAGCTGCAATTGTAAAAAAAGATCTTGAGATATCTGTACAAGATTCCGGAATAGGTATTCCGGATGACGTTAAAGACAAAGTTTTCAATATGTTTACGGAAGCCAAGCGTCCAGGCACCGCCGGGGAAAAATCCTTTGGACTTGGGCTATCCATAAGCAAGCAGATCATTGAGAACCATGACGGAAAGATATGGTTCGATAGTGCCGTAAATTCCGGGACAACCTTTTTTATCAGCCTGCCACGTACCAGGCATCACAAAACACCTTCACGAAGCTCCTCGGAAAAGGAAGTGGAATTTTTTGTTTAGAAAAATTCCTAAAAGTCAATTAATTAATTATTTTAATCCATAATTTTTCGCGTCGTTAAATTTTTATCCTGAATGCTACATAAAGGCATGAATTTCGTGCGTTACGCCGTGATAGCAACAGCCTTGTTTCTGGGAACTGCTGCTGCTTTAAATTCCTGCAATAATAAAGGCAATTCAAGCCGCGAAACAAATTTTCAAACAATACTCGATTCCGCCTCTGCAATATTCGACGAGGGAAAGCCAAAAGAAGCCATCGCCCTAATTGACTCCGCTTATTCTGGCGATATAAATCTGCCGCTGAAAGAAAGGTTCGGATATTATAACCTGAAGTACAATTATTTTTACCACAAAATCCATAACCGGGGTGAAGCAATGCTGTATGCCGATAGCATGCTTGATCTGTTCGATACCCAGGACAAAAAGTTAAAATATGCCAGTGAATACGGTCAGGCTCATTTTTTTAAGGGAGACCTGCTGTTTGATGACAATCATTACAATGAGGCTTATAAATATTTTTATCAGGGCAAGATCATCGCTAACAATAACCTTGACATCTGTAATATCAGTGATTACAGCTACCGCATGGGGATGATCATGTATAAGCTCGGACATTACCGCGAAGCAGCTTCAAACTTTAAGAACAGTTTCCGGGAACATGGTTCCTGCAATATAACATTCCGTTCATTTTACCGCAGGCAGGAGCTGCTGGATAATGCAGGTATCTGCTACAGCAAACTTAATGAAACAGATAGCGCTATGTATTTTTTTAAACGGGCGCTTGCTTTTATTGAGCAGTACAGCGAACGGTTTAAAACCAGTGAAAACCTGCTGGACGTAGCGCGCGGCGTGGTATTCGGTAACGAAGCGAACGTTTATATTACTCAGGGTAACCGGGCGCAGGCAATACGATTGCTTAAAAAAAGCGCTGAAATAAACCTCAGGAAAGGAAACGATAATGTAGATGCGCAGCTTTCGGAACTAAAACTTGCGCATATTTATTACGATACCCATCAAACGGATTCACTTTTCGCGTTGCTCAAAAATATACAACAGCAAAGCGATAGCATTCACAGTATTGATGTTCAGGCCGACTGGAATTACCTGATGGCAAAATATTATTATAATAGAAAAGAAAGCGCACTGGCACTGACCTATTTAAAGGAGTACGATAAACTGACAGACTCGATAGTAATTAAAGAAAAACACCTGAAGGAAGCGGATGTCAGCGAGCAGATAAATCGCCTTGAAAAAACCTACGAACTTGATGTTCTTCAAAAAAACAATCAATCACAAAAGGTGCTGCTCAAAGTTGCCATTATTTTTGCCGTATTGTTTTTTGTTATTTTGTTTCTTGTTTACTCCAATTGGCAACGATCAAAGAAAAACATTAAAAAACTTGACGACCTGAACAGTCAGATCAATGAGCAAAATCAGTCGCTGTCATCTGCATTGACAGAATTAAAGATCAGCAGCCAGGAAAAGGACAGGATATTGCGTACAGTAGCTCATGACCTGCGAAACCCAATCGGCGGTATTTCCTCGCTCACGGGATTGATGCTGGCCGAGGCGCAGACGGACGAACAAAAAGAATCCATTGCGCTGATCAAAGAAACATCGGATAACTCTATAAATCTGATCAATGAGATACTTGAGGCGACCAACAATAAAAAAGTAGAACAGCCCAAAGAGCCTTCGGATATTAATCCGATTATTGCTAACAGCGTTGAGCTGCTGAAATTCAAGGCAGCTGAAAAAAATCAGCAAATCGAAACCGAACTTTTTGAAGAACCAATTCTGCTGCAGCTTAACCGTGAAAAAATCTGGCGGGTCATCAGCAACCTGATCAGCAACGCTATCAAGTTCAGCCCTCCGGGTAGCAAAATCAAGGTAAAAACTGTTCTTGCCGACCGGGAAGTACGCGTTATTGTGGAAGATAACGGTATCGGTATTCCGGATAATATCAATGAAAAAGTGTTTAATATGTTCACGGATGCCAAACGCCCCGGCACTTCCGGAGAAAAGTCGTTCGGCCTGGGATTATCGATTTGCAGGCAAATTATCGAAGATCACGATGGTAAAATCTGGTTTGAGCCGAACCCCACCGGGGGTACAATTTTTATTGTAAGTTTTCACACCCAGGGTTAATTTCCTGATAAGAAACCGGCATACCACTGCCCCGACGCCTTTATAATCCGCTGCTGGCTTTCAAAATCGACATAGATTATACCAAAACGGGGATGGTACCCCTCAGCCCATTCGAAATTATCTGTCAGTGTCCAGATAAAATATCCGCTGACCTTCAACCCTTCTTTTTTTGCTTTCAGAACCTGTTTCAAATAATTCTGCAAATAAGATAAACGGGCCGGGTCGTTTACTATGCCATCAGTGACCGTGTCCGGAAAAGCAGCCCCATTCTCGGTTACGATAATTTTTTTGATTTCAGGATAACTGTTAAATTTTTTGATCATCTCGTAAATGGATGGCGGAAAAACCTCCCATTTCATATCAGTCAGCTCTACTCCCCTGTTTTCAGCTTTGACCAGCGACGCACGAAGGTAAGGCGTAAAAAAAGAGCTTCTTACAATTTCCCGCGTATAATTCTGAATCCCAACGAAGTCAAAGTCAAATTTCATTAATTCCTCATCACCCGGCTGGTAATATTTTGCAATGCCCTTTAACGCCGGAATTTCTTTTTCCGGGTAACCCCAACCAAGTATAGGTTCGATGAAGAGACGATTAAGCAACGCGTCCACCCGCTTTGCCGCACGAATGTCACGAGGCTTTGCGGAATTTGGTTCAACGTAAGAGCAGGAAAATGTTGTCCCAATCTCAGCATCGGGAACGGCTTCGCGCAATATCCTGCCGCCCGCTGCGATACAAAGAACCGCGTGATGAATAGCCGGTAAAAAATTTTTGAGCCCTGTCCGGCCGGGGGCATGAATACCCAAAAAATAACCAGCGCCTGTAAATACCCCCGGCTCATTCATCACCATCCAGTGTTTTACCCTGTCGCCGAACTGCTGAGCGCAAATAGTAGCGAACCGGCTGAACCATGCCACTATCTCGCGGTTCGTCCAGCCGCCTTTAGCCTCAAGAGCCTGCGGGAGATCCCAGTGATAGATGGTAACCCAGGGTTCGACGCCTTTTTCAAGGCAATAATTGATCACATCGTTATAAAAATCAATACCCGGCTGGTTAATTTCACCGTCGCCATCGGGCAGTATCCTTGTCCATGAAATTGAAAACCGGAAGCAAGGGATATTCAATTGCCGGATTAGGTCAATGTCCTCCTTGTAGCGATTATAAAAGTCGCACGCGGTTCCGGGATGATGACCATTTAATATCTTGCCTTTTTTTGCAGAAAATGTATCCCAAATCGATTCTCCCTTGCCGTCAGCATCACATGCCCCCTCAATCTGAAGCGCAGCAACAGAGACACCCCAGGAAAAATCATCACCAAAAAGTTTTTTGCTTATATGTAAATCAGAAGAAGTAATTTCCATTAACGACCTATTGTAAGGCCAAATTGTAGATAAGTATCAAATAAAAGAAATTTTTGAACAAATTAATGAATGAACGAAGATCTCATGCTCCGTAAAATCATCCATTCACGAAAACTTGTAAAAAGCTTTGAAAATTTTAATAAGAATTTCATATCGTGTCCGTTTAATTATGGTAAAGATAGTGCGTTTATGTGACCGTTGCATGTCGCTATCATTATGATATTGTTAATTACACAAGCAACTCCGTTTCCTTCGTTATTCGTATTTTTGCCGCATGAAGACGTATTTCACCCGCCTTATCAATTATGACGCTTATGCCAACGAGTTATTGTTAAATGCGATGATCAGTGCCGGTTTACCCGGTAACAGCGCCGAGCTGATGTCTCATCTGCTGGCCGCACAGCAGGTTTGGCTTAAACGGTGTAAGGGTTTGGATGCCACGGGAACCTACCTGTGGCCGATAGACTGGCAGGCCGAAAGAATAAGAGAAACAATAAATATCAACCATGAAAACTGGCTGAATTATATCGATGGCCTTGCTGACGAAGATTTTGAAAAAATAATATATTACCGAAATATGAGCGGTGACGCGATGGAGAGCAGGCAAAGCGATATACTTGCGCATCTTATCAATCACGGCACCCACCACAGGGCACAGATAGGGCAGCAATTGAAAGTAGCGGGCACCGAAAAGCTTCCCGTAACGGATTACATAGCTTACACAAGAAAAATAAATAGCTAACCTCTGTGTCATCTTGCTTAATTTTGACCGGATAAAAATCATAAAATGAAAAAAACACTATTTATATTATTGATCGCTTCTGCTTTTTGCGGATGTAAAAACGCTAACAAAGACGCGGAGAAAAGCGCCGCCATGAAAGATGTAATGGCAATCCATGAAAAGGTAATGGATGTTGACGGACAAGTAATTGCCAACCGCATGAAACTGGATACTTTACTGAAACAAACGGAACTTGCAAGCAAGGACACGGCAGAAATGCTTAAAAAGAAACTCAGCGATGCCGAAGACTCCATGGAAAACTGGATGCATCATTTTGATTACGAACAAAAAGGCAAATCAGACGATGAGGTGATCTCTTACATGAAAGAACAGAAGAAATTGATTACGGCCATAGATTCACAATTGAACGTAGCGGTTGCCGAATCAAATCAATACCTCAAAAAAATAAAATCGAAATGAAAAAATTGTTTTATGCTGCTGTCCTGTCTTTTTTATCGCTAACATCCTGTAAATTCAATAATGCGGAAACCGCAAAGCTGCCAATATACGGTAACAAACAAACCGAAACTAAAACGGTAAACGGCAAACAAGTTACTGACACCATTTATCAGACGATTCCCGCGTTTAAGTTCGTTAATCAATACGGCGATACCATTACGGATAAAAGCCTGGACGGAAAAATATATGTTGCGGACTTCTTTTTCACCTCCTGCCCTAATATCTGTCCGGTAATGCACCGCAATATGCTGCCCGTGTATAATGAGTTTAAAAACAATGCCGATTTCAGGATCATCTCGCATACCATTGATCCCAAATATGACACCGTTCCGGTTTTAAAGAAATACGCTGACAAATTAGGCGTGACCGGTAATACCTGGTGGTTTCTGCTTGGCGATAAAGACCAAACCTACGGTATTGCCAAAAACTACCTGGTATCGGTTCCGGGAAGGACTCCGGACGGGCAATATGTGCACGACGGTTATTTCATCCTGATCGATAAACAAAAAAGGATCAGGGGAACTTATCTCGGCACTGATGAGAAAGAAGTGGAGAAGATGATTACCGACATCAAAACACTTATGGCCGAACCTGACCAAAAAAGCAGTTAACCAAATGAAAATAAAACTCATCGGCGCGATCTGTATTTTGGTAATCGTCACGATCATATCCTGCCAGGACAATGGGCAAATAGAATACAACCGCTATTTTTCTAGCGGAAATGCAGTATATCAGGAACATTGTCAGAATTGTCATGGCGTTAAAGGGGAAGGGCTACAAGGCCTTATCCCGCCATTGACCGATTCGGTTTTCATGAAAAAAAACGGACAACGGCTCGCCTGTTTCCTGAATTCAGGACTTAAGGAAAAAATAACCGTAGGCGGCAAGGAATTCGAGGGCGAAATGCCCGCAAGCGGATTGTCGCCTGTGGAAATTGCAGAAGTACTCACCTATGTTACCAACTCGTTTGGCAATAATCAGGGAACAGTTACCGTCGAAAAAGTCAACGCTGATCTGGCTAAATGCAATTAACATTGCGTTAACTTTTACAATTAACGCTAAATTTGACGAAGCAAAATGGTCTATCGCTGCCTGGCATCGCCAGGGCAGAGGAAAGTCCGGGCAACACAGAGCATCCTGCTTCCTAACGGGAAGGCACCGTCAGCCGGTGACAGCAAGTGCCACAGAAAATAAACCGCCACGATTTATCGGGGTAAGGGTGAAAACGTGAGGTAAGAGCTCACGGCTTTTCCGGGCGACCGGAATTGCGGTAAACCTCAGGAGTTGAAAAACCAAATAGGTCCTGGAAGCGGAGCTGCTCGTTTCCTGATCTTTCAGTCTCCGGACAAAAAGATTTGCCAGGATGGGTAGGTTGATAGAATCTGTCAGCAATGTCAGATCAAGATTAATGATAGAGGCCGCCTGCTTTGGCTGGCGGAAACAGAACCCGGCTTATAAATTTGCTGCTGATAAACCCTTTCCCGTAAAACGGAAAGGGTTGTTTTTTGTTATAGGATTTTCGGGAAGTGAGAACCTGGCCACAATGGGCGGCTCCCACTCCGTTTAAGTAAGTAATCATCCTAATATGTTTGTTTTTCTATACATTTCTATATCTTCGCAAAACATACTACCAAGAAAATCTATTTTGTAAAACATGGCTAAAATTTTAATTATTGACGACGAACGTTCGATACGCAGCACGCTGCGCGAAATACTGGAATATGAAGATTATGCGGTAGAAGATGTTGACAACGGCATCGAAGGGCTTGAACTGATCCGCAAAAACGAGTATGATCTGGTTCTTTGCGATATCAAGATGAACCGTATGGATGGCATGGAAGTGCTAACCGAAGGGCTTGCGATAAGACCAGACCTGCCATTCATCATGATCTCCGGACATGGAACAGTAGAAACCGCCGTCGAAGCCAGTAAAAAAGGGGCGTTTGATTTTATTTCCAAACCACCTGATCTCAACCGTTTACTGATAACCGTTCGGAATGCGCTCGATCGCGGCAGCCTGGCTACCGAGGCACGGGTTTTAAAAAGACGCGTGTCGAAAGTCCGCCCTATCCTGGGCGATTCTCAGGCCATTTTAAAGATCAAGGAAACCATCGACCGTGTAGCACCTACTGATGCACGTGTGCTGGTGACTGGTGCAAACGGCAGCGGTAAAGAACTTGTTGCGCGCTGGCTTCATGAAAAATCAAACCGCTCAAGCGCTCCGCTTATCGAGGTAAACTGCGCGGCTATACCGTCGGAACTGATCGAAAGCGAATTGTTTGGCCACGAGAAAGGATCTTTTACCTCGGCGATCAAGCAGCGAATCGGTAAATTCGAATCGGCCAATGGGGGTACGCTTTTCCTTGATGAGATCGGCGACATGAGTTCTTCCACACAGGCAAAGGTATTGCGCGCATTGCAGGAAAATAAAATAACCCGTGTGGGTGGCGAAAAGGAAATTGAAGTAGATGTACGCGTGGTTGCC
Source organism: Mucilaginibacter sp. (assembly GCA_035547875.1). Lineage (GTDB taxonomy): Bacteria > Bacteroidota > Bacteroidia > Sphingobacteriales > Sphingobacteriaceae > Mucilaginibacter. Next base: position 28,313 of record DASZTX010000036.1, on the reverse strand, counting down.
GCGACCAACAAAGACCTCTTAAAAGAAATTGAAGCCGGTAATTTCCGCATGGACTTATACCATCGTCTGAGCGTTATTCTTATCCATGTACCGCCGTTGACCGACCGTAAAGATGATATACCGCTGCTGACGAGAAACTTCCTCGACGAAATATGCAGTGATTATGGCATGCCGGTAAAAAAGATATCAGAACCTGCGCTTGATGCACTTAAAGCGTTGCCCTGGACAGGAAACATCCGCGAATTACGTAATATGGTGGAGCGATTGATCATACTCAGTGATAAAACCATTACGGATAACGATGTAAAAGCATTTGCCAATCCATCAGCGCCGGGACCTGCGAACAACGAAACCGCGCAATCACAAACGGATTTTGACAAATTTGCCAACTTTCAGGAATATAAAGATTTCGCGGAACGCGAGTATATCAAGTTCAAACTGGAAAAGAATAACTGGAATGTATCCAAAACGGCGGACGACATTGACATACAGCGAAGCCATCTTTACAGCAAAATTGAAAAGTTCGGGCTTAAGCGTAATGAGTAGCCAGATATTGTTCTGATTGCGCTGATCTTTAGCTGGTTTGCAACTGCATCGTTACGGAGCAATACTTTGAAAAATTATTTAAAAAGTATATCTTTCCGGTAAATAAACCCTAATTATAAAACCGGAGATGGCCTCATCAGCAAAATCACAACAAACGGCAGACGATTTTGACGCTGCCCCTACCCGACTGTTCTCCTTAGATGCCCTGCGCGGCTTTGATATGTTCTGGATCATGGGTGCGGAAGAAATATTCCACACCATGGCCGAGGCGACGCATAAACAATCGGCATTCTGGAATACGCTTTCGTTACAGTTTACACACCCTGACTGGAACGGGTTTCACTGTTACGACCTGATATTTCCGCTGTTTCTGTTTATGGCTGGCGTTTCCACCCCCTTCTCCATAGGCCGCGAACTGGAAAAAGGCAAAACCAAAAGTCAGCTGTTAATACGGGTAATAAAAAGAGCGCTGATTTTAGTTTTGTTAGGATTTCTGGTAAATAATGGCCTTCAGCTACGGCCAATTGCGGAGTTCCGTTTTCCCAGCGTGTTGGGAAGGATTGGTATTGCTTATATGTTTGCCAATATTATCTACCTGTACGGCAAGGAATGGGCGTTGTATGTTTGGTTCTGGGTATTTATTGTGGGTTACTACCTTTTACTTAAGTTCACCTCCGCTCCCGGTTTTCATCCGGGTGACCTTACGCCACAGGGCAACTTTGCCTCGTATATCGACCGGACAATACTACCCGGCCACCTGTATGTTCCGTTTCCCGATGGCAGACCCAACATGCATGATCCGGAGGGATTATTTTCAACCATCCCCGCCATCAGTACGGGAATTCTCGGCATCCTTGCGGGGCTAACTCTGAAAAGTAAAGGATTAACACAAAAGGCCAAAACGCTCAGACTCGCGATAGCGGGTGCAGTATTCCTGGTTCTTGCTCAAATCTGGAACCTCGACTTTCCGATCAATAAAAACTTATGGTCGAGCTCCTTTGTACTGCATGTAGGTGGCTTAAGCCTTTTGCTAATGGCCTTGTTTTATTATGTGATCGATGTATTGGGCTATAAAAAGTGGGCGTTCTTTTTTAAAGTGATCGGCATGAATTCCATCCTGATATATATTTCGGGGCATTTTATTAACTGGAATTACACCAACAACGGCTTTTTTAAGTGGCTGGGACAATTGGCAGGTGAACCCTACGGCGCAGTATTAATGGCGATAACCTTCGTATTGGTAAAATGGGCGTTTCTTTATTATTTATATCAAAAAAAGACCTTTTTACGCGTATAAAATACAAAAAGCAAGGGGGCGAAAATTTTCGCCCCCTTGCTTTTTTAAGACTACAAAAGGATATCCTCAAGTGCTGCAGGAGAATAATTGACCGATTTCAAGGTTTTGTTATCCGCTGTACGATAGACCAGATATAAACCGTCTGCTTCCTGATGATAGGATTCCGTTCCATCCTTGCTTTTATAATGCTCGATGGTCTTTTCAGCTTCCTCCGCAGTCTTGCAGGCTTTGCTCATATTCGAGCGGTGCACTTCGTCAAAAAGTTCCTTGAATTTTTCTCCAAGACCAAATTCAAGAACAGCCCCCGACAACACATATTGCAGATCACAAAGCGCATCGGCAACTTCCACCAGGTCATTATCCTCGACGGCCTGCTGTAATTCTTTCAACTCTTCAGCAAGCAACGCAATTCTTAACGCACACCGTTCCTTTGAGGGAATGGCCGGACGGGTAACGACCGGATGTTTAAAAGTTGTATGAAATTCGGCAACCTGGTTTAATGAGTGGGTATCTTTTATCGTCATGATGTATTAATTAATTGTCAGCAATTTTATGTGCAGTAAGTCAAAAATAACGTAAAGCCGCTGATAAGGGCATAATTGTTGACAAATAATTATCACGGCATTAAACCGTTTGAAAATACGATAGTCTATAAAATAAACGACAGTAAAAACTGTTTAATTAAACAATCAATATGAAAAAGGCATTAAAATATTTAGCATTAACAAGTTTTAGCGGTTTGCTGTGCTTGTTTTTAGCATTTCCCGCAAGTGCGCAACATCGCGGCGGCAGTGGTGGTAGCCATGGAGGTGGTGGCGGTCGCGTTGGCGGCGGAGGGCATTTTGGTGGCGGCGGTCATTTGAGCAGTTCCAGATCGGGAGGATTTTCCGGCGCATCGCGCGGAGGCTTTTCAGGTCATTCCATGTCAGATCCACAACATTCAGCGGGAGGACGTACCGCTTTTTCACCACGCGCAAATTCATCTTTCCGCAGCAGCAGGCCATTTACCCGTAGTACAAGCCGGGTTGGCGTAACCCGTACGTACGCTGCACCACGCGGACGTGTTGGCGTTCGCGGATACAGCTACGGCGGCAGTCGTCCTTATATAAGTTCGAGGGGAAGAGTTGTTGCAAGAGGGTACCGTACTCCATATTATAATCGTTATTATGGTCGGACCCGTTATTACGGACCATCCTACTGGGGAAGCCGCGGATATTGGGGATATCACAGAGGATATTTTTATCATGGCGGATTTTATGCCAGTCTGTATTACCCCCGTATCGGATTCAGTATAGGATATCTGCCTTATGGGTACTATCCGTTCTGGTGGGGCGATGCGCAATATTATTACAGCAATGGCTTTTATTACCAGTATAATAACAGTCAATACACCGTGGTTGAACCGCCGCTCGGTGCAGAAATCAGTCAACTGCCTGCAAACGCACAATCAATTGTTATTAATGGCGAACAATACTATGAGCTTAATGGTGTGTATTATCAGCCGATCACCAAGGATGACGGCACACAGGCTTATGTGATTGCAGGTAAAGACGGACAGCTGGAAACCGGCGTTCAATCGCAGGATCAGATCGATGCAGGCCAGGCAGGTCCGATGCCACAGGTAGGTGATCTGTATGACGAGTTACCTGAAGGTACCCGTACCATCCATGTTAACGGGCAGACCCTGTATGTTTCTCCTGATGATATTTATTACCAGGAAACTACCGATACCAGCGGTAACCGTGTATATAAGGTGGTTAGCACACCTGATGACGAGCCGCAATATTAAATTCTAACAAAGAACAATGATAGCCGTCTTACAAGGATTGTGAGGCGGCTTTTTATTTTAGACGTTCTGATCTCATTAATTTTTTTTTATCGTTAAAACTTTTTTAGCTGTTTGATAATTATACATGATTATAGTCTTTTCGTTATTTCGATGAAACTGTCTTTGCCGTTCCGGATTTTGTTTATTATAGCTGGTTTTTTATTTTTTTGTGCGCGGGAAGTGAAAGCGTATTCAGTGTTAACGCACGAGGCGCTGATCGACGCCAGTTGGGAGAAGAGTATCAAGCCGCTGCTGAAGTTAAAATTCCCTAACGCTTCCGAAGCTGACCTTAAAAAAGCGCATGGATATGCATATGGCGGTTGCCTGCTCGCCGATATGGGGTATTTCCCATTTGGCAGCACTTATTTCACAAACCTGTCGCATTATGTGCGCAGCGGCGATTTTGTAGAAAATCTTTTAGACGAAGCAGAAAATCTGGACGAATATGCCTTTGCGGTCGGGTCTTTGTGCCATTATATGGCTGATACCTACGGACATTCGATCGGAACAAATCATACGGTTCCGATCGTGTATCCCAAAATGGCAAAAAAATTCGGCAAAGTGGTTACTTATGGTGAAGACCACACCTCACACAGCCGGGTGGAGCTTTCATTTGATGTTTTGGAGGTAGCAAAAGGCAACTACGCACCTGAGGCCTACCATGATTTTATAGGCTTTGAGGTAGCACGGCCGGTACTTGAAAGGGCGTTTCTGAAAACTTATGGAGAAGATATCAATGATGTCTTCGGCGATCTCGACCTTGCCATATCTACTTACAGGTGGTCGGTAAAAAACCTGATGCCCACTGTTACGAGAGCGGCGTGGAGAATAAAGAAAGATGAAATTCTAAAGGCCAATCCAAGCGCCAACAGCCGGGCATTTCACTACCGGATGAAAAGGAAAGCCTATTTTAAGGAATTTGGAACAGCGCGCACGAAGGGCAGTCTTGGTGAGCGTTTTGTTACTTTTTTGATAAGGATACTTCCGAAGGTGGGGCCTTTAAAAGCGTTAACCTTTAAAGATCCCGGTCCGATGGGAGAGGAATTATTTATCAAAAGCTTTGATACCGTCCTTACTCATTATGCCAATGCCCTGGCTTTGCTTCGTACAAACAAATTAAGGCTGCCTGATATGGATTATGATACCGGGAAACCTACCTCAATCGGTGAATATGAACTTGCAGACGCGACGTATGCCAAACTGATCGATGGGTTGGAAGAGAATAAATTCTGCAACCTGACCCCTGCCCTAAAGGAAAATATCCTTAAATTCTACCAAAAGGCCGATACAAGCCGATTGATCTCTGAAAAAAAGATTGACTGGGATAAAACAAATAAATGCCTGCAGGCACTCAAGCTCGCCAATACAATCACTCCGGACAGCTTAAAAACGGCAAAGGGCGTTAACTACAAATTGAATGAACCTACGGCTGCAAAAACACGAAACGGCCTTTAAAATAGCAGTAAAATTCGATTATTATTAGACAGTTAACTTTCCCAGTTTTTTGCTGATAGCCAGCTTTTCCAGGTGATTTTTAGCAATGAGCAAGGCCCTTCTAAAATGGTCACCAGCTTTGTTATTATCGATACCGGTATATAATTCACCCAACAATGTGTGATAAAAATGACTTTCGGCCATATCGATGGCATTTGCTGCGTCAATAACCTCTTCTTTTCCATGTACTTTCGACAAGGCGAACGCCCGGTTCAAAGCAGCCATTGCCGAATATTCCATTTGCAGCAGCAGATCATACAGATGAAGGATAGCGGGCCATTTCCCGGCAGAATCATCCGGACAGGTATTCCAATAGGCTATAGATGCTTCCAGGTGGTATTTTGATAACTCGCTACCCCTCGACGCAGACTTAAGAAAATGCGCCCCCCGGCTGATCAGCTGCTTATTCCAAAGATTCCTATCCTGATCATCGTATAAGATCAGTTCACCGGCCGCGCTGATCCGTGCATCGAGCCTTGATGAATGGAAACACATCAATGCCATCAGTGCGTTTACCCTGGGCTGGTTAGTGCCTGTGTTTTCAATCAGCATATAGCACAAACGCATAGCTTCCGCGCAAAGCTCCTTCCGAACCATGCGATCATCCGCGGTTGAATAATAGCCCTCGCTAAAAAGCAGATAAATGGTTGTTAATACCGTATCGAGCCTTGCTGCTATTTCAGAACCGGCAGGAAAGGTGATACTGACATTGCCGTTCCTTAGCTTTTCTTTTGCCCGTAACAGACGTTTATTGATCGTCTCCTTATTTACCAGAAAGGCATCGGCTATTTCATCTATTCCAAATCCGCATAATATGCGAAGCGATAAAGCAATCTGGGACTCGACGGGAATTGACGGCTGGCAAATGGCGAACATCATCTGCAACTGGCTATCCTGAATATTCCCAGCGGAAAGGTCAATTTCCTGATAAGTCGTTGGGGGGACGTCGTCATGAATAGCTGTTGTTACTTTGTCGTTGAATATCCCCTGTCTGTGTAAGTAATTTTTCGTTTTATTTTTAGCGACATTATGCAGCCAAGCAACAGGATTCGGCGGGATACCTGCCGAAGGCCATGTATGCACTGCAGTCATAAAAGTATCACTTGCAATATCCTCTGCCGCCTCGATCTCCCGAAGACCAAAACGTTTACAGAGTACCGAAACTATTTTCCGGTACTCTGTTCTGAATAAATGAGGTATCAGTTCCTGTTGTTCCATCGGCAAAAAAGCGGACTGTTTTATCAGATGAGATGTTATTAGTGGACCCCATCGCGTTTTGCAATTCGTCTCACCTCCACCGTATTGCCTTCGCCCTGCAATACCGGAGATCCCTTGGCAAATTCAGCCGCTTCTTCTGCTGATTCAGCCCTGACAATGATGAAACCTCCGATAGTTTCCTTTATTTCTCCGAATGGCCCGTTGGTCACCAGTTTATTATGATGAACCACCCTGGCATCATCAAACAACATTCCCTTACCTTCTACAAATTTGTTTTGCGAAGCAATTTCATTGATCCAATCCATCGTTTGCTTCATCCAAATCTGCATCTGTTCCGGTGAAGCGACCTTTGTACCATCTTCGTGTCTGAAAATTAAAATAAACTCGTCCATTTTCTTAAAATTTGTTTTTGGGTTATTAAATATATTGATTAACCACTTAACAATTGAATATTTTAAAACAGGACAACATTCTTGATTTATATTTCAATTCGTTTAAAACGACACCGGCCCCGCCATTTTTCATGACGCAGCCGGTGTATCTGCAAATCTGTATGTGATCAGTTTATCGTGAATTTAACTATGCCTGCGTTGTCGTCTGCCTGCAAACTCAATACGAGGCCATACATATTGCCGTTCTTATCAGCGTAGAAATATGTTTTCCCGTTCAATGGGATGAAATTATAATTTTTAATTCCCGCAACCTCACGGTAGCCGTCAATCGTAAACGACGCTTTCTTATCAAATCCTGTTTGGGAAGCATTGAGCTTTCCTATCGTATAAATGCGGTGAGTGGAAGTCGCCGAAGCGTCAGGCGCATACTTTGACTGAAGCGCATAAAATGATGATCCACCACGGGTTATAGAAACCAGATCCGTATTTACTGAAGCTGCGTAATCGGTTTTTGCCGACAGAGATGTTTTATAGTCATAATACGATTTGGTAAACAGCGTATTGGTCACGATACGGATAGAATTGTCTGTATTTTTAATCAGGTGGCTAAAGCTTTCTAAAATATTTGTTGTTAATATCACCGTACGTATGCTCAGGTCGGCTGAATATTTAACGATTGTGTAAATGGAGCCGTCCATGGTAATAAAGCCATTATCCGGCGTCACCATGAATGGCACGTTATCGCCCAGCGCACCGCCGAGATTCAACCCGATGTACTTGTTTCCAACACGTTTCACCGTATTATCGGAAGTATTGATCTGATAAACGTTTCCGCCTGTGGTTGGTACACCGCTAACGGTTACCAGGTCAGCTAAGAGATATAATTTCCCATCGGGACCGACATCCATCGCCGATGGTTGCGAAATGCCTGTCGTTAGGAAAGAAGAGTTGGCAAGCATCACGCTCACATTATTCGTTGTAAGATCAATCTTCAATATGTGCGATATCGTGCCCGCGTACATAACGTCGTGTGCCTCGTCAATCGTAAAACACAAAATAGAACCATATGAACCTGTGCTTTTCAGGATACTTGTCATGGTGATGTTGCCCTCGGTAACGGTAAAACCCTTCGCCGCATTGCCTGAAGGCGTAACGCTGAATGACGGCCCGGTTACGGCGGCTTTTGTCTTGCGGGCTACCGTGATCGCACCCGTTGTGGCCATGTCTGGAACTTTTACCTTCAGCGTAGTGAGTGTTGCAGCGATAATATCCGCAGCGACGCCATTAAATTTCACCTCAAAATCGCCTGCGGAGGTTCCGAAATTTTTCCCCGTTATGGTTACTTCATCGCCTGTCTTTCCTGAAGCAATGCTTACTGAGGTAATTTCAGGCTCGTAGTAAAAAGTAGGCCCTGACACCGAAAGCTTACCGACCGTTATTTTTACAGCCCCGTGCGTAGCATTTTCCGGTGCGGTTATTTTTAGCTGGGTAGTGGTCGCGCTGGTTATTTTAGCAATTTTACCGTCAATAGTTACCGTATTTTCGGAGGCCGTAGCGCTAAAACCGGTGCCTGTAACGGTAATTTCCACCCCTGCTTTTCCGTAATCCGGGCTGATGCCGGTTACCTTAAGCGTATCTGTTTTTGTAACCGGGGGCGTGGGTGTCGGTTGGATATCTCCTTTCTTCGAACATGTAAAAACGATCATCGAAATCAGAAGCCAGGAGGATAATTTTAGAACTGTTTTCATATCTTTCTGTTTTAGGGTAAAGCTACCCCTGACAGAAAGCAGACCGACTACGTAATTCTACTGATTTTGACCTCGTATATATTGGTATCCATGCCGGGTCGAGCTGAGTTGATACCTGGTTTACGAGAAATACTAACGAGAAACGGTTAAACCGGCTGGCCAAATTGTATCACATAGCCATTATTGTCAAAAATGGCGAATTCCCGCATCCCGTAATCGAAAGTCTCCAGTTCATAGCAATTGAGGGTTATCTCTTTAAGCTGATTCCAGAGTTCGTCCACGCTGTCAGTGGTGATATAAAGGGAACCCGTAAAATATGGTTTATCAAACGGAACATGCGCATTAGGGTACGATACCATTATCTCTACCTCATCGCGCGATAACGACGCCCAGGTCCAGTCCTCCGTGTAACCATTACAGGTGAATCCAAGTATCTCGATATAAAACTCAACGGTATATTTAACCTGTTTGGAATAAATTACCGGCCGCAGGGCGTTTAGCTTCATGACGCTAAAATATGTTAATTCAACACAAAATTAACACAAATGAAATAATATAAATCTGTTCTTTTTGCAGGGAGAAGCAGGATTTGCATCTCTATATCTATTTACATAAAAGAAATAATCCTGCTGCGACGACAGCTCCAATCAAGGGCCCTATAACGGGTATCCAGGCGTATTGCCAGTCACTTGTCCCCTTATTTTTTATAGGCACGATAAAATGGACGATACGCGGGCCGAGATCACGGGCAGGATTAATAGCATATCCGGTGGTTCCGCCAAGCGATAAACCTATCACCCATACCAGCAAAGCGACAGGTAAAGCCCCTACCGATCCCAACCCGATGGGTGTATCATCCGGGATAATCTTCGCGTCAGTTATATGGAACACGGTGTAAACCAGCACAAAAGCACCGATAACCTCACTTGCTATGTTAGATACAAAATTGCGAATAGCGGGGCCGGTGCAAAACACAGCCAGAATATGATCGGGCCGGTCTGTCTTTTTGAAGTGGTCATAATACATTATCCAAACCAAAAATGCGCCTGCAGATGCTCCCAGTAGCTGCGCCAGCACATAAGCCGGGACCTTTGCCCAGGCAAATTTGCCAGCCACCGCCAGCCCTATAGTAACAGCCGGGTTTAGATGCGCGCCGCTGTACGGCCCGGCTACCACCACGCCAACAAACACCGCCAGCCCCCATGCCGTAGTGATCACCAGCCAACCGCTGTTGTTGCCCTTGGTATCGTTTAACAAGACATTAGCCACCACGCCGTCTCCCAATAATATCAGGAGAAAGGTGCCTAAAAACTCAGCTGCTATTGGAGTCATTTTGCCTGAAGTTTGATTATGAAAAATTTCTGTTATTTAACTGGATATCTGATATTTAAGTGAGCCTGTTAAAGTTTAACATTGCCTGACCAGCTGCGCGCTGCAGCTACCGCACGCCTCCAGCCAGACATAGCGTTATCCATGTCTATAACCTTATTGGCGGGAATGAATTCAGTTTCTGACTGCCATAACTGTCTTATCTCCTCTTCATTCTGCCAATATCCCACCGCCAGCCCGGCGAGATATGCTGCTCCGAGCGCCGTCGTCTCAATGATCTGTGGCCGGATGACCCTGCAACCCAGTAAATCCGCCTGAAACTGCATCAATAAATCATTTACGGTTGCTCCGCCATCAACCCTCAACTCCCTGACCGCCATCCCACAATCGGCCTCCATTGCCTTTAATACATCCACCGTCTGGTAAGCGATGGATTCCAAAGCCGCACGCGCGATATGGGCGGCAGTGGTTCCACGCGTAAGGCCTACAATGGTTCCCCTCGCATCAGGATCCCAATAAGGTGCGCCGAGACCGGCAAAGGCCGGAACAACGTACACACCACCGGTGTCGTTCACCTGCCTGGCCAGCTGTTCAACCTCGCCTGAGTTCCTGATAATCCCTAACCCGTCCCGCAGCCATTGCACAACGGCTCCTCCGATAAAAATGCTGCCTTCGAAAGCATACTGAATTTTACCGTTGATCTTCCAGGCGACGGTGGTTAACAGATTATTTTTTGATTCGATAAAGTTGTTCCCGATGTTCATCAACATAAAGCAGCCCGTGCCGTATGTATTCTTTACCATTCCTTCATGGATGCACATCTGCCCGAACAACGCCGCCTGCTGATCGCCTGCAATCCCGGCGATGGGGATTTCCGTTGCAAAAATTGAACGGTCAGTCAAGCCATAAACTTCGCTCGATTCCTTAACTTCCGGTAAAATGCTGCGTGGAATGCCAAATATCGTTAATAACTCCTCATCCCATTGTTGTATCCGGATGTTATAAAGCATGGTACGACTAGCATTGGTAACATCCGTAATATGAGCACTCCCTCCGGTAAATTTCCACACCAGCCAGGTATCAACCGTTCCAAAGGCCAGTTTGCCGTCTTCCGCAAGGCTTTTAGCCCCCGGAACATGATTCAGTATCCAGTTAATTTTTGACGCGGAAAAATAGGAGTCTATTACAAGCCCGGTTCTCTCTCTGATCAACTTTTCGTGACCCTTGCTTTTTAGATCATCGCAGTAAGGAGAAGTACGGCGATCCTGCCATACGATCGCATTGTAAACAGGCGCCCCGGTTTCGCGGTTCCAAACGATAGCGGTTTCACGCTGATTGGTGATCCCAATGGCTTTAATTTGCGTCCCCCTGATCCCCATCTTGGCTATAGCTTCGGCGGCTACGCCTATCTGGGTTGACCATATTTCATTCGGGTCGTGTTCCACCCAGCCGGGTTGTGGAAAAATCTGGGTGAATTCCTTTTGAGCGACTGCACATATATGACCTGAATGGTCAAAAATAATAGCGCGCGAACTGGTGGTGCCCTGATCGAGGGATAAAATATATTCTTCCATGACTGATTTACCAAAGGAGCCTTATCGGAAAAAGGCCCTGGTGCAGGTTTTAATAATCGGTTCCGGAAAAATACAAATTATATATAAGAAAAATAAGGGTGTTAAATTTTGTCCGACGATGCTACTCCACTCCTTTTACATTCATTTTCAGCATATAAAATGCCTTTGAGGCGGTAATAAACAGAATATCCTTATTTACGCCGCCGAAGCAAAGGTTTGCCGTCCATGGTTCCGGTACCGGAATATGCCCTATTTTTTTACCATCGGGACTGACAATGGTGATACCGTTACCGGATATGTATAAGTTGCCTTTTTCGTCAAGGGTAATGCCATCGCCGCCCTGCGGAAAAAACAACTGACGGTCACTCAGTGACCCGTCTTTTTGAATGGCATATTTATACATTTTATTAGCCCGTATGTCTGCAACGTACAGGTATTTGCCGTCGGGCGCACCTACAATACCATTGGGTTGCAGCAAGTTTGCATCAACAACAACCGGCTGCTTTTTTCCTTTAGGCAGGTAATAAACCTTTTGTCCGTCAAGATCAGATTTGGTTCTCGTCCAATAATCCCGCTGATAGTAAGGATCGGTCATATATATTCCCCCGTGAGGATCGATCCACAAATCGTTAGGCCCGTTCATCTGGTGCCCGCCAACATTTGTAAGCAATATTTTTATTTTCTTTTTTGGGCTGATCGACCATAACTGTCCATGCTCATCGGCACAGGTAACAAGATTGCCTTTTTTATCGAAATAGGTTCCGTTTGAACGGCCTGCACTATCTAAAAAAAGCGATAATTTGCCATTAGTATCATACTCCCATATCTTATTGTTCGGCTGATCAGTAAAAAAAACATTCCCTTTTTTATCCACCGACGCACCCTCGGTGAAGGCAAATTGCTTTGCGATCAGTTGTGGTTTGGTCAGCGTATCATATAACGGATGCTGTGCCGCTGCTCCATTGACGGCGAATGCAAAAAACAGGATATATAATATTCTCTTCATTAGTCTATTAAATTTTAGCAGCTTCCTTAAACAAACCAAAATCGCTGAGGGCGATACAAACAGCAGCTTTGGTAATTCTTAATCTTACCTTGGTGGTCGTAACGTCCTCCGGCAGACGGATCAGGCGATTGCCGCCGATACTTGTAGCTGATGCGATCTGCTCCCACTTTCCGTTTTTCCAAGCATCTATCGCAAACGAATCTATCCGCTGTCCGAGTTTGATATTTTCCCTGAGCCTGATAATGTTGAAGGTTTCTGCGTTTTTAAGATTGATAATTAACTGCGGCGTCTTCACGCCATCATCCGTAGCCCAATAAGTATAACGATTGTTATCCAGTAATTTAGCCGGCCCGAATTTTGCCTTGTTAGCGCCCCGCACATTGCTGGCGGATAAAACTGCGCCCTTGGCGAGATTGACGGCAAATGTGTTCTTTAATATCTGCCCGAACTGCGCCAATGACTTTACATCGTTCTCGTAAAGCATTCCGCGTTTGTCAGGCGACAGGCCAAGATCAAGACAGGCACCCCGTCCTACGCTCTGATAATATAAGCTCAGCAACGTGTCGGGCGATTTTACCTTGTCATCCTGATCTTTATGATAAAACCATCCCGGCCTCAGAGAAACATCGCATTCGGCAGGCATCCAGTATTTTCCGTCGCGCTGCCCGGTCGTACCCTCATAATCCTTTGTGTAACCGTTACCGGGTTCTTTGCCTTCGTCCGGTGCATGAGGGGTGTAAGTCGCCCAGCAAGTAACGCCCGCGTGCCCGTTCTCATTCCCCACCCAGCGCACATCGGGACCTACATCGCCGAACAGCACCGCATTAGGCTGCATGCGGCGCGGGATAGCCCAGGTATCTTTCCATCCGTAATAAGTGGAGCGGTCGATCTTTCTGACTTCACGCGCACCACCGTAATAGCCGTCGCCACCGTTTGCCCCATCGAACCATGATATAAAAACAGGCCCATAGTTGGCATACAATTCTTCAAGCTGTTTACGGTAAACATGCGTAACGTATTCCGGTTTTCCATATAGGGCGCTGTTCCGGTCCCACGGTGAACAATATACCCCCATTTTCATACCCAGCTTGTTGCAGGCATCGCGGTATTCCTGCAGAATATCGCCCTTGCCATCTTTATACGGGCTGTTGGAAATATTGTGTTCTGTAGTTTTGGTAGGCCAAAGACAAAAACCATCGTGATGCTTGGCTACAACCACAATTCCCTTAAAACCACCTGCCTTTGCCGCCCCAACGATCTGCATGGCATCGAAGTTAGAGGGATTGAAAATTTCAGGATCTTCGTCGCCATATCCCCATTCTTTGTTGGTATAGGTATCCGGGCCGAAATGTATGATACAATACATCTCCGTCTCCTGCCAGTTAAGCTGACCTTTTGTCGGCAGCGGGCCGTATGGCTTTGGCGCAGGCTGAGAAAACAATGAAAGGCTGAACAACAGCAGGAAAGAAAATAAAATCGTTTTTTTCACGCGAAAGAAGTTTTTTAACTGGTTGACGAATGTAATAATTTTTGGCCAAACCACCCGGCGACATCTCTGTAAAGCATCGCATCTGACGATATTAAAACCCACAATGTTCATCAAAACAACCCGGCATCTCGTTGGTTATCTTAAATACGGGTTACAGACAGACTGTATCCGCATTAAAAGGAGAGACCAGTTATGAAAACATATAGCAATTTAGTAGAAGCGACCAATGATCTGATCAGAAGAGGTTACACTGAAAATTTAAGCCTTGAAGGAGATACCATTGACGACAAGGCGAAAGACATTCACATGGGTGCTGACGATATCGAAATTGACGAATTTTACCGTTTTGAAGGAGAAAGCAATCCGGATGACATGTCGATCGTTTACGCGGTAACGTCAAAAAAATACAATCTTAAAGGCGTTTTGGTCAACGCATTCGGGACTTACGCGAATGACAGCAATTCTGCTATCCATGCAAAGCTTAATCACGACCAGGTAAGCAACAACTTGAACCGCGAAGACAAACCGGAGGCCAATACTGTTAAATAGCCGATTTAAAGGTAATTTCTACTTGTTATCGCGGGCTAATTGTGTCAGAAGCTTACGCCCCCTTGATTGTATTGCCGGGGAACCATCGCGCATCAAAAATTCAAGCTGTGCCGCCAGTTCCCCGGCGATCCATGGAAACCTGTGGCGCAGGTTAAAAAGGGTTTCCGATGCGAACACCTTTACCGCTATTTTGACTTTGGGGTTAATCAGCAGGTCAAAACAGTGTTCAATAACCGGATCGAGGTCAAGCATTTTCAATTTATCCTTTATTGCGGCAGGCATATCTTTCCTTGTGAGGTGCATCACTATTTTAACATAATGCCGCTGCGGGCCTGGATATTTTACGTCCCTGAAGCGTGATAAAAGATAATCAAGTTCATTTTCGTAACGTTCTGGTTCCAGTAGCAGCATATTTTCCAATATCCAGCTGGCGCGGAAAGCTATCGCGCTGTCCGGAGTAAAGGTTACGCCGATCAGATCATGCAGGGAAAGACCTGAAGTAGCCAGCATTTTGCCCAACTCAAGCACCTTTGGCTTTCCGATCGTTTCCGATATTTTTTTAATGAGTTCGTTCCGGGCAATCATACATCGATGAGGTTATTTAAAAGTATAAAATACGGATCGCGAAAGCAACCTTCATAAAACATTACCCGATTCAAACATTTCCTGCCTACTACCTTTCGGCAAAAGTTCTACATTTGCTATCCGTTAACAGAAAATTCACAAATGGTTAAATTCAACCGATTTACTCTTGACAATGGATTGCGCGTAATAGTGCATGAAGATCATACCACCCCCATGGCCGTTCTGAACATCCTTTATGATGTAGGCGCCAGGGATGAAAACCCCGAACAAACCGGATTTGCGCATTTGTTTGAACACCTGATGTTTGGCGGCTCTGTGAACATTCCGAGCTATGATGAGCCGTTGCAGCGCGTCGGCGGTGAAAACAATGCCTTTACCAGCAATGACATCACCAACTACTATATTACCCTGCCTTCGGCCAACATCGAAACCGCTTTCTGGCTGGAGAGCGACCGGATGCTGAGTCTGGCTTTCAGCGAAAAAAGCCTTGAAGTTCAGCGGAACGTGGTAATTGAAGAATTTAAGCAGCGTTACCTGAACCAGCCTTACGGGGACGTATGGCTGAAGCTGCGCCCGATGGTTTATAAAAAGCACCCTTACCAATGGGCGACCATCGGCAAGGAGATCAAACACATCGAGGACGCCCGGATCGGGGATGTGAAATCTTTTTTTAAAAAACATTACAACCCGCAAAACGCCATTATGGTTGTCGGCGGTGATGTTGATTTGCAGCAGGTGACAGCGCTGGCCGAAAAATGGTTTGGAAATATTCCGGCAGGCGAGAAATACGTCCGCAGCCTGCCCCAAGAGCCTGAGCAGCATGAAGAACGCAGAGATACCGTAGTCGCTCACGTGCCGCTGAACGATATCTATATCGCGTTCCAGATGTGTGACAGGCTGGATGATGATTTTTATGCCGCTGAACTGTTATCGGATATCTTATCCCGGGGCACTTCTTCGCGCTTATACCGGTCGCTGGTAAAAGAGAAACAACTTTTCAGCGAGATACATGCCTATATGACGGGCAGTCTTGACAAAGGTATGTTCGTGTTTGAAGGGAAACCGCTTGAGAACGTAAGCATTGAGGCCGCAGAAGCGGCTATATGGAATGAGCTGGAAACAATCAAATCAAACGGAATTACCGATGAGGAACTGATAAAGGTTCAGAACAAAACAGAATCGACCCTTATCTTCTCCGAAATGTCATTGCTTGACAAGGCGATGAACCTTGCACAGTTTGAGCTGTTAGGTGATGCTGATCTGTTCAATCACGAAATTTCAAAATATCTGAAAGTGCCAACCTCGCAGGTAAAAGAACTTGCCAACAAATTATTCAGAAAAGATAATTCCTCGACGCTCCTTTACCTCGCGGAAACAGCTGTTGAAAATCAAACTACAACGACCCAGAACGCATGATTACCGATAGAAAAACAGCCCCCGAATTCAGGACAGTAGATCATATCAATCTGCTGAAACCAGTTCATGAGGAACTTGCCAACGGATGCAACGTCTTTTATTTTAATTCCGGAGATCAGGACCTTGTCCGCGTTGAATGGATATTCGGCAACCAGCGGTTCAACGATCAAAAGCCACTGCTAAACCTCGCGGTAAACACCATGCTGACAGAGGGCACGCACGGCATGACGCAGGCACAGATCGCAGAAAAGGTAGATTTTTACGGCGCATTTTTACAGGTTGACTATGGATATGACAACTCGCTGGTAACACTCTACAGTTTAAATAAACACCTGCCGGAAATACTGCCCGTGATCGGCGATATCCTGACTGACTCTGTTTTTCCCGAAAAGGAACTGGAAACCTACATCCGCAACCAGCAGCAAAAGCTGCAGGTGAGTTTGAGAAAGAATGATTATATAGCCCGCCGGGCTTTTAACAAAGCCATTTACGGCGATACTTTATACGGGCTTGGCGCTGATACAGAAACCTATAAAACGCTGAACCGCGCGGATATGCTGATGCATTTCAGGCAGATGTACCAGCCTGTAAATTGTACGATCATCGTCGCCGGGAAAATCGAACAGGGTACAGTAGGGCTTCTTACAAAAATGTTTGGGGATGAATGGAAAAATACGGCAATTACTCCGGACACCAGCCAGCCAGGAATATCTTCTTCACCCGAGAAGTTTTATTTTATCGAACGGCCTGAAGCGTTACAGTCTGCGATCAGGATGGGGATTCCGGCGATCAACCGAACACATCCGGATTTCCCGTCGTTACAGGTGCTGAACACCGTATTAGGCGGATATTTTGGGTCGCGGCTGATGGCCAACATCAGGGAAGACAAAGGGTACACCTATGGCATCGGTTCCGGAATGAGCTCATTAAAGCATGGCGGAGCAATGTTCATTGCGACTGAGGTTGGTGCAGATGTGTGCCGGGCGGCTGTTACTGAAATTGAAAAGGAAATTAACCTGCTTAAAAGCACACTTATTCCGGAGGACGAAATTTCGCTCGTGCGCAATTACATGCTTGGCTCCCTTCTGGGCAGCCTCGAGAATGTATTTTCACACGCTGACAAGTTTAAAAATCTGTATTTTTCGGATCTGGGATACGAATATTATGACCAATATGTGCAGACGGTAAAAACCGTAAGTGTAGAAAGACTACGGGAACTGGCGAATCAGTATCTTGACTTTGACAACTTTTACAAGGTGATCGCCGGTAAGTATTAAAATCAGGCCCCGGCAAATCATGGGATTGACATATTTTTAGATTGGAGTACCAAATCATTTGATGTTTACTCCAAATACGAAATAATTTGTTAATTTTGCCCGGCAAATAATAATTCCAAACCCATTATTTGCTATGCAATTAGACCCCGAAAAATTTGTCGCCGAAGGATTAACCTACGACGATGTGCTGCTCCTCCCCGCCTATTCAGAAGTTCTGCCGCGCGATGTTGATACCAGCACCTGGCTCACCAAAAAGATCAGACTGAACATCCCTGTCATCTCAGCTGCAATGGACACCGTGACCGAATCGGCATTGGCCATAGCGATTGCACAGGCCGGTGGAATAGGCATTCTGCACAAAAACATGAGCGTTCAGGCGCAAGCCGATGAGGTGCGCAAAGTAAAACGCTCAGAGAGCGGAATGATACAGGACCCGGTAACCCTGCATGAATCGGCAACCGTGGCCGACGCCGTAAAGATCATGGGTGAATACAGGATAGGCGGTATTCCGATCGTTGACGGCGACCGTAAACTAAAAGGCATTATTACCAACCGCGATCTTCGCTTTCAGAAAGAAATGGGACGCCTGGTAAGCGAAGTGATGACGCGGGAAAATCTGATAACCGCGCCGCAGGGAACAAATTTGCTTCAGGCTGAAGAAATTCTCCAAAATCATAAAATAGAAAAGCTTCCTGTTGTGGATAAAGACGGCTTTTTACGCGGACTGATCACCTTTAAGGATATCCAGAAATTTAAAAATTACCCGAGCGCCTGCAAAGACGAGTTCGGACGTTTACGTGTAGGCGCAGCGGTTGGGGTTGCTGCTGACAATATCGAACGGGTTAAAGCGCTGGTTGCAGCCGGAGTGGACGTGATCACGGTTGATACCGCACACGGACATTCAAAAGGGGTTATCGATATGGTTAAAAGCGTTAAAGCATTATACCCTGAACTGCAGGTAATTGCCGGAAACATTGCGACAGGCGAAGCAGCGATTGCCCTTGCCGATGCCGGTGCAGACGCCGTAAAAGTGGGTATCGGCCCGGGATCGATCTGTACTACGCGTATCGTGGCGGGTGTGGGCGTTCCGCAATTGTTTGCGGTTTATGAATGCGCAAAAGCGTTGCGCGGCCGTAACGTTCCGATTATTGCCGATGGTGGTATCAAACAAACCGGGGACATTGTCAAAGCTATTGCTGCCGGAGCAAGTTCTATTATGGCGGGCTCGCTTTTCGCAGGCGTTGAGGAATCACCTGGTGAAACGATCATCTACGAAGGCCGTAAATTTAAATCATATCGCGGTATGGGTTCTGTTGAAGCCATGGATAAGGGTTCAAAAGACCGTTATTTTCAGGATGAAACCGACGTTGTCACCAAACTCGTCCCAGAAGGCATCGTTGGCCGGGTACCGTATAAAGGCAATCTTTCCGAAGTTGTCTATCAATATGTAGGCGGATTACGCGCAGGGATGCACTACTGCGGCGCGGCCACTATGGAAGACCTGCAAAAAGCAAAATTTGTCAGGATAACTGCTGCGGGTATGAAGGAAAGCCATCCTCACGATATTACCATTACCAAGGAAGCGCCAAATTATACGCGCCTCTAAAAATATATACCGTCCGTGGCTGGTGGCTGTTATTCCGCAAAACCAGCCACGGATTTTCTTTATCAGTTGGCATCGTAATATAAAGCAGCGGCGCCGAGAATGCCGCTATTCTCCAGTTCGGAGCGCTCTATCCGGAGACGTTCCACGCTTTTGGGATAAACCAGCGTCCGGATTCTTTCCCACATCGTCTTTTCAAAATAATCATAGGCCAACTGTACCGAACCACCAAGAATGATCAGGCTGGAATCGTACGTGTACATCACCAGCTTGATGGCATTCCCGAGATGGGTGCCCATTTCTTCGTATAATTTTAGCGCATGAGGATCGCCCTGCTGTGCATTTTTAAACACCTCCTTCCCGTCAAGACCATAAACATTATTAAAAAAGGAGCCACTGCAATAAAATTCATAATTGTTTTCCAGATAATCGACACAACCGAACTCTCCGGCGCCGCAGTTGGGGCCTGCATACAGTTGATTATTAATGATGATCCCTGCGCCAAGTCCGGTGCCCAGGGTGAGGCCGATCATATTTTTAGCCTTACGCCCTTTACCAAAATAGTGTTCGCCAAGTGCGAAACAATTCGCATCATTGTTAACAAATGCCGCCACGCCGTATTTTTCCTCCAATATTTTTTTTAAATGCACCTCTTTCCACGACGGGATATGCACCACATCGTAAACAATACCCTGTTCAACGTCAACGACACTTGGCACCCCGATTCCGATAGCCTTTACCTCTTTATCGATCAGATTATCAACAATATAAAACACATCATCCAAAACCTGCTCTTCGGTTCCTTTGGTATGAATACGCCTTGATATGATCGGTGAAATATTTTCGCCGTTAATTACTGCACCACGGATGTTGGTAGCACCCAGATCAATACCAATTACTTTTGAATTATTCATTTAAGCTCAGTCTTTTTTATCAAAAATGGTTTTGTTGGTTACGAGCGGCTTCGCCCAGATACCGATGCTCAGCATATAACCGAAAGTGATGTAGAGAAACATCATGCCTGCTCTGAGTCCGAATAGATTCCCCAGACCGCCGATCAAAATCTGCACGACCGCCCCACCGATGATCCCGGTAACGAGGATACCAGCAAACGAGCCATGATGCTCGTCAACCGAGCTCAGCGCAAGTGAGAAGATCACCGGATACATTACCGACATAAAGAAACCAACGATAGAGAATGAATACAACGAAACTGTAGCTGAACCGAATAACCCGAGTGATAAAAATATCAGTGCAAAAACCGAAAAAATCACCAGCAGCTTACGGCTATCCATCAGCTTTAATAAAAACAAGCCCAAAATACCGCCTGCCGTCATTAAACCCCAGAACCATGCAACTGCCTGCGCACCCTGTACCTGCGGATCATATTGATGATACCTTCTCAAAAATTCCGACATCCAGTAAGAAACGCCCTGCTCGGTACCCACGTAACAGAATAAGCCGATAAAAAAGGCGATAACAACCGGTTTTTTCATTAACTGTAAGTGCGTTTTCCAGGGCCCTGCCTTTTCATCACTATTGAGTTCTACTTTAGGGAACCTGGATACCAGCAGGATAACAAACATCAGCAGACAGATAATGGTAAACATCCAGT
Source organism: Mucilaginibacter sp. (assembly GCA_035547875.1). Lineage (GTDB taxonomy): Bacteria > Bacteroidota > Bacteroidia > Sphingobacteriales > Sphingobacteriaceae > Mucilaginibacter. The sequence continues at coordinate 7,347 of DASZTX010000036.1, read as the reverse complement.
AGAGTGATATCCAGGGCATATCTGACGGCACGAGACGCTCAAGCAACGGAAAAATACCCGAACTGCTTTTCTTATTGATCTCGGAGATCATAATGGTCATGACAAGCGGACTTAAAAAAGAGGCCGCACCGAAAATAAGCTGCGCCAGTACCGATGTAAAAGCATAATTTTCTTCTCCGCCAGCGGTACGCAGCAACGGGTTGATAACCACCTGAAGCATCGCCATGCCGCAGCCGATCAGAAACAGCGAAACGAGCGCTGAAAGATAGCCCGGTGCAACGGCCAGTAAAAGTGATCCTAAAAACGCAACGACAAACGCGATCACCATGATGGTCTTTTCATTATATTTCTGCACCAGCATACTCGAAGGAATAGACATTACCCCATAAGCAATAAAAAACGCAAAGGGCAGTACGCCTGCCATTAGATCGCTCAATTTAAAATCTTTGATAAACTCGGGAGATAACGGACCGATGATGTTTGTTATAAAGGATATAACAAAAAAGGTAAGCATGATAAGCGTTACGATGTAATAGCTGCGTTTCATGAAATTGGGTTAAAGGCGGGTTAAAATTGATTCACTTACATATTTAAAGTAAATCTTTAGGATTTACAAGTTATTAAAAGATTTTAAGAAGTTTGTAGTGCCTTTGTGGGGCTTTCGATGCGAACCTCTGCTGCAATTTTTCTAAATAAGCGGAATGATTCTTTTAAAAAAATCCGGCTAATCAACGATTTTAAGAATTTTGAGACCTTTAAAAAAACGATTTTAGCAGACTAATGTGAATAACTGTGATGTTAACAACCCTGAATACCTCCCTTAAATTGTCTAAAAATTGTTACAAATCAGCAGCAATGGGTATGGTATAAAATTGTTAAGAACATGTTAACAAAAAACAAAAAAAAAGCTTGACAGATATTCATCAGGCTGCTACCTTAGAAATATCAAGAACGACGTACTTTGACAACTCTTCAGGAAACAAAATGAATCGGGCGAACTTTCGGGGGAGCTAAAGATCATGGATGTTACTGAGTTACCGGAAGAAGAAACGGCGAGAGCCGGGTAAAACGGAAGGATAATAAAAGGAGTATTAGAGAGGATTGCAATTTTTTACGGAGAAAAGCAAGTAACCGCTAATGTGCTGAAAGGATCAACGTCCGCAAGGGCGATAGAATAGCAGCCGGTCGAAATACACAAAACTTGATGCTTTATGAGCAACCACGGTTGGGCATAGGGCTTGGAAACGGAAGCTGAATCGCAAGAGGACGCTTCCGTTTTCGCTTTTATACCTTTTTATCTGCAATATGCAAAACTACTTCTCCCACAGCCTTAAAATGGCTATTTTAGCACAAAATGAGTAAGGACGGAAAAAGCAAAAGTAACGGAAGGCCAAAAATATTTGTTTTGGATACCTCCGTTATCTTATATGATCATAACGCATTTGAAAATTTCCAGGAACACGATGTAGCTATCCCCATCCAGGTTCTGGAGGAGCTCGACAACATGAAAAGCGGGAACGATACCCGCAACTTCGAGGCAAGGAGCTTTATCCGCCTGATGGATGATATTTCGCAGAATGATCTCATCAGTGACTGGCGTCCGCTTAACGGAAAGGGTAAGGGAAACTTTAAGGTGATCATCGAGTCGCGATCGATGACCAATAATGCCGCAGAAGTTTTTGGTTCAGACAAAACAGATCATCACATATTAAATGCCGCGCTTGGTCTTCAGGAAGAAAATCCGGATAAGAAGGTCGTGCTGGTGTCCAAAGATATATGTCTCCGGTTGAAGGCAAAATCGCTTAACCTGCACGCGGAAGACTACGAAACGGGTAAGATCAAGAATTTAGACGAGCTCTATACCGGGGAATCCACGCTGAGCAAAATCCCGGAAAAATTAATCACCCAGCTTAATAAACAGGAAAGCCTGCCTGGTGATGATTTTGAGATGCAGCGGCATAATATCAATCACTTTTACATCCTGAACGGTAAAAAGAAGGTTATTGCCGGTTTCTATAATTCACAAAGCGTCCGGCTTGAAAAAATAACAGAGCAGCCCGTGTTTAATATCTTCCCAAAAAACATCGAGCAGTCTTTTGCCATCCACGCGCTGTTACATCCGGATATAAAGCTGGTGACCATTCAGGGTAACGCAGGCACCGGAAAGACGCTCCTTGCACTGGCAAGCGCGCTGGAACAGCGCAAGCATTTCAGGCAGATATTTGTTACACGGCCTATCGTGCCGCTCAGCAATAAGGATATTGGCTTTTTGCCGGGCGATGTAAAGTCAAAGATCGACCCCTATATGGCGCCGATATGGGACAACCTGAAGTTTATAAAAGATCAGTTTACGGACGACGAAAAGATGCAACTAAAGATAGACGAACTGGTTGCAAATGATAAGATCTCGATCGCGCCTTTAGCGTTTATCAGGGGCCGCACCCTGAGCAAGATATTTTTTATTGTGGATGAGGCGCAAAACCTGACCCCGCATGAGATCAAAACTATCATCTCCCGGGCAGGAGAAAACAGCAAATTTGTTTTTACGGGTGATATCTACCAGATTGACACGCCTTACCTTGATGCGGAAAGCAACGGACTCTCCTACCTGATCGACAAGGCAAAGGGGCATCCGCTGTATGCGCACATTACCCTGCAAAAAGGCGAAAGAAGCGAACTCGCGAACCTGGCTACAGACCTGCTTTAATCTTTATTATCAACGATACTATCGGTGATCCTTGAAATATCGGCACTAATGCGGTTAATGAAGCCAAGCTGTTCCCTGAGCAAAACATCTTCGGCAGAGGCAGCCCTTTGCTGCACGCTTTTCTCAACGGGCAATGTGGGAGGTAAAATTGTTTCGGTGGCGGCATCGCCAAGCTTCCGGCGGCTATCGTTCAAAACGGAAATGCTCCGTTTAAGCAGCTTCAGATTTTCTGATGCAGACCGATGTATTGCCCTCGAATCAACGGAAAACGTGATGGTTGCGATATAGGACGATAATATATGATTGAGCACAGTAAACCGGTGTACCTCTCTGATCTTCCGTTGTTTACTTTTCGGCTCAGAGGTCATCCGCTCAAAACCTGCGGACAAGTTGGCTGATTTGACAAAGACTTCCTTCCGGGCGAGCTTGTATTCCAGCAGCTCCGGATCCCGGCCAAGCAGACTGCCTGCAATTTTCACCAGGTAGTTTGCATTTGCAGCCAGCGCTTCCGCCATACTGTTTTGTATCAGTTCAAATTCCCAACTCGGAAAAACAAGATAACTTGCTGAAAACGCAATTGTTGAACCGATAAGCGTATCAATAATCCGCTCTCCGACCACCATGCCCACACCCAGAAATTTGAACAGGATCAGCACATAGGGCGTCATAAATATTACGCTGACCACGTAATTCAGCCGAAGGAAACTGTAAGTACCGAGCATTAGAAATACGAGAATGACAAAAAGCATATCTGTGTCGGGCACCCACAAAAGCAACACAACGCCTATAAGTCCTCCGGCTAAGGTGCCAATCAAACGCTGATAATTCCGCTGTTTTGATAGACTGAAACCTGGTTTCAAAATTACAATAATGGTAAGCAGCACCCAATAACTATGATGGCCAAGCGCGATAAACTTAGACACCGCGAAACCCGTGAGGCAAACCAGCGAGACCCTTAACGCATGTTTAAATGCACCTGAACTAAAAGTTAGGTTGTCGGAAAAGATATGCGGGGCATAATCCTGGCTGGGGGCAAATTTTGCATACTCCCTATTTCCTTCTTCGTCAGCGGACGTGGCAGAAAATGCGGGGCTGAAATAACCATAGATACTTTTTAACCTTTCGTTCAGATCGCGAATATTTATCCAGACCTTTTTCAACGCAATGTTACTCATTCCCTGTCCTTCAATAACGGCTTCATCTATGTTTATTTTCAGGGTTTGCAGTGCCGCATCAAAGTCCCGAAGGCTGCCTTTCCTTGTGTTTGACAGCACCATGAACGCAAGATTATCCAACTCGCCGCCCATATCATTGAGGATGTCAGCAATCTGCTTGAGCAAACCTGTCTTTCCGAATTTCTCACGCAGGTAATTATAATCATAGTGCGTCGCCATGATCTGCCCGAATATATCGACAAGATCAACAAAGGTGAGCACCATCATCCGGCTTGGCGCTGTCGATTCCTTTACGGCTACCCGGCTTTTAAAAAGCACCTCGCGCACGGCGTCCTGATGCTGGCTTACCTGGATCTGCTGCGAAACAAGTTTGCGGTAATTGTCCTCAATATCTGTATCGGCGAGATAGAAGTTTGCTTTGATCCGTATAAATTTTGCGATATCGGTAATATTTTCACCAAGTATCTGCTGCGCCGCACGGTAAGGGCGTATCCCGAAAAATAAAAGACTGAACAGCAGATACCAAAGCCCTCCGGCCAGTAAAATGAGGCTTACCGGCAAAACATCCGAGGGCTTTGCCTGTTCATCCATCATAAATATCATGACGAGCAGCGCCGAAGTGCCAACTGCCGCCGCCCTGTTTCCATACACCGTGAACATAGAAAACAGGAATGAAAGCAGGGTAATCTCGATACCAAGCGTAAAAACGTTCAAACGGGCGAAACCTGTAAGCACCGCCACCAGAAAAAGGCAGAGATTACCGATGGCCATCGCGTTTCGCTTATAATACAAGGGCCCTGGGCTATCGATGGTACTGATGCATAATGCGCCTAAAGACATGGTGATGCCTTTATCAAAATGGTGAAACTGCGAAAGGAAAAGCGAAGGAAAGAGGATTCCCGCAGTCATACGGATCCCGTCAGAGAAATACTGGCTGTAAAAAAAGCGTTTTATATCCCGCAGGTCAGTTTTCATAAATGCTTTTTTAGTGCCTAAATCAGCGGGTAAAATTACAAAAATTTAAATATATCGACCTATTTTAACAAATATCACATTAATAACACTCAGTTGTTATTAATTACTCATTATTTATTAATTTTAGACGCCGGGGATAAAAATTATCCTGCCGGATAATACCAATTACCACTAAATTTATTAAACCGCAATATGCCATCTACGTTAAAACTCAGCCAGAGAGAAACAGCATTCAACAACGAAGTAGTAACCCGTTTTGAGCTTTACAACAGCCTGTTCCAAACGCTGCCGTTTTACCAGGTAAAAGATACCGGCATTTTGCTTCCATTCTTTAGTTCGCATTGCGAAAAGGAAGCTAATAAACAGGTATCGCCCTCTGCCATTATAGAATCGTTTTTTAAGAAATATGTACCGGATATTGATCATCGCGAGCAGATCAACCGGATGTTCCGTTTTATCCAGTACATTGAGCGGCAGGTGGTGCTGTTTGACGCCATTGAAGATTCTTCATTTACCAAGATAGGCCGGGAAGACGAAACAGGCACGTTGCAGAGCCTGCTGCAGATGGCGTCAACAAGTGAAAGTCAGCGGGAAACCATCGGAAAAAAGCTGGATGATTTTTCGCTCCGGCTGGTACTTACCGCTCACCCTACCCAGTTTTATCCCGGTTCGGTGCTGGGTATTATGACCGATCTGATAGAAGCGCTGAAAACCAACGATATCAACACCATCGATGTGTTGCTTCAGCAACTAGGAAAAACACCTTTCTTTAATAAAACGTCCCCTACTCCATTTGACGAGGCTGTTAATCTTGCCTGGTTTCTTGAAAATATTTTTTATCACTCGGTATCGGGCATACAGAGCAAACTGGAAGAAGAATTTGAACTTAACAATGACAGAAATGATCAGCTATTAGAACTTGGTTTCTGGCCGGGCGGCGACCGCGACGGCAACCCGAATGTTACCGCCGAGATAACCGGATCAGTAGCACGCTTTTTAAGGCACCGTGTATTCCGGGCTTATTACCGTGATTTTCGTGTATTAAAGCGCAGGATAACCTTCCGCGGGGTGGAAAAATACATGGCAACCCTTGAGCAACTGATCTATGGCAATGCTTACGGTAAAGAGGAATCAAAAAATGTGCAGCCTGAGATATTAGCGTTGCTGAAGGCGATGAAACAAACGCTGATAGCAGATCACGACAGCCTTTTTGTAACGATAGTGGATGACCTGATTCGTAAGGTCAGCCTTTTTGGCTGTTATTTTGCAACGCTCGACATCAGGCAGGACAGCCGGGTTTTGCGTAAGGTATTTAACTTTGTGACGGAAAGCATACCGGACGAAACTGCGTTGGTCGCCGGATATGAGCAACTGGAAGAAGCTGAAAAACTGAAAAAACTACCGTTCAGCACGGCCGACTTCCGTTGCCCGGAAGATGGGGAGCTACTGATCTGCGATACGCTAAACACCATCCGGCTGATGAAGCATATACAGCATTCAAACGGCGAAAAAGCCTGCCAGCGTTTTATCATCAGCAACTGTCAGCAGGCTTCGGATATTTTACAGCTGATACACCTGTTTTTATGGAGCGGATGGGACAGTGAAAGCCTCAGCGTGGATTTTATGCCGTTATTCGAGACGGTTAACGACCTTAAACACGCAGCAGGCGTAATGGAAAGCCTTTACACGCATCCGTTTTATGCAGCGCACCTGAAGAAACGCGGCAATAAGCAAACCATTATGCTGGGCTTTAGCGACAGCACCAAGGACGGCGGCTACCTTATGGCCAACTGGTCGATCTACAAAGCGAAGGTAGAGCTCACCGCGATGGCGCGCAAATACGACATCGACCTGGCATTTTTTGACGGACGCGGCGGCCCGCCGGCACGCGGCGGCGGCAAAACCCATCGTTTTTATGCATCAATGGGTGGTGAGATCGCAAACGAACATATTCAGTTAACCATACAGGGGCAGACCGTCAGTTCGCAATACGGTTCGACAGAAACCGCAAGGTTCAATATGGAGCAGCTGATCAACGCGGGTATCGTCTCAGCGATGCATCCTAACCGAGAGGACCTGTTAGATGCGCGGCACAAAGAACTGATATCGACGATGGCCGATGAAAGCCATAAATTATTTATTGCGCTGCGGCAACATCCGTTATTTGTGGAATATCTCGAAAAATTCAGTCCGCTTAAATTACTGTCGCATATTAACATCAGCAGCCGACCTACCAAACGTAATTCGGACGCATCATTAAGGCTGGAAGATCTGCGTGCGATCAGTTTTGTTACGTCATGGAGCCAGTTAAAACAAAGTATCCCGGGTTTTTACGGAGTAGGCACCGCCTTGCAAACGATGAAGAACGCGGGCCGCTGGGACGAAGTGAAAGAACTTTACAACCGCTCCGGATTCTTTAAGACCATGGTCGATAACTGCGCCATGTCTATGTCTAAATCCGACTTCAGGGTGACCGCTTATCTTGAAAAG
>DASZTX010000035.1:0-10821 GCA_035547875.1 Mucilaginibacter sp. | reverse complement strand
AAACCGCCGTTGGTGGTGTTCACCACGGCTTATGCCGAACACGCGGTCGAAGGTTTTGAACTCAACGCAGCCGACTACCTGTTAAAGCCCGTCACTTTCGAACGGTTTTGCCAGGCGGTACAAAAAGTACAGCAGCGACTGCTGGAGCCGCAGGAACCAGGGCGCCGGTCTGAGCCACCTTCTTATATTTTTATCCGGCAGGACACCCGGCTGGTCAAAGTGGATTTTGATGAGCTGGTGTATATTCAGGCCGAACGCGATTTTTGTTCCCTCTACCTGAGCACCGGTCAACGCCTGCTGGCCGGCATGCACCTGAAATTGCTGGAGGACCTGCTGCCATCGGATCAGTTTATGCGCGTGCACCGTTCTTTTATGATCAACCTTAATAAGATCAAAGCCATCAAAGGCAATATGATCGAGACCAGCGAAACGGAAATTCCCATCGGCAGCAATTATCGGGATAGCCTTTTTGAACGGCTGAGATTACAGCGGTAGATCCTTGGAAGGGCGCGGATAGGTTTTGCTGAATTTCATTACTACCTTTGTGAAACCACATGCGTGATACCAAAGATATATCGAAAACTAAAGTTAGGACCAGCATTGCGGTGCTGGTGATCGACGACGAGCAAAAGCTCGCGGCGCTGATCAGCAGGATACTGGAACTCGAGGGTTTTACGGTATTTAAAGCCTATACAGCCAAAGAGGGAATGAAGTTGTTGACACTGGAAGATATCCAGGTGGTGGTGAGCGACGTAAAATTACCGGACGCCAACGGCGTGGAACTGGTTAAAACGATCAAAGAAAAAAAGCCTTATGTAGAAGTGATCAGCCTGACGGCCTATGGTACCATAGCCGATGGCGTGCAGGCGATTAAGAACGGCGGCTTTAATTACATTACCAAAGGGGACGATAACGATAAGTTGTTGCCATTGGTTTACCAGGCTGCGGAAAAGGCTTTGCGGCAACAAAACACCTTAAACTTTGAGCGTGGCAAAGGCAAAAAGCTGCGTTTTGAAGATATCATAGGGCAGTCAGATGCGATTCAGTCGGCGATAGCACTGGCCCGAAAAGTAGCTGCTACCGATACAACGGTATTGCTGACAGGTGAAACGGGCACCGGCAAGGAAGTATTTGCGGGCTGCATCCATGAAGCCGGCGACCGCCGCATGCAACCTTTTGTTGCTATCAATTGCAGTGGCTTTACCCCGGCCTTGCTGGAAAGCGAATTGTTTGGCTACAAGGCCGGGGCGTTTACCGGGGCCGCCAAAGATAAAAAGGGTCTGTTTGAAGAAGCGCACAAAGGAACCCTGTTTTTGGATGAGATTGGCGAAATGGGGCTGGAACTACAGGCCCGGCTTTTACGGGTACTGGAAGACGGCTCCTTCATTAAAGTGGGTGATACGCAAACCACCAAGGTTGATGTGCGCATTATTGCCGCCACCAACCGCGACCTGGAAAAAGAAGTGGAAACCGGACAGTTCCGTGCCGACCTTTTTTACCGGCTATCCGTATTCACCATTAAGCTACCTGCGTTAAATCAGCGGCAAGCGGACATTGAAGCCATCGCCGGACATTATCTGAAAGAATTTGCTGCGAAAACGGGTAAAACGATCACAGGCATGACCGATCAGTTTCTACAGATGCTGAAGCAACACGCATGGAAAGGCAATGTGCGCGAATTGAAAAACGTAATGGAGCGCGTAGTCATTCTCAGCGATCAAGAAATGATGACCGCTGACCTGCTGCCTGCGGGCTTCAGAAACAGTAACGACAGTGAAACGTCCATGGACATGGGCGCTATGGAAAAGCAGCATATCAGCAAAGTATTAGCCTATACCAAAGGCAATAAGACCGAGGCCGCCAGGCTGCTCAACATCGGCCTGACCACCCTCTACCGCAAACTGGAGCAATACCAGCTCTCCTGATCCCTCCCGTTTTGAAAAAAGCACCCTTCCATTTTGAAAGGGTTTTCTGGTCTTGCCGGATTTTAAAGAAAGGCATTTTTTTGTAAATCAACTACTTATAGTAATCGTGCATTTCTGGCACTGCGTTCGTATTCGTCCTTTAAAAAATTAAAACGATGGATACGTTAGCAATTATCATCTACCTCCTGGTATTCGCGGGCTTATTCCGCCTCTTTTTCAAATCAATTCACTACTTCGAAAAAATCTGACCGCCATGATCTTATTGTTCCTTGTGGCCATCGCTGTATTTATTTATATGGTGTATGTGCTGCTGAAACCCGAAAAATTTTAATCACTAAAGTAATGAATACAGAACTAATAGGCATCATTTTGATGTATGTGCTGGTGGTGGTACTGGCCATTCCCTTAGGGCGCTACATTGGAAAGGTTTTCAGTAATGAAAAAACATGGGCGGATAAACCATTTGCCCCGCTTGACAACATTATCTATAAACTGAGCGGCATTGATCCGGCAAAGCAGATGAATTGGAAACTGCATCTGTTGGCGCTGCTTACCCTAAATGCGGTTTGGTTTTTCATCTCCATGTTCGTGCTGATGAATATGAGCTGGCTGCCCCTGAATCCGGATGCCAATCCGTCCATGAGCGCCGACCTGGCCTTTAATACTTCGATAAGCTTTGTCACCAATACCAATTTGCAGCATTACTCCGGTGAAACCGGCCTTTCGTATCTGGGGCAATTGACCCTGATGTTATGGCAATTTATAAGTGCCGCAACGGGTATGGCTATATGCGCGGCGGTGTTTATGGCCATGAAAGAAAAAACGACCGACAAACTTGGGAATTTTTATCATTTTTTTGTTCGCAGCACCACCCGCATTTTATTACCTATCGCATTTGTTATTGCACTGATCCTCGTTTTTAACGGTTCGCCGATGACGTTTGAGGGTAAAGACACGCTCATTACTTTACAAGGTGATACCGCGAACGTAAGCCGCGGGCCAGTGGCTGCATTCGCGGCCATCAAGCAAATCGGGACAAACGGCGGCGGTTTTTATGGGTCTAACTCCGCGCACCCTTTAGAAAACCCAAACTACTTTACCAATATTGTGGAGACCATTAGCATTTTTTTGATTCCAATGGCGATGGTGTTTGCACTGGGATATATTTTAAAAAGAAGAAAGTTAGCCTGGGCGATCTATGGGGTAATGACCGCAGGTTTTTTATGTTTGGCAGTACCCGCTATATACGCCGAGATGCACGGCAACCCCGCCATTGAAAAATTAGGCATCCTGCAGCATATGGGCAGCATGGAAGGCAAAGAAGTCCGTTTCGGGCCGGCCGCATCCGCCTATTGGGCCATAAATACCACCGTAACCAGCAATGGTTCGGTAAACGCCATGCACGACAGCATGACGCCGCTGACCGGCATGTATGCGTTACTGGCGATGATGATCAATTGTTTTTATGGCGGCGTAGGCGTCGGATTTCTGAACTTTTACATTTTTATCATTATTGCCGTATTCATCAGCGGTTTAATGGTGGGACGAACACCGGAGTTTTTAGGTAAAAAGATTGAAGCCAGGGAAATGAAGATCGCCTTGATCATCGCCTTGCTGCACCCGCTGCTAATTTTAACCGGCACAGCTATCGCCGGTCATTTATATACAAATGATCCGGGTACTTATTCTGGCTGGCTCAATAATCCGGGCTTTCATGGCTTTAGCGAAATGCTGTACGAGTTTACCTCGTCGTCTGCCAATAATGGCAGCGGCTTTGAAGGCTTGGGCGATAATACGCCATTCTGGAACGCAGCCTGTGGCATCGTCATGCTGCTGGCCAGGTATTTGCCGATCATTGGGCCTGTTGCCATTGCGGGTATCCTGGCAAATAAAAAATATATTCCTGAAAGCGCCGGAACGCTGAAAACAGATACCGGTACGTTTGGCGTAATGGTGTTCGCGGTGATTGTTGTGGTAGCGGCGCTCGCATTTTTCCCGGCGCTTACGCTTGGCCCCATCGCCGAATATTTCTCAATTAAATAATAATAGAATTTATCATGAGACCCAATCAAAATACATTATTCCGGGGCGATCAAATGAAAGAGGCTTTGAAGCAATCGTTCATGAAGCTTGATCCCCGTGTGTTATTCCGCAACCCGGTCATGTTTACCGTCGAGGTTGGCACTGCTGTGATGCTGGTGGTTACTATTTTCTCCTTTGCTAACAAAGGACAGGGCAGCTTTGGCTATAATTTAACGGTATTTATTATTCTATTGCTCACCGTGCTGTTTGCCACCTTTGCCGAAGCCATTGCTGAGGCGCGGGGCAAGGCACAGGCCGAAAGCCTGCGCAAAACGCGGGAAGAAACACCGGCGCGCCTGCTGGTTGGCGGGCAGGAAAAACAGGTAAGCTCTGCTCAACTGAAAAAAGGCGATATTTTTATTTGCGAAGCGGGCGACCACATACCTACCGACGGCGAGATCATCGAAGGGATTGCCACGATAGACGAATCGGCTATCACCGGCGAATCGGCCCCGGTGATCCGCGAGGCTGGCGGTGACAAGTCGTCCGTAACGGGGGGCACCAAAGTACTGTCAGACCGGATCAAGGTAATAGTGACTACCCAGCCGGGTGAAAGTTTCCTCGACAAAATGATAGCTTTGGTAGAAGGCGCCTCGCGGCAAAAAACCCCGAACGAGATCGCCTTGACCATCCTGTTAGCGGGGTTCACGCTGGTGTTTGTGATTGTCTGCATCACACTGAAGCCATTTGGGGACTATGCCCATACACCCATCACCATTGCCGCATTTATATCCCTTTTTGTTTGCCTGATCCCAACTACTATCGGGGGACTTCTTTCAGCCATTGGTATTGCCGGGATGGACCGGGCCCTGCGCGCCAACGTGATCACCAAATCAGGCAAGGCCGTAGAAACTGCGGGCGACGTGGATACGCTTTTGTTAGATAAAACGGGGACCATTACCATCGGCAACCGAAAGGCCACCAGCTTTTATCCGGCACCAGGCGTCGGCGAACAGGATTTTATGACAGCTTGCGTGCTGAGTTCGCTGGCGGACGAAACGCCTGAAGGCAAATCCATTGTGGAATTGGCCGCGCAAAACAAGGCTATGTCGGCCATTAAGGCGCCTGATGGTTCAGCGTTCATCAAATTTACCGCAGAGACCCGCTCCAGCGGACTGGACACCCCTGAAGGTTTACGCATTAGAAAGGGTGCATTTGATGCCATACGGAATATGGCTGAAAAAGCGGGGCACGACTTTCCGGATGAGGTGCAAGTACAGGTGAAAGAAATTGCTGCGAACGGCGGTACGCCATTGGTGGTCGCCCAAAACGAACAGGTGCTTGGCGTGATCGAACTGCAGGATATTATTAAGCCCGGCATTGCCGAACGCTTTGAGCGCCTGCGCAAAATGGGCGTAAAAACGGTAATGGTGACCGGCGATAATCCGCTGACGGCAAAATTCATCGCCGAGAAGGCCGGTGTGGATGACTTTATCGCCGAAGCCAAGCCCGAAGACAAAATGAATTATATTAAGGCAGAGCAACAGGGCGGCAAACTGGTGGCCATGATGGGAGACGGCACGAACGACGCCCCGGCTTTAGCGCAGGCCGATGTGGGCGTTGCCATGAACAGCGGCACGCAGGCAGCCAAAGAGGCCGGCAATATGGTTGACCTGGATAACGACCCCACTAAACTGATCGAGATTGTGGAGATCGGCAAGCAACTGCTCATGACGCGGGGCACCCTCACCACCTTTTCCATCGCCAATGATGTGGCCAAGTATTTTGCCATCGTACCCGCGCTGTTCATGGTTGCTATCCCGGCGCTAAAGGCATTGAATATTATGGACCTGCACAGCCCGCAATCGGCCATACTATCGGCCGTTATTTTTAATGCCGTTATTATTCCGCTGCTAATACCACTGGCGCTCAAAGGCGTGGAATATAAGCCCATTGGCGCCAGCGCGCTGCTGCGCCGAAACCTGCTCATCTACGGGATGGGTGGCGTGATCGCGCCGTTCATCGGCATCAAACTCATCGACCTGTTAGTTGGAATCCTGGTTTAATAAAAAAACAATATGAAAACGCATTTAATTCCGGCACTGAAACTGACTATCATCATGTTGGTACTGTTTGCCGGCCTATATCCGCTTGCTATAAGCTGTATCGCGAAATTCGCGCCGGGGCATGGCCATGGTGAAACTCTCTATTATAAAGGCCGTTTGGTGGGTTACACCAACATCGGCCAGAAATTTACGCTCGATAAATATTTCTGGTCACGCCCGTCGGCGGTTGACTATAATGCCGCCGGTTCGGGCGGATCCAACAAAGGGCCATCCAACCCCGAATATCTGAAAACAGTAGAAAGCCGCATCGATAGTTTCCTGGTGCATAATCCAACCGTAAAACGGTCAGAAATACCTGCCGAACTGGTGACTGCATCCGGCAGCGGCCTGGATCCCGACCTGTCGCCCGAAGCGGCCAAAATTCAGGCCTGGCGGATTGCCAGCGTCCGTGGGTTGCCGATGGAAAAGCTATTGAGCCTGGTAGATCAGCATACCGAAAGGCCCTTATTCGGCCTGTTCGGTCCGCCAAGGGTCAATGTGCTTAAACTGAATATCGCCCTGGACGAATTAATGCATTAACTTTAACTCATCAATGGAGGCGGAAAAACAGTCGGTCAAACACTTTCTCGAGCTGATCAAAAGGTCGAGGCGGGGCAAACTGAAGATATATATTGGCATGAGCGCGGGCGTAGGCAAAACCTATCGCATGCTGCTGGAGGCTCATGCCTTGTTGCGCAATGGCATTAAGGTTAAAATCGGCTATATTGAAACACATAACCGGCCCGAAACACATAACCTTTTAACCGGGTTACCGGTAATCTCCCGGCGCAGGATATTTTACAAAGGCAAAGAACTGGAAGAAATGGACCTGCAAGCCATTCTTTCGATCCACCCGGAGGTGGTGATCGTTGATGAACTGGCACATAGCAATATCGAGGGCAGCAAGAACGGTAAACGCTGGCAGGATGTGCTGGATATACTGGAAGCGGGCATCAGCGTGATAACGGCAGTGAACATCCAGCACCTGGAAAGCCTGAATGAGGAGATCGAAGCGATAACCGGCATCAAAATACAGGAGCGCATACCCGATAAGGTGCTGGAACTGGCAGACGAAGTGGTGAATATCGACCTGACCGCCGATGAATTGATTGACCGGCTTAAGGACGGGAAAATATATCAGCCCGATAAAATTGAACGTGCCCTGCAAAACTTTTTTCAAAGCGGCACCATTCTGCAATTGCGGGAGATCGCCCTCAAGGAAGTGGCACACCACCTCGAAAGGAAGATCGACACGGAAATACCCAAACAGGTCAAGCTGAGGCCGGAACGCTTTCTGGCCTGCATTTCCTCCAATGCGGAAACGGCCAAAACGGTGATCCGAAAAACCGCGCGCCTGGCTTCGTATTACCGCTCGCCCTGGGTAGTGTTGTATGTGCAAAGCAGAAGCGAAAGCCTGGAAAAGATACGCCTGGATAAACAACGCTTCCTGATCAATAACTTTAAACTGGCTACCGAACTGGGTGCCGAGGTGCTGAAGATTAAAAGCGACCAGATCACGCAAACGATTATGCAGGTAGCCGAAGAAAAGGAAATCACGACCATTTGTATCGGCAAACCGCACTTAAACCTGTTTCAGATCATCTTAAGAACTACGGTGTTTAACGGCCTGCTCAAAAAAATAGCGGCAACAGAAACTGATTTAGTCATACTCTCATGAAAGTAAAACACAAGCTTCGCTTAGGATTTGGTTTTTTATTCCTTGTCGTGCTGTTTTTTGGCGTCGTTTCTTTGTTTTATATCAATGATATATCTAACAGCGCAAAGGTTATCTTAAAAGATAATTACGAGACGTTGACCTATATCCGGCAGATGCAGACCGTGCTGGATGACCATGCGCTTCCGCTTAACACCGCAGCGGTTCAGGCGTTCAATGAACAGTTGATTAAAGAAGAACATAACATCACCGAGCGCGGAGAGCGAGAAGCCGTTAAAGCGCTGCGGCATTCGTTTCAGGCGTTAAGGGATCCGCTGCTGACACTACCACAACAGGTAGCTGCTGCACGATCCTGCCGGCTTTACCTACGGCAGGTCGAGGAACTGAATATGCGAGCCATTGTGCAAAAGAATGAAAAAGCACGGACGTCAGTCAACCAGGCTGCACTGGTCCTGGGTTTTGCCGGGGCATTCACGTTCTTAATATTATTTACTTTCAGCGTTAACTTTCCGGGCTTTGTTTCAGGCCCGCTGAACACCTTGTTAGAAGGTATTCGCGAGATCGGAAAAAAGAACTATAAAAAACGTATACACTTCGACCAGCAGGACGAGTTTGGCGAAGTGGCGGCCGCGTTTAACGAAATGGCTGCCCGCCTGGATGAATGGGAAAACAGCAACCTGTCAAAAATATTATCGGAGAAGGTGCGCATTGAAACCATCATCGAGCAAATGAACGATGCGATCATCGGGATCAACGAGCAGCAGAAGGTGTTGTTCATGAACACCGCAGCTAAATTGCTACTGAACCTCGGCGAGCAGCAAACCGAAGGGGTAGCGGCCCCTGACATAGCCGGCCGCAATGATCTTTTCAAATCCGTGATGAATGAAGCGCAAGCTGGAAAACCTTTTAAGATCGTCTCCGGCGGCAAAGATGCCTACTATCAACTGGAAGCCCGGGAGATCGAAGTTCCGGATACGGCGCCAAAAGAAAGGGATGCACCCCTTTATATTGCAAAAAAAACGGCTGGTCGGGTTTATATTTTGCGCAACATTACGGAATTTAAAGAACGGGATGTGGCCAAAACCAATTTCATCGCCACCATATCGCACGAACTGAAAACCCCCATCTCTGCCATCAAGATGAGCTTAAAGCTATTGGCGGATAAGCGGGTGGGCGATTTGAATGCAGAGCAGGGTCAGCTGGTGCAGCACATAGACGAGGACGCTGAACGGCTGCTGAAGATCACCTATGAGTTGCTGGACCTGTCGCAGGTGGAGACCGGGAATATTCAACTGAACTTTGTGCCCGCCCGGCCCGAAAAAATTGTGGATTATGCCCTGAAGGCCGTGCGGGCGGAAATCGAACAAAAAGAAATAACCATTGAAGAACTGACCAGTACCGGCTTACCGGACATACAGGCTGACGTAGAGAAAACCGCCTGGGTGATGATCAATTTTCTATCCAATGCACTACGGTATAGCCCGACAAAATCCAAAGTGCAAGTACAAGTTGCCATTAAAGATAAAATGGTGGAATTCTCCGTACGTGATTTTGGAAAAGGGATAGAACCCCAATATCAGGAGCGCTTGTTTGACCGCTACTTCCAGGTGCCCACTGATGGCCAGAATAAGTCAGGCACCGGCCTGGGCCTGGCTATTTCCAAAGAATTTATAGAGGCACAGGGCGGCGGGATCGGCCTGGAAAGCGAGTTGGGTGCGGGAAGCCGGTTTTTCTTTAAATTACCGGTTTTGAAAAAAGCATAGCCCTTACTTAGTTCGCCGCAAAGTTCGGAATGAAATATTGTTTGAGGTAGACGGTATCTTTTAGTTGCGCATTATTTACCGCCTGCAAATAGAGTTTGGTTTCTACGAGCCAGCGGGTTTGATCTGCCGGCTTTTCCGGGCTGGCGTTCCTGCCTTTCACATAACCGTCTACTAGCTGGAAGGGGATCGAAAAGCAAGCCGGGCAATTGCGTTCGAAGATCACTTTGCCGGAAAGGATCGCCGCTTTGTCCAAAGTAAAGGTCTTACCGCTCATAGGCGCTTTGATATAGATTGTGGTGGTGATGCCGTCTTGTTGCTGGCTGGCCCAAAACAGCCGGTAAGCGCCGGTCATGAAGGTCTTGTTTTCCTGCAGGTCGGCCTGCTCGGTGAACAGAAAGTTACAGTTGCCGGAAGGGCATTCAGTCAGGTTGCTGTCGTCTAATGTTTGCGCGGGTTCGTTTTTCTTCGTACAGCCCATCAGCAGCACCGGGATCATCAGGTAAAGTAGCTTTTTCATAGCCGGTTAAGTTTGTATTTATATAGTCCTAAACGCGGCGGGCATGGAGAACGCTACAGTAAAAGGCGCCTGGCAGATTATTTAATAATGAATTAACTTATCCTTAACCGATTCTTAGGGTACTCTTTGAATTTGTTCTTTTACCCCGGCTTTCGATAACGACAGGGTGTTGTAACGCCCTGCACCGTCTTTGATAAATTCAACGGTCCTTTCCGGATCGTCCGACCGGTAAAACTTTGTGGCCGATTCGGGTATCAAAGGCAGGTCTGTGCTGTTGTAATACAATTTGCCCTGATGGGCTACGATCTCGATATTGCCATATTTTCCGGCAAACTGTGGATACAGGGCCGGATTGCCGGTCACGGCATGATGATGGTAAGGCAGATCAACGGGTTTGCCGAAACAGATAGCCGCCAGCGCGTAAGCGATCAGATAGGAAGAAGACTGGTTATTGGACAAAACGGTAATAAAGAGCCGGTCTTTCGTAAAGCGGTTGACCGAGGTCATTGCCCCGAAGAAACCGCCGTCGTGGGCGATCAGCCGGTGACCCTGGTTATAAAAAGGATCGATCACAAAACCGTAACCGAAATGTTCGTCGTTGTAGGACCTAAACATCTTTTGTTTCGTTTCCTGACTGAGCAGGACGGTATCGTACAGCGCACGGTCCCACTTCGCCAGGTCGCCCACCGTGGAATAAATCCCGTCATGGCCGATATTAAAGGCCCAGTTGATGTAGGGGTTGCGGGCAAAGCCATTTTCCGTGCGCACATAGCGCTCGGCGAGTTTGGGGATGATGCTGTCATTGCTGATGACC
>DASZTX010000034.1:0-2462 GCA_035547875.1 Mucilaginibacter sp. | reverse complement strand
GGCAACTTACGCTGGAGGGGTCTAAGGATTGGGGGCTTCATCCGGTTTAAGTTGGGTTAAAGAACTGGCGGTAACACTCAACCTCGAGTCATCCCGTAAGTGCGGAAAAATGGATGTGCTGTGTAATGATCCCAAATCGGCGGAGCTAGCTCCCGCCAGGTCGAGCCGCAAAGTTCCGGTTTGATTGTCGCCTTGGAAAAAAGTTGCTGATGAGCCAGAGGACTGCAAAGATAATCGTTCTACATGGATCTTTTTCATACGCAGTAAGGACCGGTCTTGCTGGGCGATCCGTAGGCCATCCTGTCTTAAACCGCTTAAGTCGCAATTGATGCCGGAAAGCCGGAGCGCAGCCAGGTTGGGCACAGTAATAATCAGCCCGGTGGTACATTCCTCAGGCGACTGGTATTGTTGGTTGGCTACCGAGAAACGGATGAACGCGGTATCGGCGCGCTGTGCCAGCCGGAAAAACGGTTTCCGGGAATTCATCAGCATTACCCGGAAGGAATCACCTTGCATCACCCGGACGATATACCCATTGCCACCCCGGATAGCCAGTACCCGAAAAGGTTGGATAGTTACGGCACTAAAGTTCTTATAAGGATCATTCAGGTCAATATGCCGGTACTGCACGGCGAGCATTTTGTCAGTGAAACCTATACCAGCAGCAAATAACAACAAGAATAATAATAACAAACGGTTGCCCTTTTTCATGCGGTGATCTCCTTTTCCATTAATTTGAGGTAAGCGATATAGATCAGAAAGCAGGGCAGTAACCAGCCAAGCAGGTCAACCAAGTGTTGCGCCAACGCTGGCAGGTACACATAGATGTTCTCGTTTTCATGTACAAATTGAAAATAGCCATACGGTAAGCTGCTGGTAATACCGGCTTCACCGGTAAGCATTTTCATCAACATGACATTGCCACTTGCGGCCAGGATAAAATACAACAAGAGCAAAAGCACGGTTTTTATGATGGCCGCCTTTTTAAAGGTCAGGCTGCCGATCAGCAGCCACAACTGGATATTGATGAAGGTAAGGTAGCAGGTGTAAAAGCCGTTTTCAAAGATAGCCGAGTGCAAAGCGCCCGCAGATGAGCCGGCAACCACGTCGTAAAATATCGTTTCTATTATCCGGAAAAGCAGGGTAAACCCTACCCCGTAGAAAATAATACTATGCAACAAAAAGATCAGTATTTTCTGACCGGCAGAAGCAGGCAGGCCCAGCAGCCAGATGCTATCTGCGGGGCGGCTTAGTTCCTTATATAACCATCCGGAAAAAGCGATCCCGCCGCCGAACAGGCCGATCAGGAAGATACCATTGCCCTGCGCGCCTGGAAAACTTTCGCGCCAGTGCCAGCCAATAAAGAAAAACAGCAATAGCACTACTGTTAAAGCAAGGCCCGTTAAGCCATAGGCCTGCCGGTTTTCCAGCCACTGCCGACGGTTCAGCGCGGCTATTTTTTTGAAAGATAAAGCCATTGACTGTTTCATGAGCGCTGATCGATCACACGGTTAAACAATATTTCAAGATCAAGCGGTTCAGGGCTGAAATATTCAGTAAGCGCTGCCTTATCCGCATGTAGCAATATCTGCCCCTGGTCGATCATGATCACATTATCGATGAGGTTGTCCATATCTTTGATTTGGTGGGTTGACATGATGGTCAGCCTGTCGCAGCAACTGGCACTGCGAACAATGTCCCGGAACTGGAGCTTGGAGGGAATATCCAGCCCATTAGTCGGCTCATCCATAATCAGCACCGCGGTATTTGCTGCCAGGGCAAAAGCGATATAGACTTTCTTCTTTTGACCAAAGGACAGTCTGCGTAAATGGCTGTCCGGCGGGACACGGAATATCCGGAGATATTCCTCAAACTGATGGAGATTGAAGTTGGGGTAAAATCCCTGGTATATCCGGAGAAAAACGGGAATGGTGACCGGCGGCAATTGGCATTCCTCCGGAATGAAGAACAACTGTTCGAGCATAACCGGATCACGGTGCCTTGCTTCCCGCCCATTAATGGTACAGGAGCCATGCATTGGGAACAGCAAACCGGCCATTTGTTTAATCAGGCTCGACTTTCCGGCACCGTTCCTGCCCAGCAGGCCATACACCTTACCCGGATGTAAGGTCAGGTTTAAACCCTCAAATAATTGCTGGCCTTTGCGGTAACCATAACTTAAATCTTTGATAACGATCATGATGCAAATAGAAAGCGATCGCTAGTTAGGAACAAATCCATTCGACGAATGGCCGGATATTTCCAACAGAGGGGCGCCTGAAGACAACCAGCATCTGTTTCTATTGTTCGTTGGCGTAAATGTGTGCTCCGTTGTTTATTTAACAGGCTTTGTCGAATAGATTTCGGAGCGCGCTCGAAGATCGGTCTATTTGTATAAAAAATTTGATTATGGCCCATCCCGTAAAATTTTCAGCCTGGCAAAAAGTTACCGGCTATTTCCT
>DASZTX010000033.1:0-17430 GCA_035547875.1 Mucilaginibacter sp. | reverse complement strand
AACTTAAATACGCTTTCTATGGATAAGGAACCGGAATTATCAGCCATAAACGTGGCGGCCTTCATTACCAGCTTGATAGAGGGCACTACTACACTTTCCGATGAACAAAAACTGCAAGTCTGGAAAGAACAAAGTACAGCTAATCAGCAATTGTTTGACGAACTTTTAGACCAGCTTTCGAGAGACCGGCATCTGGGTTCCATGTATCAATTCGATGCCGAGGCGGCGTTCAACCGGTTTAATGAACGTGCGGAACGGCATACTGTTCTTTCGGCATCAACTGCAACGGGCATAAGACGCAAACTATATAAAAGAATACTGGCGGCAGCGTCTGTTTTGATCCTGCTATCAACAGGTTTGATCCTGTATCATTATCATGCAAAGCAGTCTCCAATAACCACGGCCAATAATAATGACATTGCACCGGGCAAAAATAAAGCGGTATTGGTACTTTCGAATGGACAAAAGATTAATCTTGATGATACCAATAAGGGCCTTATTGCCCAACAATCCGGAGTCCGCATCAGCAAGAGCAACCAAAGCCAGCTTACTTACCAGGTGCTGGATGAAAAAACAACAGCCCTTGAATACAATACGATCGTAACACCCTACGGCGGGAGTTATAAGGTGATCTTGCCTGATGGTACTCAGGTATGGTTAAATGCTGCCTCATCCATTCGTTTCCCTACACGATTTAGAGGCAGGGAACGACAAGTCACGCTTACCGGTGAGGGCTATTTTGAAGTAGTACATAATAGCAAAATGCCATTTATTGTAAAGTCCCCGGATCAGGAAATAAAAGTATTGGGTACGCATTTTAATATCCACGATTATCACGGCGAACCCGTTATTACAACTTTGGTGAAAGGATCAGTTAAAGTTATCCTGCCCGATAAAAAGTCCGCGATCTTAAAACCAGGGTATATGTCAACCTATCAATTTAATCAGTTGAATATCCGGCAAGCGGATATCGGGGTCAACCTGGCATGGAAAGAAGAACAGTTCATATTTCATAATACAAGCCTCGTGGATATTATGCGCGAGGTACAGCGCTGGTATAATGTGGAGGTGGATTTCAATTCATTGCCTCCATCCAGGTTTAACGGCGCAATGAGCCGTAATGTTCCTTTGTCAGAATTGCTTCAAATGCTCGAAATAACCAGTAAGCTCAAATTTAAAATCACAGGAAGGAGGATTATGGTGGAACGGTAACCCAATGTATCGCATAAACTAAAAAGCCGAAGATGCGCTCACATCTTCGGCAAATATCAGGCTTTATGCAAGTGACCAACGTTAATTAATCAACTATGTAAAATCCTAATTGACAAATGTATGAATTTTAATATTCATGCCAATGATGACATTCGTCCCGGTGGCGGCGGTCATCACATTGGCATTTCGTACCGCAAGCTATTGTTAGCCATGAAACTAACTATCCTCCTTTTCTTCCTGTTTTGTTTGCACGTCTCTGCAAGTACAAATGCGCAGCAGATAACGATAAAAGTGAAAAATGTACCGCTTGAAAATGTAATTGAGGAAGTACACAAGCAAAGCGGCTATGCCTTTCTTTATGATATTTCCTTTCTTAAAAAGGCAGTTCCGGTTACCATAAATATAGATCATGTTTCTGTAGAACAGGCACTCGCCGAAATTTTTCAAAACCAGCCATTCCGGTATGAGATCAGGAACAAGGCTATTATCATCAAAGAAATCGACATTCCCGAAACAACCCGGCAAATAATTAATAACATAAATGTGGCAGGCCGTGTGACGGACTCCATCGGCAGGCCGATTCCAGGTGTATCGGTCACTATCAAAGGATCGTCCCAGGGCACAACGACTGATGCCGACGGGGTCTACCATCTAAACAATGTCCCGATCAATTCTATTCTGATCTTTAGAATGTTAGGATACGTGCAAAAGGAAGTTAATGTAGACAGTCGCTCTGAAATTAATATGGTATTAAACGTTTCCGTAAGTACTTTAAATGAAGTCCGTATAGTAAATACAGGTTACCAGGATGTACCTGTGGAGAGAGCTACCGGCTCCTTTGTAAAGGTCGACAGCGCTTTATTCAATCGGCGGGTAAGCACGAATTTCATAGACAGGCTGGAAGGCATAACAAGCGGGCTTATATTCAACCGGAATTTATCATCATTGGACCCTAATGCTTCGCCGATCAGCATCCGGGGGAGGAGTACCATTTTTGCAAATACCAGTCCATTGATCATCGTGGATAATTTCCCCTATGACGGTGATCTGGATAATATCAATCCCAATGATATCGAGAATATAACTATCCTCAAAGATGCTGCTGCAGCATCTATATGGGGGGCCAGGGCAGCAAACGGGGTCATCGTAGTAACCACAAAAAAGGGGAAATTAAACCAGCCATTGCAAGTGACGATCGGCAGCAATATAACCATAGGTAAAAAGCCCGATCTTTTTTACAGCCCTAATTTCCTGAACGCCTCCGATTTTATAGATATGGAACAGTTCCTGTACGACAAGGGATATTATACCGCCAGTTTGAACAGTAACAGCACCCGGCCCGTGGTGACACCAGTCGTAGAAATCCTTGCCGCTCAAACGGCTGGAACTATCACTATGGCACAAGCCCAGTCGCAGATCAATGCTTTAAGAAACAATGATGTAAGAAATGATTTCAATAAATACTTTTATCGTACCAGTGTTAACCAGCAGCATGCAATAAATTTGAGTGGCGGCGGTAAAAATGCAACCTATGTATTTTCAGCAGGCTATGACCAGAACCTTAGTAACCTGGTGAATAATGACTACCAAAGGATCACGCTGAATAATAACAGTACTTATAGCCCCATAAAAAATCTGGAGCTTTCAATGGGTATCCATTTTTCTCAAAACAAACAGGATAATAATAACCCTGGAATTAACGGGGTTACCTCAAATGGCAGTGCGTTATACCCCTATGCCAGGCTTGCTGACAACGATGGTAATCCGCTTGCAGTTTCAAAAGATCACCCGACCGGCTTTAAGTCAGCACAAACAGGATTGCTTGATTGGCAATATGCTCCTTTACAGGAATTGAATATCGCTGATAATCAAACACACATCTATGATATCCGTATCAACCCTTCGCTGATCTATAAGTTCGCTCCCTGGTTAAGCGCGGAGGTAAGATATCAGTACGAAAGGCAGATAAATGAAAATGACAATTTACGATCAAAAGATAGTTATTATGTCCGCAACCTGGTCAATCTATACAGCTCGGTTAGCGGAGGTGTTACCACGAGGCCTGTTCCTTACGGGGATATCTATGATAAAGGCCTAACGGATTTTTCTGCAAGTATCATACGCGGACAACTTAATTTCAATAAAGCGATTGGGCTAAAGAATAATATTACTGCGATAGCGGGCGTGGAATATCAGTCGGAGCTTACTGATATCAACTTCCACAGGCTGTATGGATATAATGAAAATACGGCTACCAGCACACCCGTAAACTATGCAAGCCTTTTCCCCCAATATGCTAACCTGTCTGCAAGCGCATTTATTCCCTACCTGGACAAATTTGATAAAATGGATAACGAGTTCCGGTCTTACTATTCAAATGCATCATACACTTATGATGATCGGTACACCATTTCCGGAAGTGCAAGATATGATCAAAGTAATCTGTTTGGTGTCAACACGAATCAAAAAGGAGTGCCTTTATGGTCGGCCGGGTTAAGTTGGAATATGGGCAGGGAAAGTTTTTACCATGTTGGTTGGTTACCTGAATTAAAACTCAGAGCCACCTATGGCATTAACGGTAATATTGATAAGGCACTTACTGCCTACACTACGGGTTCATACGCCATCAGTCAGGTTACCAACGCGCCGGATGTAATAATATCCAATCCCCCTAATCCTGATCTTCGATGGGAGCAGGATAAAATGCTTAACCTGGGTGTGGACTTCGGATCAAAGAACAGGCGCATAAGCGGCTCTTTCGAATATTATAAGAGGATAGGTACAGACCTGGTAGGTTTTACCGCTGTAGACCCTACTACCGGTTTCCTATCGTATAAAGGCAATGTCGCTGATATGAAAGGAGCAGGAATAGACATTCAATTATACACTAGGAACCTGACAGGAATGTTTAAATGGAACACAAGTTTCCTTTTTAGTAAAACAAGCGACGAGGTTACTAAATATACACCCGTTGTTACCAATGCAAACCATGTTACTAATGGAGACGGTACGGCAAGTGGCACTATTTCGGTATTTACCCCCGTTGTGGGAAGACCCGTATTCGGCGTATATAGTTACCAATGGGCGGGATTAGATCCTCAGACGGGTGATCCACAGGGCTATTTAAATGGTGCGGTAAGCAAAGATTATGGAAGCATTGCCAATTCAAAAAATATCAATGACCTGGTATATAATGGACCTGCAACGCCCACAATTTTCGGTTCTGTAAGAAACGACTTTACTTACAGGTCGCTGACGCTTTCGGTTAATATCAGTTATAAGTTTGGCTACTATTTCCGTATGCCGTCTGTCAATAACGGACGCCTGATGGGTCTTTATGATGCGAATGCTGATTATACGAAACGCTGGCAAAAGCCGGGCGATGAACAAACAACGAACGTTCCTTCATTGATATATCCCGACAATACCAGTCGTGATAACTTCTATACCTATTCTTCTGTCCTGGTGGAGAAAGGCGACCATATCCGGCTTCAGGACATAAGGCTAAGCTATACTCTGAAAACCGTTAAGATCGGAAACGCAACGTTGCATAATCTTCAGATCTACACCTATGCAAATAATCTTGGAATCATCTGGAAAGCTACGAAGTCGGGTATTGATCCCGATTTTATCAGTGGTTATCCCAATCCGGCTACATTATCATTCGGTCTTAATGTTCACTTATAATCAAAGTCATGAAAACTAAATACTTAAAATATACGCTGTTTCTATTACTGCTTACAGCTTTATCGTGCAAAAAAAATGCACTGGATATAAAGTCTGATGATGCGTTGGTAGTTCCTTCTACCCTACAGGATTTCCAAGGCATGCTTGATAACGAGGTTACGATCAATACTTCTGCGCCTGCTTTGGACGAAATGAGTACCGACAACTTATATCTTCCCTATACGACCTGGCAAGCCTTGTCAAACGCTTTTGAACGCAACAGTTATATCTGGGCCAAAGATATTTTTCAGGGCGCGTCTTCTAATGACTGGTATTATGCTTATCAAAAGGTTTTTTATGCAAATGTTATTTTGGATGGCTTGCAGAATATACAGGTTACTGATATTAACCGGACCGACTATAATAATGTAAAAGGACAGGCACTGTTTCTCAGGGCATATTCCTTTTTTAAAATAGCTCAGGATTATGCTAAACCTTACATTGCTTCATCAGCAAAAACTGATCTTGGAATAGTTTTAAGATTAACGTCTGACATTAATGCGAAGTCAGTGAGGTCCACAGTACAACAAACCTATGACCAAATAACTTCTGATCTGTTAACGGCGCAATCCCTGCTTCCTGTTACACCCAGTTATAAAACCAGAGCTTCACAACCTGCTGCCGCAGCGTTATTGGCAAGGATCTATTTGACAATGGGAGATTACCAGAATGCATTTAAATATGCCGATGCATCGTTAAAAGCATTCAGCACACTTTTAGATTATAACACGCTAAATGCAGCTGCATCCTATCCGGTTCCTTTATTAAATAGCGAGGTAGAATATCACCAGGCACTCAGTCTTTACTTGACTTTCCTCAATATGCAGGTTGATCCGGGATTAATCCAGTCTTATAATTCAAATGATTTGCGGCTTACCGTATTTTACAAAAATAACAACAACGGCACCTATAGTTATAAGGGAAGTTATGTAGGCAGTTTGACGCTCTTTGGGGGTATAGCGGCTGATGAAACATATCTGATAAGAGCTGAATGCAATGCACGATTAGGTAATACATCTGATGCTATGAATGATTTAAACACCCTGCTACAAAAACGGTATAAGACAGGAACATTTACGGCGCTTACGGCTTCCAGTGCCGACAATGCGTTAAGCCTGATACTTGCCGAAAGACGAAAAGAACTTGTTTTTCGGGGATTAAGATGGAGTGATCTGAGAAGGCTCAACCAGGACCCGCGCTTTACAGTAACCCTAACAAGAAACCTGAATGGAACAGTTTATACCTTGCCACCTAATGATCCCAAATATGTATTTCCTATTTCTGATAACGTGATCACTTATTCGGGAATACAGCAAAACCCACGTTAAAGAAAATCACCATTTAATTATTTATGAAATGAAAATCAGAGTTTTTCACGGCATATATGTATTACCAATATTGGTAATCTTATTTTGTTCAGGAGTTATACGTAATGACATACCCATCTCTAAATACATTGCACTTGCCAACGAGCCTAGATTCGACTGTGTAGGTAAAATAATTTCAGGCAAGGATAAGTTTTCGGGTTCATGCGTTTTGATCAGCGATAGGTATGTACTTACTGCAGGCCATATTAATTTTAATTATGTCGACGGGCAGATAGATATGAATTGCCAGTTCAAGGACAAACAATATAAGGTTAAAAGGGTGACTGTTTATCCTGGCTTCACAAAGAAAACATACAACCTTGACATGGCTGTTATCGAACTCGCAGAGTCTGTAAACGATATAAAACCTGCTATACTAAATAATAATCCAAAAGAAATAGGGCATAAATGTATTGGAGTTGGGTATGGTGTCTTAAAGATCGCCAATACTTCTCCTTCACCGACCTGGGCATCAGGTAAACTAGCTGGTGAAAATTGCATTGATTCTATCGGTGGAGTGCCCGAATCTAAAAGCGGCTTAGCATCGTTTTTAATTGCTGACTTTGATGGTCCGGGAAAATTCAAAAAGCTAAATGTTATAGGTTCTGCAAGGCCCTATAAGCTTGAGTATGGCCTTAATGGAGGAGATAGCGGAGGAGGTATGTTTATTAAAATTGACGGAAAATGGAAATTAGCAGGAATTGTGCATGGGGTAAGCCATATGAAAGATCCGAGTTTTTATGGCAGTTTACAAATGTGGTCAAGAGTTTCCTCTTTTTATGAATGGATTATCCAAACAATGCACGATACTGATCCAGCTATTGCTAAGAGTTGAATCTATACGTAACGATATGGTTTTTATAGGCAGCAACAATTAAACTTCTTATAACTTTGAAACGCTTAACCTTTACGTTTTTAAATTTGGAATTAGAAAGCTGCCTATGTATTGGCCATCCTTGATTCTATACATGTCGATTACCGAATTTTCGTTAAACGAATCATTAGATTCATCATCTGATTGGAGAGCTGACTGAATATATAATATTCCGTTTTCGGCACAAGAGTTCAGATTAATATAGTCGGGCGGATCAATATGGGTGTATACCTTTCCATGTGAGATGTGCGCGTGAAATGTCTTGGTTGTATCAATAGTTCTGCCTTTATATTTTAGAAACATATTGGAATCAATACAAAGAAACCCGTTGCCATAATAATAGGTGAAAACGATAGTATTCGTTGATTTGTCATAATGCAATTGTCCGTCGGTTGCCATGCCTGCGTCATTGACCTTTGGGGAGATATCTTTTTCCATAAGGATATCTCCATTTTTTAAATTCAGTTTTTTGAACACCTGGTATCTTGTATTGCTGTCCAGACAACGAATTACTACGCTGCTGTCCGATATTACAGTAGCTCTCGTGAAAACGCCAGGCACCATTCGATCCATCAAAGCTTTGGTCCGTACATTATAAGATGTGATAAGATGCTTTTTGTAATTGAAAACGCACAATGTGTTGTCGTTAAAATCCCATGCAAATTTTGAATTTGTACCGGTATTAGGGCCTAACGATAATAATCCGTTCTGCAATTGCCTTAAATTCATGTCCAGTGACACCAATGTATTTCTCTCACCCGTTTTCAGGAGAATTTCGTTGCTACCAAGTGCTGAAAAGTCTTTGATCTCTTCGTCTAACTTCAATTTATTGCAAACAGTCAACTTATTTTTGAACCACTTCCTGTCAAAATTATTTTTAAACCGGTTTGGCTTATGTGATGCCCTGAACAAGAGAAATACTGCTATTACCGGTACGATAATTATGGTTATTATCAAAGAAAACTTGCTTGGCATATAACTGGCATATAAAAGGATTAAAGTATTGTACTGCCAGCATTACACCGGCAGTACAATACCAGGAATTAATCAACGAATTAATGTGCCTTGTTCCGGAGTTGTCGGCTGGCCATTTACGAAATCGCTACAGCATATATCGTCAGGATTTGAAACGCACTGAGAAACAGCGCAGTCGTCGTTAACACCCGCAGTTGCCTTTTGCGAAATGAATGCTGTGCCTGCAGCAAATACAAAGGTTAATGCCATAAATGAAATTTTAATTTTCCTCATAATGTCTGTTGCTTTTGTAGTCTTAAAAAACAACAAGAAAAACTTTGGTAAAATTATATGCCTACTCTTTTTTACAGGTTTTCGGCTACCCCTGTTTGTTAGCCAACAAAATCTTTATGAAGAACTGATTATTGAGTGATTCATTCGATGGTCAATTTTTGAATTGAATGATTTGTTTTGGAGAATGATCCCAATTATCGTGATAGCGATGAATCCCGAATTAAAAATAATATGCGCTTTCCATGACAACCCTTGTAAAATGCCGCCGCAGGAACAAGGAATATAATAGCTGAAATTTAGTATGGCTACCAGGTAAGATGTGAAAAGAACTAACAGGAAAAGTGATAAATATAATCCAACTGTTCTTGTCTTATTGAAACCTAAAAATGCAGAAATTAACAATTCTCCCAACGGAACAGTTACAGCGGCAAAAGCAGCAAACGAATTCAACAAAGGAGATTTTCCTAACTGAACTTTAAATCTTTCATAGTCCAGCAGCTTACTTACCGCTGCATATACAAACAAAAGAATTAATAGCGCCGAAATTATTTCAACCGTTCTCTTTCTTATCATATTGGTGATTTTTAAAGAAGGGATATAGGTGAAGAGTTTCTCTCTCTTGATGTTATAAAGTTACAGCGGTATTTAAGGTAGGTGGTTGTCGAAAGTGAGCAAAATGTTGTCCAAAACGAGCAAAATGTTGTCGAAAGTGAGCAAACCCTTTCATTTTAGCTTATGTACAAGTTCATCATTTGCCATATAGATCGTTGGGGCTTTGCCGAAGTATTTTCTAAAAGTGTGGCTGAAACTGGACACGTTATTATAACCCACCATTTCTGCGATTTCAACGATAGATGCCTGACGGTTGATCAACATGATAAGTGCACCTTCCATTCTTATCTCAAGAATGTATTTGCTTATGGATACCGCGTACCTGATCTTAAAATGCCGTTTAAGTGTCCATAAAGTATAATTAAACTTAGTAGCGATTTTTTTTAGGGGCAGTTCTTCAGATAAGTGCTGATCAATATATTCCTTTACCTCTCCGATCCGTAGCTGGTCGGCCATAAGTAACATTCGATTTTGCATGGCATTCATGGTTAAAATGTTAAAGTGATACAACTGCCTTTCCCTTGTGCCGACTCAACTTTTAGTGTGCCGTTCAGTAACCCCGCACGTTGATACATATTCTTCATACCCATCATTCCTTTATTCAGGGCATCGGTTTCATTAAACCCGATGCC
This sequence comes from Mucilaginibacter sp., assembly GCA_035547875.1. Taxonomy (GTDB): domain Bacteria; phylum Bacteroidota; class Bacteroidia; order Sphingobacteriales; family Sphingobacteriaceae; genus Mucilaginibacter. Next base: position 7,759 of record DASZTX010000033.1, on the reverse strand, counting down.
GTCATCCCGGATCAGCATTTTAAACTGTTTTTGCCCGTAGGCAAGCATGATAGATATTTTTTTTGCCTGGGCATGTTGCAGGATATTGTTCATGGCCTCCTGGGCAATGCGGTAAACCAGTAATTGTGATTCCGCAGGCAGGCAGTGTTCGTCGCCTTCTGCACGGATAGAGCATTTGAGCTGTTTGGTGGCATTGATGAGGTCGGAATCATATTCGAGCATCCGGTACAGTCCCCGTCCTTTGATAAAATCGGCATTGAGCGAATGACTGATATCTTTGGTGTCTTTAATGATCTTTTCAGTAAGCCAGGTGATGTGGCTGATCATCTCCTTTTGTTCAGAGGTGGTACAATGTTCTGCTGCGGTATAAAGATTCCTCCTGATAAGTTGTATTACCTGTGTAATATTATTATGGATGTTTTCAGATACTTCCTTTAATACGAGTTCGCGTTCGCGGATCACGGAATCCTGTTCGCGCAACAGGTATTGGCGTACACTGTTGTTATGGCGTACAATGGTATACACGAGAAAAAAAGCCAGCATTCCCAGCAGTAATGTGGCGGCGACGACCAGCTTCAGCACTAAATGGTCATACATGCTGCAATAATTTCGGGTAATTTAAAAATACAACCGTGGCGCCGAGGCTCCATAATACACTCGCTGCATATAAGCCCCAGGTACACTCTAAAGCGAGATCGGGAGAACGCCAAGTATAGAATTTAATAACGGAGAAGAGGAAATAGGTGACCGTCCGGTAACTACCGAGGATGACGATGAACCAAAAATCAACAGCTTGTACGTTCTTATCCGGGTATTGAAGTTTTAACGCTGGTAGCAGCCCGATGATACAGAGGCCGATCATGACCAATGCCTGGTACAGGAGAAAATAGTCCGCTATTTCCTGCACGGGTTGCAGATACAGGAAATTAAGCAACCCAAGTATTACGCTCAAAATCCCAATGGCCATGCCGATGTTTCTTTTACGAAAACCGGGGATCGCCTGGTTGAAAAAAAGACAGGCTAAAAACATCTGGCCGACATTACATACATTATATACCATGATATTGCTATGGTATTGTACGGCAGTATAATAAGCAGCTGATTCTGTGGCCAGCGAGAATACGCATAGCCCGTAAAATATCTTCCCCGACTTGTTTAACAATGGAAACCGGAATGCGCCGACAAGCACCGGCAATGCGGTGACCAGCAATAATAGAGTCATCCTGGTATGATACGCCATCTGGAAAAGTATTAATGATTAGTTACGGTTGTCGGGCAGGCAGGCGGGCAAGGTTGCGCGTAATCGAGCACCATATTGCCATTATAATAAACAGCACTATTGCTGGAATTGAACGCACTGATAATAATGGTCAATGCATTGCTTTTATAGCCCATATTAGTACCGGCTTGCGCAGAATTAGCAACTGAAAGCGTATGTGCGAACTGTAACTTAAGATAAGCGATAGAACTACTGGCGGGAATGCTGTCGATATAGCGTCGTAATTGATGCACATCGATGATCAGCGATTGGATATCCGTATCATTATGCGTAGACCCGATGCTGGTAAGATAACTATTGGTCATTTTATTAGCGGAGTCAATAACGATAAATTGGGAAAAGGAATCTAAAATATCTGTTTTGACCGGATTGGTCTTGTTCGTCTTACAGGCAGAAGACAATATTAACAGGAATAACACGAACATGGAAAATGGAACCTTCATATCTATTGGCTTTTGGTTAATCAATATTATTTCTCTGTTTCAGGATCATTAAGACCGGAGGATAAAGCAAATTCTACGAGTGCGGCACGGCTGGCTATGGTTAATCGGGCGAAGAGCCGATCCCGGCAACCTTCCAGTGTGCTCAGGGAAATATTCATTTTTTCGGCAATCTGATCATACCGCAGTTCAGTACGGCAGCATAATTTCAGAAATTCCATTTCCCGTGGTGGTATTTGCAGGGATTTTATATTACTGTTTTTGACGGTCTTAAAAGTACGCTCATCCGCAAAGGCCGAATAATAATAGCCGGTATCAAATATGGATGTGACGGCTTCTCTGAAAACAGAAGGAGCGCAATCCTTTTTTAAATAACCGCGAATGCCTTTGCTGATCATGGCTGCCTTGTTGAAGTCAGAATCGTATGCAGAAACCACAAGGATAAGGATAGAAGGATAATGGACTTTCAATTCATCGGACAGCCGGAAACCATCCATCACCGGCATTTTAAGGTCAATGATGGCAATATCAGGCAGTATGGAAACTGTTTTAAGCTGGTTTAGCATATCCAGTCCGTTCTCCGCTTCTATAATGACCTGGAATGCTTCGTCATTAGAAAACTGTTTTACCATTCCCTCCCTCAGTAACGGATGATCGTCTACCACGGCGATCCTGATATGCGCTCCGGAATTCATGATGTAAAATTAACGGCAGTGATTTTAAAATAACAGGGGTTTAAACCCCCGAAAAATAACCGGGGAAATCAACTAACTTGCAACCTGTTTTTTAGTTTTTGATGCCATTAGGCGGATAGCGAAGTAATAGAGACCTTACTTCAATGCCCGAAACCCTTACTTCAGCGGCCAATTTCACTACCTGAGTCTGATCCGCAACCCGTTTTCTTGCCTTGCCCCTGTCACTCCCTATAGATTTGCCCTGCAGAACTAACAAGATAAATACATAGAGTATGAGAGAGTTTGCATCAGATTTGTACGCACGGATGAGTGAAGCTTTGGAGCAACTGACCATTACTTCCGACAATATTTTGCAGCGGGCGGAAAGATCGTACCGGATCGTGGAAAGCACCCTGAAGCAATTAAAGGAATATATCGTTCATTACAACTTTAAAGGCAAACAGGAAGAAATTGACTTCTTTAAAGAAGTCAAGCCCATGTTTCTTAAGGAACTGATCTATTTTATGGAAGTATTCCAGGTGGAATCCTGGAAACCGCCCGTAGGCAGGGAGGATGAGATCACTCACTATATGATTGGAGCTAAAAGAGTAGACCTTTATTTCAAACGCTATAATGAATTATATACCTACTACCGGAAGGGCAGCGCTTTGCATGACGAGCTGTACTTTTTGCGTCGTGGCTGTACCGCTGACCTCATCACCCCCATCAGCATCTCTGATATGGATCCGAATTTCTCCACCGTACACAGTTTCCAGTTTGCCAAGATGCAGGCCTACGAGCAATTCAGCAGCTATCTGCAGAACTGCATCTATCGCCTCGAACACCCGGAGGCACATACCAACCATACCAACGAAAGAAAATTTACGAACCTATGGACCGATACCAAAGCGGCGCTCATCGAATTAGCCTATGCGATTCATTCACGGGGTGCGGTGAACAATGGTAAGACGGATGTTAAACATATTATACAGGATCTGGAATTGATATTTAATGTACAGTTAGGTAATTATTACCGGACATTTCAAAGTATGCGTATCCGCAAAAAGGGCCGTACTCCCTTCTTGGACACTTTAAAAATAAGCCTCGAAAAAAGAATGGATGATACAGACCTGGAAATGCGATAGATTACCTTTTCAGCGGTTCTGTAAGTGTCGGATATGCTGCCGTAATTCCTGTACGGAGAAATAACTGTTGGTTGCTTTGTTTTTTCGGTGCAGCATCCGGTGACAGTTGGAACAAACCAGGGCCAGATCGTCCACTCTTGTTTTTCTTTCTACTCCGGCACCTATAGGTAGGATATGATGTGCTTCAATGAAAAATTGACCATGCTCCCCGTACATGGCAAGAAAATCAAAATCACAGCAACTACATAAAACACGACCATTATTTGCTGCAAAAGCACGGGATTTTGCCAATCCGACAATAATAGGATTCCTTTCATGACCGATATGTTGTTTAATATAGTTAATCTCTGCTCCTTCCGTAACCCCCAAATCAATAATAATTTCATTACCAACAATATCAGGTGAAGTTAACTGGGCCTCAAAATTAGGATTCATAAAAGGTAAAAAATAGGTCCAGATATCATTTTGAATGCTCACCACATCCCGCTCGCTATTTAATAATTGCACATCACAAACTTTCCCCCAATTCGGCTTATGAAAACTTAATACTCTCGGTGTGCTATAAATAGCGGTTCTGGGTTCAGCGCGTGCAATGACCGCTACCTCTCTTTCCCAGTTCCACCGGTGTTCAATCGCCGGATTTTGTTGCATCACATTATCTACCGGCGTGACCAGATGTGTCATGTAGGTATGTGGACGGACATCAGGAATGTGGTCTACTTTCTGAAACAGTAAAATAACGTCGCCCGGCATAAGTTCTCGTCCACCTTTAACCTGTGTGCTCGAAAAATTTAGTTTGAACTTGTTTTCTAAACCCTCATCATAGTACGCCCAGTCAGTACCATTATCGCGTTTGACACTTTTTACTTTCTTAAGATCAGATGCCTGGAACATAGCGTTAACATTTTTTACTAATATACAAATTGTGCTTTTGCCGTTCCTTTCAGGACGGGCTATACCCTGCAAGTCCTCACTGCATTGCGGGCTTTACGTTCCTATCCCTAACGGATTACAGATAGCTCCCGACAAAACAATATACTCTTTGGGAAGATAGAGCTGTTGATTTATTGATTTTTCAATCGAAACGGATAAAAAGGGCAGCTAAGATAATGTCCGCCGTTTCCTGCGAGCGCATAATGCCTTGCTCGTTCCTCACAAGCCACCCTTCGGGACTTATAGCTCTCCGGCCACTTACCGGCCATCTGTTTCCTGCTTTCTTTTTTTCCGTTTTTTCTTTTGAAAAAATCTCTTTCGGGGAGGCGGCTTAAAGGGAAGCGAAACAGTATTTAAAACAAGTAAAAATTACAGTTATGGAAATCATCGGAAGATTAACAGCGGATGCCTCAGTCGCAACAACGAAGAGTGAACAACAAGTGGTCAATTTCAGTATCGCTATTAATGACAGCTTTAAGCCAAAGGGTAGTGACGATTTTAAAGAAATCACCACCTATGTGAATTGCGCCTACTGGCTGAATGCCAAGGCTGCCAGCCGCCTGAAGAAAGGGGCATTGGTACAGTTGTACGGACGCATCGGGATGAACGTGTACAATAATTCGGAAGGCAATGCGGTAGGTTCTTTAAACTACCATGTCAATGACTTTAAGGTACTGGCATTCCCCAAATCAAATGGTACGGCTCCCGCAACAACTGCACCGACAGTATCACAAGGCAACGGAGAAACAGACGACTTGCCTTTTTAATTCATCATTTTCAAATCATTTTAAAAATAATAGTCATGGCACATAATCTGAATTTTAACGAACAGACAGGAAAGCACAGCTTTTTCAGCGTACAGCAAAAAGCATGGCATGGATTAGGACAAATTGTAACAGATTACCCGACAAGTGAAGAAGCGATAAAACATGCGGGGCTGGATTACGAAGTGGAGAAACGACCCTTATTTACGAAGGGCGATAATTTATCCATTGGACAGGAAGGATTAGTAACAGGCACATCACCAATAAACGTTCCCGACTACTATGCAACGCTGCGTACCGATAACAATAAGGTCTTAGGAGTAGTAGGTAAAGATTACCAGGTAGTACAAAACAGGGATGCCTTTTCTTTTTTCGATAGCATCGTTGGCGGTGATGGTATCCTCTATGAAACCGCAGGGGCTTTAGGAAATGGAGAGCGCATCTTTATTACTGCCAAACTGCCTGATTATATCAGGGTGGGAAAGGAAGACCTCGTAGAGAAATACCTCTTTCTTTCCACCTCCCATGATGGCAGCGGTAGTATTACGGCAGCATTTACCCCTGTACGCATCGTCTGCGCCAACACGCTGAATGCAGCCATGCACAACAAAACCAACACCATCCGTATCAGGCATACCGCCAACGTGCAGCAGCGTTTGGAAGAAGCACACCGCATCATGGGTATATCCAACACCCTGAGCATACAGATGGAAGCCATCTTTAACCAATGGACGAAAGTACCTATTACAGATAAAGAAGTGAAAAAACTGATACAGGCTGCATTGGTTCCGAACAAGGAGGTATTACGCAAACTTCAGAACGGCACGGAAGATGAACTGTCTACCTGCTTTGTCAATATGTGCGACAATGCCTATGAATATGCCATGAGCAATCCTACACAACTAATGGACACCACAAGGGGGACCTTGTTCGGCGCGTATAATGGCGTGACAGGCTATTTCCAAAATGTGCGCAACTACAAGAATGAAGATGCAAAAGTAAAATCCCTCCTATTGGGTGGCACTGCGCAGTTGCGTACACAGGCTGCATTTAACCTATGTGCCGATTTTGCTAAAAATGGTGCTTTGGCATGGATGCGCAATTAAGGTGATTGGGGTAGGTACGCCTGCCCCTTTTTCAAACTCATAAAACAAGACGATGAAAGAACTAACCATTTGCTACGAGTTTAATTTCAACGTGGCGATAAAAAAACATACGGGCAGGAAGCGGGAGAATTACGCCCTGCTGGCAACAGGTATCTCCTATGCCAATGCGGTTTGGGACCTGTATTTCACCCTGCATAAAAGAGGCAGCATTCTTATCCGCATCAATAGTGTAAGGGTCACCCGAATAGCTTTTGCACTGGATGAACAACAAAGTTTTGTTGCAGCAAGATTGGCCGACTATCCGCTACAACTACCCGAAGACATCAACCACGACTTACAGTATTTACCGCAAAAAAATGAACGATGAAACCACTTGATAAATTAACGAACGTCGAAAAAGGAAAGCTCCTGCATGAGTTATTCCCTGACGAGATACCTGCATTCCTGCAATTTACAACGGGAATATGTATAGCTATCAGGGAACAAGAACAAAGCTACAGGGCACACTGGGACAATGGCATATACAGTTTTGACTTTTGGCTGAGCCTTGTAAAGGAGGCGCAACAGAAAATTGAAAAATATGGCAGTCAGCTACAACGCAGCAGCAGGCTATTTGCGGAGCAATTGTTTGACGGTTATATAGCCCTCTATCTGGTGCATTGCCTGCTAAGCTATACTACCATAAGAAAACATCCCAATCCCAAATTTACTACAGCGATTGATTTATTATTTAATATATAATGAAAATAGAACAATGGAAGCAACGAACTTTTTTAGCGGCGTAGCTGCACTGAATATAACAGGCGACCTGCACATTACCATACGTAAAGGCGCGGCCAACAATTGGGTGGTAGCGGTGATGCTGAACAATGAGCAATGCGGGGACAACGCAAGAAAACTCATTCCCTCGCTGAACCTGAACGGCACAGCTGAAGAACTGGACAATGGCTTTTTTGCACAGATAACCGCACCAATAGAAACCGCATCGGGATTGATGGTCAACATGGAAGCCTTTATGAAGCAGGTGGAAGAAGCCAAAAAGCAATCGGCAATGGAGAAGGAGAAAGCTGAGAAGGAGAAAAAAGAAAAAGAGACAAAGGATAAGAAATACAAAGAGGCGATGCAGAAAGTGGATGAACTGGAAAAAGAAGGTAAACACAGGGACGCATGGATGAAGGTGCCTGAACCTACGGAATATCCCGAACAGGCAGATATCCTGCGGAAACGTAAATCAGCACTGGCAGCCAAATTTGCCCCTGACCTGTTCGGTGCGGAGGCTGGAGATTCTGATGAACGTGACCACTCCAATCCGGCGCAAGCTGACCACCCATTCCGGGCGAAACTGACCACCTGATTCCGGGTCAAATTGACCACCGCAAACACGTAGCAAATGCTGTAAAAGAGACCATCTTTTGAGG